>NZ_JAKETN010000009.1:0-2545 GCF_021491455.1 Corynebacterium argentoratense | reverse complement strand
GTAGGAACTTTCATCTTCACACCGGGGACCCCTATATGTTGTGGTGACCCGCTGAACCCACCGTGGTCTTCTTCACCCCGCTACGCACTCCGAAACCGGAAGAGCCTGATTAGTGGCAGGGGGAAATCCTGCCGCTTTTTCTGCTTTAGTTTGTCAGCTTGACAAATAAAGGGTTAAGGAATATAATTAGATTCAGTGTTATACAAGGAGTTAATAAATATGCGGCAAGGTATTCTTAAATAAACTGTCAATTTGATAGTGGGAACAAAAAGTAGCAGTCCCGTTTCACTTTTAATATGGGGCTTAGTTTTTTGTACCCAGTTTAAGAATACTTTTATCATGTAATTTTATATGCCCGAAAACATATAAGTGTTTTGGGGCTATTGGAGTTATTTACCCAGTGATAGGAGTATTTATCACTGGGTATTTTTATGCCCTTTTTTGGGTGTTGATAGGAGGAAAATCACATGAAAATAATTAACTTAGGCATTCTGGCTCACGTTGACGCAGGAAAGACAACATTAACGGAGAGTTTATTGTATACCAGTGGTGCAATTGCAGAACCAGGGAGCGTAGATAAAGGCACAACAAGGACAGATACAATGAATTTGGAGCGTCAAAGGGGAATCACTATCCAGACAGCAGTGACATCTTTTCAGTGGGAGGATGTAAAAGTCAACATTATAGATACGCCAGGCCATATGGATTTTTTGGCGGAAGTATACCGTTCTTTATCCGTATTAGACGGAGCAGTATTATTAGTTTCTGCAAAGGATGGCATACAGGCACAGACCCGTATACTGTTTCATGCACTACAGACAATGAAGATTCCGACAATTTTTTTCATCAATAAAATTGACCAAGAGGGGATTGATTTGCCAATGGTATATCAAGAAATGAAAGCAAAGCTTTCTTCGGAAATTATAGTGAAGCAAAAGGTTGGGCAGCATCCCCATATAAATGTAACGGACAATGACGATATGGAACAGTGGGATGCGGGAATTATGGGAAACGATGAACTATTAGAGAAATATATGTCAGGGAAACCGTTTAAAATGTCAGAACTGGAACAGGAAGAAAACAGGAGATTCCAAAACGGAACGTTATTTCCCGTTTATCACGGAAGTGCTAAAAACAATCTGGGGATTCGGCAGCTTATAGAAGTGATTGCCAGTAAGTTTTATTCATCAACGCCTGAAGGTCAATCTGAACTATGCGGGCAGGTTTTTAAGATTGAATATTCAGAGAAAAGGCGGCGTTTTGTTTATGTGCGTATATATAGCGGAACATTGCATTTGAGGGATGTTATTAAAATATCTGAAAAAGAGAAAATAAAAATCACAGAGATGTGTGTTCCGACAAACGGTGAATTATATTCATCCGATACAGCCTGCTCTGGTGATATCGTAATTTTACCAAATGATGTTTTGCAGCTAAACAGTATTTTGGGGAACGAAATGCTGTTGCCGCAGAGAAAATTTATTGAAAATCCTCTCCCTATGCTCCAAACAACGATTGCAGTAAAGAAATCTGAACAGCGGGAAATATTGCTTGGGGCACTTACAGAAATTTCAGATGGCGACCCTCTTTTAAAATATTATGTGGATACTACAACGCATGAGATTATACTTTCTTTTTTGGGGAATGTGCAGATGGAAGTCATTTGTGCCATCCTTGAGGAAAAATACCATGTGGAGGCAGAAATAAAAGAGCCTACTGTTATATATATGGAAAGACCGCTTAGAAAAGCAGAATATACCATCCACATAGAAGTCCCGCCAAATCCTTTCTGGGCTTCTGTCGGGTTGTCCATAGAGCCGCTCCCTATTGGAAGCGGAGTGCAGTATGAAAGCAGAGTTTCACTTGGATATTTAAACCAATCGTTCCAAAATGCGGTTATGGAGGGGGTTCTTTATGGCTGCGAGCAGGGGCTGTATGGATGGAAAGTGACAGACTGTAAAATCTGTTTTGAATATGGATTGTATTATAGTCCTGTAAGTACCCCCGCAGACTTTCGGCTGCTTTCCCCTATCGTATTGGAGCAGGCTTTAAAAAAAGCAGGGACAGAACTATTAGAGCCATATCTCCACTTTGAAATTTATGCACCGCAGGAATATCTCTCACGGGCGTATCATGATGCCCCAAGGTATTGTGCAGATATTGTAAGTACTCAGGTAAAGAATGACGAGGTCATTCTGAAAGGAGAAATCCCTGCCAGATGTATTCAAGAATACAGGAACGATTTAACTTATTTCACAAATGGGCAGGGAGTCTGCTTGACAGAGTTAAAAGGATACCAGCCAGCTATTGGTAAATTTATTTGCCAACCCCGCCGCCCGAATAGCCGTATAGATAAGGTTCGGCATATGTTCCACAAATTAGCTTAACAGCTTGCAAAAGTCATATAAAATGAGATTTGAAAGGATTAGAGACTAATTAGGCTCTTCCGGTTTCGGAGTGCGTAGCGGGGTGAAGAAGACCACGGTGGGTTCAGCGGGTCACCACAACATATAGGGGTCCCCGGTGTGAAGATGAAAGTTCCTAC
>NZ_JAKETN010000008.1:0-8256 GCF_021491455.1 Corynebacterium argentoratense | reverse complement strand
AAAGTACATTGGCACACTATTGAGTTCTCAAACAACACCACCACAACCACCAGACCGCACACAACCTGTGCAACCAGCTGCCGTAGCGACCCCGATTAATTTACACACCCCACACCAAACACACAAATCAGCAGTTGAAAGGATGTTTTTCGACATACATGCGGGCCAACATTAAAGCTTCACTTCACCTCTATCCGACCCGTGCACGCGGGGCGGACCATCATGCAGGTGATTAAGCCCGCAAATAGCCCTTCACCAAGGCGTTAAGTTCCTCTCGCCAGGTATCCACAGAACCAAACGAGTCATGGAGAACACCATAAGAGAAAGAAAAAGACTGAGCGATATTCATCAGCACGGTTGCGATGACCCGAGGATCAAGTGACCTCATCAACATTGCGCGGCAAACTATCCACCAACATCAACACATTGACGACCTCATGCGTCAACAACGTCGTCGTCACATCTCGCACATTGGAATAACGCGAATACAACGTCGGCCTACTAACCCCCGTCAGCTTCGCAATCGACGTCATACGGGTCTTACCAAGCCCATTTTCAATCACCAACTCCCGCGCAGCATTCAAAATAGACAAAGACACGGGATCAGTATTGAGCGCAATAACGCCCTTCAACTGCGTAAAAACATTGATCGGAAAAGAAGACTCAAACCCATCACGCTCAGCCGAAACCCACGTCGAAACCCCAGCCGACGCGACGTCATCACGGAAATCCACAGAGGAACGCCCCTCGGAACGTGCAGGCATATCTGATCAGCTCCTGAGAAAACAGCCCTTCCAAACTAAGAAAGTGCGCCCGATGCTAACGATCACAACAAGCCAAAACGGAAAGTACCACGTGCTTTCGGTCTATTCCGGGGGTGCCACCACCCAAGAGAACCCTAAAAATTAGCTAAAAATTAGGCACACCCAATGCACAAACCACAACCAACTGCAGTAGAAATGGAAACCATGAGCACCAACAACACCAACGCACTCCAAGTTCACACCCACCAAGCCGGCATCACAGCACTCGGCACCACCGACCATGCCTTCATCGAACTGAACCTGGTCGACAACAGTGCTGAAGCCGCACGCACAGCCGTCACAGCACTCGCTGATGCCATCAACCTTCCCACCACAGTCGGCGCAAACGTCGTCGTCGGCGTACGCCCTAGCCTCTGGGCACAGGTCGCCAACCCCAACGACGTCCCCGAAGGCGTACACGACTTCGACTCCCCCATCCAAGGCGAAGACGGCTACCAAATGCCCGCCACCCAAAAAGACGCCTGGATCTGGGTCGCATCGGCCTCCCGTAGCCAAACCTTCAACGTCGCCCAACACATCACCAAACAACTCGCTGCCAACTGGAAACTCAGCAGCGAAACCACCGGCTGGGTCTACGAATTCAACCGCGACCTCACCGGCTTCGAAGATGGCACCGAAAACCCAGTCGCACTCGAAGCCCCCGGAATCGTCGCAATCCCCAACGGCCAACCCGGCGCCGGAGCCTCCGTCCTGCTCTACCAACTGTGGAACCACCGCGCGAACAACTGGTACGACCTCAGCACCGAAGAACAAGAAGACATCATCGGCCGCACCAAAGCCGACAGCGTAGAACTCGACGACGAAACCAAACCGGACTCCTCCCACGTCGCCCGCACCGTCGTCGAAGTCGACGGTGCAGAACTCGACGTCTACCGACGCAACTGCGCATACGGAGACGTACGACGCCACGGAACCGCATTCGTCGGATTCAGCTTCGACCAATGGCGCCTAGAAGAAATGCTCCGTCAAATGGCCGGAGTCAACGGGCCCCGCGACATGCTCACCCGCTTCACCGACGCCATCTCCGGGGCTTGGTACGTCTGCCCCTCCACCCAAGCACTGGCCAGCATGCTCCCCGAAGACGAGGACGAAGACTAGCCAAAACCTCCGGTACCCCCGAACAGTTAGGCCATCAGGTTGCGCGGTGATATAAAAACCTGGTGAATTCTTCCAGCGCACCAAACACGGCCACAACCCAGGCCACAAGCAGCACAGCCGTCCACCCGGTCGATCAAATCCCACCGATGAAACGGCTTGTCCCCCTAGCATTCCAACACGTGCTCGCCATGTACGCAGGGGCAGTCGCCGTCCCGCTCGTCCTCGGCGGCGCAATGATTCAGGCAGGTCAGATGAAACCATCTGACCTGCCTTATTTGATTACAGCAGACCTCCTCGTCGCAGGCATCGCAACCTTCCTCCAATGCGTCGGCTTCCTCCGACTGGGCGCCCGCCTGCCGATCGTCCAAGGCTGCACCTTCACCGCCGTGCCCCCGATGATCATCATCGGCACCAACTACGGGCCCGCAGCAATCTATGGTTCCGTCCTCGCCTGCGGTCTATTCATGTTCCTCATGGCTCCCATATTCGCCCGCATTCTATGGATGTTCCCACCACTAGTCACAGGATCATTCATCACCTGTGTCGGACTCTCCCTCATCCCCGTGGCTGCCACCAACATCGCCGGTGGCCACGCCGAAGACGCCGGCAGCATCACCAACGTTAGCCTCGGCATCTTCACCCTCATCGTCGTCCTCCTCGTCGAACGCTTCGCCCCCGTCGCCATCGCCCGAGCCTCCGTACTCATCGGCCTCGCAGTCGGAACCATCGCCGCAGCATTCTTCGGCAAAGTCGACCTCTCCGGAGTATCCGACGAGCGATGGATCGGCGTAGCCACCCCTTTCCACTTCGGAACCCCCGAATTCCCCATCTCCGCCGTCATCGCACTCGTCCTCGTCGGCCTGGTCACACTCGTCGAAGCCACCGGTGACTTCCTCGCCGCCGGCGAAATCGTCGGTAAGAAAGCCACCCCCCAACAAATCGCCGACGGCCTGCGCGCCGACGGACTCTCCACCATGCTCGGCGGCGTATTCAACACTTTCCCCTACACCGCGTTCGCCCAGAACATCGGTCTACTAGCGATGAGCCGCGTACGCTCACGCTACGTCGTCGCCGGAGCCGGCGTCATCCTCATCATCCTCGGCCTCATCCCCAAACTCGGCGCCATCATCGCAGCAATCCCCACCCCCGTGCTTGGCGGCGCAACCGGCGCACTATTCGGAATGATCGCGGCGTCAGGAATCAGAACACTGACCAAAGTGCACATGAACGAAAAGTCTGTGCTGATCATCGCAGTCTCCCTGACCATGGGCCTGCTGCCCGTCATGGACAACAGCTTGTTCTCGCAATTCCCCACATGGTTCGGCACCGTGTTTAACTCCGGCATCACCACCGCAGCATTCACCGCCATCACCCTCAACCTGCTGTTCTTCGGAACCAAACGCGTTCCCGAAAACGGCGGCACCGCCGAAGAAACCCCCACAACGGACGCCAACATCTACAAAACCGGCACCGACACCTCCATCAGCGCACAAGAACACTAACCACCGTTACCCCCTGCACGATCCCCCACCGGACAGCTGAAAGGGTCGTAGAGCAGGGCAAATAAGCCGCGCGGTCGTATCACACCGTGCGGCTTATGTAATTTCCATCTCATCGTTTAAACCCTTTTCCACTGAACCATGAGTAACGCTTAACCAACTAAAGAAAAACGAAAGAACCGACACCCACTACCCCAGAAAAGAGACATGAAACCCACCAACAAACTCCGCGCAATCAGCGAACAAGCACTCAAAAACCTAACCACCCGCCACACACGGCTCGTCCCAACTGAGCGGAGTTTGCCCGACCCACAGATGCTCAAAGACTTCCTCCAGCTTGACCTACCCCTGGGCGACCCGCGCACCCGACGACTCGAGCACGCAGCCGACATCTAGGACCTCCGCGCAATAGCCAAACGCCGCACCCCCAAAGGCCCCTTCGACTACGTCGACGGCGGCGCTGAACGCGAAATCTCCATAGCGCGCTCCCGCGAAGTATTCGACAACCTCGCCTTCCGACCCGGAGTCCTCCGCGACGTCGAAAACGTCAACCGCAGCACCACCCTCTGCGGTGCAGAATCCGCCATGCCACTCGCCATTGCACCCACCGGGTTCACCCGAATGATGCACACCGAAGGTTAATGCGCCGGCGCCATCGCAGCACAACGCGCAGGCATCCCCTTCAGCCTCTCAACCATGGCCACCACCTCCATCGAAGACGTCGCCGACGCCGCACCCAACGCCCGACGATGGTTCCAGCTCTACCTGTGAAAAACAACCGCGACAAAGCACACGAACTCGTCAAACGCGCACAAAACAGTGGCTACGACACCCTCATGGTCACGGTCGACACCGCCGTCGCCGGCTCACGCCACCGCGACATGCGCAACGGCATGACCTTTCCGCCCAAACTCACCTGGAAAACCTTCGCAGACGCCTCCTACAAAGTCGAATGGTGGAGCAACTTCCTCACCACCGAACCCCTCGCTGTCACCAAGTTTGGAGAAGGAAGCCAATCATTCCAGGAAATCGGCACCATGTTCGATCCCACTCTCAACTTCGCCGACCTCGAATGGCTACGCGAACAATGGGACGGAACCCTTCTCGTCGAAGGCATCCAAACCACCGATGACGCCGCGGAATGCATGCAGCACGGAGCCGATGGCGTCATTTTGTCCAACCACGGCGGACGCCAACTCGACCGAGCCCGCCTGTGCCGCTACTGACCCTGCCTGAAGCCCGCAAACGCCTCGGGCCAGATGCCACCATCTTCGTCGACACCGGAATCATGTCCGGCGCAGACATGATCGCCGCAGTCGCACTCGGCGCCGACGGCGTACTCATCGGCCGCGCCTACCTCTACGCACTCATGGCAGGAGGCGCAGAAGGAGTAGAAAAAGCCCTCACCATCATCCGCAGAGAAGCAACCCGCACACTGCAACTCATGGGCGTATCCAGCATCCACGAACTCACCCCCAACCACGTCAGCCTCGATTGGACACAAGCATGAGCACCCACACAACCACCAGTACTAACGCGCCCGGAAACGACGCGGCGTCAACAGTCGATCACGCCCACACACACGAACACGCCAACTTTTTCAAACTCCCGCAAGGCGCACGTCGCGCCATACTTGCAGCCATGCTCGGCACACTCGTCGAATGGTACGACTACGCCCTCTACGGTGCCGCAGCCTCACTGGTGATCGGACCACTGTTCTTCAGCGAGCTCGACGCAGCACAAACCGTGGCATCCTTCGCCACCTTCGCCGTCGGATTCATCGCACGCCCACTCGGCGGACTCATGATCGCGCACCTCGGTGACAAACACGGCCGAAAACCCGCCATGCTCGTCACCATCCGAAGAGGTCAGCGCTACAACGTCGAGCGAGCTCTCTCCAACGGCCACAAGATTTTCGGTTTCGCTGCGGACCAGGACAAGCGCTACATCCCGGACCCGGAGACGGCTCCCATCGTCACGCAGATCTTCCACGATTACGCCTCGGGCGTGTCCATGCAGAAAATCTGCGACCAGCTGAACGCCCAGGGAATCCGTACAACGCGCGGATACAGGTTCACGCCGAAGAACCTCAACAAGATGCTCAAGAATCGCGCCTACATTGGTGAGTACGCCTATGGAGGGCACGTCCATGAGGACGGGATGCCTCGCATCGTTGATGACCTCACGTTTAATGAAGTCCAACGCCGGTTCGCGATCAACAAGCGTCGTGGGGCGAAGACTAAAGCCGAGCTCGCTGCTCAAGGCGAGAACGCACCCGACTACTGGCTCACAGGCAGGGCGTACTGCCTCACCTGCGGCGGGCCAACGGAGGGCGTGAGCGGCACCTCGAAGACCGGAAGACATATCGGTATTACTACTGCCTCAATCAGCGCAAAAAGAAGTGCTCAGCCAAGACCGTCCGCAAGGATGAAATCGAGATACGGATTGAGGAGATCGTCGCCTCTTTCCTCGCAGACCCTGAGATGCTAGCCTCGCTCGCTGTTGATCTAGCCGATCATTACCAGCAGACCCACGGGCGTGGAGATGACATCCTCAAGGCATTGGAAGCTAGGCGCGCAGACGTGGAAAAGAAGCTCGCAAACTTCGTCAAGGCTATCTCCCAAGGCATCTTCAACGAGACCACCGCCGAAGCCATGCGCTCCCAGGAAGAGCAAAAACATGAGCTTGACGCAGCGATCCAGGCCGAGCATGTGAAGGCCACGCCCTACGAGGACAAAGCCTCTATCGGCGCGTTCTACAAGCGCTTCGCTGAGGCCACCATTGACACACCCGAGACCCGCGACCAGCTCTTCGAGTACTTCGTAGACAAGGTATTCATCGGGCGCGAGCAGATCATCATTGCGTCCTATTTCCATGACAGTGCAGCGCCCATCGAGTTCGAGGACCTAGAAGAAGCGCTCACCAGCGGACACAGAGCGGGGGAAGTGCGAACCTACGCTCGAAAGCGAGAGTTCGACACTTCCCCCTCAGGTGGAGCTGCTGAGGGTTCAACCCCTATACGTTACGAACTGGTCTAATTCGTCCGACGGTTGAAAATTGGTCTCTACATGGTCTTCACGACCTGTAGAAATAAGGTAAACCATACACTTAATAATAGACTGCGTTTAATGTTCGCAAGGGGGGAATCGAGAACGCCTCCAAGGAGAAAGGAAAGGGCGTTCTAGGCGGGGTGCCTGCCAGCAGCAAGGACTGGTGTGGGTGGGTGCTGTGTTGGCCGTGTTACACCATGAAGCACTGGCGCCACCAGGGTGGTGGCATGAGAAAACCCACCGGCTCGAGGTGAGCGGGTGGGCTAATAGGACGGAGTTATCTGTGGGCGTTAGGCTGCCTCGATATTCGGCTTATTTGGGTCAATCAGCAGTGGCTCATCATCGTAGAAGAAATCCCACCACGGCGTCGGGTATTTTACGGAGGGCCTAAAACGGCTAGGAATCCCGTCCATCTCGTAAGACATCAGACCCCAAGCGTACGGCGATTTTTCACACAGCCATTGATACAGCTGGTGCATATCGGTTATGAACCTTTCAACCGCACCTTCATACTGCTCGTCAGGAACTCCGAAGAACTGCTCAAGCCGACCTTGGATAGAAACTAGCTGGATGTCTCCCGTCCAAAACGGCTCACACATAACTTCAACATCAGTGTGTCCGTTGACAGAAGCGTAGGTTCGAAAGGGAAAAACGGTCCCATAGCGTCTGAAGTCCTGGAGTAAAGGGCAATGTAGCAACAAGTCGTAAAGGGCATCCTGCGGCAGATCTTCAATCCTAGCAGCGATCCGAAAATGCGATTCTTTAGTCATCCATCACTCCTTCCTTCGGTGCCTCGATCAGTAGATATTCAGCATACCGAAGGACGTCAGTATTTGCGCGCGCAGCAATTTGCGTGGCGTTCTCCCAGACAAGTTCCGGAGTTCCTTTATCAGCTCATAGTAGCCACTCGACGTCAGGTTCGGCGCATAAACAAAGCCAACTGCTGACTGCTGGGTCAGCTCTTGCACAAGGTTAGCAACTTTCCGCCCTCTGGCACTGGTCGTGAACTTCAGCTCGACTACTACAGCATCCACGATCAGATCCGGAGAAACCTCAGAGTCGATTTCCCTAGCCACTCGTTGTTTTTGCTCTGGTGACAGGTTGCTGTTCTCTGTCAGTACCTTGGTCTCACGTGTACCTTGTCGAAACAACTCAGCCACCAAGGGTTCCTCATAGGTTTTCCATTTATCGAAGGCCTGCTTGGTGATCTGTTTCTCCTTCTTGCGCTCAGCAAGGCGCTGCGAATAATCATCCAACGCCTCTAGCCCGCTCAAAACCTCATCCACGTAGCCCAGTTGCTCTAGCTGCTTGACGGTCGGCTGCTCGAACCGGATGTTCTCCGCCGGCATAACATCGAGCCGGTAGCGAATAGCGTAATCACCACCCCAATGCTGAGTACCAGCTGGCCTCTCTTCGGGGATATCGATGTCCCACGGCGGTACAAATGCTCGTGGAATAAACCGAGCTGCCGCACGCTCCTCGTCGGTTGTCGCTGCGGCAATCGATTCTTCTGCTTCTTCAAGCTTTTCTTTTACCCAGTCGTCATACTCTCGCTTAGAGGTATCGTTTAGGCGTTTGATTTCCTTCTTTAAATCTTTGGATGCTGCTTCCCACAGCTCCTGTCGACGTTGCTCCCTATTCTCCTCACGAACCAAGCGCATGAAGTGCTTAATCTGGTCTTCCGTCTTTTCCTCACCATTACGACCGTCAACATAGGTGCCCGGCTCTTCTTCGTTAGTACGTTGCCAAAGGTCCTTCAGCCGCTTGTATTCCTGCTCGCCTTCC
>NZ_JAKETN010000007.1:0-105638 GCF_021491455.1 Corynebacterium argentoratense | reverse complement strand
TCGCTCACTTCCTGGCTCCCTTCGGCAAGGTTGCTGAGGGCTCCAAGGACCTCCTCGGTCTGGTCAAGTAATTTGACGCCCTTCCGAGGCTTCTAATCCTTGGAAAACTGAAATCCCGCGCTGTGTGCTTCACGCACACCTCGCGGGGTTTTCTTGTTTACCCCCGTATGGGAAAACAAGAGACAATAGGGGGCCGGAGGTCTAAAATTATAGGCATGGCTGATACGCATGAGGAGCTCCCAGTTGTTGACCTCGCCGCTACCGAGGGCTACATCGTAGACGATTCCGACGAGGACGATCCGGTCCTCATCACCCCCTCCGGAAAACCAGTCGAGACCTGGCGGGAAAACTACCCCTACCAGGAACGCATGAGCCGCGAAGAATACGAAAAAACCAAGCGCGCCCTGCAGATCGAGCTCCTCAAGTGGCAAAACTGGACCAAAGACACCGGCCAGCGCCACATCATCCTCTTCGAAGGCCGTGACGCAGCAGGCAAGGGTGGCACCATCAAGCGCTTCAACGAGCACCTCAACCCCCGTGGTGCCCGCACCGTAGCGCTCGAAAAGCCCTCCCCGCGCGAATCCACCTCCTGGTACTTCCAGCGCTACATCGAGCACTTCCCAGCAGCCGGCGAAATCGTCTTCTTCGACCGCTCCTGGTACAACCGCTCCGGCGTGGAACGCGTCATGGGTTTCTGCACCGAATCCCAACACGCAGAATTCCTCCGCGAAGTACCAATGCTTGAAAACATGATCATGGGTTCAGGCATCAGCCTCACCAAGTTCTGGTTCTCGGTGACGCAGAAAGAACAGCGCACCCGCTTCGCAATCCGCCAAGTGGACCCCGTGCGCCAGTGGAAGCTTTCCCCCATGGACCTGGCCTCTCTGGACAAGTGGGACGACTACACCCGCGCCAAGGAAGAACAGTTCCGCTACACCGACACCGATGAGTCCCCTTGGGTGACCATCAAGTCCAACGACAAAAAGCGCGCACGCATCAACGCCATGCGCTATGTGCTGTCCAAGTTCGAATACACCGGCAAAGACCACGAGCTCGTCGGCCAGCCGGACCCGAAAATCGTGATCCGCGGTCTCAAGCAAATCGCAGACTAGCTACACTGGAAGCACCTTATCCGAATTACACGATGCGGAAAACGTATGTCTTCCAACACCCTTGACCCCGCGCTCGCTGTCACAGTTGAGCGCGTCCAGAAGCTAGCCGCCGTCCACAACTTCGAAGGCACCATCGCCGAGGACGGCGAACTAGGCTTCGCCTTCAACAACCTCGCCCTCTGGTGCAGCGTCAAAGACGACGTCCTATGCTTCTACGGACTCTGGCGCGGACTCATCGACGAAGAGCACTACACAGACGCCCAAATGCGGGCCAACAAGCTCAACGTCGACCGACTGATTCCCACCACCAGCCTCGTCGATAACGAAGGCAAACGCTTCATGATGACGCTCACCGTCCCCGTCGACGCAGGCCTCGACGAACGTCAACTATTCGCAGTGTTCGCCGCAGCCATCCAATCCATCGGGGAGACAGTCACGATACTCGAGCAGGCCTACCCGGAACTCGTCACCTGGGAGGAAAAATAATGAGCCACCTCAACACCTCCAACACAGCTGACCCGATCACCCTCGAACGCGTCATCGCCACCCTGGAAGCCGCCGGCAGCAAAATCGCCGCCAACCCAGAAGGCACGGGCTGTGCCGCCTACTATGGCGACGTCTTCGTCATGTTCAGCCTCGAATACGAAAACTTCCTCCGCGTCCACGCCAAAGTCACCAGCGACACACTCGACCTGTCGAAAATGTTCGACTACTACGAGTGGGCACAACGCTGGAACTCCTCCGGACGCTACGGGGCACTAGCTATCTCGCAAGAACTCAGCTCTGGCGAACCCAGCTTCTCCATCGACTGCAGCATGTGCGTACCCTACCTCGACGGCACCACCGGAGCCTCCGACGCCCAACTTGACTCCTGGCTCACCACCGGGCTGAGCTACACCGTCTTCGCCATCGACGAATTCCGCAAAGAATTCGACATCATGCCAGAAGAAGCCTAAACAGGCTCAATCGGATTGCCCTGCCAATAACTATTGGCAGGCACCTCATCCCCACGCATCACCAACGACGCCGGCCCAATCACCGCACCATCACCCACCCCAGCTGCAGGCAACACCACCGAATGCGGTCCCACAGTCGCACCCACACCAACCGACACGGCGTCAATACTCATAATCCGATCGTGGAACAAGTGCGTCTGCACCACAACACCACGATTAACCGTCGCCCCCGCACCCACCGTGCACAAATCCGCCTCCGGGAACCAATAAGACTCCACCCACGCACCCCGACCAACCCTCACACCCAACGCACGCAACGCCGCATTCATCGCGCCCGTGCCCTGCACCTGAGTAAGAAACCACGGCGCAGCCACAGACTCCACAAACGCATCCTGCAACTCGTTCAACCACACAAACGGCGACCACAACGGATGCTCACCCCGAGAAATACGCTGCACACACACCCACTTCGCAACAACCGCAACACCCATCGCCACAGCCCCCGCAACAATCAACACCACGCCCGACACAGCAAAAGCCCAATAACCCACCCGAACCAACAGCCACTGGATTACAACAACCACAGCCATCGCCAACACCGCCGAGACCATCGGAGCGAACAAACGAAGCGTCTCCACAGCAGCCCGACCAGCCTTCACCCCGGCAGTAGGGGAATACGTCCGCCCAGAATCCACCCCGCAATCAACCACAGCGCGCCGCAAACGCTCCGGCGGACTACCCCACCAATTACTACCCGCCCGGGACTTCCTCGGCGTCGCCGACAACACCGCCACCAAAGAATCCTTCGCCAACTTATACTGCGCAATCCCCGAATTACCCACAAAACTGCGCTTACCCACCTTCACCCGCGACGCCTTCAACCAACCCCCACCCAGCTCATAACCACCAATCATGGTGTCATCAGCCAAAAACGCCCCGACCCGCACATCAGTCAGCTGCGGAATCATCACAGCAGTCGAGACCTCCGCACCCGCACCAATACGCGCACCCAAAGCGCGCAACCACCACGGCGTCAACATCGCCGCATACAGCGGAAACAAATGACGCCGCGCATCATCCATCACTCGCTCCACACACCACACACGCCACGCCTGCACAGAATGCACCGGAGAAATCCCCGGCCGCACACCAGCCCCAACACCGCGCACCACAACCCACACTGCAGCCGCATACAACACCAATGCCCCCACAGCAGCCACAGGCGCCCACAGCAGCAACCGCACCGCATCAGGCCACGCCAGCAGCACAATCGGCCACGCCGCAGCCACAATAGCAGCCACCGGCAACAACCCCAACACCAACGATGATGCCGCGTACACCACCACCCACGCACGCTTCTGTGGTGCAGGCTTACGCGGAAACGTCCGACGCGGACGCCCCACCTTCAACGCGGGAGAACCAGACCACCGCGAACCAGACTTAATACGCTGCCCAGCAATACACGAACCAGCCTCTACATGCGCATCAGCACCCACCTTCGCACCAGGCAACAACGTCGAACGCGCACCAACACGCGCACCCGCCCCCACCCTCACCGGGCCCACAATCAAACGATCGCCCTCAACCCAATAACCCGACAAATCAACCTCGGGCTCCACCGAAGCATAATCACCCAAAGACAACATGCCCGTGACCGGCGGCAAGGAATGCAACAACACACCCTTGCCAACATTCGCCCCCAAAAGCCGCGCATACGTAGACATCCACGCAGCACCCGTCAGCGACCGCGCCCCCGCGACGTCATTAATTCTTTCCGCAAGCCACAAACGCATATGCACCCACCCGCCACGCGGATAAGAACCAGGGGCCAGGCCTGCCAACAACATACGCGCAGCCACAACCCCCACCCCCATCTGCCCCACGGGCGTCAACGTCAACACGCACAACACCGCAACCAACCACACAGGCGGACTCAACGGACCCACCAACACATTAAGCAACAACACAAGCGTCACCCACTTGGCGGCAGCCAACGTCATCAGCGGCACCTGAGCCAACTCCTGCACCACACGCACACCCCACCCAACAGGCCGCACACCCCCACCACAAGCAGCACCCCGTGCGCGAGCCTGCACACCAGACCCTGCACTGGAATCTGCGTCAGCGTGTGCGATGCTGTGTGCCTCAGAGTCCACCGGGGCACCAACAATCTGCTCCACACGCACCGCCAACGCCCCCAGACGCGGATGATCATACAAATCCCGCACCGACAACAACGGCACACGATCACGCAAACGCGCCACCGTCGTCGCAGCAGCCAACGACGTCCCACCCAAAGCAAAAAAATCCACCGACGAATCAACAACCCCAACCCCCAACGTCTCCTCCCACACAGACGCCACCCACGCCTCCGTCCCAGACAAACCAGCCCCCTGCGCCCCATCGGACAATGCAGGAAGCGGCCACGGCAACGCCCGCTTATCAACCTTCCCAGACGTCGTCACCGGCAACTCATCCACCACACACAACCGCGGCACCAACGCAGCAGGCATCGACCCAGCTAAACGAGCAGAAAAATCCTCCACCAACGCCGCAACATCCACGCCCACATCAGCCCCCGCGACGTCATCAACCAAAGAAAAATACCCCACCAACACCTTGTCCCCACCACCAGTCGTCTGCACCACCACACACGCCGAACGCACACCCGGCAACGCCTGAACAGCAGCCTCAACCTCCCCCAACTCAATACGACGACCCCCAATCTTCACCTGATCATCAACACGCCCCACATAGACCAAACCCTCAGGCGTAGCACGCACATGATCCCCCGAACGATACGCCCGCGACCAGCCCAAAGCAGGCTCCGCAGCATACTTCAGCGCATCCTTATCCGCATCCAAATACCGCGCCAAACCAACCCCACCAATAAGCAACTCGCCCACCGCCCCCGGCGCAACAGGCCGCCCCTGCGCATCCACAACCGCCAACACCCACCCATCCAACGGCCGACCAATCAACACCGGAGCACCCGGCACAAGCCGCGCCCCACACGCCACCACCGTCGCCTCCGTCGGACCATACGTATTCCACATCTCACGACCAGACCGCGCCAAACGCTCCACCAACTCCGGCGGACACGCCTCCCCACCAAAAATCAACAAACGCACAGCATCCAACGCCTCCGCAGGCCACAACCCCGCCAACGTCGGAACCGTCGACACCACCGTAATATTCCGACTCAACAACCACGGCCCCAAATCAACCCCCGACCGCACCAACGACCGCGGCGCAGGCACCAAACACCCACCATGACGCCACGCCAACCACATCTCCTCACACGACGCATCAAACGCCACCGACAACCCCGCCAACACACGATCATCCGGCCCCAAAGGCTGCGGAGCATCCGCCAAAAACCACCGAGCCTCCGCATCCACAAACGCAGCAGCCGCACGATGCGTCACCGCAACGCCCTTCGGCACACCCGTCGACCCCGACGTGAAAATAATCCACGCATCATCCTCAGGCAAAGGCCTCCCCGGCTGCCGATGCACACACGACGCCGTAACCTCAACGCCAGCAGAAGTGCACACGACGTCAACACCCGCCTGACCAAAAACAAGATCAGCACGCTCCTGCGGATCATCCGCATCCACAGGCACATACGCCGCCCCCGCCCACAATGCTCCCAAGATCGCGATATAAAGATCGCGAGAGCCAGACGGCAGCCTAATTCCCACCCGGCTACCACGCCCCACCCCATACTCAGCCAAAACACCGGCGAACTGCTGAACCTGCTCCAACAGCTCCAAATAATTCACACTGCTACCCAACGGATGACGCGCATCCCCATCATCCAACGCCGCAGCCTCCGGGAAAGCCGCAGCCGTGGCACACAAAATATCGACCAGTGTTCGGGCCTCAGGCGCCGAATCCACACACCCCAACACAGTCGACTCGGCCATACCCCCTAATCCTCCTCAGCAGCGATAATCGCCTTCGCCAACTTACGCAAATGCTTCAACTGCTTCGACGTGGACTCATCCAACGCACGGTCCTCAGCGGCAGTCACTAACTCGGCCAACTCCTTCTGCGCCTGACGGCCCTTCTTCGTCGACGCAACAATCTGCCGGCGACGATCCTTCGGATCGCGCTCGCGCTTGACCCACGACTTCTTCTCCAAGCCATCAATCAATCGCACCATATCCGACGCATCCACCCCCAAAATCGCACTCAAGGCGGTCTGACTGGAGGCGCTGCCTGTCGCCAAACTCGTCAACACCCAATACTCACGAATAGAGGTTTTGTAGTCCGCTAAAGAAGCCTCGACCTCATCCCGTGTACGACGACGCAAACGCTCAAGCTGGAAAGAAGGCGATTCGAGAAGGTCTGTGGGAATCGACGTATGCGGCATCGGTGGGATACTCCAGTGCAATAATTAAAGGGCTGGACGCGGCGCAGATGTACAACGCTAAACGCTAGACTTCTACAATACCGCCTGACAGGCCCGCCCGGATCGCCTTCACCACATTAAGGGGGCAGCACACCTGAGGACACCACCTGCCGGAGTCTTCACCCCAACCCCTTCACAGCCCCAAAACACACAAGGACACGCAGTGGACACGCTAGACAACAGCCCCGAGCGCACACCCGCCGGACACCCCGCGGACGCATCGAGTGATGCATCGCTTGGCGCATCGAGTGATGGATCGCGTGATGGATCGCGTGATGCATATGCCCGGCCGCTTGTCCGCAGTTTCGCACTCCGACTGCTGGTCGTGGTGGCCATCAGTGCTGCAATCGCCTGGATCTGCCTGCGCCTGGTGCACAGCGACATGCTGGTTCCTATTGGGATAGCCGGCCTATGCTTCTTCGCACTCACCGCGCCCATTGACCTGGTGCTGCTCGCATGCTGGTGGACCCGCGCTAGTCGCGTTCCGGCAGTGATGTCTTGGGTTGGGGGAGCAGCCACCGTTGCCGGCGTGGGCTGCGTGATCGCCTACGAGGCCGCTGCCTGGGCCATCGTCTTGTTCGCATGCGGCATATGGTTGCTGACCGTGGGGTTTTTCGCCTGGGTGTCCCGGGCCTACCTTCAAGCGCGCGGTTACATCGACTAGCGCGGTAGTTGCGCTAGAAATGTGCACAAATTTCGGGTCGGCGGACACCCGTTCCCGTGTTTTCCCTGGTCGCTGATCCGTGACGGGTCCCCGACCCGATATTTTGGTACAAAATCTGCTCGGTTCTAGAAAGCTCGGAGCGCACTAGCCGTTGGTGCCATCGTCCATGTGGGGAATCCTCCGCTAACTTCGAAACGCTGGGCTTCGCGAATGGAAGACCTCCCAGATGCTGTAACAGCGCGACCGAGTCCACTAGCTAGTTGAATACTCGCATCAGTTCCATTGATAGCTTGCCTCAGAGCATCCATCGCTGAACCGTCCGCGAGAGTGTATTTGTCGAAGCGGATGACGCGGATGCCTAGGTTGCTCAGTCGCCGTTCGCGGAGACGTTCCCGTCGCACTGCTTCTTCAGTGCTGATACCGTAGGCTCCTTCGAGTTTGCCCATCCCGTCGTATTCCACAGCCACCCTATAGTGACGGAAGTAGAAGTCAGGCCTGGCAAGGACTCGTCCTTCGAGATCAACAATCGAAGCTTGTGCTAGAGGAGCTGGTAATTCAGCCAGCCACATAGCGATCTTCAGATCGGATTCCCGAGGGCTTTCTATCCCTTCGCTGAGCAGCCCGGCCGCGACCCGGGCTTGTAGAGACCCCGGAATCCTCTGGATACTTTCCAGTCCCGAGCGCAGTGGATCGAGGGCATCTGCTTGGCCTGCCACCAGTGCATCACCAGCTCGTACCGCATCATAAACGCTTCCTTGAGTGGCTAAGTCCGCGATGGTCGCGGATGGGCTGAGCACACGCGCCGGGCCAAAGCATGTATTAACAGTAACGACCGCTCGATGAGGATATGCCTGGGGCACATACCGAGCCTCGATGAAGGATGCTGTGGCCCCTGGCGGCACCGGAAAAAGATGACAGGCTGCGGCTGCGTAGCTGCGAGCGGCGAAGGATTCTCTAGTTAACGTGCTGGCTGCAGCGAGGGCTTGAAGGCGCTCGGGAGTCCCTAAGCAGTCCCAGGTGCTCGACGGAATGAAAACGCCTGCTGAAATACGTTTCATTTCTCCGTCGCGGTGAAGCTGCAGAATGCGGTCGCGCTGACGCCTAGACAGAGCCCTGCTGTGAATTAAACCCCCCATATTGGTCATGGGTTACAGCATAATGATGTTCGCGAGGTAGCGCTAGGTTTCTTGAGAGTCTTTGGAATCTTCAGATAAAGCGTGCTTGAGGGCACGGATTTCGGTGCGCAGCATGTCGATTTCGCTGAGCAGCGCGCGCTGGTTTTCCAGGGCTAGACGTGCTTGGTGCTGGTCCGATTCGTCTTCGATCTGTTCGACCAACCAGGCAGCGATCAACGCTGTAACCACACCGGCGATGGCGATACCGCCGATCATCAGTAATGAAGCGATGATACGGCCGACTTCGCTTGTGGGGGCGAGGTCCCCGTAGCCGACCGCGGTGATGGTGGAAGCAGACCACCATAGGGCATCGCCGACTGTCGTGAACTCGTTGTTGGGTTGTGTTGCTTCAGCGTCATAGACTGCAAGCGCTGCGACCAAGACGAGCAGGATGCTACCGAGCAGCGTGTAGCTGGCAACGGTTGCGCGGCGGCTGGTGGGGGACAGGCGCTGCAGGAGGAACAGGCTCGGCATGACGCGCAGGACGCGTAGTGGCCGGAACCAGGGAAGCACGACGAGGGCGAATTCTGGGAGGTGGCGCCAGAACCATCGACCGCGTGGCTCCGCTAGGTACAGGCGAACGGCGTAGTCGATGCCGAAGGCGCACCAGGATAGCTACATGCCTAGGTCCGCTACGGTGATCCACCAGCTAGAACGTTGGTCGATGGAAGTCCAGACGAACAGCAAAATGAAGATGATGGAAACGACAAGGAGCGGGCCTTCAACTTTTGCTTCCCACCGGGCTTGGGGGCTGGCGTCGGGGCCGATTTCCGGGCGCAGGACAGTGCGGAGTCGTTGCTCCCACGTCGGCAGTGTTTTGCTCCGCCAGCCCTGTTGCTCCATGCGTTTTATGTTGCCACAAGGCAAAAACTCGGACGCCACACCAGGGGGTAGGCAGTTTTTTAGAGGCCGTTCCCGTTATTTATCGGAATTGGGTGATGTGTTAGCGTGCTGCAGCAGAGCATTGAGTTGCGCGCTGATTTCTGCGTTTTGTTGTTCCAAGGTTCGGAGCTGAGTTCTAAGATCAGCTAGTTCAGCTTGATAAGCATTGGCCTCAGTCGCTTTGAACTCTTCTTTGTCGCCGTCCACTTGTTCTACGAGTGCCGCCGCAACTGTCGCGGTGAGTACGCCGGTGATAGCGATGCCCCCAGTCATAAGGCCAATCCCGATGACGCGGCCGTATGCGGTCACAGGTGCTATGTCGCCGTAGCCCACAGTGGTGACAGTGACAATCGACCACCAGAGCGCGTCCCCGAAACTGTTGATAGCGGTGCCGGGAGCGGTATGTTCCACATCGTAGATCGACAGTGCAGCGACCAGCACCATCATTATTGTTCCGACGATGGTGTACGTCGCAACGGTGATTGATTTGTTGGAAGAGGACACCCGTTGTAGGAGCAACAGTGTGGGCACTACTCGAAGAATTTGCAACGGCCTAAACCACGGAACCAGAACAAGGATGAGTTCGGGAATGTGGCGTAAGAACCAGTGCCAACGCTGTTCTGAAAGGACGAGCCGCACTACGTAGTCGACTCCGAAAACAACCCAAATAAGTGTGAACGCATAACCGGAAATCGTCTCCGCCCAACCTCCTGGTTCCGCAAGGGTGTACCACGCGAAAAATGCGAGGAATACGATGGAGACAATCAGTAATGGCCCCTCGAATCGTGCCTCCCAGCGCTGTTGTTTTGTGGCCTCAGGGGGAAGCTCGCGGTTGAACAAGCCTGTCTTTTCAAGTGCGAGTTTAAGGGAATCGCGGAATGAAAAATGTTGTGGCAGATTCGAAGTGACCGTAGCTGCGAGCTCGCTAGCTTTTTTCATATGCGGGTCTTGATCCTCTCAGCAGGGACTACTCACTGGGCCGTAAAATATAGCGTTGCTTCGGACTCTTAGAAGGTTCGGTCCGAGCGACAAGGTTCTCCTCGATCAAGCGGCTGAGGACCTTTCGTGTTCCACCCATTCCTATGCCTGCTGCAGCCGCGAGTTCACGCGTGGACGCTGAGTGCACTTTCTCCAGATGAGCCAAAATTGCATCTCGTGACGACAATCCGGCAGCAGCGTTACTTTCTGGCACGGCCATTTCTCGACGGAAAAAGGTCAGCGAAAATTGTGTCAGTGTGTCGTTCGGTTGGGGCGGAGGAAGTAGGTCGTGTTTGAGCCGAGCTTCGATTTCTTGATAGCCAGTACCGCGGTTTTCTACTACGAAGCCACCGTCCGGGTAGGGAGTTGACTCGAGGATCGAAGACAGGAAAGAGTTTCGGGTGCTCGAGACACCCGACGAGCCCAACGTAGATATGGTGACGTTTCCGAACAAACCACCCGGGTTGGTCACCTCGAGCCGATCGGCGTACATGTTCAGTTGTACTTGGGTGCCTCGGCTGTGTGGCGAATAGTCACGGTGCATCAATGCGTTTGCCAGAGCTTCGCGAACCGCGATCGGTGGATAGTCGTAGAGATCAGTGCGGAAAGCGCCGTCGATCATGCCTCCCGTACGCATATTGCGTTCAACAAAAGCAACGCCATCGGCAACCAGATAGGGAATTGGTCCGGCTAGTGTGGCAGAGTCAACAAATCGGGGAGTATTGGGGTTGGTGCTTTTGTGAGTGCCCGGATATAGGGCACACGTAACTGTTAACCGAGGGAAGAAGCTTTGGGGGAACGCTCCGAGTGCCAACAGCCCAGCTAACGTGGGACGGAGCGTTCCACCCTCATCTTTTGCGACGATTCGTAGGTTGCTGAGGATCTGCTCGTTACTCATTTTTCCAAGAATCCGGGCTTTAATCCGTTTTTCTCGGGTCAGGAGTGCGTTTACTAAATCGTCGTCTAAGTCGGACAAGGTAGCACTATCAACTACTTCAACATCCCATAGGGGCTGTACCTTGTTTTCGATGAGTCGGTCGATTTCGTAGCTTGTGAGTTTCCGATTGCCGTCCCCGGTGCGCACAAAAGATCCCCCGTATCGTCCTTGGCTGGTGATATAGCAAGGCTTGTCCGAAGGGGCTATCCCTGGGACTTCGGCGACTACGATCTGGTGGCCTTCGAATTCCACTATTTCGATGACCGCTCGGGCGGGTGGGGTTAGAGCATCAGAGCAACGGGTGGCCAGAGCGTCGTGGATCTCCCGTGCTTTGAATCTGTCGGCTGGGCGGAAGTTATCTTTCTCAGATAATCCGAGGATGATTGTTCCCCCATCCATGTTGGAGAAAGCACTCACGGTTTCCATCATTCGTGATGGCAGTTTGCCGACGCCGCTCTTCACTTCAACATCGTGCCGATCATTGCCTGCTGCCCGGAGTTGATCAATGAGAAGCGCAAGTGAGCCCGGATTCATAGCGGGTCCTTTCCACTGTGGAGGTCTGGTAGTGGCCAGACACGGTTCAACACAACACTCTACACACAACTAGGAGTGTGTTAGTTGTGTGTTAGGAGTGTGTAGTTGTGTGTTCGTGGCACCCATAAGGCCCGTTTTCATTGCGTTTCAGGTGTGCAGGCAGACGCGTTGCGGGTTGATCGTCGCTGTTCAACGGCTTATACCCGAGGAGTTTTCGCCACGCATCAGCCCTAACGGTCGGCAAGGCGTAAGCGCAACACTCAACACGCAACTAGTTTTGTGTTAGTTGCGTGTTGGCCACCAGGAGGGAAATGTGCACAAATTTCGGGTGGGCGGACAGTTGTAGAGGTGCGACCTGGGGAAATAGTGGCGAAGGTTGCCGTGCACCCGAAATTTGTGCACGCCCAAAAGCAAAAGGCCTGCTGGTCGGTATAGATAACCGGCCAGCAGGCCAAGGGAGCCCACCAAGGAACCTATCGGAGGGCGCTAACTGCACCCGGAACTGCACCCGGGGTTTTACTTGTGGCGTTCGATGGCTTCTGCCAGGATCTTTTCGGCTTCTGCCTTGTCGCCCCAGCCGGAGCCGGTGACTTCCTTGTTGGGCTCGAGGTCCTTGTAGTGGACGAAGAAGTGCTCGATTTCGTCCTTGACAAAGTCGGACACGTCGTTGATGTCCTGGAAGTGCTCGTAGCGGACGTCGTCGATGACGCACAGCAGTTTGTCGTCGCCGCCTGCTTCGTCGGTCATCTTGAACACACCCAGCGGGCGGGCCTTGACGATCACACCGGGGAACACGGATTCGGGCAGGATGACCAGTGCGTCGAGGGGGTCGCCGTCTTCGCCGAGGGTGTGGTCGATGAAGCCGTAGTCGAGCGGGTAGGCCATGGGGGTGAACAGGTAGCGGTCGAGGTAGATCTTGCCGGTTTCGTGGTCTACTTCGTACTTGTTGCGGGAGCCTTTGGGGATTTCGATGGTTACTTCGATGCTCATGGCTCATTAGTGTACCCCGGGGTTGGTTTATGGTTGGTGCATGGCGAAAAAATGGTGGTTGGCGTCGGCTGGTGTGACTGGTGCGGCGGTTGTGGGTGTTGTGAGTGTTGCGGTATTGCGTGCTCATGCGGGGGATTCGTTGATTGTTGATGACGTCGCGGTGGTTTCTGCGCCGTCGTTGCCTGCGGCTGCGGTGTCGGCGCCGCCGTTGTCTGCTTCGGAGGCGGAAGTGTTGCGGGCGAAGTTGGATGTGTTGGGGCGGGATCGTCGTTTGGGCCAGTTGGTGGGCAGTGTTCGTGATGTGTCTTCGGGGGATGTGGTGTGGGAGAAGGATGCGTCGGTGGGGGTTCGTCCGGCGTCGACGACGAAGGTGTTGACGGCTGCGGCTGCGTTGTTGACGTTTGGTTTGGATGATCGTGTGTCGACTGATGTGTTTGTGGTTGATGGTGGTCGGACTGTTGTGTTGGTTGGTGGGGGTGATGTGGGTTTGTCGGGGGAGCAGTTGGATGATTTGGCTGGCCAGGTGAGGGCTGCTGGGGTGCAGCCGGAGCGTGTTGTTGTGGATGCGAGTGTGTGGTCGCAGCAGTCGTGGTTGGACAAGTGGGGGCAGGAGAATATTACAGAGGGCTTTATTGCTCCGATTGAGCCTGCGATGTTGCATGGGGCGCGTGTGGGTGCGTCGACGGGGGATGTGCCGCGGTCGGATTCGCCGTCGATGGATGTGGCTCGGGAGTTTGCGTCGCGTTTGGGTGTGGGGGAGATTGATGTGGATTGGGATGGTGCTGTTTTGTCGGCCGCGCAGGGGGATACAGTTGCCGCCGAGCGTGACCAGACCAGCAAGGACAGCAAGACCAGCAAGACCAGCAAGGGCGACAAGGGCGACAAGGGGGATGCGCAGCAGGTTGATGTGGCGCGTAAGGTCGCGTCGGTGCAGTCGGCGCGTTTGGTGGATCGCGTGCGGGAAATGATGTTGCATTCGGACAATGTGTTGGCGGAGTCGTTGGGGCGTCAGGTTGCGGCTGCTCGCGGGGTTAAGGCGCCTGATGCTGCGGCTGGTGGTGCTGCGGTGTTGGCAACGTTGTCTGAGGCTGGTTTTGATGTTCAGGGGGTGCACTTGGATGACTGCTCGGGCATGAGCGACGATGATCGGATTCCGGCGTCCGTGTTGTCGGCGGTGTTGGCTGGTGCGGGCAGTGATGCGCGTGTGCGGTTGTTGCCGGATTTGTTGCCGGTCGCGCATGGCTCGGGCACGTTGGCGTCGCGTTTTGATGGTTTGGATGGTGCTGGTTGGGTGCGTGCGAAGACGGGTACGTTGACGACGACGAGTGGTTTGGCTGGTGTGGTGACTGCGGATAGTGGTCGCGTGTATAGCTTTGGTTTTGTGTCGAATGAGTCGGAGGTGTTGCCGGCGCGTGCGGCGTTGGATGAGTTGGCGTCTGTGCTGCGTGAGGGGTAGTTGTGCCGTCGCATGTGGGTGTGTGGGAGTTGCCGCGTCGTAGTCCGTGTTTGTTGACGGTGCGTCGTGCTGTGCGTGCGTGGTGGGAGGGTGTTGACGCCGCGGGGGTTGCTGGTGGGCGGGGTAGTGTTGCGGTGGGTGTGTCGGGTGGTGCGGATTCGTTGGCGTTGTTGTTGGGGGTGTTGGCGGAGGTTGGTCCGGATGCTGGTGGGGTGCCGGTGGATGCGGTTGTTGTGGATCATGGTTTGCAGTCGGGTAGTGGTGGGGTGGCGCGCCGGGTGGCTGGTGTGTGTGAGCAGTTGGGGGCGCGTGCTGTGGTGTTGCGTGCTGTGATTGATGACGTCGCGGTGGCTCGTGTTGGTGTGGAGGCTGCGGCGCGTGCGGGGCGTTTTGGGGCTTTTGCTGATGCGGGGTTTGGGCGGGTGTTGGTTGGGCATACGGCGGATGATCAGGCGGAGACGTTTGTGTTGAGTGCGTCGCGGGGTTTTTGTTCGCCTATGCGTCCTGTGTCTGTTGTTGGGGGTGTGGAGGTTGTGCGGCCGTTGTTGTCGGTGCGGCGTGCGGATACGCGTGGAGCGTGTGTGGAGGTTGGTGTGCCGGTGTGGGAGGATCCGCATAATTCGGATGAGCGTTTTGAGCGTGTGCGTGTTCGTCGGCGGGTGATGCCGTTTGTTGAGGTTGGGGCTGTGGCGTTGGCTGCTGATGATGTTGCGGAGGATGCGGCGTTGTTGGATGAGTTGGCTGATGCTGTGTTTGATACTGCGGTGTGTGATGTGTTGCGCGATGACGTCGCGGTGGTTGCGGGAGGGGCGGCGTCATTGAGCGTGAAGGTGTTGGAGGGGCAGCCTGTGCCGATTGTGAGGCGTGTGGTGGCGCGTTGGTTGCGGCTGGTGGGGGCGGATCCGACGGGTGGGAGTATTCGTGCTGTGGTGCAGTTGATTGTCGCGTGGAGTGGGCAGGGGGCGGTGGCTGTGCGCAGGGCTGACGGCGGGGTTGGGGGCGGCAGGTTGGAAGTGCGCCGCAGAGGTGGCAAGCTTGAGGTGGATCGCACTGGCCT
Source organism: Corynebacterium argentoratense (assembly GCF_021491455.1). Classification (GTDB taxonomy): domain Bacteria; phylum Actinomycetota; class Actinomycetes; order Mycobacteriales; family Mycobacteriaceae; genus Corynebacterium; species Corynebacterium argentoratense_A. Next base: position 90,480 of record NZ_JAKETN010000007.1, on the reverse strand, counting down.
CAACCTTGGTTAAAAGGACTTTTTGCTTATGTACGAAGAGTACGAACTGTACGACAATCCGGACTTCAACATTCCTGAGGGCCGCTATGCGGATGATTTGCAGGCTGTGTTGATTGATGAGCAGACGTTGCAGGCGAGGGTGCGGGAGCTTGCTGAGCGTGTGTCGGATGCTTACCGTGATGAGTCTGAGGACCTGATTTTGGTGGGGGTGCTTAAGGGGGCTGTGTTCTTTATGACGGATTTTGCTCGTTCGATGACTATTCCTTGCCAGTTGGAGTTCATGGCGGTGTCTTCGTACGGTAATTCTTCGTCGAGCTCTGGTGTGGTGCGGATTTTGAAGGATTTGGACCGCGATATTGAGGGCAAGAATGTCATCATTGTTGAGGACATTATTGACTCTGGTTTGACGTTGTCGTGGTTGATTAAGAATTTGAAGAATCGTCGGCCGAAGAGCCTTGAGGTTGTTGCGTTGCTGCGTAAGCCTGATGCGGTGAAGGCTAAGGTTGAGTTGTTTGATTTGGGGTTTGATATTCCCAATGAGTTCGTGGTGGGATATGGCTTGGATTATGCGGAGCGTGGCCGTGATTTGCCGTTTGTGGCGAGCCTGAAACCGAGCGTCTACGCGGACAATTAGATAGCGCGTGGTGAATGATCATAAAGCCAATGGCCGGAATAATTAGCGGAGTATATAATCATTTTCGCTTTTAGGTCGATGAAGAATTCTTCCCACATTTCGGATTAGCTGAATGGTAGATAGGTTAGATGAATCCTACCCATGCGTAAATGTTAAATGCATCACTTCGAATTCCTTGTTGATGCCTGCGGTTTTCGCTACCCCGGGGAACATTGACGGCCGTCGGCACGTTACAGTAGTAGAAACCAACAAACTGCAGCTAAGGAAGGGTCCCTGCGCCCTCCATCCACGTGCAGACCCGCACGCCCCAACAGGCCGTGAGTGTCGCGACGTCATGAGGTGGGCGCGGGCGTTTATCTATGGACAATAAGAAGCTTCTGCGCATCAGTGCCATTGCGGCCATTGTGCTGATGTCCCTGTACGTGTTCACCGTTTTTAGTGACACTAGCCGCGGCTATCGGCCCGTCGACACGTCGGTGGCGATGAAGCAGCTGGACGATAAGAACGTTAAAGAAGCGCGTATTGCTGATCGCGAGCAGCGGGTTCTGCTGAAGCTCAAGGACCCGATTAGCGTTGACGAAAAGGACGGCATCGAGCAGGTCGTTGCGGAATACCCCGCGCGGGTTACTCCGGATGTTTTCAGCAAGGTTGAGGCTTCCGGCGCTGAGAAGTACACCACGAAGGTTTCCCGCGATTCCTTCTTGGGTTCGATGTTGCAGATGCTGCTGCCGATGTTGATCCTGTTTGGTTTGATCACGTTCATGATCACCCGCATGCAGGGTGGCGGAATGGGCATGTTTGGCATTGGTGGTTCCCGTGCGAAGGAACTGACCAAGGATATGCCGACCAACACTTTTGATGACGTCGCGGGGGCCGATGAGGCAGTTGATGAGCTGCAGGAGATCAAGGATTTCTTGCAGGATCCTTCCCGCTACGAGGCCTTGGGCGCGAAGATTCCGCGCGGTGTGTTGCTGTACGGCCCGCCCGGTACGGGTAAAACCTTGTTGGCGCGAGCTGTCGCTGGTGAAGCCGGGGTGCCTTTCTTCTCTATTTCGGGTTCGGACTTTGTCGAGATGTTCGTCGGCGTGGGTGCTTCCCGAGTGCGTGACCTGTTTAAGCAGGCGAAGGAAAACAGCCCCTGCATTATTTTCGTTGATGAGATTGACGCCGTGGGTCGTCAGCGTGGCTCCGGTATGGGCGGTGGCCATGACGAGCGCGAGCAGACATTGAACCAGTTGCTGGTGGAGATGGATGGTTTCGGCGACCGCGAGGGCGTCATCCTTATTGCTGCCACCAACCGCCCGGATATTTTGGACCAGGCTTTGCTGCGTCCTGGGCGTTTCGACCGTCAGATCCCGGTGACTAACCCTGATCTGAAAGGCCGCGAGCAGATCCTGGAGGTTCATGCTAAGGGTAAGCCTTTCGCCAAGGACGCTGATTTGAAGGCGTTGGCTAAGCGCACCGCGGGTATGTCTGGTGCGGACTTGGCCAATGTGCTCAACGAGGCTGCACTGTTGACTGCTCGTGTGGGCGGCAACGTCATTACCGGCGATGCTTTGGAAGAAGCTACCGACCGTGTGATTGGTGGTCCGCGTCGCTCCTCCAAGATCATCTCCGAGAAGGAGAAGAAGGTCACCGCTTATCACGAGGGTGGTCACACGATTGCCGCGTGGGCGATGAAGGACATCGAGCGCGTTTATAAGGTGACGATCCTTGCCCGTGGCAAGACTGGTGGGCATGCGATGACTGCCCAAGAGGACGACAAGGGTATGTACAACCGCAACGAGTTGTTCGCCCGCATCGTATTCGCAATGGGCGGCCGCTCTGCTGAAGAGGTTGTGTTTGGCGAACCCACTACTGGTGCGTCCAACGACATTGAGCAGGCGACCAAGATTGCCCGCGCGATGATTACCGAGTATGGCATGAGCCCGCAGATGGGCACCGTGAAATACGGCGAGGAGCAGGGTGATCCTTTCTCCGGTCGCGGTGGCGGCGGCACGTTGGAATACAGTCCTGAGGTTGCTAACCAGATTGATGAGCAGGTCCGCTACTTGGTTGGTAAGGCCCATGAGGTCGCCTACAACATTTTGAAGGAGCGCCGCGAATACCTGGACAAGCTCGCAACCAAGCTGTTGGAGAAGGAGACACTGCGTCGTCCCGACCTTGAGGCTTTGTTTGAGGACATGCCTAAGGAGGAGCGCATCGAGGTGTTCCCGGGCGAGTCTGATTACTTCCCGAGCCAAGGCTTGGAGCCGGTGAAGACCCCCACCGAGCTCGCGATTGAGCGTGGTGAAGAGCCTCCGAAGCCTTTCAATATTATCGAGGCGTCCCGTGCTGCGCGTGCCCGCCGCCAGGCTGAGCTCGAGCGCCAGCAGCAGATGGGCATGTTCCCCGCCGACCCCGGTTCCGCCGCGCAACCTGGGCAGCCTGAGCAGTCGTCGAACCCTGCCCAGTCTGAGCAGTCAGGCCAGCATGGACCGCAGCAGCCGGCTGCGCCCCGGCAATACGGTGGCACCCCGCCGCCTGCTGGGTGGACTGTTCCTGGTTGGCCCGCAGACGGCAAGCAGCAGGGCTCGGGCGATTACCGTCAGCACCCGGGCTGGAGCAACTACGGCACCCCCGGCTCCGACGGTCAGTTCGGTCTGCCAGCACAGGCACAGCAGCCCCAGCAGCCGGCGGAGGAGATTGGCTTCCACACCGGCATTCCTGAGGCCCAGCAGTCTAGCGCCGCACCTGTGGAGCAGGAAGAGTACGGCTTCGCCCTACCCGCGCACGAAAAGCCGGACCACCCAGAGGTCGTCGCTGATGAACCTGTCAGCGATAAGCCTGAGACGGATGCAGAAGGCCACGGCACCGCTACCGACGCCGAGATCGAAGAGCAGCCTGCCGCCGACGAACACAAGAGCTTCCCGTGGGATACTCCCGCGCCCAAGCACCTCAAGAATCCCGACAGCCCGGAGCGCGAGGACTAATAGATGTTTGATCGTGAGCGCGCGGAAGCTGCAGTCCGCGAACTACTCATCGCGGTGGGTGAAGACCCCGATCGCGAAGGCCTGCAAGACACCCCCGCGCGCGTCGCACGTGCCTACGAGGAAGTCTTCGCCGGCCTGCACGTTGACCCCACAGAAGTTCTGAATAAGACCTTCAGCGAGGACCACCAGGAACTCGTGCTCGTCAAGGACATCCCGATTTACTCCACTTGCGAACACCACCTGGTGCCCTTTTTCGGCCACGCCCACATCGGCTACATCCCTGGGAAAAACGGACAGGTCACCGGGCTATCGAAGCTTGCTCGACTGGTTGACCTCTTCGCTAAACGGCCGCAGGTGCAAGAACGCCTCACTACCCAGGTGGCAGACGCGATAGTCGAGAAACTGGGCGCGCAGTCAGTCATCGTCGTCATCGAGTGCGAGCACCTGTGTATGGCCATGCGCGGCATCCGCAAACCGGGCGCCCGCACCACCACATCCGCTGTCCGCGGTGGGTTCAAAGCTAACGCCGCATCACGCGCCGAAGTGCTCTCCCTCATCCGCGGCTAAAACAAGGCCCCAACTAGGCCCTAACCAGACCTCAACCGGGTCTGAACTAGGTGAAGCATCGTGAACGATTCCAGCGCAGTCCAAAGCAACCAGCCAGGCCGCACCCTCGTGATGGGCATCCTGAACGTCACCGAGGATTCTTTTTCCGACGGTGGCAATTACCTCGACCCCAGCCGTGCACTGGCGCACGCCGAACAGATGATTAATGACGGCGCGGACATCATCGACGTCGGCGGGGAATCCACCCGTCCCGGCGCAACCCGCGTGTCCGAAGAACAGGAACTCGCGCGCGTCGTGCCGGTTGTGCGCGAACTCGCATCCCGCGGCGTCATCACTAGTGTGGATACGATGCGCGCATCCGTCGCTCGTGCCTGTGCAGAAGTCGGCGTGAACTATATCAATGACGTCTCCGGTGGTCGCGCGGATGCGGACATGTTTGCGGCCATCGCGGACACCGGCTTGCCGGCGATCCTCATGCAATGGCGCACCGACGCTTACGGTGACGCCGCAGGCACCGCCCACACGCCGGGCAGCGCCTTGCAGGAAGTCCACGACGATCTCCATGCACTCGTGCGCGACGCGAAGGCAGCCGACGTGACAGATGAACAGATCATCCTCGACCCCGGGCTAGGGTTCGCCAAAACACCGCGCGACAACTGGGAGATCCTCGCAGGGCTCGACAGCTTAAGCGCACTCGGCTACCCCCTGCTTATCGGTGCTTCCCGCAAACGCTTCCTCCAAGCCATCCGCGCAGACCGCGGGCTGGACAGCGGCCCACGCGCAGCCGACCCCGCAACCGCAGCATTAAGCGCACTGTGCGCTGCGAAGGATGTGTGGGCCGTCCGCGTCCATGATGTCGCCTCCACCCGCGATGCCATTGACGTCGCACACGCGATCGCAACCGCACACTCCACCACAAGCACAGACTTTTCACTGGGGGCGTCACACCATGGCTGATCGCATCGAACTTACAGGCCTGCGGGCCTACGGCTACCACGGGGTGTTCGAGCACGAAAAAGCAGAAGGCCAAGAATTTATCGCCGACATCACCTGCTGGATGGACTTCCCCCGCAATGCCGAAGGGCAGCCAGTCGACCAGCTTGAATGCACTGTCCACTACGGGGAGCTAGCCGAACTTGCCCACGGCATCCTCGCTGGGCCGAGCGTCGACCTGATCGAAACCGTCGCCGGCACCATCGCCGACACGATCATGGACACCTACCCCATACTCCACGCAATCGAGGTGACCATCCACAAACCCAACGCCCCCATCCCCCTAACATTTGATGACGTCGCGGTCGTCGCCCGCCGCAGCAGAAAAACCAGGTCGGAGCGGGCATGAGCGCCACCGCAGTACTATCCATCGGCGCCAACATAGGCGATGCAGACACGTGCGTGCGTAGGCTCCGCGGCGTCATTAATTATTTCCGCGACAGCGGTGCTGATGTGCGCTGCTCCGGTGTGTACGTCACGCCGCCATGGGGAGGGGTAGAACAAGAAGACTTCTACAACGCCACACTTCGCGTCACATGGCCGCAACAGACGACAAACGCGCAGTGGGCAGAGGGATTGTTGCGCCAATGTCAGCAGCTCGAAGCCGACGCCCACCGGGTGCGCGAAGTACGATGGGGGCCGCGTACGTTGGATGTCGACATCGTTGATATTGAGGGCTACGCTTCCGACGATCCCCACCTGACCGTCCCGCACCCCCGCGCCCAACTACGGGCATTTGTGCTTGTGCCCTGGCTAGAGATCGAACCAACCGCTACCCTTGGGGGACACAGCATTACAGAACTGCTCGAGGCACTGCCCCCGGCGGAACTCAACGCTATAACGAGGATGGAAGGAGTAACACTGTGAAGAAAACCAACATCACAGTACTCGTGGCAAGTGGGGCATTTGTTGCAGCCGCCGCAGCCATCCTCACCTACGGCTTTTACAGCGACATGCCGCCGCTATCCGCAGGTGTTGCCGCGATGCTGTGGCTCGTTGCCGCTGTGTGCGCCGTGATGGCGAGGGTGGTGCGCCGCAACGTCGAAGAGGGCACAGTGGGCTTCGACCGCTCGCAAATGTCGCCCATCGCGATCGCCAACTGGTTGGCCATCGGACGGGCGAGTGCCTGGACCGGTGCCATCGCCGCGGGTGCTTACATCGGCATCGGACTGTATGTGGTGCCCAAGGCTGCGCAGCTGGTCTCGGCAGGCGAAGACCTCCCGGCCGTGCTGCTCAGCGCGGCGGGAGGCATCGGATTGTCCGCGGCAGGGCTGTGGCTCGAGAGATCCTGCGAAGTCCCGCCGATCGACGGCGAGTCAGCAGCCTAAACCGCGCTCGCCTTCGCCTTCGGCGGGGGAGTGCTAGGCGACGCCGGGAGCCACCTTGATGTCGCACCCCGTGTGTGCCTTGACGTCCTCGACGGTGATACCGGGCGCGAGCTCACCAGCAGGGGAAGAAGCGGCAACAAACTGCAAAGCCACAGTATCTGAAATGAGCGTGCCCGACGCGGGATCTATCAGGCCAACAGACAAGCGACCCTCTTGCGGTGCCTCACCGTCAGTGCCCTCACGACCCTCAGGACCCTCAGGACCGTGCCCGGGGATTGGGGAATAATCCGGGGCGGTGACATCCACGTACAACGCCTCCAGCCCATTGTCGGCAAGCAACCCATGCACGGTGTCCTTGACCGCCGCCGGCCCACGCTCCGCCACAGAATGCGCGGCAGTCATGATTGCTGCAACAACCACCGCGGCGTCACGACCCGCAGGCGACAACCCGGCATTCCGATTGGACACCGCAACCCCATCCGGCATGCGCACCGTAGGAACCGTATGCACGCGCGTTTCCAAACCGAACCCCCGCAAACAACCCTGGAGTGCCACCAGCAGCGGATAGTCTTTGTCGCCGAGGAACATATCGGTAGCGCTCACCTGCGCGGCCGTGGCAAACAGGCGTGCCAGCAGGGCATCTTCGCCGCGTGTGGCAAGGCGCTGCGCCAGCAGTTCAGGCGAAGGAACCAGCCGCTGCTGCGGGGCGGCGGCCAGGGGGACCACGAAGTCCGCGGACAGATCCGGAGGCACCTCGCCGTCATGGGCGACAACCACGACACCGCCAGTGACCCGACGCGCGGCATCAAGCACCGCAGCGTGGCCCGCATGCCACTGCGACCACACGGGCACCACAACCACAGGCCGGCCTTTGCCTCGGTAGGCCTTGGCGATCGCTCGAACCAAATGCGGCTCAGTGAGCACCCTGGGAGTATGCGTCATAGCTGGGGCCCTTCCGTGGTGTCGGGGATGGTTAGAAGTAGTGCGGCGCGGGCCTGCTTGTAGTTGTTGAAAGCCTCGGCGAACTGCGCGCGACCCTCCGGCGGCAGGGCGATCTGCCCGGGGCGAACACTGGAAAAGAGCAGCTCGGCGATGGTGTATCCCACCGAATCCAGTGCGGTGACCACCAGTGCGTCATCGATGGGAGTGCACAGCATCGGTACATCCGCGGCGATGTCTTTTAAAGCAACATCGTGTGTTCCGATCACCATGGGTGATGACGTCGCGGTGCTTGCCGTCGCAATCACCTGCAGCTCCGCAGGCATGGGTGGATCATCTAGGGGTGAGCATTCGACGTGCCCGGCCTGGCGGAGGATGTCTGCCAAAGCCAAGGTATCTTCCGTTAAATCGAGTACATCGAAGCGCAGTGTGCGCCGGCCAGTCGCGGGATTCACGGGGTTTGCAGGGGTCACGGGATTTGTAGGGGTGGCCATAGGACGTTAGCTAGATGTTAGCTGTTACCCTGGCTGCGTTTGAGCAACTCAGCTACGGAGAGTCCGCCCTGGTGCTCATCACGACGGCGGCGTCCACCGCGGGCTTTGTCCTCCTGGGCGTGCGGTGCCGGCTGGGCTTCAGCCTTCACCTCGGTGCGAGCTTGCACCGGAGCCTCGGGCTCAGGTTTTGGCTCCGGTTTCGGTTCTGGCTTCGGTTCTGCCTTGGGCTCTGTTTTCGGTTCCGGCTTCGGTTCTGCCTTGGGCTCCGGCTTCGGTTCCGGCCGCACAGCGGTGGTGTGATCAGCGGAATCATCCTTTGGAGATACCCAACTGACCTTCGCGAAGGAGGAGGTGTCAAAGTGGCTGCCGTCCTGATCAGAATCGCTATTCGTGCCGGTCGCCTCAAACTCGCCCGTGACAGGTTCAGCTTCCACTGGCTCTTGGGAATCCTCCGCTTGCGGCGCATTTCGAGCTGCCCCCAGCTCCTGCGGTGGCGCCCACATCGCGGAAATGGCCGGGGCCTCGAAACTCATCACCGTGCCAGTCAACGCTTCAATCTGGCTACGAACAGTGTCCAACTGTGCACGGATTGCCGCCAAGGTTTCGTCCTGGGACGCACGAAGGTTGTCCAAGTAACGCTGCTCAAGAAGTAGCTCCTGCTCGCGGTGAGCAATCTGCTCTTTTTCAAGCTCGGCGACAAAACGCGCCTTTTCACTACGCAGACGCTCGCGCTCAAGCTCGAAACGGCGGCGGTAAGACGCCACCAAGATCAGCCCCAAAATCGCAGCCCATAAGGCAAGAATCACCGCGATTTTCATCGCCCCCGTACTGCCGCTAAACAGCATGACAACGGTGCAAATCACCGACAAGCCCACGATGATGCTCAAAAGCAGCGGGCCACGGTCCGGGGTGGGTTGCACGTTGGGTTTCTGTTCAGCCATGCCCACTAATCTACCCCAGTGATTGCTCCATCAGCGCCTGCAAACTGGGTGCGTCGACATCATGATCAAGCAGCGGCAACGTCCACACCGGGACATCCCCAGCATGTTGCCGCAAGCGGCCCAGCGCATCAAGCTCCAATTCCCGGCGCCGATTGAGCACAGCCCGCGGATTCCAATACGGAATCGAAGTGGGAATGGTGGGTGTCAATGTGCCCATCCCGGTGCCCATCGGGGTATTCAGCTTCGACGACTACGAAGGCAACCGCTACCTCGACTTTTCAACGCAGTTGGTCAACCTGAACCTGGGCTATCAGCACCTAGGGCTTATTGATGCAATCAAGCGGCAGGCTGACACCCTGTGCGCGATCGCGCCGTCATTCGCCAATGATGCTCGAAGCGAGCTAGCGAAGATGATTGTTGACGCCGCGCTCACACCCCCGGCCGCTTAACAGATGCCTCTTGGCTGGGTGCCTGTTGGTTTGGCACCCGGCTGGGGGTTACCATTGTCTGCATGACTCAAGCCAATAACACCCCAGACCTGCCGGAACAGCTGAAGATTCGCCGCGATAAGCGCGCCAAGCTGCTGGAGTCTGGGGTTGAGGCCTACCCGGTTGAAGTTGACCGCACTATTTCTATTAGCGATTTGCGCAAGCAGTTTGTCGTCAACAAGCCCTCGGATGATGACGCCGCGTCTGCCGCACTACAGGTGCCGGAGGGTGCGCGTGTGCTGGAAGTTGGCGAGGAAACCGATGTTGAGGTTGCTATTGCCGGCCGCGTGATTTTTGTCCGTAACACCGGCAAGTTGTGCTTTGCCACGCTGCAGGAGGGCAATGGCACTCAGGTGCAGGCTATGCTATCGCTGGCTGAGGTGGGGGAGGATGCCTTGGCTTCCTGGAAGCAGGACGTCGATTTGGGTGACTTTGTTTCTGTTCGGGGCCGGGTTATTTCCTCCAAGCGTGGTGAGCTTTCGGTCATGGCTAAGAGCTGGCACATGGCTGCGAAGTCTTTGCGCCCCTTGCCGGTTGCGCACAAGGATATGAGCGAAGACAGCCGTGTTCGTCATCGCTACACCGACCTGATTATGCGCGAGCAGGCACGTACCAACGCCATGACCCGTATTAAGGTGATGCGCGCGCTGCGGAACTACTTGGAGTCCCAGGACTTTGTTGAGGTTGAAACTCCGATGCTGCAGACGCTGCACGGCGGTGCAGCCGCACGTCCTTTCCAGACTCGTTCCAACGCCCTGGATATTGACCTCTACCTGCGCATTGCTCCCGAGCTGTACCTCAAGCGGTGCGTTGTGGGCGGCATCGAGCGCGTCTTCGAGGTCAACCGTAACTTCCGTAATGAGGGCGTGGACTCTTCCCACAGCCCTGAGTTCGCGATGCTGGAGACGTACCAGGCATGGGGCACCTACGACGATGGTGCCGAGATGATCAAGAATTTGATCCAGTCTGTTGCCCGCGAGGTATTCGGATCCACCACTGTCACCTTGGCTGATGGCAGCCAGTACGACTTGGGTGGCGAGTGGAAGTCCATCGAAATGTACCCCTCGCTCAACGAGGCCCTGGCCAAGAAGTTCCCCGGCCAGCCGGAGGTCACCATTGACTCCACCGTCGACGAGCTCAAAGAAATCGCAAAGGTCATTGGTTTGGATGTGCCGGCCAAGGGCGGTTGGGGTCACGGAAAACTCGTCGAGGAAATCTGGGAGCACTTGTGTGAAGACCAGCTGTATGGGCCGATCTTCGTGCGCGACTTCCCGGTCGAGACCTCTCCACTGACCCGCCAGCACCGCTCCAAGCCGGGTGTCACCGAAAAGTGGGACCTCTACGTGCGCGGTTTCGAGTTGGCGACCGGTTACTCGGAGCTTGTTGACCCTGTGATCCAGCGTGAACGCTTCGAGGACCAAGCCCGCCTAGCGGCTGGTGGCGATGAAGAAGCAATGGTGTTGGATGAGGACTTCCTCACCGCAATGGAGCAGGGTATGCCGCCGACTGCCGGCTGCGGCATGGGCATTGACCGCCTGCTCATGGCCCTGACTGGTCTGGGTATTCGCGAAACCATCCTGTTCCCGATGGTCAAGCCCGAAGCGAAATAGCCACAGGCTAAATAGGCTCAGCGCCGCATTCCTAGGCGGCGCAGCAATTGCTCAACCCCAGCGAGCAGCGCGATCAACACGAAGAACAGCAGGAATACGCCGGCGGTGTTTTTCAACGCCGCTGCATATCCGAGATCGTTGACGTCGAGGAAGAAATAGGGGTACCAACCTGTCTCGGCGCCCCGGGCAAAAGTCCACACGCACCAGATGATGGGAAGGATCAACGCCAATCCGATATTGATGGGGGTAATATCGGCGCGTTTTCTTCGCGGCATCGACAATATCCAGATCACTGGCATCAACACCGGCATAATCATGTGCTCCACCGGGTTGGTGAAACGATATGTTCCGACGCTGGGGGAGCCGTCGGCCAACACGAAGTTGTACACCAGGCCAGTCACCAGCAGCATCATCGCCGCGTCAATCCGGGCGGCTGCGGCCCAGCGGGACTCGTGATTGCCTAGGAAATAGGCCAGGCCCAAACCAGCGCCCACAATGTTCGACCACAGGGTGAAATAGGAATAGGTGGCAATCAACTTTTGCCCCGGGGTGTCGAACGCCGGGAACTCTTCGAAAGGATTGCGCGCATTATGGACACCGCTGACGATGACAGCAGCGGTCGCAAGAAGAAAAGCGATGAGGCCCAACACCCGCACAACAGTGTTGTTGTGGGTGAGGTGCTGGAGGGTCGCGGCGTCATGATCCGCAATCTCAAAATTATTCACAGCGGCTAACTTTAGTGTGATAAAAACGGATAGCGCAAGTGCGGCTAAATAGCCCCAATATGAGGTAAAGCTTGAAAATTCCTGAGAATTGCGATAACTTGGCCGACGGAAGCCTCTATGCTTACCCTTTATGCTTACCATGTAAGGAAAACTATGCACAGCACTTTCGGGCACTCGCCCAAGAATATGCGTCGCAAGATGGTCTCGCTGATCGCAGCTACAGGCATCGCGTTCGGCAGCGTCATCGCACCGCAGTCCGCAGTAGCGGTGGAAACCTGCGCTGCAACGACCACCGAGATCCCGCGCGCAATCACCAACGTTCACATCCTAGCCGACGGCAAAGAAACAGACACCTTCACCAAGGGGCAGTCCGTCGACATCAAGTTCGACTGGACCTCCGCCGGAACCACCTTGAAGACCGGAAGCTTCTTCACCATCCAGGTTCCTCAGGAATACTTCAGCGCCGGACAAAATGCCGTGCCGACCTTCCCCATCCTTGCGGAAGGCAGCTCCGAGGTTATCGGCTGCGGTAGCTACGGATCCGACGGCACCCTCACCGTGGTGTTCAACGAAAAGGTTGAAGGCTTACAAAACCCGCGCGGTTGGGTCAGCGTTGGCGCCATCGTCAGCGGTAAGGAAACCGAGGCTGACAAGCCTTCCAAGGTGACCTTCAAGGACGTCAAGTCTATTGATATCAACATTAAGCCGAGCGTCGGTGCCGCAGACTGGATCTTCCGCAAGGATGGCTGGTTAACCCTGCCCACGGACCACCCGTTCTTCAGTTTGCAGAAGATGTTGTCTTGGCGCGTGAACGTGCCTGCCTACGACAAAGAGCTGCACAACCTGGTCATCACCGACGATTCCGCCGATCCCAAGTGGTACTTCAACTGCGATTCCACCAAGGGCAACCTCAAGATGACCGACGGTCTTAATGGTTCCGAGATTAAAGACATCCCGTGGACCCTTGAATGCGAGAAGGAAAAGGTCACCATCAAGGTGCCCACCGTTCCCGCAAATCGCAACATCGTTTTCGGCAACATGATCGGTGCCGCTGACAAGCTGGTAAACGGCACTTACACCAACACCGCTAACGGCGTTGCTGACGAGATCAAGACGATCAGCACCAACCAAAAGTCCGTGGACGTTCGCGCGGCAGGTGCCGCCGATGCGGATACCCCCACCACGCCTCCTACGAAGCCGTCTGATCCGTCCACGCCTCCTACGAAGCCGTCTGAGCCGTCCACGCCTCCTACGAAGCCGTCTGAGCCGTCCACGCCTCCTACGAAGCCGTCTGATCCGTCCACGCCTCCTACGAAGCCGTCTGATCCGTCCACGCCTCCTACGAAGCCGTCTGATCCGTCCACGCCTCCTACGAAGCCGTCTGAGCCGTCCACGCCTCCTACGAAGCCGTCTGATCCGTCCACGCCTCCTACGAAGCCGTCTAAGCCGTCTGAGCCGTCCACGCCTCCTACGAAGCCCTCTGAGCCGACCCCGCCTCCCACTACCCCGCCGAGCAGCAGCGAGATTCCTTGGTGGCTCATCCTGATCCCCTTCGTTCCGCTGATCCCGCTGATCATGGGTGGCGGTTCTTCCACCCCGAAGGTTGGCCCCAGCACGCCCGCTCAGCCGACACAGCCCACCCCAGTGAAGGGTCTGCCTAAGACCACCACCGAGGCTCCGGCCGCTCCGGTGAAGGGCATCGAAAAGTCCAATCCGGCTCCGGCTGCTACTCAGGCGCCTGCTCAGGCTCCCCGCAAGCAGCTGGCCGCTACCGGTGCTAACACCGCAGGCTTGATGTTTGTAGCAGCGTTGCTTGGCTTGGCTGGCGCTGCACTAATCCGACGCAAGAAGGCTTAAAACTTAAAGGTTTTCGCCCTTCGCGTTGAATAACAACGGCACTCTGGTGATGGTTATCCATCCCGAGTGCCGTTTTGCTATTTCCTGCAATTTTCCACCGATTTTTCATGGTGTTCGCTACCGGCGTACAGGTAGAAAAATGCCTATTCACCAGCGATTTTACGCATCGTTTGTCTCTGATTGGCTGTGGAGGCCCTTTTTGTTGCAATGCCGGGCCGAATCCCACGTTACAGTGAGTGCATATATCGACACGTTTAGGTTAAAGGGGTTTTGGTATGTTTGAGCGGTTCACCGACAGGGCACGGCGAGTAATCGTCCTTGCTCAAAATGAAGCACGGATGCTTAACCACAGTTACATCGGTACCGAGCACATCCTCCTCGGTTTGATCCACGAGGGTGAAGGTGTAGCCGCGAAGGCACTAGAGTCCCTCGGCATTTCCCTGGCTGCTGTACGCCAAGAGGTTGAAGAAATTATCGGCCACGGCACCACCCCTCCCAAGGGGCATATCCCGTTTACTCCCCGCGCCAAGAAGGTCCTTGAGCTCTCGCTGCGCGAGGGTCTGCAAATGGGGCACAAGTACATCGGTACTGAATTCCTCCTCCTTGGCCTCATCCGCGAAGGCGAAGGCGTAGCGGCCCAGGTATTAGTCAAGCTCGGCGCCGACCTGCCCAGGGTTCGTCAGCAGGTTATCCAACTGCTGTCGGGCTACGAGGGCAACGGCGGCTCCCCAGAGGTAGAAGAGTCCGGCGATACCGTCGGTGCAGGCTCCGGCTCCCGAACCATGGGCGGTCCCGCGTCCTCCGGTGGAGTGGGCGAACGCTCCAACTCCTTGGTTCTAGACCAGTTTGGCCGCAACCTCACCCAAGCCGCCAAGGACGGCAAGCTCGACCCAGTGGTGGGTCGCGAAAAGGAAATTGAGCGCATCATGCAGGTGCTGTCTCGCCGAACCAAGAACAACCCCGTATTGATCGGTGAACCCGGTGTCGGTAAGACCGCCGTAGTCGAAGGCCTCGCACTCGACATCGTTAACGGCCGCGTGCCCGAAACCCTGCGCGACAAGCAGCTTTACAGCCTCGACCTGGGCTCCCTTGTTGCAGGGTCCCGTTACCGCGGTGACTTCGAGGAACGCCTCAAGAAGGTTCTGAAGGAAATCAACCAGCGCGGTGACATCATCCTGTTTATCGACGAGATTCACACCCTGGTTGGCGCAGGTGCCGCAGAAGGCGCAATCGACGCGGCGTCATTGCTGAAACCCAAACTCGCTCGTGGTGAACTGCAGACCATCGGTGCAACCACCCTCGATGAATACCGCAAGCACATCGAAAAGGACGCCGCGTTGGAACGCCGATTCCAGCCCGTCAACGTCCCGGAGCCCAGTGTCGACCTGACCATTGAGATCCTCAAGGGTCTGCGCGACCGCTACGAAGCGCACCATCGTGTGTCCATCACCGACTCTGCGCTGGCGGCTGCTGCGAACCTTTCGCACCGCTACATCAATGACCGCTTCTTGCCTGACAAGGCCGTCGATCTCATCGACGAAGCCGGCGCACGCATGCGCATTAAGCGCCTGACCGCACCGCAGTCTTTGCGCGACGTCGACGAAAAGATCGCCGACGTGCGCCGCCAAAAAGAAGCAGCTATCGACGCCCAAGACTTCGAAAAGGCTGCCGGCCTGCGCGATACCGAACGCCAGCTGCATGAGGAGCACGCTGAAAAGGAAAAGGCGTGGCGCAACGGCGAACTTGAGGAAATCCTTGAGGTCGGCGAAGAGCAGATCGCCGAAGTCCTCGGCAACTGGACCGGCATCCCCGTGGTCCAGCTGACGGAGGAAGAATCTTCACGTCTGCTCAAGATGGAAGAAGAACTCCACAAGCGCATCATTGGCCAGGACGACGCAGTCAAGACTGTCTCCCGCGCCATCCGCCGCACCCGCGCAGGCCTGAAGGACCCAAAGCGTCCCAGCGGTTCCTTTATCTTCGCCGGCCCCTCCGGTGTGGGTAAAACCGAGCTGTCCAAGGCCCTGGCGGAGTTCCTCTTCGGCGACGAAGAAGCGCTCATCCAGATCGACATGGGTGAGTTCCACGACAAGTTCACCGCCTCCCGCCTGTTCGGTGCACCCCCCGGATACGTAGGCTACGACGAAGGCGGCCAGCTGACCGAAAAGGTGCGCCGCAAGCCCTTCTCTGTCATTCTCTTCGACGAGATCGAAAAGGCACACAAGGAGATCTACAACACCCTCCTGCAGGTGCTTGAGGAAGGCCGCCTCACTGACGGCCAGGGTCGCGTCGTGGACTTCAAGAACACCGTCATGATCTTTACCTCCAACCTTGGAACGCAGGACATTTCCAAGGCTGTGGGAATGGGCTTCTCCGGTACCGGCGAGCAGGACGAAACCGGCCGCTACGAACGCATGAAGAACAAGGTGCACGACGAGCTGAAGAAGCACTTCCGCCCCGAGTTCTTGAACCGCATTGATGACGTCGTGGTGTTCCATCAGCTCACGCAGGATCAGATTGTCGACATGGTTGATCTGCTTCTGGGCCGCGTGTCTAAGGCTCTGGATGAAAAGGATATGGGCCTGGAGGTCAGCGATCAGGCAAAGCAGCTGCTTGCAAAGCGTGGATTCGACCCGGTCCTTGGTGCACGCCCGCTGCGCCGCACCATCCAACGAGAGATCGAAGACGCGTTGAGCGAAAAGATCCTGTTCGGTGAGATCGGTGCAGGCGAGATCGTAGTAGTCGATGTGGAGGGCGAAGACCCAACCTCTGCCAAGGCCACCTTGACGTTCTCCGCCAAGCCGAAGCCCCTGCCAGAGCTGTCGGATGTTAGCCACGAGGTAGCTGACGCGATCCGCCAGGTGTCGGACGCGTCGGAGCAGCCCGTGCCTGAAGATGCCACCGCAGAAGAGCTAGAAATCGACAACGTTATCGCCTTGGCTGAAGAGCAAGGCGACGGCGATAGCAACTAGCCTCTACAATCCTTACACAGTGGGCTAGACAACCAGCACGAGGAGCACAACATGGCACGCAAGAGCATTACCCCAACGGGACTGAACTTCCGCAAACGTAAAAAAGTCGGTAAGAACTCCTGGATCAACGTATCCGGCTCTGGTGTGTCCGGCTCCACAAAGCTGGGTCCGGTTACCGTCAACAGTCGCGGTGGCCTGTGGGTGCGACTTCCTGGTGGCTTCACCTTCCGGGGACGCTGGAAGAAGTAAACCGCTGACGTAGCGCCAAAAGACAAGCCGTGGTTAGAACCTCTAATCACGGCTTCTTTGTGTCTTGCTGAGGGTTTTAGGGTTTTAGGCTGGCAGAGCGAAACCAGTGTCTAGTTGTTCAACTAGGCCGTCTTCTAGGAGACCGAGCAGAGCGCGGTCTCGTTGCGCAGCATCGGGCCACAGCAGATCGATGGTGCCTTTTGTAACGGGGGAGTCGGATTCGCGCAGAGCCTTCATGATGATGCCGCGCACCTGCCTGTCAGTTCCCGCGAATTTCTGCACTCGTTTTTTCGCCTGCGCCAGCTCCCGCTCTGAGGGGGCGGGCGCTCCCGCCAGCTGCCAGGCACAAGACGCCTGAATGGGACAGTGTCCGCAATCGGGTGATGACGCTGTGCATACCAACGCCCCAAGCTCCATCATTGCGACAGAGAAAGTCGGGCCGTGAACGTCGACGGGCGCGGCGTCAACAAGTGCTTGTTGCTTTCTTAAGTCAGAGGCTCTTGCCGGGCCTTGAAGATAATTTCCGGACACGGCGCGGGCGTAGACTCTGCGCACATTGGTGTCGACGACGGCGACGTTGTGGTCGTAGTGGAAGCACAGCACTGCTCGCGCCGTGTAGTCCCCGATACCTGGCAGTGCCAGCAGCTCCGCCAAGTCTTCTGGAACGGGCTCGGAACCTTCCCTTGCGTTCGATTCGGCGCCGTATCGGGCGGTGATTTCCTGGGCGCATTCGTGAAGCCGGAGGGCGCGGCGGGGGTAACCTAAAGAACCCCACGCGCGGAGAATGTCAGCCCTCGATGCCGCTGCAAAGTCTTGCGGGGTGGGCCATCGATCCATCCACTGTTGCCAAATCGGTTGCACCCTGGCGACGGGGGTTTGTTGGCTCATCACCTCTGAAACAAGAACACCCCAGGCTGTTGTGCCTGGTCGTCGCCATAGCAGGGGGCGAGCGTTGGCTGCATACCAATCGCACAGTGCGCGGTAATCGAACTGTGTTGGTCGGCTGGGGGCGTGGTTTCGAGCGTTCATTCTAAGTGTGTCAGTGTTCCAGAAATAGTCAGCGGAAGCCAAGCTAAGTAGTTAGCGAGGGTGTCGTGGGGCACAATGTTTCTCATGAGAAATGCTGAGCGGACACCCCACGCGATTTGGGAAGCCTTGCAGGCGGGCAACCGCCGTTTTATGAACTTCGAGGAAACGCGGCCAAACCAAGATCACCGTCGCCGCGTGGAGCTCACCGCGGGCCAGGAACCCTGCGCAGTTGTTCTGGCCTGCTCAGATTCCCGCGTGCCGGTGGAGATGATCTTCGACCAGGGTTTGGGCGACATCTTCGTCATCCGCACGGCCGGGGAAATCATCGACTTGGCGGTGCTTGGCTCGCTTGAATACGCGGTGCAAGGTTTGCATGTGCCCCTGATCGTGGTTCTCGGCCACGAATCCTGTGGCGCAGTCGCTGCGACGCAAGCTGCCTTGGACGGCCACGAAATCCCGGGTGGTTTCCAGCGCGTGCTGATTGAAAAAGTCAGCCCCTCCATTTTAGAAGCGTGCGCCATGGGCAAGACCACCACAGAAGAATTTGAGGCCCACCACGTGGCGGAGACCGTCGACCAGATCATGAGCCGATCGCCAGAGATCAAAGCCGCAGTCGCCAAAGGCCGCATGGGTATCGTCGGCGTGCGTTACCGCCTGTCCGATGGCCTGGCAGAGCCTGTCGTTGAAATCGGCGTGGAAGCCTAAGCTTCGCGCATCCGCCGGCTAGTGTGTGCAGTGTGACTGAACACAATCGTCTGCCCAAGGTTATTTACGTACGACGTCGCGTCGCGGCGGTCGTCGTACTCCTTGCTGTTGTCGCGCTGCTGCTCGGGGTGATGCAGCTGTTTTCCAACCGTTCAGCCGACCAGCCAGATCAGTCGGCCGCAGCAGTGACATCCGATGCACCATACCCGGCAAAGGGGACCGATGGGGCGTCCGCAGGCAAAGACGGTGACGACAAGGCGGCGTCATCGGATAAAAAAGATGCCGACAAAGCTGACAAGGACAGCAAAGACGCAGGCGACAAAGCTGACAAGGACTCGAAAGACGACAAGGACAGCAAGGACGGCAAGGATTCAGCGCAAGAGTCCAAAAAGCAGAGCTGTGAGCTGTCCGACTTGCAGATTAGCGCCACGAGCGATAAGCCCTCCTACGAGGAAGGACAGTTGCCAGAGTTCTACATGACGGTGAAGAACCCAACCGCCGCGGACTGCACCATTGACCTTCGCGACAACCCCCTGCGTTTTGAAGTCTACGACCTGTCCACCAACCGTCGCGTCTGGTCCGACCTAGACTGCAACCAGCCGGTAGACGGAACCTCCAGGATCTTCCCCGCAGGTTCCGAACGCTACTACCGCGCAGTGTGGTCGCGCACCGATTCCGAGCCCGGACAATGCGGCCAGCGCAACCCGGTGCCGGCAGGGTCTTACTTCCTGCACACCGTCATTGGCAACAACCCTTCCGAGGCGCATCCCTTTAACCTGTTGTAACCGCCTTAAAAGAAGCTGAGAATTTTTAGTTTCAGCCCCGGGCGCTAGAGGTTATTTCTTAAGGAACTCCAGTGCCTGCGCCACAGTCGACACCTCGCTGACAACCAGCGGGGTGTCTTTTGCTTGCACGCTTCCACGCGGAACGATCGCGCGTTCAAAGCCCAGACGGGCGGCCTCAGCGAGCCTCTTGTCACAATTGGGCACCCGACGGAGCTCGCCGGCGAGGCCAATTTCCCCGATCACGATTGTGCGCTGCGGCAGGGGAGTGCGGGTTAGTGCCGACGCCGTGGCCATCGCCACCGCCAAGTCGGCCGCGGGCTCACCAATCTTCATGCCGCCGACGGTAGCGATGTAGACCTCCTTGTCGGCGGTCTGCAAGCCGGCGCGCGCCGCTAGAACCGCCAGCACCATCGGCACACGAGTGGAATCCAGGCCCGTCACTGCACGCCGAGGGTTCTTCGCAGGTGTTTCCATCAGGAGTGCCTGAATCTCCGCCAGGATCGGCCGCACCCCGTCCATCGCTACGGTGATGGCTGTCCCATCCGGGGTAGCGTCACGCGAGGAAAGGAACAACCCACTTGGATCGCTGACCTCCCGGATGCCGTTCGCAGTTTGTTCAAAACAGCCGACCTCATCTGTCGCACCAAAGCGATTCTTCAAACCCCGAAGCATGCGGAGTGAGGAGTGCTTGTCGCCCTCGAAGTGCAAAACCACATCGACCAGGTGCTCCAGAACTCGAGGACCAGCGACATTTCCATCCTTGGTCACATGTCCCACCAGAATCACTGAGACTCCGGTGGTTTTAGCCAGGGTGGTTAACGCTGCGGTCACTGCACGAGACTGGGCGACGCCGCCAGGCACGCCTTCCACACCCGGTGCATGCATAGTCTGCACAGAGTCGACCACGATCAGCGTTGGTTTTAGCTTATCTACATGGTGGAAGATGGTATCCAAGTTGGATTCGGCAACCAGCAGCAAGTTCTCGTCCAAAGCTCCGGTGCGTTCAGCGCGCAAACGTACCTGGCCCGTCGACTCCTCGGCGGTGGCGTACAGCACCTTGTTTTGTCCATTGTTCGCGCGCGCCGCATGCGCCGCGACGTCAAGAAGCAGTGTGGACTTGCCCACACCAGGTTCGCCGGACAGCAGAACAACCGAACCCGGTACCAAACCGTTACCAAGAACACGATCTAGCTCAGCTAAGCCCGTCGTCGCAGCTGTGGTCGCGTCTACGGGGATCGATGTGATCGGCTGAGGAGTAGTCGACTGCCCAGAAACTGCCTGTGTGGAGGGCTGCGAAGGAAGCTGTTCATTCAAGGTTCCCCAGGCCCCGCACTCTGGGCAACGACCAAGCCACTTAGGGGCCTGGTAACCGCAATCGGTACACACGTGGACGGGACGAACTTTCTTAGCCATGTTTCTAAGGTTAGGCCATCCCGCGAAGCTTAGAGTTCACTGAGAATTGATTGGAAGAACCTGAGAATCACGGGTACTGTCAGAAGATGGAAAGTTCTGTACTTAATGTGCTTCTGCTGAGTTTTGCTACAAGCGCACTCACACAGGTTTGGAGAATCTATGTCAATCAAAGCGCTCTCTAGGCGTGCTCTAGCGTTGGCTGCTTCCATTCTCATGGTTGGTTCCATGGGATTGAACGCACCACTGCCAGCGGCGCATGCCCAAGTAGTTGCCAACAAAAACACTGCGCCACCAGCGGCCCCTGCGGTCGCACCTTCTGACTCGGTGCAGTACGAGCAAGGCGATGGAGTTATCCAATTCAGCCTTGCTCTGCTCGAGGCCGGCGTCGGCCAGGACAAGGATGGCTCCTGTGTCATCAACTCGTCCATGGGCTACGCAATCGGTGACGACAGCGTCAAAGACAACGTCGCCTGCGCAGGTAGTGGCGCGAAATACCAGTTTCGTATGAGTGTGAACTCCGGTAGCGAAGACCGTGTTGTCACTATTCGCCCCCGCTGGGTTGGCCAAAAAGCCCGCGAAGGCTTCCCCGAGCCCACTCGCACCCCGGAGTACAAGTCCGAATTGCTAAACCTCACCGGTGCTGCCCTGACGGACAACAAAGATGGCACCTACACCATCCGATTCCTGCCGACCCAGGGCAACACTCAGTCGCTTGGCTGGTTTGGCTCCGCCATGACTGAGAATCCCAACCGCGTGATGGAAACCCAGGCTGGTGATTTCAGCCTCGGTGCAGATATCTACGAAGGTCCAAGCGCTAACGGCAAGCTCATCGGTGTGCTGAAGGCCGACCGCGATCTGCGCATCGTCGAAGCCAACCGCATGGACCAGACGATCAACCAGACCTACGAGGACACCAGCCCGACATACCTCGGTGGTACTCCTGCGAACCTTGGGCCTGGAGCCGATACTTCCGCACTGTGTGAAGCAGATGGCGACAACGATATTGACCCCGGTAAGCCCTACCGTGGCATCAGCGCATGGTCTAACCTGACCAACTCGTGGAACATCATGGATGCCAATGCCTACCCCCGGAAGAACGCGAATGGCAAGAGCTACAAACCCGAACTTGGCCTTTACAATGCGCCATCCTCCGATAGTCTGACCCGCTATACCCTGCAGTTGCCGGAGAAGTTCAAAGGCCGTGCGGGAGAAATTATCGGGTACTACAACGGTACGAAAACCACCGTTAAGCTGGATGACCAGGGAAACCCCTACATTCAGGAGCGTTACACGACCAGCCCGGGTACGCGCGGCGAGCGTGCTCCTTTCAAATTCTTCATCCCCGAAGACATGTTCCAAGAGGGTAAGAATGAATTCATTACCCGCATGGACACTGTGGACAAAGAAACCGGCAAGCTAGGCCCGGTTAAATCCTACAACGGTGTCCCTGCTGAATTCCCTGAGGTTGCACCCAAGTGGTTGGATCAGGACCCAGGCAACACTCTTGCTTGCACCGATAGCACCACAGATCCCAAGAGCAACACTGGTCCCGGCAAGGGGATGGCTAACAATAACTGCGCCAAGCAGGTTGTTGAAAAGGTGACTTACGACTGCTCTGCCGAGCCCGGAAGCTCCGGCTGTGTTCCTTTCACAAAGAACGACACGGTTGCTTCTTCCAGCCTGAAACTTCCCGATAACCCCAGGGCCCCGCTCAACGATAGCTGGGTTGACCTCAGCCTGTCGCCAGCTAACGCCTCCAGCAACGCTGCGGTGTGCGTTGGCTGGAGGCGCGGCGAGCAGCGCATCAGCCTCTATTATGGTATCGGTGCAAACGGCCGTCCCCTCGGCGAGGTCTTTGCCAACGCTAAGGTCTACATCACTGACCAGCCCGTCGACGGCAACAACTGTGGCGAGATCAAAGACTGGACACTCGTAGCCGATTACGCCAACGGCGTGAACAACTTCCGTGACATGAGCCAAGAATGGAACCAGAAGGCCACCGGCCTCTACATCGTTCTTCCCGGTGAGAAGGCAGTTACTAGCCCCACCACCCTGCGCTACCGTGTCGAAGGTGCTGACCCTGCAGTCATCGCAACCGCCATCAAGGACGACCACACTAACCCCGGTCCCAACGAGGCCGGTGTCATCAACCTTGAAGGTGCTAAGTACGTCACTACCCCGAACTTCGCTAGCGTGAAGACTGCTTGTGGCCCGGCCTCACCTGTGGCCAGCAGCCGCATATACTTCTCCACCCCTTCTGCGGGTGTCAACACCTCCTACCTCACCCGGACTGATCCCGCGATCAAGTCGCTCGGACGCCAAAAATACGAATACCGTGGGATCCCGTCCCTCGGCTTCAACAACGGCAGCGCCTACCTGAGCTCCAAGACCATGAAGGAAAGCTTGGGTGAAGAAGGCTACGCGGATTACCTGAAGAAGCGCGAAGAGCAGAACCTTCCCCCGGAGCAGGTTATCCACCGTGTGTACATCTCCAAGTGCCTCGATGTTGTTCCTGCCGAACTGCCCCCGAATGCGCGTTTCATTCAGGACACACCCAAGTCTAATAATCCCCAAGACTGTGGTTTTGACGCAGGTCGTTACATCGAACAAACCTGGGCGCTGTCCGCAGATCCCAGCGACGACCCCTTCATGCAGCCCTTCCTCATGCAGAAAACAGTTGACGCTCAGCAGGAAAAGAGCAGTTGGATCTACAGCTACTTTGGCATGATCACCCATGGTGACTTCAAGGGCGATAGCCGTAGCTTCCACGTCTATACCCCGGTGTGGGCAGGCCCCGGCCAGCGCTTCAACGTGCTGTCTGAATGGCGCCTGACTGGCACGCCTGCGATCACAGATCCCAGTGGTGGACAGACGCTCACCGTCAACCAAGGCCTGGCCAACAGCCGATCGCCGAAGGTTGATGCTAACGCTACAAACAATCCCACGTGGGATATGAAGCCGCAGCCGGTGCCCAGCAATTACACGCCTTTGAGGAGCGCCACCAAGTATGACACCATCGTCATCCCGC
The DNA here is from genome assembly GCF_021491455.1 of Corynebacterium argentoratense. Classification (GTDB taxonomy): domain Bacteria; phylum Actinomycetota; class Actinomycetes; order Mycobacteriales; family Mycobacteriaceae; genus Corynebacterium; species Corynebacterium argentoratense_A. Next base: position 66,754 of record NZ_JAKETN010000007.1, on the reverse strand, counting down.
AGGCTACAGTGGCTCAGCTGTCCAAGTCTGTCATTGACCCCTTGGTTCCTACACGCACCGATTTCACCCATGCGGTGAACATCGTCAACTACAGCACCGGACAATTCGGCGCGAGCGAGTTCATCGACGTCCTCCCTTACAACGGTGATGGGCGTAACCTTGACGGCCAGTCCGAGTCCACCGGTGCAGAGGGCGAAGGCACCGACTTCCACGGCCAGTACTGGTTGGACGAACTGCCCAAATACGTCGGCGACGACCAGAACCTCCCGGTCCAGTTCACCACCGATGACCCCAAGAAGGTCTCGATGTGTCCGTCCACGGCTAACGCCTCGGATATCGAGCTGTGCCGCGCGATGTTCAAGCGCCCAGGTGTGGGCGATCTTGACTCCAAGCCGAATACCACTGCTTGGCGCGACCTCACCCAAGAAGAGTTGGAAAAGTACAAGGAATCCGCAAAGGCCGGTGGCGAAAAGATCACCGCACTGCGATTCCGCTCAAAGACTTTCCTGCCCGAGTCTAACCGGACCTACTACCTGCACTTCGATGCAAAGGACAACCGTGCGGGCGATCGTTACCGTAACCAGATCGGCGTCTACGTTGTCACCGAAACAGAGATGTACTCCCGTGCTAACGCTGGTCCTCAGCCGGCAGCCGTTCAAACCGAGGTTTACGCAGGTCGCATCAGTGGCAACATCTACCAAGACGTTGACAAGGATGCATCACGCGGTTCTGAAGAAGAGCCGTCGCCCAACGGTCGCATTGTTGAGCTGCTTAAGTGCACCACCAACAAAGCTGGCGAGGTCGAAAACTGTGACGAGGTTTACCAGACCATTACCCTCGGTGAAGGCAAGCTGAACCAAAACGGTCACTACGAATTCGACAACCTGCCCGCAGGTACCTACAAGGTTCGCGTGAAGCCTCTCGATGATCAAGAGATCAACACCGAGGCTGGCAAGAACCCTGAAAACAACGGCACCTGGGAATCCGGTACCCAAGTAATCCAGGGAATTTCCCCCGCCCAAAATGGTGGTCAGGAAGAGCAAATCCGTGACATCAACTTCGGTTACTGGGTGGCTAGCCCAAGCGTCACTGTGGCGAAGTCTGTCAATGATCCGGAAGACAAGCGAACCGTTGACGGCGAAGCAACCTTCACCATCGAAGGCGAAAATGACGGCGATGTTCCGCTGACCGAAGTTAAGCTCGACGACCAGTGGGTCAAGGACACCGAGAGTGAAAAACTCAAGAATCAACTGACCTGCGTCATCACCAACTCCGAAGGCACCGCCTACGTAGGTGAATACCTTAAAGCCAAGGGCGACCTGCTGTCTGAGGCAGGCGCAAACCTGGCTGTCGGCGACAAGTACTCCTGCACCGTCACTTGGAGCAAGGTCACTCAGGAAGACATCGACCTCGAAGCCATCCTGAAGAACACCGCATCCATCACCGGTAAGTACAAGAGCAAGGTCGTCACCCCGGATCCGTCCTCGGTGATTGTCCCCATCGTCGAACCCGGCCCCGCTCTGGAACTCACCAAGCAGGTACGCCCGGCCGACCAGGGCACAGACGCACTCAGTGACCGCGTTGTTCGCGACAACAAAGAGGCAGCAGCCTTCGTCATCACCGGCCGTAACACCGGTAACGTCACCCTGCACAATGTCACCCTGGAGGACAGCAAGCTTTCCAACGAAGCACCCGTCACCCTTGACAACTGTGTAGCGCTCGACGCTGAAGCTGGCGCTGAAGAAGCACCGAAGCTCAACGTCACCGACGGCAAGCTCACCCTCGCCCCCGGCGCAGGCTTCCAGTGCACCGTCGAATACACCGTCAACCAGAAGGACGTCGACAACCGCAAGGACATCGACAACACCGCAGTGCTGAAGGGCAAGACTCGACCCGACAACGCAGAGAAGAACCGCGACGTCGTGACCGAGAAGAAGACCGCAACCATTGAGGTGCCCGTATACAAGCCCTCCATCGCCCTGACCAAGACCGCTGAAGTCAAGCAGGACGACCAGGCAATCGAAGGCAAGGCGCTGGCAGGCGAAACCGTCGAATACAGCTTCGATGTGCACAACACCTCCAAGGTCACGCTGCGAAACGTCACCTTGGCAGACGAGAAGGTCAGCGACCTCAAGTGCCCGAAGACTGAACTGGCACCCGATGAGCACATGACGTGCACCGCAACCCACGTGCTCACCCCGCAGGATGCAGAAGCCGACACCTACGACAACACCGCCACAGTGACTGGCGAGAACGTCCAAGGCGAAAAGGTAGAAGCAACCTCTGAGGCCAAGGTCGTCGTCGGTACCCCCAAGGTTGATCTGGCCAAGTCCATCAAGGACAAGAAGGACAGCTACAACCGTGGCGATCAGATCGTCTACGAGATCACCGTGACCAACACTGGCACCACGGACCTCAATGACGTCGCAATCACCGACGTATTCACCCACGAACGCCCAGGCGCAGACATCGTCTGCCCCGACGGCTTCGACCCGGCAGCCGGCATTCTTGCGCAGGGCACCAAGGTCACCTGCACCGTCACCACCGAGGTGACCCAGGAAGACCTAGACACCCTCACCAAGATCGACAACCGTGCCGACGTCAGCGCCAAGTACCGCACCGCGGACAACGTCGTCGAGACCGAAGAGCAGAAGAAGGCCAACAACGAAGCCAGCGCACCGCTGAACGTTAAGGCCTCCATCAAGCTCGAGAAGTCCATCGTCGAACCCAAGGCGCTGTACGCACAGGGCGAGCCCGTCACCTACAAGTTCGTCATCACCAACACCGGTACCCAAACCCTCGACAACCCGAAGGTTCTGGACTCCAAGCTTGGCGCAGACGAAATCTCCTGTGGTGAAGGCCCCATCGCCCCCAACGCCAGCGTTGAATGCACAGCTGACTACAAAGTCAGCGCAGAAGACGCTGCAACCAACGGCAAGGTCGAAAACGTGGCAACCGCCAACGCGACCAAGCCCGGACAGAACGCCGACACCCCGCTCGCAGAGCGCGTGAAGTCGGAAGAATCCAAGGCGACCTTCAATACCGGTACCCCGAAGCTGGAGATCGCCAAGGCCGTCACCTCTGAAAAGCAGGTTGACCTGGTCAAGGGCAACAAGGTCACCTGGAAGGTCACCGTCACCAACCCGGCTGACGCCATCACCCCGGTAGACAACGTCGTCGTCAACGACCCGATGTTCACCGACGCGGAAGACGTCTACTGCATGGTCGACGGCCGACGCATCGATGGCCTTGAAATTGGCACCCTTGCTATCGGTCAGAAGGCTGAATGCTTCGGCACCACGACCGTTACCCAAGACGAGGTCGACGCTGGCGAACAGATCGTCAACACCGCCTCCACCGCCGGTAACTTCGGTGAAAACAAGGTCGAGGGACCCCAGGCAGAAGCTAAGGTTTCTGTCTCCTCAAAGGCCGGCATCAAGCTGACCAAGACCGTGGTTGACCCCAAGCCGATCTACGTCGAAGGCGACGAAGTCGAATACAGCTTCGTTGTTGAAAACACCGGTGACGTGACCCTGCATGACGTCAAGGTCACCGACCCGATGTTCGAAAACGGCGTCACCTGTGAACAAACCGAGCTCGCGCCCGGCGCCAAGACCACCTGCACCGCCGACAAGCACGTCGTCACCGCAGAAGAGGCAGACAGCCCCACCCTGGTCAACAAGGCAACCGTTGTCGGCCTAAAGCCGAACAACAAGGTTCACAACAATGACCCGGTTAAGGACGAAGACGACGCAACCGTCGACACCGGCAAGCCCAGCTTGGCGATCGACAAGGCAATCGCAAACCCCGGCCCCTACAAGGCTGGCGAGAAGGCAACCTTCACCATTAAGGTCACCAACGACGGCACGACCGACCTGACCGACGTGAAAATCATTGACGACATGGACGGTCATGACGTCGTCCTCAACTGCCCCGAAGGTGCAGACAAGATCGCCAAGGGTGATTCCGTAACCTGCGAAGCTACGATCACCGTCACCCAAGACGACGTCAATGCCGAAAAGCCGCTCACCAACACCGCCACCGCCGAAGGCAAGACCAATAAGGCGAAGGCACCGAAGAAGAGCGACTCCGCCACCATCACCGTGGCCAACGCCAAGAAGTTGGAGCTGGAAAAGACCATCACCAACAAGCCCGAAGGCGAACAATTCGTCGAAGGTGACACCGTCGAATACGGCTTCGTTGTCCGCAACGCCGGCGACGTCACCCTAAAGGACATCAAGGTTTCTGACCCGATGTTCGGCGAAGCCTTTGACTGTGGCGGTGGCGAACTGGCACCCGGTGACGAGCACACCTGCGTCGCCAAGACCCACAAGGTCACCCCGGAGGAAGCAGAAATGGGTCTCGTGCCCAACACTGCAACCGCCAGCGGCAAGACCACCGGTGGATCGACTCCTGGCGGTCAGGACGTCAAGTCCAATCCGTCGACCGCTAACTTCCGCACCGGCATCCCCGCACTGACCATCGAAAAGGTCGCGGACGAGCCGGACGCAGAACGCGAGGCAGGCGACACCGTCAACTACACGATCACTGCGAAGAACGCTGGTAACACCCGCGTCGACAACGTGATCATCACCGACGACGTCATCGCTGGCATGCTGGAAGACCCCGAGCGCGAAGCCACCATCACCTGTGATGATGCCGCCGCGTGGGGCGGCGCAGGCGCAAGCCTCCCGGCTGGCGGAAGCATCGTCTGTAAGGCCTCCTTCAAGGTCCTGCAGTCCGATGTGGACTCCTACGACTGGTCCGTCAACATTGCTGGCGTGTCCGGCAAGTACGGCAACAAGAAGGTCACCCCGGTTCAGGCCGAGGCAAAGGTGCCCTTCAAGGAGCAGACCCCGCTGCTGAAGCTCACCAAGACGATCGACAACCTGCAGGAGCCCTACGTGGCTGGCGACAAGATTCGCTACACCTTCAAGGTCGAAAACGTCGGTGAGACCTCGATCAGCAAACTTGTCATCAAGGACAAGATGCTCGAAGACAACGGCATCACCGTCACCTGTGAAGCAACCGACTTGGCTGCTGGTGCAGAAACCATGTGCCACTCCGATTCTGACTACACGGTGACCGAAGCTGACGTCGCAGCAGGCACTGTCAACAATGTGGCTACCGTTGCAGGCACCACGCCGATCCGTAAGATCAGCAACATTGTGCCCCTCAACCCGATCGAGCCGAAGCCCAAAAAGCCCAGCACGGTTGAGTCTGAGGAATCCAGCACAACCGCCCGTACCGGCAAGTCTGCACTGACCCTGACCAAGGACGCTAGCCCGGTTCTAGTGAAGGCTGGTGACACCATCACCTACACCCTCACTGTCGCCAACACAGGCTCCACCGAGCTGAACAATGTTGGTATCAACGATCCGATGGCGGCCAAAGGTCAGCTCGAGTGTGCAGATCCTGCAGTGGCAGAAGGCACCGCAACCCTGCAGCCTGATGAAACCGTAACCTGTACCTTCACTAAGCCGATCAATCAGGCCGACGTGGATGCTGGCAAAGATATCGTCAACACCGCAACGGCAACCGGTAGCTACCACGAGCAGCCGACGCTGGAAGCAACCGCAACCAAGACGGTGGAGGTCTCTAAGGTCACTGGTCTGAACATCACCAAGGAGATCGCCGACAAGAAGGACAGCTACACCCCTGGCGACAAGGTGAAGTACGTCTTCACCGTCACCAACACCGGTGATATCACCCTCAGTGATGTCGCGGTGTACGACGAGAAGCTGGTTGATGCTGGCGTTGAGGTCAGCTGTGAGGCCAAGACTCTCGCCCCGAACGAGAGCACCGAGTGCGCAGCAGCGGACTACATTGTCACCGACAAGGACGCCGATGCCGGCCGCGTGGTCAACACCGCGATGGCGACCGGTAACACCCCTGCTGGTGAAAAGGTCACCTCTGATGAGGACACCGCAGAGTTCACCTCGCACAAGGGCAGCCGCGTCCCCTGGTGGCCGCTGCTTGGCCTGATTCCGTTCCTCGGACACCACATCGGCTCCTCCGATCCGCAGCCGGCACCGGAAGCTCCCGCAGCTACCGAGGCTCCTGCCGTCGAGGGCAAGGGCATCGCCAAGACCAATGAAGGCATCAAGGGTATCGCTAAGAACCCGACCGCGCTGGCACAGACCGGTGCAGATGTCATCGGATTCGGTGTGGCAGGTATTGTTCTGGCAGCCGCAGGTGCTGGCCTGATCGGTTCCCGCCGCAAGGGCAAGGGCAAGGGCAAGCACTGCAAGTAGGCGGTGACAGCTAGCACAAGCTAGCAGCCCATGCTCAAGGGCGGGTCGTGCACAATGTGCGCGGCCCGCCCTTTTGCCGTTGTGGGGTGCCAGAATGTGCGCATCTTGGCCGCCTCGCGAGAGTCGACCTGGGGAAATGTAACGGGGAGGCGGCTAAATGCGCACATTTTGGCACGCCGCCCGTAAAAAGATAAAGAAAAGGCACCGCAGGGCTGTGCGGTGCCTTGAAAAATGTAGCGCGGGAGGGACCTCCCGCCTGGCCTCAAAACCAGAGCCGACCAGTGCCGGCCAAGACGGCTGGTGCCTAGTACTGGTGCCGAGTACTAGTGGCTGTGACCGGCGTGCTCGGGGGTGTTCTCGCGGGGGTGATCGGAGCCGGCATCGAGGACGGGGGCTGCGATGGTGGCATCGGTGGTGACGCTCAGGTCATTGAACTCGAAGGTCACTTGCTTGTTGCCGCCGAGTGCGAAGCCGGGGTTGTCGACGGTGTTGGCGACGTAAGTGATGCAGGCTTCCTTGTCCTGGGCAAGATTGTCGAGCTCTGCTTCGCTGTCTGCGACGAGGCTGCAGTTCGGCTCGATGGTGAGGTCCTCTTCATTGAACTTGACGGTCTGGTCGCCGACGGTCACCTTTTTGAGGGTGTGGGAGTCGGAGCCGACGGGATCGAGGTTGATTGCGGTGAACTTCAGGGCTGCTTCGCCTTCGTCGTCGACCAGGACGGTGACGTCGCGGACGGCGATGTGCTCGTCGGTGGCGGAGGCGCCATCGACAGCGGCTACTTGGTTGGCGGTCTGGGAGATCTGGCCAGCACCGCAAGCGCTCAAGGTCAGGGTTGCTCCGGCGAGTACGGCCACCGTCAACTTCTTGGAGATCACAGGTTCGTCCTTTTCTTTTCGCTGCTTTTTGCTGATTGTTGTGCACACTTGGGCTGTGTGGCTCGAGTGTGCGGTTATCCGTTGTATTAGTTTAGTCGCTAGATGGGACCTAGCCTATTTCTGTGCCCCCGGACGTGGTAGCATCGACTAGCTGAAATCTTCAAGGCCATAGGAGCAGTCAATGGATTTTAAGGTCGGGGACGTTGTCGTCTACCCCCACCACGGTGCCGCAGTCGTTGAGGCGATTGAGCAGCGCGATATGGGAGGGGAGACACTGGAGTTTCTGGTCCTTCAGATCCACCAGTCGGATTTGACGGTTCGTGTGCCTGCGAAGAATGCGGAGTTGGTGGGTGTCCGTGACGTGGTGGGGGAGGAAGGCCTGTTGAAGGTTTTCTCTGTGCTGCGTGAGGTTGATGTTGAGGAGGCCGGCAACTGGTCTCGCCGCTACAAGGCTAATCAGGAGCGTTTGGCTTCTGGCGATGTTAATAAGGTCGCTGAGGTTGTGCGTGATTTGTGGCGCCGCGATCAGGATCGTGGTTTGTCTGCTGGTGAGAAGCGCATGTTGGCGAAGGCTCGTCAGGTGTTGGTGGGCGAGTTGGCGTTGGCTGAAAACGTTGATGAGAAGAAGGCAGATGAGCTCGATGCTCAGATGCTGGCAACGTTGGAGCGTCAGAAGAGTGACGGTGTGGCAGAGGAGCCTAAGCCCGAGCCTGCCGACGATGTTGATCTTGATGACTTGGATTTTGACGACTAGTCGTTTGTGTCGGTGGCGTGGGGTGGCTGCCGGCGTTGGGCGATGCTAGTGGCGTTGGGTTTTTCTTGTGTGTAGTCGACGTGTTGCTGCTGTGATTGTTGCGGCGGGTTCGGGTACTCGTTTGGGGGCGAATAAGCCGAAGGCTTTGGTGGAGCTTGGGGGTAGGTCTTTGCTTGATCGTGCCCTTGCGGGGGTGTGTGCTGCTGGTGTGGATCGTGTTGTTGTCACGGTGTCGGCGGATATGCGTGATGACGCCGCGGTGGTTGCGCTGGGAAGCCAGCCTGGGGTGTGTGTGATTGAGGGGGGTACGGAGCGTGCGGATAGTGCTTGGAGGGGCGTGCAGCTCGCGTATGAGTTGTTGGGCTGTCCGGGTGAGGGGGAGGCCACGATCATGGTGCATGATGCTGCGCGTTGTTTGACTCCGCCTGCGATGATTGAGCGGGTGATTGATGCTGTGGCTGCGGGGGCGCGTGGGGTGATTCCTGCGTTGCCGGTGGTGGATACGATCAAGGTTGTTGATGGGGCGGAGCAGGTTGTGGGGGCGCCGCAGCGTGCGATGTTGCGTGCGGCGCAGACTCCTCAGGGGTTTGATGCTGCGACTTTGGTGCGGGCGAATCGGCAGTGGCAGCAGTCTCAGGGGGCGGGGGATGCTGCTGTGGTGACTGATGATGCTTCTTTGTTGGAGTTGATTGGTGTGCCTGTGCAGGTGGTTGAGGGGGCTGCTGAGGCCCTGAAGATTACGAACCCTATCGATATGGTGGTCGCGGAGTTTTATCTGTCGCGTGGCTAGGCGGGGTGGGCAAGTATCATCGGGGCCTATGAGCGTGAATATGAATACTGCTGTTGGGTTGCCTCGGGTGGGTACTGCGTTTGATGCGCATCAGGTTGAGGCCGGTAAGCCTTGTTGGATTGCTGGTTTGTTGTTTGAGGGGGTTGATGGTTGCGAGGGGCATTCGGATGGTGACGTCGTGACGCATGCTGTGATCGATGCTGTGCTGGCTGCGTCGGGTTTGGGGGATTTGGGCAGTTTTGTTGGGGTGGGTCGGCCGGAGTATGACGGGGTGTCGGGGGAGCAGTTGTTGCGGGAGCTTCGCGAGTTGTTGGATCGGGAGTCGGTTGTTGTGGGCAATGTGTCGGCGCAGTTGATTGCGAATAGTCCGAAGATGTCTGCGCGTCGTGTGGAGGCGGAGGAGCGTTTGTCGGAGTTGTTGGGTGCGCCTGTGTCAGTGTCTGCGACAACGACTGATCATATGGGCTTTACGGGCGAGGGCCGTGGGCGGGCTGCCATCGCTACTGCTTTGGTGTATGGGGGTGTATAGACTTGAGTCCGTGACTTTACGCATTTATGATTCGGCGACCAGACAGCTCCGCGATTTTGAACCTTTGCACCCCGGTCATGCGTCGGTGTATCTGTGTGGTGCGACGGTGCAGTCGGTGCCGCATATTGGGCATCTGCGTAGTGGCGTGGCGTTCGATATTGTGCGTAATTGGCTTGAGTACAAGGGTTTTGACGTCGCGTTCGTGCGCAATGTCACCAACATTGATGACAAGATCCTGACGAAGGCTGCAGAAAATGGTCGCCCGTGGTGGGAGTGGGCGGCTACTCATGAGCGTGCTTTTAACTGGGCTTATAGCCAGTTGGGTGTGCGTCCGCCGTCGTTGGAGCCTCGGGCGACGGGCCACATTACTGAGATGGTGGAGTACATGCAGCGCATTATTGATGCGGGCCATGGCTATGCCTCGGATGGCAATGTGTATTGCAGTCCGGCAACTATCGAGGGCTATGGCCAGTTGTCTGGCCAGAAGCTTGACGAGATGGATCAGGGGGAGTCTGCCGGCACTGGTAAGCGTGATCCTCGTGATTTCACAATGTGGAAGGCTGCTAAGCCGGGTGAGCCTTCGTGGCCTACCCCGTGGGGTGACGGCCGCCCTGGTTGGCATATTGAGTGCACAGCGATGGCTACCAAGTATTTGGGTGCGGAATTCGACATCCATGGTGGTGGCTTGGATTTGAAGTTCCCCCACCACGAAAACGAGATCGCTCAGGCTCATGCTGCTGGTGACGGTTTTGCCCGCTATTGGATGCACAACGGTTGGGTGACGATGGCCGGGGAGAAAATGAGTAAGTCCCTGGGCAACGTGTTGAGTGTCGAGAACATCACCAAGATTGTGCGGCCTGTGGAGCTGCGCTACTACCTGGGTAGCGCTCATTATCGCTCGATGATTGAGTACTCAGAGGGTGCCCTGTTGGAGGCTGCTGCGGGCTACCGTCGCATTGAGGATTTTGTCTCGAAGTTCCCCGATGTCGAGCCTGGCGAGGTCGCCCCGGAGTTCGCCGAGGCGATGGACGAGGACTTCGCCGTGCCGAAGGCTTTGGCGGTGATCCACGGCGCTGTCCGCAAGGGTAATACTGCGCTGGCTGAGGGCGATCGGGAGCAGGCTAGTGCCTTGGCTCAGTCGGTTCGCGCGATGGCTGCTGTGCTTGGCGTTGACCCGCTGGCGGAAACCTGGCACAGTGGGCAGGATAATTCTGCTGCGATGGGCGCACTGGATGCCCTCGTGGAGGCGCAGCTTGTTCGCCGGGCGCAGGCACGAGCAAACAAGGATTGGGCGGTTGCTGATGAGGTGCGTGACACCCTCGCGGCTGCTGGTGTCGAGGTTATTGACACGGCGGATGGCGCCCAGTGGCAATTGAAGGCAGGTAAGTAGATGGCAGGCAACTCTCAGCGTCGGGGCGCGATGCGCAAGACGAACAAGAAGGGCCAAGTTGTTGGTTCTGGTGGTCAGCGCCGCCGTGGTTTGAAGGGTAAGGGCCCGACGCCTAAGGCGGAGGATCGCACCTATCACGCAGCGTATAAGCGCAAGATTGAGCGCGAGCGTCGCGCGCAGGGGCGTCATCAAAAAGATGATGGCAACGAGTTGGTTGTCGGCCGTAACCCTGTGGTGGAGTGTTTGAAGGCGAAGGTTCCCGCCCAGACGTTGTATGTGGTGGAGGGCACCCAGAACGATGACCGTTTGAGCGAGGCTGTGCAGTTGTGCCGCGCGCGTTCCATCCCGACGGTTGAGGTGCCGAAGCACGAGATGGATCGCATGACCGGCAATGGCATGCACCAGGGCATTGGTTTGTTGATCCCCCCGTTTGAGTACGCCGATGTTGAGGATTTGATTGATGACGTCGCGTCGCGTGGCGAAGACGGTTTGATTGTCTGCCTCGACAACATTACGGATCCGCGGAACCTGGGTGCGGTGATTCGTTCTGTGGCGGCGTTTGGTGGCCATGGTGTAGTTGTTCCGGAGCGTCGTTCTGCGTCGGTGACTGCTGTTGCGTGGCGTACGTCCGCTGGTACGGCTGTGCGTCTGCCTGTTGCGAAGGCGACGAATATGACGCGTACGTTGAAGCGTTTCCAGCAAGCCGGCTACCAGGTGGTTGGTTTGGATGCGGGCGGGGACCACACCTTGGACACTTATGATGGCACCGGCCCGGTGGTTATCGTTGTTGGTTCTGAGGGTAAGGGCATGTCCCGCTTGGTGCGGGAGACCTGCGATTCTGTGATGAGTATCCCGATGGTGGGTTGGGTGGAGTCCCTTAACGCCTCGGTTGCTGCTGGTGTTGTGCTGTCGGAGTTTGCACGCCAGCGCCGCGCACAAACCCGATAGCTCGGCAGATCAGGTAGATCCCAAAGGATATTCCGGTTACGAATACGCTGACCGGCAGGCCGGGGGCTAGTGAAAGCACGAAGCCCCCGGCCGCTGCTATTTCCGCGAAGATTACTGACCAGATGGTCGCCGCCACGGGATTGTTGGTGATGTAGACCGCTGATGCGCCGGGGGTGATCAGCAGCGCCATGACCAGTAGTGCGCCGACGATTTGTACGCTTTGTGCGCTGCTGAGGCCGACTAGTATCGCGAAGTACACCGATAGGGCGCGAACGGGTACGCCGTGTGATGCGGCGATGAGGGGGTCGGCGGAGGCGAACAGGAGGGGCCTCCACAGGATGATGACGGAGCCGACAACCACGACTGTCACCGCGGCGAGCAACCCGACGCTGGCTCCGGATACGCCAACGATTTGTCCGGTGAGCAGTGAAAAAGCGGTCGATGCGCGCCCGGGGTAGAGGTGGATGAACAACACAGATAAGCCGAGCCCGAAGCTCATCACCACGCCTACCGCGGCGTCTTGTTGCTTGAAGCCCAGCAGCGTCAAAGCAATCGCTGCAACGATCGATCCCACGACAGCGCCGAATCCAACGTTGAGGCCAAACAATAGTGCGGCGGATGCGCCCATCAGCGCCAGCTCAGAGGTGCCGTGTACCGCGAAACTCATTTGGCGAAGGACAATCATGGGCGCCATCACACCAGAGAGCACCCCCAGTAGTGCTGCCGCAATCAGCGCCTGTTGGACAAAACCAACCTGCAGCAAATCCCACGTTGCTTGCATTTAGACAACCACCAATCGTCCGTCGACTCGCACCACACGCACGGGTGCTTGGTATAGCTCGCTTAGCACCTCGTCGCGCATGACCTCATCAACCGTGCCCAGCGTGTGACCGTGAGGTGCGAGGTAGAGAACGCGGTCCGCGACGTCAAGAATCGGATTGATGCCATGGGTGACAAACAGTATTGACGTCGCGTGCTGCTGGCGTCGCTGCTCAAGCATCGCGACGGTGCGTTGCTGGGCGCCCACATCGAGCGACAGCAGGGGCTCGTCGCACAGCAGAACTTTCGGGTTGCAGGACAAGGCTTGGGCTTGGCGCACGAGCTGTTGCTGGCCCCCGGATAAGTGTCCTACCCGAAGATCCGCGATGTGGGAGGCTCCCACTTGCTCCAATAGCTCGGAGGCGCGTTGCTGGGCGCCCCGGGCCTTCCAAATGGGGCCGTGGTTGCAGGACAGGGAGACGAGGTCCCGCACCCGCATGGGGAGCTCGGCGGGGAACATGCGCTGCTGGGGGATATAGCCCACACGGTCACACACCTCGACCGTGCCTGAGCTCAGTGAGCGGATGCCCAAAATGACGTTCAGCAGGGTGGATTTTCCCACCCCGTTGGGGCCCAGGACCGCGACGAACTCGCCCGGGGCAAGGTCGAAGTCGAGGTCGCTCCACAGCGGATCCACCGCCGCGGAACGAAAAGAAATCAGCGCTGGGCTACTTGACTGCGGCAAGGCGATCGACCGCTTGGGTGAAGAAGTCGTAGAAGCTCTGCCCCTTTTCCGGGGTTTCCGAGATTTCCACCACGGAGACATTGTTCGCCTTGGCGGCATCAAGGAGTTGCTTGGTGGTGGGGGTTTCAGTCTGGGGGTTGTAGACCAGCACGTCGAGCTCGCCGGAGTTGATCAGGTCGAGGAAGGCGGAAACGTCCGCCGCGGTCGGCTCGGCCTCGCTCAAGGTGGTGTGGCGGTAACCCTCGGGGGTGCTTTCGATCATCGGGGAGTGGTTGATGATGTAGTCCGCGATGGGTTCGGTTTGTGCGACGCGCACGGCAGGAAGGTGATCGATCTTTTCGTGCAGGGTATGCATCTGCTCGTCCAAGGTGTCGGTGCTTGCCTTGGCGCCGAGCTTCTTGGCTGCCTCTGCGAGGTCCTCGCCGACGTGCTGGACGGCGTGGGTGTCGTACCAAATGTGCTCGTTGACTAGCCCATCAGCATCATGGTCACCGTGGTCATGGTGGTGGCCCTCGTGGTCGTGGTCATGCTCGTCGTGCCCGGTCTCGCCGTGATCGTGATCGTGCTCGGTGAGGGGGAGGGCGTGGACGATCTTGTCGGGGTCGATTGCGCTGTACAGCCACGCGTCGTAGCCGCCACCACCGACCACAACGATGTCAGCGGCCTTGGCCTTGGCCATGTCGGCTGCGGTGGGCTCGAAGAAGTGGGGGTCGGTGTCGTCGCCGTCGATGATGGAGGTCACCTCGGCGTCGGGAACAACGGTCGAGGCCACGTCGCCCCAGACGTTGGTGGAGGCGACGATGCTGATGGAGCCGTCGTCTTTGACCATGGACGATTCAGTCGCCGGGTCAGTGGCGGTGGAGCTGCAGGCAGCTAGGGTTGCGGCAAGAGGGATAGCGAGAAGAAGCTTTTTCATGCTTTCCAACCAACTACGTTTGAAAACAATTGTCAACTGAAAATCATTGAGAACGGGGGTGCTCTTTAATGAAAATCTGTCGGGCTTTAGCCAGCTCAGATAGCATTTCCCCAACCTCGCGGATGCCCGCCACCGTGGCATGGGCCTCAGTCACACCATCCCCAACCTTCACACCCCGCAGCACCCCATTATGCCCCGCAGACTCCAACGCCCGCAGCGCAGAAAAACCATGCTCATCCGTCACATCATCACCGATAAACACCACCCCAGCCCCGGCCGGCAAACCCTCAACCTGCTCCCGCAGCCAATCGCCCTTCGTCACCGCAATGGGGGAGTACTCCACCACGCACTTGCCCTCACTAAAACCACCCCGGCTGCACCCCACCCCAGCAGCACGACGCAGCAACGCCTCAGCCACCGCGGCGTCAGCAACCCCACGAACGTGAAACACACGGTGATACGGCTTATGCTCCACAAACGCCCCAGAGCAACCAGAGCTGGCAATCAAGCGCTCCCAGGCCTGCGCTACCTCATCCAAACAACGCTGCAGCTCGGGTGAAACACGGGCACCCTCCTCGCGCTGCGCACCATGGGACCCCACCAACGCGATCGCCGAATCCCGGCACACCCCAGACGCCGCACGCAAACTCTCCACCGAACGTCCCGACAACAAAGCCACCGACGTGTTTGGCAGAGCAGACAACGCGCGCAAGGCATCCATGCTGGGCGCATGCACCGCGACGTCATCAGGGTTAGGGTTGAAACCCGCCAGGGTGCCGTCGAAATCGCTAACAACCAGCAGAAACTCGCAAGCCGGCAGCCGCTTGAGCGCGGGAATCAGCACAGACATCAGTACACCAGGCGGATCGCCGGGCTATCCAAACCACTCGGCTGCTTCTGCAACACAAGCTCATGGTTCTCATGCCGCAAATCAAAGCCCCCCTCGAGCATCGACGCAAGCTCCTGATGCACATACATCGCCTGACCAGAGCACTCCGGGGAAGGATCATCCACACGCAGCGAACTAATAGTCAATGACGTCGCGTCCTGCGGCGACGCACCGCCATAGATGACCTTCCCATGCAAAGGCGCACAACCGGTATTACCCGCCAACGTCGAACGACCAAACACCAACACCGCCTTGCCAGCAATATCATCAGGCACACCACTGGGGGTATCCGCCGACACATACACATCGGTGATCTGCCAGGTCACGGTGTCCACATGGGCGCGCTCAGCGCAGCCCACCAGCAGCGAACCCGCGCACACAACCGCAGCAACAGCCCTCGAGCGCATCATTTGACCTCCAACAGTTCCAAAAAATCCTGCGCCCAGCGGTGCACATCAAAGGTGCGCACATTGTCCACCATCAGCGATATGCGTGCCTGCGTATCCGACGCGGCGTCATCACCATCTTTAACAACCCCGCAGCCACGCAGCGCCTGCAGCATCGCCTCGGTGATCGAAGGAACATCATGCGGGTTGCACAGATGCGCCTGGGTCAGCTGAGCCGCAGCCCCCGCAAACTCCGACAACACCAACGCCCCCGAACCATCCTCGTGGCACGCCACGTACTCCTTGGACACCAAGTTCATGCCATCCTTCAGCGGCGTCACCACCATCACGTCCGCGGCAGCATACAAGGCGGCCAACTCTTCGGCAGGCAAAGAGCGGTGGAGGTAATGCACCACCGGGGTGCCCACCGCGGCGCACTCACCATTGATGCGACCCACCAACTGCTCCACCGAATCACGAGTCGCCCGATAATGGTCAATGCGCTCCCGCGAAGGCGTAGCAACCTGCACAAACACCACCGAACCCGGCTGGTGCTCGGGGAGTTGATCAAGCAACTGCCGGAACGCCTGCAGCCGCTGCGAGATGCCCTTGGTGTAATCCAGACGATCAACCCCCAACAACACAGCCTGCGGGTTACCCAAGCGCCGACGCAACGCCTCCACCGCTCCGGACTTGCGGGCCTGCTTCGCGCAGGCAGCCATCGAGCCGTAATCGATTGAAATGGGGAAGTCCCGAACCACCGGGGTGCGCTGCAGCTCCTCCGGTTCCAGCAGGCTCTGCCGAAGCTGCAGGTAGTTGTCAGCCCCCGACGCCAATTGAAAACCGATGACGTCGGCCGCATCCATGCCCACAAGCAACTCGCGGCGCCACGGCAACTGCTGGAACAAGTCGACCGAAGGGAAGGGGATGTGGAGGAAGAACCCAACGGTCAGATCCGGCCGAGCTTGTTTCAGCAACTGCGGTAGCAACTGTAGTTGGTAGTCCTGCACCCACACGGTCGCGCCGGGCTCGGCGCATTCGACGACAGCCTGCGCAAAACGCTGATTGACCTGGCGGTAGGTTTCCCACCATTGCTCGTTGAACACGGGGGTGACGATCAGGTCGTGGTAGAGCGGCCACAGGGTGGCGTTGGAAAACCCCTCGTAGAACTGCTCGAAGTCTGCTTGCGACAGTGCCACCGGGTGCAGGCTCAGCCCTTCGAGCGTCATGGGATCAAGTTCGTGGTCGATGGCTCCCGGCCACCCCACCCACACCCCATCGCGCTGGGCTAGAACCGGGCGAAGTGCACTGACCAAGCCGCCCGGGCTAGATGAAACCACCTGATTGCCGCACTCGTCCACAGAGATGTCGACGGGCAACCGTAAAGACGCTACGACAAAACTGCTGGTGCGGTTCACAACAACGACCCCTGGGTGTTATCCGGCTTTTTTGGTGGTCTTCTTGCTTGTTTTCTTAGTGGTCTTCTTCGTGGTTTTCTTGGTCGTCTTCTTGCTGGCCTTCTTCGTGGCCTTCTTGGTGGCTTTCTTGGAGGCCTTCTTCTTGGCCGGGGCGGGTTCCGGCTCGGCGAATTCCGCTGCGATCTTGCGGTAGGACAACCCTTGGGGTTCGACACCAAGCATGCACGCTAGGGTCGCGAAATCGAGGAAGTCCTCCGAGTATGTTGCGACGATACGGCGGGCTGCATCTGCGGTGGCTGCCTCCACAGCGTGGAGAGATTCCGCAGCGTTGGAGCGGGTGTCAGTGACCTTAGGTGGCAAGGGATGTCCTCCGTAAAAGAATCTTTTTAGTGCTCATCTACTCTACGCTACTGGGCGCTTGAAAGGAGAGCTGCGTAGGCGTCGCATCGCCTGGTAGGGGCGGAACATGGGCGGGCGGCGAAGTTTTCGGGCTACCCATTCGCCAAGAACAACGCCGGCAGCCAGGGATGTTGCGATGGCCAGAGCCAAGGTCATTGCGGAGTATCCGACCACCATTTGGTCATGCATGATGGCATACATGCCTCTGTAGATGGCCAAACCTGGCAGCAGCGGAGTAATGCCCGCGACCGCTGTGATCAACGGCGGTACTTGGAAGCGGCGGGCGAGCAGACCACCGAACAGGCCAATCATGGTGGCCGCGATGCCAATACCTACGACGGGGCCGACGCCCTGCGGCAGCAACACCAGGTAGTAGATCCCGGAACCGGTCACCGATGCGAGGCCGGAAATAAACACCGAGGACCATTCCGAATAGCAGGCGATGGCAAATCCCGCCGAAGCAATAGCGCCGGAAATGACCTTGACGGTAGCGCTGGAAAAGCCAGTAGTCGGGCTGGTTTCGTACAGGGGCAGCGAGATGCCCAGGTACGCCGAGACCTCCAGGCCGATACCAACCCCGGCGACGATTCCGCCCGTGAGCAGCATCGTTTCGAAGAATCGGGCGCCCGCGGTGACAGGCGCTCCGGTGATGCCGTCCTGTAGCGCTTGCACGAGTGTCAAACCCGCCAGCATCACCACGATCCCCGAAGCAATAATCTGTCCCGGGGCCAGCTGGAACCCCTGGGAAATCACAAAGTGGTACATCACGGCGGCGGGCATTGTCGCCACGAAACCGCCATAAATATTTTGGAAGAACAACGGCAGGTGTTTGCTGTCCAGCCAGGCGCTTCCACCCATAATCACCAATGCTGACGCCGCGGATATCGCCGCGACAAGCGCGTTACCGCCCAGCAACACGGCGACGGCCGCAGCCATGAGGGACCACCCGAAAAGACTCATCTTCAGGCCGAAGGGTGGTGGGGCGACGATGAGCTCATCTAGTGCCTTTTCTGCGACCGCGGGTGGTGTGGCGCCCGCCTGGATGGAGCGAATCAGCCGGTCGACTTCGCTCAACTTTGAAAAATCAATGGTGAGTTTTCGAACCACACGGAACACGCTGATGGGTGCACGGTTTGAGGTGCCGACGATGGTGAACACCGTGATGGTGTTCAAGGTGATGTCCACGTGGCAGTAGTGCAGTCCATATGCGCTGGCCACCGCATGGATTTGAGCCTTGGCGTCGCTGTTGGAGGTGCCGGAACTCAGCAGAATGCCGCCGATCCGGGCAGCAATGTCCATCACGCCGGAGACTTGGCCCGGGTCGGTGAGGTCCACCGGGGCTAGAGGTGAAAGCGGTGGAGCAGCCTTGACAACGTCGATCGTCGCGGCGTCAGGATGAAGCACGGCCTCGGAGGCGTCGCGTCGCAGCAGCATGTCTCGGACGCGCCGCGGATCTAGAAATTTGGCTAGCTGCACAGAGTGTTTCCCTCGGAGACGGACGGGGTTTGGTGGCGATGGCCGTTGTTAGGGTAGTATTCCACACTGGCTTTTGGATTCACCATTGGGACGCTGCGAGTGCTGTGCCCGGTGTGAAACGCTGGCTGTGCTGGAGTGGCGCAATTGGTAGCGCAACGGTCTTGTAAACCGTAGGTTGTGGGTTCGAGTCCCATCTTCAGCTCTTTTTTCTTCCCATGGGGGCGTGGGGGTGCACAAATATCGGGTGGGGCGGTTGCCTCCGACTGGCGACCTGGGGAAACAGACGGTGAGGTGCTCGCCCACCCGAAATTTGTGCACGTTTTCCGTGCGTCACTCGACTGGGTAGTGTTTGAAAAGTATTACACTTGGCTGCATGCGCGCACTCATCGTTGTTGACGTCCAGCCCGATTTTTGCCCCGGTGGCCCCTTGGCCACATCACAAGGTGACGCTGTTGCCGCAGGCATCGCCCAGCATATCCGCAACAATGCTGGACGCTACGATGCCATCGTTAGCACACAGGATTGGCACATTGACCCGGGCAGCCACTTTTCCGATACACCCGATTTTAAGGATTCGTGGCCTGTTCACTGCGTCGCCGAGACACCCGGGGCCGCACTGCACCCCAGCTTAGATTCCGTGGCGGACAGTATTGAGGCGCGCTTCCTTAAAGGCGAATACTCGGCGGCGTACTCCGGTTTCGAAGGCCACCTTGCCGGCAGTGAGACTACCTTGGCGCAGTGGCTACAAGGCCGCGGTATCACCGACGTTGACGTCTGCGGGATCGCCACCGATTACTGCGTTCGGGCGACCGCTACGGATGCGCTGGCGGAAGGTTTCGGTGTCCGAGTGTTGCAGGACCTTTGTTCAGCCGTCGCGGAGGACACCGGTCAGCAGGCCCTCAGCGCACTGGAAGGCAGCGGTGCCGCCATTGCCTCTAGCGGTGAGTAAGGGCACGCCAAGGGTAAGTGTGAATACTTTTCCATAATTTGCTGCGTGTCCCCTCTAAAGGTGTTTATACTTGGGTCATGGCAAAAAACTTTGCGAAGCAAATTGTGGAGGCGCTCGAGCGCCAGGGCGTCAAACGTATTTACGGTCTGGTTGGCGACAGCCTCAACCCGATTGTGGACGCCATTCGCACCTCCAGCATCGAGTGGATCCACGTCCGCAATGAGGAAGCGGCAGCCTTCGCAGCAGGCGCAGATTCCCTCGCTGCTGACGAACTAGCCGTGTGCGCCGGTTCTTGCGGCCCGGGCAATACTCACTTAATCCAGGGGTTGTTTAACGCCCACCGCGATCACGCCAAGGTGTTAGCGATCGCCAGCCACATTCCCTCCAACCAGATTGGTTCGACCTTCTTCCAAGAAACTCACCCGGAGATTCTGTTCAAAGAGTGCTCTGGTTACTGCGAAATGGTGAACTCCGCCGAGCAGGGCGCCACGATCCTGCACCACGCTATCCAGTCCACCATGGCGGGTAAAGGTGTATCCGTGGTGGTCATTCCCGGCGACATCACCACCCAGGAAGCCGACGAGGACACCACCCTCAACTCCGTTATTTCCACCAAACGCCCCGTTGTGTTCCCCCACCCGGAAGAGTCCGCGGCACTGGTTGAAGCTATCAACAAGGCAAAAACTGTTACATTGTTCTGCGGTGCTGGCTGCAAGGACGCCCATGCAGAGGTGATGGCCCTCGCTGACAAGATCAAGGCGCCGGTCGGGCACTCCCTGGGCGGAAAAATGTACATCCAGTACGACAACCCCTTCGAAGTGGGCATGTCCGGGTTGCTCGGCTACGGTGCCTGCTACGACGCGATGCACGAGGCAGACCTGTTGATCCTCCTTGGCACCGACTTCCCCTACAACGCCTTCCTGCCGAAGAAGAACGTGGCGCAGGTTGATATTGACGCCGCGGCGCTCGGCCGCCGAACGACCGTCACCTACCCCGTGGCCGGCGACGTCAAAGCAACCATCAGCAACATCCTGCCGTCCATTGAGGAAAAAACGGACCGTGCGTTCCTGGACAAGATGCTGAAACTGCACCACAAGAAGCTCCGCGACGTCGTCGAAGCTTACGCAAAGGACGTGGAAAACCACACGCCTATCCACCCCGAGTACGCAGCCAGGGTGCTGGACGAACTCGCGGCCGAGGACGCTATTTTCACTGTCGATACTGGCATGTGCAACGTGTGGGCCGCGCGCTATGTCAGCCCCAACGGCAAACGCGAACTGTTGGGGTCTTTCCGCCACGGGTCGATGGCCAACGCCATGCCCATGGCTATCGGCGCGCAAGCCGCACAGCCCGACCGCCAGGTCATTTCCATGTCCGGCGACGGCGGACTGTCCATGCTCATGGGTGACCTGTTGACGATCGCCTCGGAAAAACTGCCGGTCAAAACCGTTGTCTTCAACAATTCCACGCTCGGCATGGTTCGCCTGGAGATGCTCGTCGATGGGCTGCCCTTCTTCGGCACCGACGTCAACGACGTCAACTACGCCGACATCGCCACCGCCTGCGGCATTCATTCTGTGCGCATCACCGACCCCGCCCAACTGCGCCAACAGATGGAAGAAGCGCTCGCGCACCCAGGGCCTGTGCTTATTGACGTCGTGACCGACCCGGATGCACTGTCCATTCCGCCCCACATCACCTTCGACATGCTGCTGGGATTCTCCAAAGCAGCAACCAAGACCGTCTTCAACGGCGGTGTCGGGGCAATGCTCAGCCTCGCGGAATCCAACCTCCGCAACATCCCCAAGCCCTAAGCACCCCCGCTGGGCAGGCTATTATGCGGCCTGCCCTTTACACTGTGTTGTATGGCTACGGCACCCCGGCCGCTGCGCACAGCTCCATCGGCGAGCGCCTACCTTGGCAAAACCGTCGCATACAAGATGGAGACCACGAAGGACTCCATTGCCTACTATGCAGACGGCAAGGAAGTCCTGATCAAAGACTGGACGGCTGCTCCCGGCAGCGGCGCAGTCGATGTACAGGAAATTCACAGCCGTATCGAAGCGCTATTGCAGAGCTACGGTCTTAAATAGAGGGCATGGATATGGCACGCGTACTCGTCGTCGATGACGAACCGAACATTGTGGAACTGCTGTCCGTCAGTTTGAAGTTCCAGGGCTTCGAGGTGGAAACAGCAGGCAGCGCGGCTGAAGCGCTGAAGAAGGCCGATGTATTCCAGCCCGAGGCTTTCATCCTCGACGTGATGATGCCCGGAATGTCCGGTTTCGATCTGCTGCCGCAGTTGCGTGCCAAAGGCTTCGACGGCCCCGTGCTGTTCCTCACCGCAAAAGATGCCGTTGAGCACCGGATCCATGGGCTGACCATCGGCGCGGACGACTATGTCACCAAGCCTTTTTCCTTGGAGGAAGTCATCACCCGCCTGCGTGTCATCCTGCGCAGGGCCAGCGCCGCCCAGGAAGACGACACCCCGAGCACGGAGCTCAGCTACGCGGACCTCACCCTCAACGACGCCACCCACGAGGTAACCAAGGGCGGCAAGATCGTCGAACTGTCGCCCACCGAGTTCAATCTCCTGCAGTACCTCATGCTCAACGCGGAGGTTGTGCTCAGCAAAGCAAAAATTCTTGACGCCGTGTGGCACTACGATTTCGGCGGTGACGGAAACGTCGTCGAATCCTACATCTCTTACCTCCGCCGCAAAATTGATCCCGACCAAGAGCTGATCCACACCGTCCGCGGCGTCGGCTATGTTCTTCGACTGCCCCGAAGCTAATGAAACTTCGCACACTGCTTGTGCTGCTGGTGCTCAGCATCAGTGGCGCGGGGTTGGCGGCCAGCTCGACGGTCGTCGAGTCCATCATGAAGGACTACATCTACTCCAAAGTCGATGAAGACCTCGACCAGGCACTCAACGGGTGGGCGGGCCGCCCAGAGTTACTCACCGGTTCAGCGGTCAGCACCCTGAGGCCGCCCTCTGCCATGTACGTGATGAAGATTCGTGATGATGGCACCTACATCCTCAACGACTCGGATTCTTCCCCAGACCTCACCCAACTGCATTCTTCCCCGCAGACGGTGCCGGCTGCGTCAGACTCGCCCAACAAGAGCCCATGGCGCGTCATGGTGGGCAAACAAGGCTCAACCACAACCATCGTTGGCTGCAGTCTGGAAAAAGAAAACTGGATCCTGGGGCGCCTTGCCCGCGTCCAACTGGTCATCGGTTTGCTGGTGCTGTTGGTCGTCGCAGTCGTCGGCCTCTATGCGGTCCGCAGGGCACTACGCCCCTTGCGTGAAGTCGAGGCCACTGCCTCCGCCATCGCATCTGGCGACCTGGATCGTCGCGTCCCTAATGACGCCGCGATGGCCGTTGAGGTCGCAAGCCTCGCGACGTCATTCAACGTGATGCTGGGGCAGTTGCAGGAATCAATCGTCAGCGCCCAGGAAAAAGAACAACAAATGCGGCGCTTTGTCGGTGACGCATCCCACGAACTTCGCACCCCGCTGACCAGCGTTCGGGGCTACGCCGAACTGTACCGCTCCGGGGCCACGCAGGACGCGGATATGGTCATCGACAAAATCGAAGCTGAAGCCGGGCGGATGAGCTTGCTGGTGGAAGACCTTCTGGCACTGACCCGCTCCGAATCTACGCTGGTGCGTAAACCCGTCGACGTGCTAGACGAGGCCATGGGCGTCGCAAGTTCTCTACGGGTCGCATATGGTGGACAACTCGATGTGGAAAACACCTGCGAAACCTGCCCCGTGGTCAACGCCGACCCTGCGCAAATTCACCGCATCCTCACCAACCTGGTGTCCAATGCGTTCATCCACGGCGGGGATCACGTGCTGATCCAAGTTAGCTGCGACGACACCACGGTGCGAGTAATTGTTGCCGACAATGGTGGGGGAGTGCCCGACAAAGACCTCGATCACGTCTTCGAACGCTTCTACCGCAGCGATGAATCACGCACCCGAGCCAGCGGTGGCTCCGGCCTGGGCCTCGCTATCGTTCAATCCCTGGCGGTCGCCCACGGTGGGGAGGTCACGGTGCACAACGACACCGACGGCCGCTACCTAGGCGGGGCAGTGTTTGAAATACGCTTGCCCACGAGCTGTTAAAAGTAGTAACTCACTTCGACGGCGTTATCATCGCCGTCGCGCACGGTCTGGCAGGCCAAACGCTGCCCCTCGGCAATCTCATCATCGAAGAGCACATTGTTGTTCAGCATGGTTGTCGCAGCCCCCTCGACGAAACACTGACAGGCACCGCACTGCCCAGCCTGGCAGGAATAGGGTGCTGGAACACCAGCATCAAGCATCGCCTGCAGCAAAGTGCCCTCAGACCACTCGAATGAGTATTCTTCCCCGTCGACTTCGACTACGCACTGGTCCATAACAATCTACGCTCCTAACAAGCACTAAGCCGTGTCGGCCGAGGGGATATCGAGCGCCTCAAGAATATGCGCCACCAGGTCCGTCATCTTCCCATGCTCAACACCATCGACGTGCACGACGTGGCCAATGTCTTCCACATTGGAACTTGAACGGGGAACCACGGTATCAGCATCACTGATCACAGACACAACCATCAAATCCGGATGCATGTGCTTATCCGGGGCCGGCGGAACCTCGAAAATTAACTGGTCGAAACTGGGGCCCACCAGCCAACGGATCACGCGGCGCTGCAGACGAGTACCCGTCACAGGCATTCCCTTAAACGCAGCCCCCAAACCCACAATGCTTCGGATCCGCCCCGCAAACTCCGGCCGAGCAGCAAGACGAAACGCCATGTAGCCACCCAAAGAATGCCCCACCAAATCAACCACCGGGACATGGCGCAACACATCACGAACAGCCTCGGCCAGTTGCTGCTCGCCGTGCCCCAAATCCGCTAAACCGCGGCGGGCATAATCAACGCCCACCGCAGGTATTCCAGCAGCCTGCACAGCGCGCGCAGCCGCCTCGAAATTGCCGGAGGAACCAAAACTGCCATGCAAAAACACAACAGCGCGATCGTGGCCCTCCAAAGCTAGAGGCTCCGGAAACGTTCCCCGCCGGGGAACCAGACGCATCAACTGCTGGACGATAGTCATCGCTTGTACGCGGCTTAACCCAGTGCCTCAGCGATACGCGAGGCAAGATCATCCATCGCGGCGTCATCAAGCGAAGGCATCGGAGGCGCGGTGATCTCCTCCATACCGTTGGCCCCAAACACGTGGATGTGGGTGTGAGGCACCTCGAAACCGGCGATCATGTACGCGGCACGCTCCGCGCCAGTCACATCCATCACAGCTCGACCAACTTTCTGCGCCACCTCGTTGAGGTGAGCCCACAGCTCCGGCGAGAGATCGGTCCACTTGTCGACCTCCTCCACTGGAACAACCAAAGTGTGGCCGGGGGTGAAAGGCTCAATGGTCAAAAACGCCACAACCGAATCATCCCGATAGACGAAACGGCCCGGAAGCTCACCCGCAATGATTTTGCTAAACACGCTAGACATGGCTTCGACAATACTAGGATGGAACTCATGCGCATTCTCGTCATCGGGTCCGGAGCCCGCGAACACGCCCTCCTAACTGGTATGAAAGCCCCACACAACGAGCTACACGTGGTGCCCGGAAACGCCGGAATGGCTGACCTCGCCACCCTCCACAAGGGGGTAGTGGACGACCAAGCAAACATGGTGGCGCTGGCGCAGGACATCAAGCCCGACCTGATCGTCGTCGGCCCGGAAATCCCGCTCGTTGCCGGTGTCTCCGATGCGCTGCGCCACGCGGGTTTCCTGGTGTTCGGCCCCTCCCAGGCGGCCGCCCAAATCGAGGGTTCTAAAGCCTTCGCCAAAGACGTCATGACCGAAGCTGGGGTTCGCACCGCGCACGCCGAAGTAGTCCCCGCAGGCTCCACCCCAGAGGAAATCGACGCAGCACTCGACCGCTTCGGCCCCACGTGGGTCGTCAAAGACGATGGCCTGGCCGGCGGTAAAGGTGTTGTTGTCACCCCGAACATTAACGAGGCGCGCGCACACGTCAACGCCGTGCACAAGGCCGGCAACCCCGTGTTGCTGGAAAGCTTCCTCGACGGTCCTGAAGTGTCACTGTTCTGCCTGGTAGATGGCGAAACCGTGGTGCCCCTGCTGCCCGCCCAGGACCACAAGCGCGTGCGCGATAACGACGAAGGCCCCAACACCGGTGGCATGGGTGCATACACGCCGCTTCCGTGGCTGCCCACGGACGGTGTGCAACGCATCGTCGACGAAGTATGTGTGCCGGTCGCCCGCGAAATGGTGCGCCGCGGAAACCCCTACCAAGGCTTGCTCTACGCCGGCCTCGCGTGGGGTAGCGAAGGCCCCGCAGTTATCGAATTCAACTGCCGTTTCGGCGACCCAGAAACCCAAGCCGTGCTGATGATGCTCGAAACCCCACTCGATGACGTGCTCGCAGCAGTCGCCCGCGGTGAGCTCGCCGACCTGCCGCCCTTGGCTTGGCGCGAAGGCTACGCACTTACCGTCGTGCTTGGAGCCCCGGGCTATCCCGAAAAGCCTGTCACCGGCGGCATCATCACCGGTGCCGAAAACACAGACAATGCAGACAGTGATGACGTCGCGGTGGTTCTGCACGCAGGAACCTCACGGGGCGAGGACGGTGAGTTGGTGTCCGCAGGCGGACGAGTACTCAACGTCGTGGCGCATGGGGCAACTTTGGAGCAGGCCCGCGATGCCGCCTACAAGCGCCTGGAACAGATCAACTTGGATGGCGGGCACTACCGCACCGACATTGCACTGCCTGCTGTCGAAGGCCGCATCACTATTCCAAATTAGCCCCCAGCTAGTCCCATGAAGGATTCACATAGTTTTTCGCCAGCGCAACTGGTTGCCGGTAGCTTCGCACTGTTGGTTCTTGTCGGCACCACCCTGCTGCTATTGCCCATGTCGCGCGCCGACGGCAGTGCGGATTTCGTGACCGCGTTGTTCACCGCGACGTCAGCAGTATGTTTGACGGGTTTGATTGTGGTAGACACTGCAACCTACTGGAGCCACTTTGGCCAAGCGGTGATCATGATGCTCATCCAACTGGGTGGTCTAGGCATCATGACCCTCGCGACCATCGCAAGCTGGGTGATCGCCGGCCAGATCGGAGTGAAGTCCCGCCTCAACGCATCGGCTGAGGGGCGCGGGGGCAACCAACTGGGTGATGTTAAAACCCTGCTGGTCGCAACGTTGAGTTTCACCGCTGCGGTCGAGGGGGTTATCGCGACGTTCCTCATCGCCAAGTTCCACCTCAGCTACGGCTACGACTGGGGCTCCGCGATCTGGCAGGGTACCTTCCACTCCATTTCTGCGTTCAACAACGCGGGCTTCTCGCTGGAAAGCGACAACCTGGTGCTCTTTGTCAACGACATTGGGCTGCTGTTCCCCATCGCCTGCTCCATCATGATCGGCGGCGTGGGCTACCCCGTGCTGCTAGAGCTAACCTTGCGTTTGCGCCGCCGCACCCAAGGGTTTAAGTACCTGCCTCGGCTGTCGCTGACCACGCAGTTTGTTCTTGCCGGCTCCCTGATTCTGTGGAGCGTCGGCGCCTTGGGCGTTGCCGTGTTGGAGTGGAACGGTGCCCTGAGCGGGTTGAGTATCCTCGGCAAAATCTCCAACGCCATTTTCCAGTCGGTGTCTACAAGAACCGCTGGTTTTAACGCCATTGATGTGGGTGCTTTCCACCCCTCGACATTGATTTTGAGTGACATCATGATGTTCATCGGTGGCGGTTCTGGTGGTACCGCAGGTGGCGTGAAGATCACCACTGTTGCTGTACTGCTTGCGGTGATGGTGAGCGAAATCCGTGGTGACGAATACACCCTGCTGTCCGAGCGGCGCATCCCCAACCGCACCATGCGTCAGGCTTTGGCTGTGTTCATGCTGGCGGGTTCGATCGTCGTGGTGGCTATCGGCCTGGTGCAGTTGCTTGCCCCGGAGTTTTCCACCCATCAAATTGTGTTCGAGGTGATTTCGGCGTTCGCAACCGTCGGATTGTCCACCGGTATTACCGGAAGTTTGCCGGTGAGCGCGAAACTACTGATCACTGTCCTTATGTACTCGGGACGTATCGGCCCCATCACCCTGGTGGCAGCTATGGCGGCGCGTTCCCAACGTCGCCAGTACTCCTACCCTGTTGAAAGGCCCCTCATTGGTTAACATGTTTAGTTCTCGCGGTTCCAAGACCCCACCGGTGATCATTCTCGGTTTGGGCCGTTTCGGCTTGGCCTTGGGGGAGGAGCTCGTGCACTCCGGTGTGGAGGTGTTGGGTGTTGACGCCGACGAAAACATTGTTTCCGCTGCGGCGCAGGTCCTCACACACGTGGTGACCGCTGACACCACCAATATCGAGGCACTCAAGCAACTCAGTGTGCACGAGGCTCAGCGCGTCGTGATCGCCATTGGCTCCGACATGGGCGCGTCTGTTCTGACTGCTTCCGCTGTGATCGACCTGGGGGTTCCCAGCGTGTGGGCGAAAGCGGATAACAACAGTCACGCGAAGATCCTGAACAAGATCGGCGTGCACCATGTGGTGCGGCCTGAAAGGGATACCGGACGTCGCGTTGCGCACCTGATGTCCGGCCGCCTTGAGGAATACATTGAGTTCGAGCGTAACTTCGCAATGGTCAAGTTGGCGCCGCCGGTGTCGACGATCGGCAAGCCTATTGAGCAGTGCCCGGTGAGCATCGTGGCGATCAAACCGGCTGAGGGCGTATTTTCTTTGCCAGAGCCCGGCACAGTGTTGCAGCCGGGTGATTTGGTGATCGCCGCGGGGCCGGTGCGCGAGCTCGAGAAATTCGGCGAGAGCGACTAGCCGATGAAGTTTCGCGTGATGGATCTTGTCTCCCGGGCTAACCAGCCGAGAGACATTGTCTTGTGCGTGGGACAGCCCCCAACAGGAGCTCCTCGCACGGCTCTAGATGCGGCACGCGAGGCAATGGGCAGCCTGCCGCTGGGATACACAGCCATCGAAGGTATCCCGCAACTCCGCCAGCGCATCGCCGAAGACTACCCGGGATCCACCGCTGATGACGTGGTGGTAACCACCGGGGCTTCCGGCGGGCTAACTGCCCTATTTATGGCGCTCAAAGCCCTAAAAGCGCGGGAAGTACGCAACAATGACGTCGTGGGGGAGACCTCTGCTGGCGGGCAGGTCGCCGTGGCGATGGCGCGGCCCGGATACCCGGCCTACCGCAACCTGCTGCGCAGCATCGGATGCGGCGTAGTCGAGATGCCTTGCGGCATGGACACCCGCTTCCAGCCCACCGCCCCAATGGTGGAAGGCATGCTCGCAGAGCACCCTGAGGTAGCCGCGGTCATTGTCACCAGCCCAGCCAACCCCACCGGAACCATCATCGAGTCGGATGAACTGGAAGCGATTGCGCGCGTCTGCCAGCAACGCGGCGTCATCCTTATTTCCGACGAGATCTACCACGGTTTGGAATACACCGACCACACCTGCACCAGTGCGTGGGGCATGCGTGGAGATGCGGTGGAGCACAACGTGGTGGTCGTTGGATCCTTTTCCAAGTTCTATTCAATGACCGGCTGGAGGGTCGGGTGGCTCCTCCTACCGCCGAGCGTGCGGGACATGGTCGTCGACATCCAAGGCAACCTCGCTTTATGCGCGCCAGCAGTTTCACAATACGCCGCGCTGGGGGCCT
Source organism: Corynebacterium argentoratense (assembly GCF_021491455.1). Lineage (GTDB taxonomy): Bacteria > Actinomycetota > Actinomycetes > Mycobacteriales > Mycobacteriaceae > Corynebacterium > Corynebacterium argentoratense_A. The sequence continues at coordinate 37,569 of NZ_JAKETN010000007.1, read as the reverse complement.
TCGACTCCGAGGAACCACAAGCGCACGTCGCTCATTACGCGCGCAACCGCGAACTACTCAGCACAGCACTAGAAGGTGCCCTGCCCCACGCCCCCATCGAGGGCGCTTTCTACGCCTGGGTAGATGTCTCATCGCTTACCGATGACTCCGAGGCGTGGTGCAACGAGCTTTTGGACCGCTTCCGCATCGCGATCGCGCCGGGCATCGACTTCGACGAGGTTGATGGCCACCGCTACGTTCGCATCAGTTTTTGCGGCGACACCAAGGAACTTGGCGCGGCGATGGATATCCTCGCGGCCAACTATCTGAAATCAACTAGCATTAAACCCGATCTGTTTAACACCGAGGAATATTCATGAAAAACGTACTAGCCAGCCGATACGCCAGCGACGAACTTGTCCGTCTGTGGAGCCCCGAACACAAGATTGTTCTGGAGCGCCAATTGTGGATCGCCGTGATGAAGGCCCAGAAGGACCAGGGCATCGACATTCCGGATGAAGCAATCGCCGCCTACGAGGCCCACATTGATGAAGTCGACTTGGAGTCGATCGCGGCGCGTGAACGCGTGACCCGACACGACGTCAAGGCCCGGATTGAAGAGTTCAATGCTTTGGCTGGCTACGAGCACATCCACAAGGGCATGACTAGCCGTGACTTGACGGAAAACGTCGAGCAGCTGCAGATTTACCGCTCCCTGGAGCTCATGCGAGACAAGGCCATTGCGGTCGCCGCCCGCATCGGTGTGCGCGCCGAGGAAAACCGTAGCCTGGTGATGGCTGGCCGTTCCCACAACGTTGCCGCACAGGCCACCACCTTGGGTAAGCGTTTCGCCTCTGCCGCCGACGAGCTGCTGGTTGCTATTGATCGAGCCGATGATCTTTTGGGCCGCTACCCTTTGCGTGGCATTAAGGGCCCGATGGGTACCGCCCAGGACATGCTGGATCTGACGGGATCCCAGAACAACCTCGATGCTTTGGAGCGTCGCATTGCCGAGCACCTGGGCTTTGACCGAATTTTCGATTCCGTCGGCCAGGTCTACCCGCGGTCTTTGGATTTTGATGCCGTGTCAGCCCTAGTCCAATTGGGTGCCGGCCCTTCGTCTTTGGCTCACACTATCCGCCTGATGGCTGGTAACGAGACCGTGACGGAGGGCTTCAAGGAGGGCCAGGTTGGTTCTTCCGCTATGCCCCACAAGATGAATGCTCGTTCCTGCGAACGCGTCGGTGGTTTGCAGATTATTCTTCGCGGCTACCTGACGATGGTTGCTGATTTGTCGGGCCAGCAGTGGAACGAGGGCGATGTTTTCTGTTCGGTGGTTCGCCGCGTGGCTTTGCCGGATGCCTTCTTCGCTCTCGACGGAATGTTTGAAACCTTCCTGACGGTGTTGGATGAGTTCGGTGTATTCCCCGCGATGATTGCCCGCGAGCTTGAACGCTACCTGCCCTTCCTTGCTACGACCCGTATTTTGATGGCTGCCGTGCGTGCGGGCGTGGGACGCGAGGAAGCCCACGAGGTTATCAAGGAGCACGCCGTTGCGGTTGCGTTGAACATGCGTGAAAACGGTGGCGGCCAGGATCTCATTGAGCGTTTGGCTGCGGATCCGCGTCTGCCGATGAGCAAGGAGGATCTGGACGCCGCGTTGGCTGATCGCCATGCCTTTGTTGGGGCCGCAGAGTCCCAGGTGGATCGCGTGTTGGCTAGGATTCAGGCCAAGGTTGATGAGCATCCAGAAGCTGCGGCCTACACACCTGGCGATATTCTCTAAGGGCCGATCGGGATGAACGAGCTGCTGCAGATCGGGGAAACCTCGATTACGGATACCACGGCGCGCGTCGTCATCATCGCTGTCTTGACCTTGTGCGTCATGTTTACAGCGCGCGCCCTCTATCACCGCAAGCACGCCAAGATTCGTCACCGTACACTCGCCGCTTTGGCAGTGTCGGTGGCGTTCACCTTTTTGGTGTGTCTGGTGATGGAAGTCTGGTGGGATCCCTTCCCCGAGGAGGTCCCGTGGTTCATCTATGTTTCCGGCGGTCTGGCGGCATTTGTGCTGTTCAGCGCTATTGTTCAGACGGGGCGGCGCAAAACCGGCGTGATTATCGCTGTGATTGCGGTGGCGTTTGCGTGGGGTTTGTCCAACACTGTGTACAAGCAGTTTCCGACAGTGCGTTCGCTAGTGCCGGAACCTAAAACTGTTGCGATGGACTATACGCAGTTTAAGCAGCAGAAAGACGTGCCCACGCTGCACGGTCGCGAGGTCGGCGCCTTGGTGACGGTGGATATTGAAGCGCCGGTGTCGGGCTTCAATCACCGGGATGCGGTGGCGTATTTCCCGCCGGCGTACTTCGCAGAGCCCGATAAGGACCTGCCTGTTGTGGTGCTCATGGCCGGTAATCCAGGTACCCCGATGCAGTGGTTTAGGGCCGGTAGTGCAGAGCAGACGCTCGATGACTACCAGGCGGAGCACAAGGGTGTTGCCCCCATCGTGATCAGTGTCGATGCCACAGGCAGCTTGTCGGCGAACCCCATCTGCGTGGATGGCCCGAAAGCGAAGGTTCAGACTTACCTGGCGGTGGATGTTCCTGCGCAGATCAAATCGAAGTTCCGGGTCAACCCGGACCAAAGCCGGTGGACGATCGGCGGTTTGAGCTACGGCGGAACGTGCGCGCTGCAGGTGATCACTAATGCACCCGAGGCCTACGGCACCTTCTTGGATTTCTCTGGCCAGGCGGAGCCGACCATCGGCGACCACGCCAAGACCGTGGAGCAGTTTTTCGGTGGGGATGAAGCCGCGTTCCAGGCTGTGAATCCCGAGCACCTTCTTCAACATGCTGCCCAGTTGGTGGCGCAGGGGCAGCCAAGCCCGTACGCCCACATTGATGGTCGCTTTATTGCCGGTAGCGAGGATAAGGATTCGGTTGAGGCGCTTAAGCATCTCAACGAGTTAGCCCAGGCGGCGGGCATGCACACTACGTTTGCGACAGTTGGTGGTGGGCACAGTTATCAGACGTGGCGTGAGGCCTTCCGAGAAGTCATGAACTTCCTTGCCCAAAGAGAAAACCTCCAGTAGAAGGGCGCGTGTCGATGAACGCTATACAAAAGGCGGGGCGCGCAGCCGGTTTGGCTCGTACTGCGCGAAGTGCAGTCACAGCGTTGCGCAGGAGTTGGGCGACGGAGCCGGTGTGTTTGGTGGCTCTGGTAGCCATCTGGGTGCTTTATGTGCTCGGGTTGAATACTTCGATAGGTGTCCCGCTGGGGCAGTGGAATCCCTTGAGGATTGTCCTGAGTGGTGCTGCCGCATCCAATGGTGTGACCACAGTGCTCAACACGGTGTCTATCCTGCTGTTCGGAGTCATGGCCGAGCGCACCCTTGGCACGTGGAAGTTCATTGGCGTGGCTGTGCTGACGCAGCTGTGGGCCGGCGTGGTTGGCATGGAGCTCGCATACCTGGTCGCCCAGGCTTCGCCCGTGTGGGGCGAGGAGCTCGACCGCGAAGTATTGTTGACGCCGTCTGTGTGGTTGTTCGGCACGGCCGCGGTTGCGAGCGCGTGGTTGCCGGCGCTGTGGCGTCGGCGTATGCGCGCGGTGCTGGTGGGTATCACCCTGACGCTGTTTATGTACACCGGTGTGCTGGCTGATTTCTCCCGCTTGGTTGCAGTTATTGTCGGTGTTGCTGCAGGTCAGTGGCTTGCGCACGGCAGGGTAAAAGCCTTTTCCTTCCCCCGGATTACATTGCGTGAGTCCCGCATTTTGGTGGCGATGCTTCTTCTGGCGATTGCTGTGGGCCCGCTGTTGGTGGGCCTTAACCATGACGCCGCGGGGCCCCTGGCCAAGGCAGCGATCATCGCAATCACGTGGGATAACGTTGCTGTTTTTGCGAACCTGGCGCCTTTCGCTGTGGTGTTTGTGGTGCTGTCTGCGCTGAGCCGTGGGCGTCGCGTTGCGTGGTGGCTGGCCTTGGGCGTGCAGTTGGTAACTACCGTGCTGCTACTGGTCGGTTTCGTGGCAGTCGGCGGTGAATATGGTTGGTCGCCTGCGCTGGTAGTCAGCGGCATCGGTGTGCTGTTGCCGTGGCTCGTGGGCAGCATCGTGCTGATCGTGCGCAGGAACCTCTTTAGGATCCCGATGCACCGACAGGTGCTTATCACCATGCTGTGGCGGGAGTGCGTTGTTCTAGTCCTGTCGGTAGGTCTGTGGCTACTCATGCAGCTATTTTTCAGCCCCGCTGGGGCGGGCTTCATCGACGTGGTTGATGTTGTGCTGCCACCAGCGGTCACCGATAACGCGGATGCATTGGTCTTGCCTTGCGTGCTGTTTTGGGCGGCGTCATCAATTGTTTTGTACATGGCGCTTGTGGCCCACCCGAACCCAACCGACCAGGCTCAACGCGAACGCATGCGCACCATTTTGCAGTCCGGCGGCGGTGACCACTTGTCGTGGATGACGCTGTGGGACGGCAACGACTATTGGGTTGCTGACGATGCAGACGGTTTTGTTGCCTACCGGCTATCGGCCAACGTGGCCGTGACCTTGGGTGAACCCGTGTGCGGTGCGCAAGGCGATAGGGACGAGCTAGCCCGCCAGTTTGAGGCATTCGCCCAAAACAACGGGTGGACTGTGGCGTGGTATTCCGTGCGACCAGAGTTCCGCGATGCCCTGGAACAACAGGGTTGGCACAGCGTGCAGGTGGCCCAGGAATCAGTGGTTGATTGCCGCGAAGTGAAGTTCACAGGCAAGAAATTCCAAGATGTTCGCACCGCCAGAAACCGGGCCGAAAAAGAAGGCATCCGGGCGGAATGGCTCACGTGGGACAGTGCCGGGCCCGCCTTGCGCGAACGCATCGTAGCGTTGAGCGAAGAGTGGGTATCGGACAAGGCGCTGCCAGAAATGGGCTTCACCTTGGGCGGTATCGACGAGCTCCAAGACCCGCAGGTGCGTCTGCTCGTCGCGCTGGATGAACACGAGCGCGTCCACGGCGTCACCAGCTGGCTGCCCGCCTACCGTGACGGCGAGATCGACGGCTGGGTGCTGGACTTCATGCGCCGCGACCCCTCAGGTTTCCGACCAGTGGTGGAGTTCCTCATCGCCGAGGCTATCGTGGCAGCCAACGAGGCAGGAGTGCCATGGGTGTCGCTATCGGGTGCGCCCCTGGCCCATGGTGGCCCGGACAGTCAGGACAACAAAGAGAACGTGCTGCTGAACGTACTCGACCGGGTCGGCCAGTACCTCGAACCCCTCTACGGGTTTAGGTCTTTGGCCTTTTTCAAAAAGAAGTTCCACCCGGAGCACGTTGCATGGTCACTGTGCTACCAGGACGAACTATCCCTGGCGTCAATTGGTGTGGCTGTCAGCAAGGCCTACGTGCCCCGAATTGGGGCGGGTCAGGTGGTTCACGTGGCACGAGTGTGGGCGCAGGGTTAAACTGCTTTTCATGAGCAATCTTCGCCCGCAGTTGTCCGATTACACCCATGTCAGCGCGGGCAAGGTCCGCGATATTTACCGGATCGACGACGATCACGTGTTGCTGGTCGTCAGCGACCGGATCTCCGCCTACGACTACATCCTGTCCACCCCGATCCCAGACAAGGGGCGGATCCTGACGGCGATGAGCTTCTTCTTCTTCGACGAGATTGCCGCACGCACCGGCTACGCCACCCACGTTGCCGGCGGCCCCGACGACCCCCGCATCCCGCAAGAAGTCCTGGGCCGGGCCATGGTGTGCAAGTCCCTTGAGATGCTTCCGTTTGAGTGCGTTGCCCGCGGCTACCTCACCGGCTCCGGGATGAAAGAATATTCAGCCACCGGCGCAGTATGCGGCGTGGAATTACCCGACGGTCTCGTGGAGGCCTCCAAGCTACCCCAGCCGATCTTCACCCCCGCCACCAAGGCAGAGATCGGCGACCATGACGAAAATGTCACCTTCGATCGCGTCGTCCACGACCTCGGGCGAGAGCGGGCAGAACAGCTCCGCGACGCAACGCTCGAGATCTACAGCACCGCCGCCGACGTCGCAGCTGAACGCGGCGTCATCCTTGCTGATACAAAATTCGAGTTCGGCCTCGACGGCGACATGCTGGTGTTGGGCGACGAAGTGCTCACCCCTGATTCTTCCCGCTACTGGCCAGCCGAAGGCTACGCGCCCGGCAAGGTGCAGCCCAGCTTTGATAAGCAATATGTGCGCGACTGGCTCACCAGCGAAGAATCCGGGTGGGACAAGCAATCCGAGCCGCCAGCACTGCCTGAGGACGTCGTGGCGGCCACCCGTGCCCGCTACATCGAAGCCTACGAGCTGATTTCCGGCAAGAGCTTCGGCGAGTGGATCAAACCCTAGATTAGGATGGGGCAGCGTGAATCACAATGCCCCTAAAGCTGCCCCAGTTGCTAAAAAAGTAGCCCACGTTCGGCGCGCCCACGACTACGAGTTTGTCGACAATTACGAGTGGATGCGTGACAAAGACAGCGTTGACACGCAGGCATACTTAGAGGCAGAAAACGCCTACACGGAATTCAAAACAGCGCAGCTTGCAACCCTGCAAGACAACCTGTTTACAGAATTGAAATCCCGCGTGCAGGAAACAGACATGTCTGTGCCGGTTCGGGTCGAAGAATTCTGGTACTACGACCGGATTGACGAAGGCCAGTCCTATGGCCGTTCCTGCCGCGTGCGCGCAGACCTTGACCCCCGGTGGCAGGACCAGTGGAATCCGCCGGAGGTGAGCGCAGATATGCCCATCGATGGCGAAGAGGTGCTGCTGGACCGCGAAGAATTAGCCAAAGAGCACGAGTTCTTCTCCCTCGGCGGGGCATCCGTGGCCAAGGGCGGACGCTACATGGCTTATACCACCGACACCAGCGGCGACGAACGCTACGACTTGCGGATTAAAGACCTGAACACCGGGGAGCTGTTGCCTGATGCGATTGACGGCATGACCGGTAACTTCGACTGGTTGGGTGACAACTATCTGTTCTACACCCGCTGTGATGAATCGTGGCGCCCCTACCAAGTGTGGCGCCACGTGCTTGGAACGCCGGCGAGCGAAGACCAGCTGGTGTACGAGGAGCCCGATGAGCGTTTCTGGATAGGTGTCGGGGCATCGCGAAGTGAAAAGTTCATGTTCATCGTCGCCGGGTCCAAGCTGACCAGTGAAACCCGCGTGCTGGATTTCGCAGACCCGACCGGAACGTTTAGCGTGGTCAAGCCGCGCGAAGAGGGCGTCGAATACGACGTCAGCGAAGTGTACATCCGCGACACTTGGTGGTGGATGGTCACCCACAATGCGCACGGCCCCAACAGTGAACTTGGGCTGGCACCCATCTTTGATGTCGATGGCTCCTTTGCACAGGTCGACCTCGAGCAGCTCACAGTGCTGGTTGAACACCGCCCCGATGTGCGCCTGCAGGGGGTAGACACATTCAAAAAGCAAGCTATCTTGGGCTACCGCGAATCCGGCGTTGGCAAAGTCGCCCTCTTGAAGCTGCCGGAGCGGGTGGAAGACATCGGCAGCTTTACCCCGATCGAGTTCGATGAGGAACTCTATTCGGTTGGCTTCGCCCAAAACCCCGAGTGGGACAGTCCCGTGCTGCGCATGGTGTACGGCTCCTTCACTACGCCCGCATGCGTGATGAATTATGACGTCGCGACCGGACAGCGCACCGTGCTCAAGCAACAGGAAGTGCTGGGCGGATACAATCCGGCTGACTACCTGGCCGAACGCGTGTGGGTGAGTGCTCGCGACGGTGCCCAGATTCCGGTGTCCTTGGTGCGGCGTGCAGACCTGGATGTCTCGGTTGCCCAACCAACGATGCTCTACGGATACGGTTCCTACGAGGCTTGCGTGGATCCCAGTTTTTCCTGTGCACGTTTGTCGATGTTGGACCGCGGGATGATCATCGCTTACGCCCACGTGCGTGGCGGCGGCGAGATGGGGCGCCTGTGGTACGACGACGGCAAGATCATGAAAAAGCGCAACACCTTTACGGACTTCATTGACGTCGCTGATGCGTTGTTGGAACGCGGCGTCACCACCCGTGAACAATTGGTGGCAGATGGTGGTTCTGCAGGTGGGCTGCTGATGGGTGCCGTGGCGAACATGGGCGGCGACCGCTTCAAGGCGATCTCTGCGAATGTGCCCTTCGTCGATCCTTTGACCTCGATGCTCATGCCCGAGCTGCCGCTGACGGTTGCGGAGTGGGAGGAATGGGGCGACCCGCTGCACAGCAAGGAGGTCTACGACTACATGGCCACCTACGCGCCCTATGAAAACATTGAGGCCAAGCCGTACCCCAATATTTTGGCGACCACATCCCTGAACGACACGCGCGTGTTGTACGTGGAGCCGGCCAAATGGATCGCGAAGCTTCGTGACCTCGCCACGGCGGGCGAATTTTTGTTGAAGACGGAGATGGCAGCGGGCCACGGTGGGGTGTCGGGGCGTTACGAATCGTGGCGTCAGGATTGTTTCGAGCGGGCGTGGATTATCAACCAGGCCACTGGATTGGAGGTTTAGCATGCAGCGTCGTAGCACTGTGGATTTGGCCTCTTACGCTGGCCATGTTGTGTTGGTGACCGCGCCGGGTAGGGACGTGTCCGCCCTGGTGGATGACTATTCGATGCGTGGATTTTTTGCTCTTGATGACGCCGCGTTGGCCGACGGGTCTGCGGAGGTGTTCGACAAGGACGGTGAGCTGCTTGCCCAGTTTGGGACCGGGGTGGATCTCGACGCGGATGAGTTGTTGGATTTGATTGAGGACAACTTACCCCTTTAGCGGGGGGAATCGCGGCACGGACAAGGGTATGCTTGCGGGCGTATCTAGCTGCCCAAATTCAAGGGAGTCATCCGTGGCCCGTGTAGTTGTCAATGTTATGCCGAAGGCAGAAATCCTCGATCCTCAGGGCCAGGCGGTCCAGCGTGCGCTGGGCCGCATTGGTGTTGATGGGGTCAGTGATGTTCGTCAGGGTAAGCGCTTTGTGATTGATGCGCAGCGGGAGCTGTCCGCCGCTGAGCTCGAGGAGCTTGCGTCGAAGTTGCTGGCGAACACTGTGATTGAGGATTACGAGATCATTGTTGAGGGGCAGCAGTGAGCGCAACGATTGGTGTGATCACCTTCCCCGGCACGCTGGATGATGTTGACGCCGCGCGTGCGTCGCGCATCGCGGGGGCGAAGGTTGTGGACTTGTGGCATGCGGACCCTGATCTCAAGGGTGTGGACGCTGTGGTAGTGCCTGGCGGGTTTTCTTATGGTGATTACCTGCGTTCGGGTGCTATTTCTGCGTTGGCTCCGGTGATGCGTTCGGTGGTGGATGCCGCGAACAAGGGCATGCCGGTGTTGGGCATTTGCAATGGTTTCCAGATTTTGACGGAGGCTGGTTTGCTGCCCGGTGCGCTGACCCGCAATGAGGGGCTGCATTTCCACTGTGTGGATACCTACCTGGAGGTTGAGAACAACTCCACGGCATGGACGTCCACTTTGGATAAGGGCCAAAAGATTTTGATCCCGGCGAAGCATGGTGAGGGGCGTTTCCAGGCGTCTGAGGAGACTGTGCGTCAGCTTGAGGACGAAGGCCGGGTGGTGTTCCGCTACACGGATAATTTCAATGGTTCTGTTAACGCGATCGCTGGTGTGTGTTCTGCCAACGGTCGCGTTGTTGGTTTGATGCCGCACCCCGAGCATGCATGTGAGCTGCTCACTGGCCCCTCGCTGGATGGCTTGGAGCTGTTTGTCTCTGTCGTGAAGGAGCTTGAAAAGTGACCCACAATAGCGTGAGTGGTGGCTTGAATGACACCGTGGCGGATGCGGTTGCTTCGCCGGACCTGGAGCAGCCCTATGCTGCCTTGGGTTTGAAAGACGACGAGTACGCCCGCATCAAGGAAATCCTGGGTCGACGCCCCACGGATGCTGAGTTGGCGATGTATTCGGTGATGTGGTCCGAGCACTGCTCGTACAAGTCCTCGAAGACTCACTTGCGTTACTTCGGTAAGACCACGACGGAGGAGATGGGTTCGAAGATCCTCGCCGGCATTGGTGAAAATGCTGGTGTGGTGGATGTCGGCGGCGGCCATGCGGTGACTTTCCGTGTGGAGTCCCACAATCATCCCTCTTATGTGGAGCCTCATCAGGGTGCTGCGACGGGCGTGGGCGGTATTGTCCGCGACATTATGGCTATGGGCGCGCGTCCTATCGCTGTGATGGACCAGTTGCGCTTCGGGCCCGCCGATGCCCCCGATACGCAGCGTGTGCTGCCGGGTGTGGTTGACGGAATCGGTGGTTACGGTAACTGCCTGGGCTTGCCGAACATCGGCGGCGAAACCGTGTTTGATGAGTCCTACGCTGGTAACCCACTGGTCAACGCGCTGTGCGTGGGCACCTTGAAGGTTGAGGACTTGAAGCTGGCGTTCGCTTCGGGTCTGGGCAACAAGGTGATGTTGTTTGGTTCCCGCACCGGCCTTGATGGCATCGGTGGCGTGTCCGTGCTGGCATCCGACACCTTCGAAGATGGTGCCGAGCGCAAGCTTCCTGCGGTTCAGGTCGGTGACCCCTTCGCGGAGAAGGTCTTGATCGAGTGCTGCCTGGACCTCTACCGCGCTGGTGTGGTTGTTGGTATTCAGGACTTGGGTGGTGCGGGCTTGTCGTGTGCGACCTCTGAGCTCGCAGCGTCGGGCGACGGCGGCATGATGGTCAACCTCGATGCTGTGCCTCTGCGCGCGGAGAACATGACGGCAGCGGAGATCCTGTCTTCCGAGTCCCAGGAGCGCATGTGTGCTGTTGTGACCCCGGAAAACGTGGACCGTTTCAAGGAAATCTGTGCCCACTGGGACGTCACTGTCGCCGAGATCGGCGAGGTGACCGACAACGATCACTTGGTGATCACCCACAAGGGCGAGGTCGTGGTGGACGCTCCTGCGCACACCATCGCCAATGAGGGGCCGGAGTACCAGCGCCCCTACGCGCGACCGGAATGGCAGGATGAGCTGCAGCAGTTCCGCGGCGTCAACAAGCCCGAGGACGCCGCAGGTATTCGCCAGGCTGTTATCGACATGGTGTCCTCGCCGGCGCTGTGCTCGCGCGCGTTCATCACGGAGCAGTATGACCGTTACGTTCGTGGCAACACCGTCCAGGCCAAGGATGCGGATGCTGGCGTGCTACGCATTGATGAAGAAACGGGTGCAGGTGTTGCTGTGTCTGCGGACTGCTCCGGTCGCTACACCAAGCTTGATCCGAACATGGGCGCGCGCCTTGCCTTGGCGGAGGCCTACCGCAATGTTGCCTGCACTGGTGCCACGCCGATTGCGGTGACGAACTGCTTGAATTTCGGTTCGCCGGAAAACCCGGATGTCATGTGGCAATTTAAGGAGGCCGTGCATGGTTTGGCGGATGGCTGCCACGAGTTAGGTATTCCGGTGTCCGGCGGCAACGTGTCCTTCTATAACCAGACTGGTGCGGAGCCTATTCTGCCGACCCCAGTTGTGGGTGTCCTCGGCGTGATTGATGACGTCGCGTCGTCGATCGGCACGAAGGCTGCTGCGGGTCAGCAGTTGGTGCTCTTGGGGGAGACGCTCGATGAGTTCGGTGGTTCGATCTGGCAGCAGGTTTCGGGTGCCGGTTTGAACGGTATGCCCCCGGTGGTGGATTTGGGTAATGAACAGCGGCTTGCTGCTTTGTTGTCGGATTCCCGCGGTGTGGTTGCGGCTGCTCACGATGTGTCGGAGGGTGGTTTGAACCAGACGCTGGTGGAGCTGGCTATCAACGCTGGTTGCGGCGTGGTTGTGGACCTGGCTGAGGTTGCCGATGATGCTTTCACTGCATTGTTCTCTGAGTCGGCGTCCCGCGTGGTTGTTGCAATGGATGCGGACAATGTTGGTGGTTTCTTCGCCGCTGCTGAGCAGCATGGTGTGCCTGCGACACTGATTGGCGAGTTGCGTGGCGACAGCTACGACGTTGCTAGTGTGTCCATTCCGATGGATGAGCTGGAGTCTGCGTGGAAGAACACCTTGCCTGAGCTCTTTGGTCACGCTGCTGGTGCGAACTCGGTGGTGTAACCGCACTGCTGGAGGCGTTTAGTCGCTAGGACGAAAAGAGAGGAGCAGCCCACTGTGCTGGTGGGCTGCTCTTTTTGTGCACTTAAGTGCCGCACCCTGGACGCTGTTCCTATTCCAATCGAATTGAGGGGCGATCGCAGCGGTGGCGATAAAGAGCGCTAACCCCGCGAACCCGATACCTAGGAGTTAGTTGCCGAGCTTCCTTTGGTTACTCACACTATCGGTTCTGAACCTGCTTTTCGTTACTTTTTGGTGCTAGGTTGTCACACTGTGAACCCTCTGCGTCAAAAAATACGTCTGGCGGCGGCAACCTTCTGGTTTGTTCCGGCAGCCATGGTGACCGTGTCCATCGTGCTGGCTGAAGCGCTCATCTGGATCGAGAAACGCTTCGGCGTGCCGGAAGGCCTGCTGTTCGTGTACGAGGGAGGCGAGTCGGGTGCCCGCAGTCTTTTGTCGGCGGTCACGGGAGCATCGATCGGTGTTGCTGGCACCGTCTTTTCCATCACTATTGCCGCACTGTCTTCGGTCGTGTCGACCATGGGGCCGCGACTCTTGCACAGCTTCCTCCATGACCGTGGAATCCAAGCTACACTGGGAATGTTCGTCGCCACGTTCGCGCTGTCGCTTTATAGTTTGCGTGCCGTCAGCGGTGGTGCTGAAGGCGAGGACGTGTTTGTCCCTCACTACAACGTGTCTGTTGTCATGTTGTACGCGGCGCTCTGCATCGGTTTCCTGGTGTTTTACATTGGCCATATGGCGCGGTCAATTTCGATGACGCGCGTGGTCAACCTATTGTCAGAGGACCTTCACGAAGCCATCGAGCGCGGAACCAAACTGGCGGAAAAAGACGGGGTTGTGGCGGCACAGCCGCCGGAAGGGTATTTCGAAAGGCATCCCGAATCCCACACTATCCGGGCAGAGCGTGGGGGATATGTGCAGCTCATTGATCATAAGGCCATCGTGAAGGCCGCCGAGGGGCCCGTGGATATCCTAGTGCGCGCCGGGGATCAGGTGATCACGGGGATGCCCATCGCCCGTGTTGACGCCGCGGGGGATCCTGTGAGCTCGAACATCATCATCGGCGCTGAGCGTGATGATGTTCAAGACCTGGAGTTTTCTATCCGCCAGTTGTTGGAGGTGGCGGTGAGGGCTTTGAGTCCCGGTACTAATGATCCGTTCACGGCTATGGATGTGATCGATCGATTCGCTGAAGTACTGGCACGATTGCGTGACCGCAAACTTCCAGATGGCTTGGTATATGAGGGCTCTCATCTGGTGATGCGGTACTCGGTGAGTACCTTCGAGGGGATCGTCGATGCGATGTTCGAGCAGATTCGTCAGAATGCTGCGGGCACCGTCGCGGTGTATGCGCATTTGCTTGAGGCCTACGCCAGGTTGTGTGGGGTGATCTCGGATCCGGCGCGCGTGGCGCACCTTCAGTATCACGCGGCTTTGGTGCACTCGGATGCTCAGCGGTTGGTGGAGTCGGTGGCGGATCGCAAGGCCCTGGACGATGCCTACGCGGCGTCCGCTTTCTACCCCCAGGCTTGAGCGCGCACACGCGGCAGCCGCCCCACTGCGACGCGTGTGAACTGCTTTTTTAAAAAGAACTTGCAGGTTGGGGCTAAACATTCCGCAAAAATTTGCAACTGTAACCCCTCGAAAACGCCCGTCGCGCCTACCTAGTCTCGCATATAACCCAGCCAACATTTTGCAGGAGGTTATATACTCAACCACACAGTTCCGACGCGGCGATCCGCAGAGGACTTCCCATACGAAGACCATCTAGCCCACGCCATAGCCCGCGTGGCAACCGACCCTGTAGAGGTCGACGCAGCGGTCGAAGAGATGATCATCAACCGCATCATCGACAACGCCGCGGTATCGGCAGCATCAGTAGCTAGGCGGCCCGTGACCGTCGCCCGAGAACAAGCCACAGCACACCCCACCCCCGGTGGCGCGGCAGTGTTCGGCATCCCCGGCGCTTACTCGACTGAATGGGCAGCCTGGGCAAACGGAGTCGCGGTGCGTGAACTAGACTTCCATGACACTTTCCTCGCCGCGGACTGCTCGCACCCTGGTGACAAGATCCCTGCGACTGTCGCCGCAATACAAACTAAAAAGCTGCATGGTCGCGACGTCATACGTGAGCTCGCAACCGCCTATGAAATCCAGGTTGACCTGGTGCGAGGCATCTGCCTTCACGATCACAAGATCGACCATGTTGCGCACCTAGGTCCGTCCGTAGCGGCAGGACTAGGGACACTGTTGGGCCTCGATAGCGACACCATCTATCAAGCGATTGGCCAGGCGCTTCACACCACCACAGCAACCCGTCAGTCCCGCAAAGGCCACATCTCTTCGTGGAAAGCCTTTGCGCCCGCTTTCGCCGGAAAAATGGGAATTGAGGCCGTCGATCGGGCAATGCGTGGCGAAGGGGCACCCGTACCCATTTGGGAGGGTGAAGATGGCTTTAAGGTATCGACGTAACGCACGAAGCCCCGGCACTCAACACGGCATACGCAGCGGTCAGAGTGCCGGGGCTTTCGATTTAGTCGATATGGCGGCCGGTGCGCAGCTCCCAGTAGCGGAACGCAAGCCACCCGATGAACCCCAGCACACCCGTCAAAAGCACCAAGAAGGATAGAACGACGCAACGCAGAGTGCTCGACTTATCCTGAAGTTCGCGCACCAGCACGATGGTGGCGAAGATGATCCCCATGATCATGAATGCGGTTTCCATGGACTATTCCCCGATCTCTGCTTCGTAGATCAGTTTTTCTTTCCTGCTGATCAGTGGCAGCGGGCGGTATTCCATCCGCAGTTCACGCAGCACCGCAGCGTGCCCGGAAAGACGTTGGTCTTCCTCCGTTCGCGGTACGAATTGGCGCGCGGGAAGTGCGTTGCCGTCGATATCAATACCGACGTAGGTGATCGAAGCGTGGATGGCGGTCTGCAGCCCGGTGCGGCCATCAGCAGGCAGGCCACTGCGTACATGCACGCTGACCTGCATAGAGCGGGCGTCGGTGCGCAGCATGCGGGCGTCCACCTCGATCAAATCACCGATCTGGATGGGGCGGTAGAAGCGGATACCACCGGCATACACCGCCACCGTGGATTCTCCCGACCATTCCATGGTGCAGGCTGTTGCGGCCTCATCGATCCATTCCATCGCCGTGCCGCCGTGGACTTTGCCGCCCCAGTTGACGTCGGTGGGCTTGGCCAAAAAGCGGGTGATCATTCTAGGAGCATCAGAGGGGCCGTTGTAGGTCTGCTTCTCCATTTCGGCCTCGATGGCTTTGCGCAGCTCAATACGGGACTTGGCCGCCTCAAACACGCGCTGTTCTTCATCATTGCGGGGGGTGAATGTGGGCACCTGCATAGGCTTGCCGCTGACTGGGTCCTTGGCGACGAAGATCACCAGGCAGTCGCATGCTCTGGTAAACACTCCTTCCCTCGGGTCCGCGGAAAGCACCTCGTTAATAATGTGCATGGATGAGCGACCGGTCATCGCGATGCGCGAGCGCACCTCGACGATGTGCCCAGACGGGATCGGCCGGGTGAAGTGAATATGGCCGACGTAAGCGGTCACACAGTAGGCCCCGGACCAGCCGACGGCGCACGCGTAGGCCGCCTTGTCGATCCATTCGAGCACGCGCCCGCCACCGACTCCATGGGCTCCAGCCATGATGATGTCAGTGGGGGCAGCGAGGAAACGAAGAGTTACTTCGGGGGAGCGCGTAGACATAGCTCAATAGTCTATCTATCTTTGATTGCTATGTCCGCGCACAACCCTCCTTCCATCAACCAACAGGTCGCATCTTGGGCCCGTGGCGCCGCCGAGACCCCCTCGCGTAGCCTGCTGGCCTCCGCGGTGCGTGAGACAGTGGCCTACGCGGCGTCATTACGCCCGGGAAAGTCCGTTGAGCTGCGCGTTCCTCCTTTTGCTGCCGCTCAATTGATCGACGGCCCGGCGCACAAGCGCGGAACCCCACCCAATGTTGTTGAAGTCTCGCCCAAGGATTGGATCCTGTGTGTGCTGGGCGAACAGACAATTAATGATGCCGCTTCGGCCTCACTGTCCGGCACGCGCGCGGGCGAAGTACAGTCGGTGCTGGATCGCATGGCGGGTTAGCCGGGGGTATCAAGTCGCAATAGTGCAGCGGGGGCTATACGATGTGTTTTTGTGTCGACAGTTGATGAACTTGAGGCTCCTCCACGCGAGGAATGCGGTGTCTTTGGGGTGTGGGCGCCGGGTGAAGACGTATCCAAACTGACTTACTACGGCTTGTATGCCCTCCAGCACCGTGGGCAAGAGGCAGCCGGCTTAGCTGTAGGCGACGGAGACCAGATCGTGGTGTTTAAAGACCTCGGTCTGGTCTCCCAAGTCTTTGATGAGCAAACCTTGGATGCTTTGAAGGGGCATGTGGCGGTGGGGCACACCCGTTACGCCACCGCCGGAGGTGCGTGCTGGGAAAATGCCCAGCCGATGTTTCGCATGGCGCCAGACGGCACTGATATTGCCTTGGGCCACAACGGTAACCTCGTGAATTTCCGCGAGCTGTTGGTAGAAGCCGCAACCAAGGGGCTGGTTGATAAGCGCTGGGCCGACCCGGAGGCGTTGAGCGCACGCGGGGCTGATGGCGCCAATGAGGTCACCGCGCCCAGTGACTCGGACGTGATGTGTGCACTTTTGTCTGATGGTGTGCGCGACGGCCGAAGCGTCATTGATTCTGCAATGGATCTTTTGCCGCGCCTCCAGGGTGCTTTCTGCCTGTGCTTTACCGACGGCACGGCTCTTTATGCTGCTCGTGATCCTTTCGGCGTGCGGCCCCTGGCTATCGGCCGACTGGAGCGCGGCTGGGTTGTCGCCTCGGAGACCGCGGCATTGGACATCGTTGGTGCTTCCTTCGTCCGCGAGGTGGAGCCCGGCGAGCTTATCCGCATCGACGGGGCGGGTGTGCACACGCAGCGCTTCGCAGAAACCACCCACAAGGGGTGCGTGTTCGAATATGTCTACCTCGCCCGCCCCGACTCCGTTATCCGTGGGCGCGCCGTCAACGCCACCCGCGTGGAAATTGGTCGACTGCTGGCTAAGGAAGCGCCTGCCGAAGGCGACATGGTCATCCCCGTGCCTGATTCCGGTACTCCTGCGGCCGTGGGCTACGCCCAAGGCAGCGGCATTCCTTATGGTCAAGGCTTGGTGAAAAACGCCTACGTTGGCCGCACCTTCATCCAACCCTCCCAGACCATCCGCCAGCTGGGCATCCGCCTGAAGCTCAACCCTTTGCGAGAGGTCATTCGGGACAAGCGTCTTGTTGTTGTCGACGACTCGATCGTGCGCGGCAACACCCAGCGTGCGCTGATCCGCATGCTTCGCGAAGCCGGCGCAGCGGAAGTACATGTCCGCATTGCCTCACCGCCGGTGAAGTGGCCGTGCTTCTACGGCATCGATTTCGCCTCACCTGGCGAGCTGCTGGCCAACTGCGTTGCCGGCAATGACTATGACGCCATGGTGGACGCTGTATGCACCGCCATCGGCGCGGACTCCTTAGGCTTCGTCTCCGTGGATTCCATGGTGGAGGCCTCCCGCCAAGACCGCGCGCAACTGTGCTGCGCCTGTTTCGACGGGATCTACCCGCTAGGCATGCCCCAAGGGGATGCGAACGCTGAACTTGTTCACCGAATGCAGAAAGAAAACAACCGTGTCTGAAAACCAACTCAACGCTGACCAGTCCGTGTCTTACGCTGCAGCCGGTGTCGATATCGAAGCCGGCGACCGCGCGGTAGAGCTGTTTGCACCCCACGCCAAGCGTGCGACCCGACCTGAGGTTCGGGGTGGACTCGGCGGTTTCGCAGGACTGTTCGCCCTCGGCAAGTACAACAAGCCCCTCCTCGCGGCAGGTAGCGACGGCGTGGGCACCAAGCTTGCCGTTGCGCAGGCCATGGATGTGCACAACACCATCGGCATCGACCTGGTCGCCATGTGCGTAGACGACCTAGTCGTATGCGGCGCTGAGCCCTTGTTCCTTCAGGACTACATTGCTATCGGCAAGGTCGTGCCTGAGCACGTTGCGGAAATCGTCGAAGGCATTGCAGAAGGCTGCGTCCGCGCCGGCTGCGCATTGCTCGGTGGCGAAACCGCAGAGCACCCCGGCGTAATGGAGGCCGGACACTACGACGTGTCCGCCACTGCAGTCGGCGTCGTTGAGGAAGATGAAGTCCTCGGACCGCAGCGTGTCCGCGCAGGGGATGCAATCATCGCGATGGCAAGCTCCGGCCTGCACTCCAACGGCTACTCCCTGGCCCGCCACGTCCTGCTGGAAAAGGCCGGACTGCCGCTCGATGGATACATGGACGAGCTCGGCCGCACCCTGGGCGAAGAACTCCTTGAGCCCACCCGCATCTACGCCAAGGATTGCCTGGCGCTCGCCGCCGAATGCGATGTGCGTACCTTCTGCCATGTCACCGGTGGGGGATTGGTCGGCAACATGGTCCGCATCATCCCCGAAGGTCTCGTGGCGACCATGCACCGCAACACCTGGGAACCGCAGCAGATCTTCCGCACCATCGCCCGCTACGGCAAGGTGCCGCAGGAAGAGATGGAAAAAACCTTCAACATGGGCGTCGGCATGGTCGCCATTGTCGCACCCGAAGACCGCGACCGCGCACTGGCTATGCTCACCGCACGCCACATGGATGCCTGGGAGCTAGGAACCGTGCGCGAAGCTGCCGAAGGCGAAGCCCGCGCAGAACTGATCTAAAAGGCAGCAAAAAAAGGGGAGCAGCTTTTAAAAAGCTGCTCCCCTTTTTTTAAAACAGACCTAGTCTTTTTCGATCACGTCGGCCCATTCTTCGTACAGGGCCTGATCGAAATCTGGGGCTTCGTAATCATCAGCGTAAGAGCTGTTGTTGCCTTCAGACTTACCAGCGAGTTCACGCTGGAGGGAATCCAGGTCCATATTAGGGATGTTGTACTTAAGCTGGCGTGCTACCTTGGCCTGCTTTGCCTTCGCGCGACCGCGACCCATGGGCTAAACCCCCTTGGCATGAGCGGAACGCGTGGGCTTTATGCGCGTTCCGGATGAGAGATTCAATACGTTTTATTCCTAGGGAACACAATAGCCTACAAGTGCCCACAACGCTAACATGCCCCCGTCTAGACGTGTGACCTGTGCAAATTAGTTGCCGCCACGGAGCCTTTCGATAGCTTCGCGGCCCGCGCCCTTCGTCTCCGCCAAGTCTGCCGTGTCCGTTTCGACGCTCAGGGCGCACTCCCCAGCGGCCAGCTGCTTGCCCACGGCAGACCGCTTCAGCAGAGCCAGCCCAATGGGGCCAAAATCGGCGTGGTCGACCACGGTGCCCAGTACTCCCACGGAGCGCGTGCCGCCAGCAGTGATCGGCGTGCCCGGAGCAGGAAGTTCCGGCACAGATCCATCCAGATACACCTGCACAAGTGTTCGGGGTGAACGCCCAAGGAAGTGCACGCGGGCAACAGTTTCCTGCCCCCGGTAGCAGCCCTTGTCGAAATGTACGGCACGCTGGTCTTTAACAAAAGCATAGACCTCGTGCGGGATGGTTGTCGCGTCGGTATCCACACCGACCTCCGGCATCACAGTCATCACGCGTTCTGCTTCCCAGGCCATCAAG
The DNA here is from genome assembly GCF_021491455.1 of Corynebacterium argentoratense. Lineage (GTDB taxonomy): Bacteria > Actinomycetota > Actinomycetes > Mycobacteriales > Mycobacteriaceae > Corynebacterium > Corynebacterium argentoratense_A. Next base: position 17,881 of record NZ_JAKETN010000007.1, on the reverse strand, counting down.
CCGGCCAGCCGATAGCCCTGCTCCACCAACAATGACGCCGCGTCGGGCAACGCACTGCGCTCAACAAGCAGGTCGGTGACCAACGGCCCAGGGGCCACCCCAAGGGGGTAGCTGGCGCTGGCAACGCAGCAATCCAGTGGATCAGCAGGGGAGTCGGACACAACAGTCAGGATTGCTAGGTCAGTGATTTCAATCTGAACGTCCGACCAGAAGATCATTTTTTGCAGGTAGTCGAACAATTCTTGGGAGCCTGCACGGGCACACTCCACATACACCTCATCCCCCACGGACCATACCGCCATGTGCTGCAGCACCCGGCCCTGTGCATCCAGATTCAACGCCTCCCGACGCTGGGCCCACCCGGCGTCATCACTGTTGTTGGACGCTACAAGATCGTCGAGCTTCTGGCTTAGTAAATTGTTCAAAAAACTAAGCCGATCAGAGCCAGTAACCTTCGCGACAACCCGATCGCTACGATCCACCACGAAAGGCGCACGCTGCTCCACCAGCGGATCCCCGTAATGCCAGGCGACGCCCCGCGGGGCATCTTGGTTATCCACGGGCAGTTTGACCCCCGGTATACGGCACGCAACCTCTGGGTCCAACAGTGCGGAACGGTACTCAGGCGAGATAATAGTCACCCGGCCAGTGTAAACCGCTGGCTTTTGACATACTGAAAGTATGCAAAAACCCCCGGTGATTGTGCTCGTCGAACCCTTCGGCGGATCGATGCGACTACACAACCCCACCATGCCCCATATCTTCTTCGACGACGCCAGCGTCACCCGTGGCGACGGCATCTTCGAAACACTGCGCGTCACAAACAATGAGGCCTGCGAATTCGACGCGCACGCCAAACGCTTCGCCCGCTCGGCCCAAGCCCTCGACCTGCCACACCCCGATGCTCAACTGTGGAAGAAAGCAACCGACCTAGCTTTAAGCCAATGGGGGCAAGACGAAGGCCGCATGGTCTGGACACTGTCCCGCGGGCGGGCAAGCACCGGGGTCGCCACCGCATGGTGCGTCATCTACCCCCTAGAACAAAGCACACTCCACCAGCGCGAACATGGGGTGCGCTGCATGCTGCTACCCAAGGGGCAAGCAAGCGCACTCGGTGCTAAAACACTGGCATACGCCGACACCATGGCAGCCGTGCGATACGCGCAATCGCAGGGCTATGACGACGTCATTTTCACCCACAAAGGCCTTTTGCTGGAAGGTTCCACATCCTCGCTGATCACGGTCAAAGGCAAAAAGCTGCGCACCCCCGAAGCCAAAGGGATCCTGGAATCCACCACCCAACGCCGCGTATTCGATTACGCCGAAAAACATGGGTGGAAGGTCAAACAGCGCCCCATGGAACTGGAGCACATCCTCGGCGCAGACAGCGTGTGGTTGGTGAGCTCCTCGCGCGGACCGGTGCTGGTCACGGCTGTCGACGAGCACCCCACCAGTACACACAAGGCTGCAAATAAACAAGCCCGAGCGCTACTAAATGCAGCGCTGGGCTTCTAGCCAGCGAGAAACGACGACTAGCCGATGACGCGGCGTAGCTCGGCTGACATGTATGGCTTCATCTCGCCGTCGATCAGCCGCTCATCGACCCACCCCAGGTCAGCGGTCGGCATCAAACCATACAGGCGCTTGCCCGGGCCCAGCTTCTCCGGACCGGTTGCGGTCACCATGGTCGATGCGCTCTCCAGCTGCCACGCGCGCTCATTGAAGGGCTCGCCGTAAAAAATCTCCACAGCGCCCACAGAGTTAACGCAGGTGAATTCGATTTCGTCCTTCTCGGAAATCCTCCAAAAGCCCTTCTCGCGGATTTCCTCCATGGAAGGATCGTGGTTGCCTTCCTCGTCGAGCTTCCATTGGCGGGATTCGTAGCTCAAATAGTTGTGGCCATTGTGGGCAAAAATGATCTCTTGGCCAAAGTTGAAGGCGCCGTGGATGGGGCTATCGGCTTGGCCTTCACCGCGCCATACGCCGACTAAGGGCAGCAGGGCGAGCAAACCATCGTGGAGGTTGGGGCCAAGGCGAAGGTTGGCGGTGTCATCCGGCACAGGCAGTTCACCCAGGCCAGGGATGTTTCGGCCGGCGGTTTCTTTGGCGATCTCCGCAGCCAAGTCGATGGCGGCGTTGGCGGCGCCGCTCAAGGGGGAACCGGGGGTGGTGTTCTCGGAAGAATCAGTCATGGGCTCTAGCATAGCGCCCGGGGATTAACGCACTCCCATGGGAGACAACAGCTCTGGGCGGAATTGGACTTGCCTGAGTTCGCTGGAAATAAAAATCGATCCGCCGCCGCACACCACCTGGCTGGCCTGCTTGAGTAGGGGCAGGTCGCGACTGTCGACTGACCAGGTGAAAGAGTTCATGATTTTTGTACGCACAGATTCTGGGTCTTGCGCCTGCTCCATGTCGGGGGAGTCGATGATCGACACCGGCCGCATAGTTATTTCACCATCGTGAATACGCAGGTCGACCAGGACGACGACGGGCTGGTCGAACCCGACGGGTGTGCCTTTCAATTGCGCCTGTGCCTGCGGCGAAGCCTGCGGCGAGATGTCCTTCGGGTTGGTGATGTCCAGGTCGGTGATGCCCAACTGCGCACCCAGGGCCACACCGTCCAGGCGCAGCGTACGTTTGGCGATCTCCACGTCCGCCCCGGTGTAGTCGCCGCTAAAAACCTGTTCGGGGGTGACTTCGATGGTACGCAGCTCCGTGCGGGAGTTCATCATCCCGAACCCCGGAACATCCACGTCAAGGACTTCCGAGGACATCATGGGGATATCTCCGGTGGCCACCGCAAGCAGGTAGGGGAAACCGCCGATGTAGACCGCGGGCTCGACCTCCAGGTTGAAGGAATCCTCCAATTGGGTGGACAGGCGGTGTTCGAAGGTGGTTGAGATGCCCGTGTCGACCACCCAGCCGAGCGTGCCTAGGGCTGCGATGGACAGCAGGGCGATCTGGTATTTCTTCACGTTATTATTTGTACCCCATGCGCGACCGTGCCTACCCGCGCTACCCTGGTAAACCATGATGCCTGAAGCACTTTCACCCGATGTTTTTTCCAGCGGCGATGCGGCTCTTCCAGTCGAGCAGATCCGCGAGGTGCTGCGCAGAGCAGAGTTAACTGACGGTGTGGCATCGTTTAGCGAACAGTTTGTGCGCGAGCTCGATGAGCGTCGGGGCAACGCCACCGTGTATGTGCTCTCCACCCAGGGGCATGTGATTGCTGTGGCCGTCGTCATGGAGGACGGGAACGCAGAGGTTGTCCTCGATCCCCAATTTAGTGATGACGCCGCGACGCTCACCGAAGCACTCATCGCACCGCATTCAGGTGAGCTGAAACTGTGGGCCCACGGGGACATTGGCCCAGTGCGTGCCCTGGCCCAGGGAAAAGGGCTCGAGCCTTCACGAACGCTGGTGGTGATGTCGCTACCGGGGGCAGCCGCTGTGGAGCTTCCCTCACCGGAGTTTCCCGAGGGTGGCTATGAGCTGCTGAACCTGGAACAATCCGTGCAACGCTACGGTCGCGACGTCATTATGAAACAGTGGTTGGATGTCAACAACCAGGCTTTTTCTTGGCACCCCGAGCAAGGCGGCTGGGATGAGCAGCGTTTGAAACAAGCCATGGACACAGACTGGTTCAACCCCGACGATGTGCTGATGCTGTGGCAAGACTCGACCTTGGTGGGCTTTCACTGGCTCAAGCGCCACAGTGATCAGCGCGCAGAAGTCTATGTTGTGGGGCTGGCTGATGCCGCCCGCGGTAAGGGGCTGGGCACGCCGCTGCTGACCGCAGGCATCGCGCACATGGTGGGCGGGGACCCCATGGTGGAGACAATTCTCTATGTGGAACAAGACAATAAAGCTGCCGTCAAGGCCTACGAAAACCTTGGGTTTGAGGTCATCGAACGGCACGTAGTCTACCCATATCAGGGCGTTTAGCAGGGCTTTTTAAAGTTCGTGGGAAGTTAACCTATTGTTTACTTTCCCGCCGCCTGTCGGACACATCCGCCTTCTACATTGTGTAAATGACAGCGATCAGCAACCGCCGACGCGCAGCTCACTGAACACTTTTGGAAGGACCACACACCGTGTCTGCTTTCACTCGTCGCCCCTTTGCGGCCCTGTCCATCATCGCAGCATCAGTTGCCTTGGCAGCATGCACCGAATCGGAAGGAACAGCTGGGGACGTCGCGCAGGTCGAGGGGCTCAGTAACGCCACCGGCAACCTGGTCGCTGAGGGCGCATCCTCGTAACAAAACGCCATGAGCCTGTTTGGCGTGAAGTACTCCGCCAGCGTCCCCGGCGCGGAACTGAGCTACACCCCCAGCGGCTCGGGCGCAGGGCAAAACAGTTCATTGCAGGCACCGTCGCATTCGGCGGCTCGGATTCGCTGCTGAAGGATGAGCAGGTCTAAGAGGCAGCCAAGCGCTGCGGTGAGTACGCCGTCCGGGTTGAATGCGGGGCGTAGCTTCTGCAAGGCGTCGACTGTCATGCCTTCGCGGATGCCTTCGTCGCGCTCGACGACGGTGTCGCCTTTTCGTCCGTGGACGGTCACTGGCGCGATTTCTTGATCGAAGACGCCGCGTTCCCAAGCGGATGCCGCGTTGTTGTGGGAATCCACAACGCAGGCGTCGCGCTCTGACGTGTCGACTGGGTAGGTGTCCAGATATTCTTCGGTGAGCACCCCCATGGAAAGGCCGGTGCCTGCGTCGCTTAGGCCGTCGGCTTCCATGTGGTCGGATAGTTGGGTGGCGCCGTATTTTGTGCCGCTGCGTGAGCCTTTGAGCAGGTGTGGTGCTTGGGACATTGATTCCATGCCTCCGGCGACGACAACCTCGGCGTCTCCAAGACGCAGCATTCTCGCGGCGTCAATAATTGCGGTCAGTCCGGAGAGGCAGACTTTGTTGACCGTGACGGTGTGGGCCTCGCGGGGGATGCCGGCGCCCAGGGCTGCTTGTTTGGTGGGGTTTTGTCCGGCACCTGCCTGGAGCACCTGGCCCATGATGACGGCGTTGACCTCGGCTGGGTCCACGTGGGCTTGCTCGAGCGCGCGGGCGATGGCGGTGCTGCCCAGCTCTGTGGCAGGAACCGTTGATAGTGCCCCCAGAAGTCGACCGATGGGGGTGCGTGCTGCCCCAACAATGATGACGTCGCGGGGGGTGCTGTTGTGCTCTTGGGTTGGGGTCACGAAGGCCTCCTGGTGCGAAACGGGGTGTGCCAGTACCGCACATACTACAGAGACTCTGTGACCGCCGCCACGTGTGGGAGAAAGTGTACCTCCGCTAACGGTGCAGGATTGGTCGGGCCCTACCCGCCGGAGTGCATGATGTCGGCGCCTTCGGGAACGGACTCATCCTCCGGATCGTCCAACCAACCTTCCGGCAAAACAACCTTGCCCGGGGAACCCTGGCGGCCGCGGGGGCCTTCCGCATCGTCAGCAACCGCTGTCGAATCGGACAACGGCGCGAGGATGTCGGCGAGCTCGTCCAACGTTTTCACCCCAGACAGGGCGCGGCGAACATCTCCACCGACCGGGAATCCACGCAGGTACCAGCCAGAATGCTTGCGCAAATCCCGGCAGCCTTTTTCCTCCCCATCATGGGCCACGAGGAGTTCCGCATGGCGCTGAATGATCCTGGTGACCTCACCCAACGTGGGCTCTGGCGGGATGGGCAGCCCCTGAAGCTGAGCCGACAACGCGGCAAACAGCCACGGGCGCCCCAGGCAGCCGCGTCCAATGACCACACCGTCGCAGCCGGTCTGGGACATCATTTTCGCGGCGTCATCAGCGGCAAAAATATCCCCATTGCCCAGCACGGGAAAGTCCTCGCCGGCATGCTGCACCATGTGCTCTTTGAGACGGGTGATTTCGCCCCAGTGTGCCGTGCCCGAATAGCGTTCGGCAGCCGTGCGTGCATGCAGAGCGACAGCTGCGGCACCTTGCTCTGCAGCGATACGACCCGCATCGAGGTGAGTGTGGTGATCGGCGTCGATCCCCACCCGAAACTTAACTGTCACGGGAATATCGGTGCCCTCCGTTGCCTTGACTGCGGCCGCGACAATATTGGCGAACAGGCGACGTTTGTAGGGCAACGCGCTGCCGCCTCCGCGACGGGTGACCTTCGGGACGGGGCAACCGAAGTTCATGTCGATGTGATCAGCCAGGTTTTCTTCCACGATCATCTTCGCAGCCTCATATGTCCAGTGAGGATCCGTGGTGTAGAGCTGAAGAGAGCGCGGATCTTCGTCCGGGGCGAAGGTCGTCATGTGCATCGTTTTTTCATTGCGCTCGCACAAAGCGCGCGCCGTGATCATCTCGCACACATAAAGACCGGCGACACTGCCCATCTTCTCCCGTTCGAGTTCGCGGCACAGTGTGCGGAAAGCAACATTGGTCACGCCAGCCATGGGGGCGAGGACGACGGGGGAGTTGAGGCTCAAAGGTCCGATCTTTAACACCTGGTCATTCAATCCCACCTGCAGGGTCAACGGCAACTTTATCGACAAGGTGGAGGGGAGTGCCGAGACCACCCTAATGAGGGTGCATTGGGAGCAATTAGTGGATATGTGCAGCGGGTTTTGAGGGATTATTGCTCTTATGCGGCAGATCGGGGGGAATTGCTCTATTGTGGTGGTCGTAACGCAGGTGTTGATGGGTAGGTAACATCACACCGACGCGGGTGTTAGGTCACGCCTGGCACCTTTTGTAAAAAAACTCTGAAGGAGAATTAGATGTCTGATCGCATCGCTAATGCCACCCTGCGCGGCAAAGTCATGTCTGCCCAGGAAGCCGCACAGTTCGTCAACAACAACGACAACGTCGGCATCTCTGGCTTTACCGGTTCCGGCTACCCCAAGGTACTGCCGACCGCCATCGCAGAGCGCGCTAAGGAAGCACACGCTCGCGGTGACGAATACATGATCAGCCTCTTCACCGGCGCATCCACCGCTCCCGACTGCGACGGTGTCCTCGCCGAGGCCGACGCCATCAAGTTCCGCACCCCCTACCAGTCGGATCCGATCATGCGGAACAAGATCAACGACGGCACCATCCTGTACATGGACTACCACCTCTCCGAGTCCGGCATGTACGTCCAGCAGGGCTTCTTCGGCAAGATGGACGTCGCCATCGTCGAGGCCGTCCGCATCACCGAAGAAGGCCACATCGTTCCTTCCTCCTCCATCGGCAACAACGTTGAGTACCTCGACGCCGCGGACAAGATCATCATCGAGGTCAACACCTGGCAGTCTGAAGAACTCGAAGGTATGGCCGACATCTACCGCATCAACCCGTTGCCGAACCGCCAGCCGATTCCGATCACCGAAGCTGGCCAGCGCATCGGTACCACCTACATCGACATTGACGTCAACAAGGTTGTTGCCGTTGTCGAGACCGATGCCCCCGACCGCAACGCACCCTTCAAGCCGATCGATGACCAGTCCAAGCAGATCGCTGGACACTTCCTTGACTTCCTCGAGGGTGAGGTTCGCGCTGGTCGACTGACCTACGACGGCTACGTCATGCAGTCCGGTGTCGGTAACGTTCCGAACGCTGTGATGAGCGGCCTGCTCGATTCCAAGTTCGAGAACATCAAGGCCTACACCGAGGTCATCCAGGACGGCATGGTCGACCTGATCGACGCAGGCAAGATGACTGTCGCCTCCGCCACCGCATTCTCCCTGTCCCCGGAGTACGCAGAGAGGATGAACCGCGAGGCCGCTAAGTACGCCAAGTCGATCATCCTGCGCCCGCAGCAGATCTCCAACCACCCCGAGGTTGTGCGCCGCCTAGGATTGATCGCTAGCAACGGCCTCATCGAGGCTGACATCTACGGCAACGTCAACTCCACCAACGTCGTTGGCTCCCGCATAATGAACGGTGTCGGCGGTTCCGCAGACTTCACCCGCAGCGCCTACATCTCCTCCTTCATCACCCCCTCGGATGCCAAGGGCGGTGCGATCTCCGCGATCGTTCCTATGGTCTCTCACGTCGACCACACCGAGCAGGACGTCAAGGTTGTTATCACCGAGTACGGCTACGCCGACCTCCGTGGCCTAGCACCTCGCCAGAAGGCCGAGAAGATGATTGCCCTGGCGCACCCGGACTACCGCCCGATGCTGCAGGACTACTACGATCGCGCCTTGGCTGCAGCCAAGGAAGGCAAGATCATGCAGACCCCGCATCTGTTGGACGAGGCTCTTTCCTTCCACCAGCGCTTCAAGGAGACCGGCAGCATGAAGCTGTCCTAGGGCCTCCTAGAACCCGCACGCAGCGTGTAGTTGCGTGGTGATAGCCCGGGTGCTGGCGTGTTATTCGCCGGGCCCGGGCTTGAGTTTTGCCCGATTGTGATCTACGTCGGCATCCGTGCTAAGATATTCAGCCGTTGGGCCTTTAGCTCAGTTGGTAGAGCTACGGACTTTTAATCCGCAGGTCGTGGGTTCGAGCCCCACAGGGCCCACAAATGTGATGTCTCGGAACATGCTTGACAGCATGTTCCGAGACATCTTTTTTGGTTTTCACTGGGGCGATGGGCTGCCGGTGGGGTGGCCCAGTGGGGTGGGTGTGCGCAAATATCGGGTGGAGCGGCCGCCTTTTCTTGGCGACCTGGGGAAATAGACGGTGTGGTGCCCGTGCACCCGATATTTGTGCACGTTTCCGTGTCCGCGTCGGGGCGGGAATCGGCCGCTGTAAACAGCTTAAGATACGGGCCAAAAACATTAACAACCTGGGCGTTTGTTGCTTTATTGATGCTGGGCTATAGTGTTACAAGCTGCTTAACGCAGCAACGCTCCCATCGTCTAGGGGCCTAGGACACTGCCCTTTCACGGCAGCGACACGGGTTCGAATCCCGTTGGGAGTACTCAATCTTTGGGCCACGCATTTACCGTGCGTGGCCCAAAGATTGAAATAAAGAATATGGCCCTGTGGCGCAGTTGGTTAGCGCGCCGCCCTGTCACGGCGGAGGTCGCGGGTTCAAGTCCCGTCAGGGTCGCAATTTGCCCGGTGCTTAACAATAGTTAAGCACCGGGTTTTGTATGTGTGGAAACACTGCAGTTTCCGCATTTCCTCGAGCCTTCCTGCTCGCAATCTGCTGGCGCAAAAATGATGACTGAGCAGTCAATTTGATCGTTTCAGTGTTGCTGTGTAAGCTAACAACTCGTGCGATAGTGCGGTATCTCACCACACAAGCGCACTGCTTTTAGCAAGGCCCTGTGGCGCAGTTGGTTAGCGCGCCGCCCTGTCACGGCGGAGGTCGCGGGTTCAAGTCCCGTCAGGGTCGCGTAACATTTTTTGTTACGGCCAGATAGCTCAGTCGGTAGAGCGTCCGCCTGAAAAGTGGAAGGTCGCCGGTTCGATCCCGGCTCTGGCCACAAAAAATCCCCGGAGTAAACATGCTCCGGGGATTTTTTCGTTGACCCCATCTAGCCTTCCCCGATGAGCTCCTCGGGCCTCGAGACCACCCGGCCGAGGGCAGCAGAGACAGCGGGTGCCCACGGCAGCTCCAACCGCGCTGTGCGCATCAACGCGGCGTCACCAAGAATGTCCTCCTTAGGCCCCACAACCACCTGACCGTCATGGATCACCGCAGCGGTCTCGGAGAACGCATACGCCAAGTTGACGTCGTGGGTGGACAACACAACCGCTGTGCCTTGTTCGTGTAGGCGCTCAAGGGTTCGCAGCAGCTGGCGGCCGCCAGCTGGATCCAACCCGGCCGTAGGCTCGTCGAGCAGCAGCACTTCAGGCCGCATCGCCAGCGCACCTGCGAGAGCCACACGCTTACGCTGACCGTAGGACAGTTGATGCGGCACGCGTTCAGCCAGATCGCTGATTTCTGCGGCGTCCATCGCTGCGTCCACGCGTGCGCGCACCTCGTCCTCATCGAGGCCCTGGTTGACTGGCCCGTAGGACACGTCAGCAGCCACCGTCATGGCAAAGAGTTGGTCGTCTGGTTCCTGCAACACCAGCTGTACCCGCCGGCGGACAGTGTCGCGCCCCTTACGGGAATAGCTAAAAGCAGTGTCGTCGAGGAGCACACGGCCTTCGGTGGGTTTCCACGCGCCAGCCAGTAGCCGGAACAATGTGGACTTCCCAGCACCGTTGGCCCCGAGCAGAGCGATTCGATCGCCACGGTTGATAGCGAGGTTGACGTCACGGAGCACAGGTGGACCGTCGAAATGCGCGAAAGACACACCCTCGACGCGGAGGATTTCTGTGGCGTTTAGCCCCATAGTTGTGCTCCTTTCAGCCCCATGACCATGACGAGGGCGAGAATGATGATGCTGCCGACAATGTTGCGGGTGCGCACGGGGCGCGCGACTGTCAACGTGCGGTAGCACGCGGCGTCAGCACGCAATTCAAGGCCTTCCTGCATCGCTCGGGCTCGGGCGAACGCGATCACGAACAGAGCGGCGATTTGATGTGCAGAACTGCGCAGCCACCGGCGCTTGTTGGTGTGGCCGAGGCGTTGGGCTTGGGCCTGCCACATAGTGCGGGAGGTTTCTACCAACTGACTCGACATCCGGTAGGTGAGCATGGTGACGTGCACGATGGATTCAGGTACGTGGATGCGTCGGAACCACAGTAGTTGTTCACTCATCGGCGTGGTGAGGGCGAATAACATGGTGGCGCTCATGCCGACGATAGAGCGTCCGAGGACGGTTGCTGCGTCAGTAAGGCCACCGTCGACGCGTTCGATCCCATGCGTGGTGATCGTGGCTACCAGGGGGAAGATTCCCAGGATGATGAAGGTTGCAGGTGCTGCAACGAGCGCACCATAGAGTTTCCAGGGGACCTGCGCGCGTGCTGCCGCCACGAGGATGATCACCCCGATGATCGGTAGGGCGGGTAACGGCGGGAGTGCTATGGCGAGAACAAGCAGGCCCAGGATCAACAAAGCTTTTTCACCGACGTTGACCTGGGCCCATGGGCTTGTTGACGCCGCGATTTCCAAAGGGTTCATGGTTGTTGCGGCCTCAGCGGACTACTGCGTTTTTAGGCGCTGGTGGTGTCTGCGGGTGCGGCAAGTTCGCGTTCTGCGCGGCTGCGACCCTTATAGTTACCGAGGGCGTAGCCGACGAGGCCCGCACCGAGTGCTGCCTGGAGTGCGAAGAGGCCGGATTCGACCTCGCCCGGAAGATCGCCGACGATGGAATCGAACCAGGGTTCGTAGTCGGGGTCTTGTTCTTCGACGACGGCTTCTGCACCGTCATCGGTTCCGCCGAAGGCTTCTTCCTCTCCGTCGGTCTTGACAAAGAACATGGGGAAGGCGGCGATGAGTGCGGTGAGGGCGATCAAGCCCCACACCAACAGGGGATTGGTTTTGTTGTTGTTCATTGGGTGCTCGCTTTGCTGTATCTGTTTTTAAGCTGCGGGTGCTGCTGCGGGGGTGGCTGCTGTGAGTTCGGATTTTTTGAGGACTCCGAGGGTGAGCAGTTCGCGGGCAGCGGTGGTGCGCAGTGCGAAGAAAACGAGCACGGTGACGATGCCTTCGGCAAGGGCGAGGGGCACCTGGGTGGGGGCGTAGAGCAGGAGGAAGTTTGACCATGCGCTCCAGAAGCCGTTTGCGTGGTGGGCGAGTGCCAGCTGGGTTGCGGTGACACAGTAGGTGGAGAAGTCACCGAGAACTGCGGCGAAGAAGATTGCCCACGATGCCGGCAGGTGTGCGCCGCGCATTCCGCGCCACACTCCGTAGGCTACCCACGGGCCGACGATCGCCATGGAGAAGATGTTGGCGCCCAGGGTGGTCAGGCCGCCGTGTGCCAGCAGGAGTGCTTGGAACAGCAGCACGATGCCGCCGAGCAGTGCCATCACTGGGGGCTTGAAGAGGACGGCGCCGAGGCCGGTGCCGGTCGGGTGAGAAGAAGAGCCTGTAACGGAGGGCATCTTGATGGCGGAGAGCACGAAGCTGAATGCTCCGGCTGCGCCGAGGAGCAGGCCGGTCTCGGGCTTTTCTTTGAGTTGCTTGTTGACGGCGTAGGCGCCGTGGATGACGAAGGGGGCGGACGCTGCGGCCCATCCGACGCAGTGCATGGCAGGCAGGAAGCCTTCTGCAATATGCATGAGAGGTTGGCTCTTTTCTGGAACTTATGTGGCTCGTCACCTCGCGAGCCGTGGTTATAAGGCGTGTTGGTTGCAGGTGTCCTGGCTTGCCCGGCTGTGGTGTGGCCTCGGACCCTTCCCGCCTCCAGGTGGTGGGGCAGTGGGTGTATCGACGCGACGTCGTTGAAACGTGCGGGGCTTACAGTGGCGAGGGCCGCTGCCAACTGGCGCCCGGTTGTAGGACCGGGGCGTTCGGCATTCCCTGTTGTGCCAACGGTTAAAAACTACCAGATGGGGGCGGGTGGTGGAGAATCCAAGGGCCTGCATGCTGGGGCAATGTGCTTGGAGCACCCCCGTGCGGGCCTAAAAGTAGACCGACTAGTACACCCGACCAGTGACCGATCTGTCTATATATGGTGTAGGCTGTCTGCTATGGCTGAAAAGATCCTCAACAACATCACTGAAACTATCGGATCCACCCCCTGGTCCGACTCAACACCATCACCGAAGGCATCGACGCCGAGATCCTCGTGAAATTGGAGTTCTTCAACCCCGCGAACAGCGTCAAAGACCGCATTGGCAATGCGATTATTGACGCCGCGGAGGCCGATGGATCCCTGAAACCTGGCGGCACCATCGTTGAAGCGACGTCAGGAAATACAGGTATCGCGCTGGCAATGGTCGGTGCGGCAAAGGGCTACAACGTGGTGCTCACTATGCCCGAGACCATGTCGATGGAACGCCGAATCATGCTGCGTGCCTACGGTGCGGAGATTGTCCTCACCCCGGGGCCCGCTGGTATGCAGGGTGCTGTAGATAAGGCTGATGAAATTGTGGCGGAACGCGAAGGCGCTATCTTGGCCCGCCAGTTCGCTAATCCCGCCAACCCCGCGATCCACCGCGCGACCACTGCGGAGGAAATCTGGGAAGACACCGATGGAAACGTCGACATTTTTGTCGCTGGCTTCGGTACCGGCGGAACAGTCACTGGCGTCGGCAGCGTGCTGAAGGAGCGTCGTGAAGGGGTGCAGGTCTACGGTGTGGAGCCCGAAGCATCAGCGCTGCTGACCACGGGGAAAGCTGGCCCCCACAAGATTCAGGGCATTGGTGCGAACTTCATTCCCGAGGTGCTTGACCGGGGGATCCTGGACGAGGTCCTGACTATCACCAACGAGGATGCCATCGCAGCGTCCCGCAAACTTGCCGCAGACGAAGGCATCCTTGGTGGTATCTCCACTGGGGCTAACATTGCCGCAGCACTGGAGTTGGCGAAGCGCCCGGAGAACAAGGGCAAGCGCATCGTCACCATCGCGTGCGACTACGGCGAGCGCTACGTGTCTACCCCTCTGTTTGAGGATATCCGCGCAGAATTCTAAAGTTTCTGTATGTTTCGATCCGTCAGGCTTCCCCGTCCGCTGCGCCTACTTGCCTCGATTGTGGGTGCGGTGCGCGAAGACCTAGACAATGCACGTGATAATGACCCGGCTGCACGTGGCGTTGTAGAAAACGCCATTGTGTATTCGGGTCTGCATGCTATTTGGATGTATCGGATTGCACACGCGCTGTGGGTGCGGGGTATCAAGGGGCCGGCCCGTGTTATTTCCCAGCTAGCGAGGTTTTTGACCGGGGTGGAGATTCATCCTGGGGCGACGATCGGCAGGCGCTTTTTTATTGACCACGGCATGGGGGTTGTGGTGGGGGAGACCGCCGAGATCGGCGATGGTGTGATGCTGTACCACGGGGTGACTCTCGGTGGTCAGGTGCTGACGCAGACGAAGCGGCACCCAACGCTGTGTGACAATGTCACTATTGGCGCTGGGGCAAAGGTGTTGGGCCCGATCACTATTGGCGCTGGTAGCGCGGTGGGGGCGAATGCTGTGGTGACTAAGGATGTACCCCCGGGGCATATCGCTGTTGGTATTCCTGCTTCTTCTCGTCCCCGTAAGGGTGAGGAAGTGCTGAAGTTGGTGGATCCGGACCGCTACGTTCCCTGCTCTACTTTGGAGGATTAGCTTTAGCGCGCGTCTGGTGGGGTGGTTGAGTGCCCGCGGGGGCAATGGGGGAATCAATTCCAAAAAATTTTTGCGATTTAATGACGCCGCGTTGCGGTGGGTGCGTTGTTGCCGGGTATCAGTATGAGCCGCAGACACCGGTAAGGAGGCAGACCCGCCGGGGCAGTGCCATCGTGAGGGGGCATTGCGTGGCATACGCAGGGCGTCACTATTAAATTTTTTGACTCGCACATTTCTTCCCGTGTGTGCCTATCCGCGGGCATCAGCCGGGCCGCCTGTGGCCGTGTTTGTGGTTAACGGGCGGCACAACATGGAGGTATCGGACTTTCGTGTTGTTGGGACGCGATTACCGTTGCGGGACAGTCCCGGAATTGCACCGGGTTCCCTCAAATATCCAGCGCTCACTGGCGCTCGATCATGTTGCTACAGCAGATTGTAGTCACTTTAAGCGGCCAATTAAAGGTGACTTTTTTCACATAAAGGGGTGTTGTTGTGAGGTTAGGATGACGTAGCGCCCGATGATCTGCCTGAAAGCTACCCGAGAGAAGGGGGTGTGGCGATAGGGGAGTGAACATGCCGCTTACATGGGCATATATGTCCGTTCGGTCATTCTAGGGGTAGTAGGACTGCTGTAGGGGTGGGGTGTGGAGGGGTAAAATGGGCATTGCTGACGAAAAATCGGGCATCTGAAAACGGCTTCCTTACCCCCGCACTTGGTTTATACTCAACGTGCTGATCACGATTAATTGCACCCAGGAGGCCGGTGTGGAGGCGCTACGCGTCAAAAGCGACGAAGAGGCAATTCGAAACGCGCTCACTTCGTTGAAGACAGCTACAGGAATTCCGGTAACTATGTACGCGGAATGCCTTGGCGAGGATCGTCTACAAATTGGTGCATGGGTGGGTTTACGTACACCCGCGCTGCAGAACCTCACCATCGCGGCCGGATGCGGTGTGGGTGGGCGCGTGATGGCCACCCGCCGTCCGGTGGGCGTCAGCGATTACACGCGTGCCAACGTAATTAGCCACGAATACGACAAGGCTATTCAGGACGAGGGGCTGTATTCCATCGTCGCTGTGCCAGTCATTGTTAACCGTCGTGTTCGCGGCGTTCTGTACGTAGGCGTACATTCGCCGGTCCGTCTTGGCGACAAGGTGATCGAAGAAGTCACCATGACCGCACGCAAGCTCGAGCAAGATTTTGCTGTGGCCGACGCACTGGAGCAGCAGGATCCTGAACGCCCCGTTGCACAGCGCAGTGGCCGGGTAATGAATAGTGCCGAGTGGGAGCAGATTCGTGCCGCCCACTCGCGTCTGCGGATGATTTGCAACAGGGTTGATGACATCAACATCCGCGGCGAGCTTGAAGAGATCTGCGATCAAATGGTTGTGCCGGTGCGCATCCAGGCCACAACCAAGCTGTCTGCCCGTGAATTGGATGTGCTGGCCTGCGTCGCTTTGGGCCACACCAATGTTGAGGCGGCGGAAGAGATGGGTATCGGGACGGAAACGGTGAAGAGCTACTTGCGTTCGGTGATGCGTAAGCTCGGCGCACACACCCGTTACGAAGCTGTCAATGCGGCACGCCGCATGGGTGCGATTCCCTGATCCCGCACCCAATCCGTTCGTGGACCAACCGGCCCAGCTGACCCAACAGTGCTGTTTAGCTTTGTTGGGTTTTATTTTGCCGGTGGGAACCTGGCACCCAGCGGACGTCCATTGAGTCGCCGTTGGCATCGAGGTTTTCCACACGGCCCACGATAAACAACAGGTCACTTAGCCTGTTGAGATACTGAGCAGGCAGGGCAGATGTGGTGTCGGGAAATTCCCTTACTGCAGCCCAGGCGGCCCGTTCTGCTCTGCGGCATATCACCCGTGCAGTGTGAATCAACGCTGCGGTGGGTGTTCCTCCAGGCAGGATGAACGAGTCCAGTTTCCCGAGGCTTTCGTTAAAGCGGTCACAGTCGTGCTCTAGCTGGTCGATGTAGCTTTGCAGGATTCTCAGCGGGGGGTATTGGGGGTTGTCTTCGATGGGCGTTGCCAGGTCTGCGCCAGCGTCGAACAGTTCATTTTGTACGCGGCGCAGGACCTCCGCGACGTCATTATTAGGGGAGCCGAGCGCCAGGACCTGCCCGATCATGCAGTTGGTTTCTTCGCAATCGGCGTAGGCAACGAGGCGTGGGTCGTCTTTGGGTACGCGGTCGAAGTTGGATAATCCGGTGGTTCCGTTGTCTCCGGTGCGAGTGTAGATTTTCGTTAGATGCACAGCCATAATTCCACTCTAATAACATTGTTGACGCCGCGTCGGTGGGCGCAGGCTGGAGCGTGGGCGTTCACGTAGCGCGGCGCTCGGCTAGGCTGGGACGCGTGAAAGATCGCTTTTTGGTCACTGGTGGAGCCCGGCTGAGCGGAGCCGTGAAGGTGAGTGGCGCTAAAAATAGCGTCCTTAAACTTATGGCGGCTGCTCTTCTTGCCGAGGGCACTACGACTCTGCACAATTGCCCGGAGATTTTGGATGTTCCGCTGATGGCGGAGGTGCTGCGCGGTTTGGGTTGCGATGTCGTCGTCGATGGTTCGGATGTGCACATAACGACCCCTGCGAACCTTGAGGCAGATGCGGACTTCGACGCTGTGCGACAGTTCCGTGCCAGCGTCTGTGTGCTGGGGCCGCTGACTGCTCGATGCGGTCGCGCGAAAGTTGCTCTGCCGGGTGGTGACGCCATCGGTTCCCGCCCCTTGGACATGCACCAAACGGGTTTGGAAAAGCTCGGGGCGACTACCTACATCCAGCATGGTTGTGTTGTTGCCGAAGCCGGTGAGCTCCATGGTGCGCACATCAAATTGGATTTCCCGTCGGTAGGTGCGACGGAAAATATTCTGACTGCCGCGGTGCTGAGCAAGGGCACCACCACCTTGGATAACGCGGCGCGCGAACCGGAGATCGTAGATCTGTGCCAATTGCTCAATGAGATGGGTGCTCGGATCACCGGCGCTGGGTCGAACACCCTCACCATTGAAGGTGTAGATCGTTTGCATCCCGCTGAGCATGACGTCGTGGGGGACCGCATTGTTGCAGGCACTTGGGCCTATGCGGCAGCGATGACGCAGGGTGATGTGACGGTCGGCGGCATTTCGCCGAAGCATCTGCATCTGCCTTTGCAGAAGTTGAAGCTTGCTGGCGCTGAGGTCGAGACATACGAGAGTGGTTTTAGGGTGGTGATGAATCGCCGGGCGAGTGCGGTGGACTATCAGACCTTGCCTTTCCCTGGATTCCCCACGGATTTGCAGCCCATGGCGATTGGCTTGGCTGCGGTCGCTGACGGAATGAGCGTCATTACAGAAAACGTTTTTGAGTCTCGTTTCCGCTTTGTGGATGAGATGCTGCGCCTTGGTGCGGATGCGTCTGTGGATGGGCACCATGTGGTGCTGCGTGGGCAGAAGCAGCTGAGCTCGACCCCCGTGTGGAGTTCCGATATTCGGGCTGGGGCAGGTTTAGTGTTGGCGGCTTTGTGCGCCGATGGTGTCACCGAAGTGCACGACGTGTATCACATTGATCGTGGCTACCCGCACTTCGTTGAGAACCTCAATGCGTTGGGAGCACAGGTAGAGCGTGTAGCTGGTGAGTAGCCGTTAAATAGGCGGTGAGTCCCTTGTGCGGGTGTTGCGGTGTCTTCGCAACACCCTCTTTTATTGCTCTGGCCTGGGGGTTTGTGTGTTTGGTGTGGGGTGTGTAAATTAATCGGGGTCGCTACGGCAGCTGGTTGCACAGGTTGTGTGCGGTCTGGTGGTTGTGGTGGTGTTGTTTGAGAACTCAATAGTG
>NZ_JAKETN010000006.1:0-143106 GCF_021491455.1 Corynebacterium argentoratense | reverse complement strand
GAAAAACGATAATTTTATATAGTTTTGTTTGTTGGGAAGGCGTCACTTGTTTGTTGGGTGGCGTCTTTCCTTTTTTGTGTGGTCATGATTGGGGGGGTGTTTGGGTGGTGGGGTGTGTGGGTGTTGTTTGTGGGTGGGGTGTGGGGTTGAGCGATTATGAACCCGACGGGTGGGGTGGGTGAGTGTAGTAAAGCAACACACACCACACGCCCCACCAACCCACACACTCACGAGGCTCTATGGGCGTACGAGGCTTTCGACGTCTATGGGGGAGGTGAAGTGGCGGGGTTGTCCGGTGAGGGGGTCTTGGAAGTAGAGTTCTTTGGCGAGTAGGGCGAGGGGGGTGTCGAAGGAGTCGGTGTAGGGGTGGAGTGTTGGGTATACGGGGTCTCCGATGATGGGGATGCCGGCTTGCCACATGTGTACGCGGAGTTGGTGGGTTTTTCCGGTGTGGGGGGCGAGGGTGTAGCGGGCTAGGGGTTGTTGGTTGGGTGTGGTGGGGAGGGGTTGGATGTGTTGGATTTCGGTGATGGCGTTGGGTTCGCCGTTGGGGATGACGCGGGTTTGGAGTTCGCCGTGGGTTTTTTCTAGGCGGGAGCGCCAGGTGGTGCCGGGGGTGATGTTGAGTTCGGGTTTGTGTGGGGCGATTGCGTGGTAGATTTTTCGGGGTGTTCGGTCGGCGAACATGGTTTGGAAGGCGCCGCGGACTTCGCGGCGTTTGGTGAGTAGTAGGACGCCGCTGGTGAGTCTGTCTAGGCGGTGTGCGGGGGAGAGTTCATTGTTGCCGGTTTGGCGGCGTAGTCGTACGAGGACGGTTTCGGTGATGTGTGCGGCGCGGGGGAAGGTGGCTAGGAAGGGGGGTTTGTTGACGACGAGGATGTTGTCGTCTTCGTAGATGTGGTCGATTGTGTAGGGGACTGGGGTTTCAGGGGCGGGGGTGCGGTAGAACCAGATGTCTTTGCCGACGGGGAGTTCTTCGTTGGGGGTGATTTCGCGGCCGTGGTCGTCGCGAACTTCGCCGGCGTGGAAGCGTTGCGCGACGTCATCGTTGGGTGCTTGCCAGCGTTGGGTGTCGATGAGGTGTTGGATGAAGGCTTGGGCGGTCCAGCCGGGTTCGGTTACTTTCACCCGTGAGGGGTTAAGTCCGTCGCGTATTGGCAGCGGCTGTTGTAATCTAGGTCCCATGGCTTTTGATTCTTTCATACCTATGGTTGTTGAGTTTTTTAACTCTGCGTTCGGTAAGGTTCTGCAGTTTTTGTATGTTTTGCTGTTTCCGGCGAACTCCCCCGCGGCTCATCTAATTGAGGAAGCGCAGTAGACTCTAGTTATGAGTTATTGTGTTGTCGCTATTGATGGTTCCGAGTCCAGTAATGATGCGGTCCGCTGGGCGGCTCGTACTGGTCATGCGTTGAAGCTTGCTACGAGTTACACCATGCCGCAGTTTTTGTATGCGGAGGGTATGGTGCCGCCGCAGGAGTTGTTTAACGAGTTGCAGCAGGAGGCTCAGGCGCGTGTTGACGCCGCGTCGGCTTTGGCGCGCGAGGTGCGTGCTGATGTTGAGTTGGCTGAGGTGGTTGTTGAGGGTTCACCTATTGACATGCTGCTGGAGTTGTCGAGGTCGGGGGAGACGTCCATGATTTGTATGGGGTCGCGTGGTCTTGGTGGTTTGCAGGGCATGGTGTTGGGGAGTGTGTCGGCTGCGGTTGCTAGCCATGCGCAGTGTCCTGTGGTTGTGATTCGTCAGGGTCAGATTGGTGAGGATGGTCCGATTGTCGTCGGTGTTGACGGCTCGGAGGTGTCTGATAAGGCTGTTGAGTTTGCGTTTGAGCAGGCGAAGACTAAGGGTGTTCCTTTGGTTGCTGTGCATACGTGGATGGATGTTGCGGTGGCTGGTTTGGCGGTTGCGTGGGATGACGAAGAGGCTGTCCAACGTGATCTGTTAAAAGAGCGCTTGGAGGGTATCATGGGGCGGTACCCCGACGTGGATGTTCAGTTGCAGGTGACGCGTGACCGTCCGGTTCGTGCTCTTGCTGAGGCCGCTGCTCAAGCTTCGTTGCTTGTTGTTGGTTCCCATGGTCGGGGTGGTTTTAAGGGCATGCTGTTGGGTTCGACTTCTCGGGCTTTGTTGCAGCATGCTCCGTGTCCAATGGTTATTGTTCGTTCTCAGGAGGTTTAAAACAACGTGACTTTGAATCTCGGAATTTTTGCTTGGATCATTATCGGTGGTCTGGCTGGCTGGATTGCTAGCAAGATTAAGGGTACTGACGCTAGCCAGGGTGTTGTCGGCAACATCTTGACCGGTATCGTCGGTGGTTTGCTTGGTGGTTGGATTCTTTCTCTGCTGGGTGTTGATGTTAAGGGCGGCGGATTGGTCTTTTCCTTCCTCACCTGCCTCCTTGGCGCTGTGATTTTCATCAGCATTCTGCAGGCTTTGACCAAGAAGAAGTAAGAAGACGTAAGTAATTACTCATGGCCCAACAGACCCGAGCTTCGAAACGTCGCGGACGCCCGAATCCCCGCGAGCGTTTGCTCGGCAGTGCTACCCATTTGTTTAATACGGAGGGTATTCGTGTTATTGGCATCGACCGTATCCTTCGCGATGCGGATGTAGCGAAAGCTAGTCTTTATAGCTTGTTTGGGTCGAAGGATAACCTCGTCATTGCCTATTTGCAGGCTCTTGATGAGCAGTGGCGTGCGGCTTTTGAGGCGCGTACTGCCACGATGACTACCCCGGATGAAAAGATTCTTGCCTTTTTCGATATGGCTATTGAAGATGAGCCTGGCAAAGATTTCCGGGGTTCGCATTTTTGTAATGCTGCTAATGAATATCCCCGGCCGGAGACTGATTCCGAGCGGGGGATTGTTGCGGCGGCTCAGGAGCATCGTCGCTGGTGCCACGAAACTATTGCGGAGTTGTTGCGGAAGAAAAATGGGTATCCGGGGGCTACCCAGGCTAGCCAATTGTTGATTTTTCTTGATGGTGGTCTTGTGGGGGCGCGTCTGAGTCGCTCTGTTGATCCGCTGCATACGGCGAAGGCGTTGGCCCAGCAGTTGCTGCACGCTCCGCCTGCTGATTACAGCATTTAAACCTCTCTGTGTGGCGCCTGTGGACTTAGAACACGCGGGTGCTCGCCGCTGTGACTGTGGCCTTTGCCGCTAGCTTTCTGATTCTTCTGATTCGGACTGCTTGGCGGCTTTTTCTTCTTGCTTTTTCTTCCGCTTCGCTTCGTTAGCAGCCTTGCTGGCGGCCCTGAACCTTTTGGCCTGTTCCTTCTTTTCCTGCTTGCGTTCCTGCTTTGCGCGTTTCCATTCCTCCACAACCTGTTGGTTATGGCTGCGTAGTTCCCCAATGCGGTGGAAACGCAAGGTAGCGGCGGCCCCCAGGATTGACAGATGGTTTCGACGCCGCGTCCACTTCACGTGGCGCTTAGCCCGCCGCCGCTTTTTGTAATCAGCCTTGGCCTCGTCGCGCATCGCAACAAAACCGTCAGACAAGGGCATCAGGCGGTCAATCCTGCGGGCAATGAGCAACTGTTGCGCCATCGTCCAGAAGTTATTCGCAAACCAGTACATGACAATCGCTGCCGGTGCCGGACCGGTCAGCCCAAAAATCAAAGGAAATAGCGGCGCAATAAGCGATAGCACCACTGCGAACCGGAAAATCCCAATGCCACTGGGGGACTCATAATCCATCGTCAAGGTATTGCGATAGAGCGAAAAGAGCATATTAATAGTCGTGAAAATTGCGGCCGCAATAACCATCGGCAACACAAAATGAAAAACCGCATCCCGCGACGTCCCCAAATGTTCCATCTGCTCTGGCGACATCACCACATACGCCGGCATTGGGACGCCAAAAATCCGTGTATTCAGGAAGGTCTCGACGTCGTTGGAATTTAAAAAACCGATGGGCATGTGCGTGGCGGAATCCAGACCATCCTGGGGCCGCGCCATCTTAATAAGCACCTGGTAGAGGCCGATAAAGAAGGGCATCTGCACGAGCGCTGGGAAACAGCCCGCATACATATTGACTTTATTGTCTTTATATGCGGCGCGGCGTTCGTCCTCACGCGCCTGGCCGGCCTCTGCATCCTCCCGGTGCTTATAACGATCGTCGATTTCCTTTAACACCGGACGCAAATTAACCTGCTGGCGGGAACTGCGATACTGAATCCACGACAAAGGCACAATGATCGAACGCACCGTCACGATCAGACCAAAAATACTTAAAATCCAAGCTAGGGACGTATCCAAACCAACAACATGATGGAATAGCAGATGCCACCCCTTCATGATTAAAGAAACGGGATACAGCACCACACACTCCTGTCAGCACGCCACATTGCGCAATTACACCCTGATGTTACTAGGATTGTCCACATGAAAAGGTTCAGCGTGGTCAACCTGCTCGGTGAAATACTCCTCACCGTAGGTGTGCTGCTCTTCCTCTTCAGCTTCTACGAAGCCTATTGGACCAACCTGGAATCCAACCAGCTTCAACACCAAGCCGAAGACCAGATGGAGCAGGAATGGAAAAACCCACGGCAAAAGAAACACCTCGAACTCGGTGAAGCTTTCGCCCGCATGTACATTCCAGCATTCGGCTCCGACTTCCAATTCGCCATCGTCGAAGGCACCACCGACGACGACCTCTTGCGAGGCCCCGGCCGCTACGTCGACACCCAAATGCCCGGCGAACCCGGCAACTTCGCTGTCGCCGGCCATCGAGTCGGCAAGGGTGCACCCTTCAACGACCTAGGCAACCTCAACGCCTGCGACGCCATCGTCGTCGAAACCCAAAACAGTTGGGACATCTACCGCATGCTTCCCACCGGTGACGACCGCGCAGCAGAAGCTGCCGCCTGCCTCAGCCCCGAACAGGTAGAACGCGTCGTGGCGGGCGACTACTCGGCGGTCCCCGGCCGCATGATCACCCTGCCTGGCGACGTCGAAACCATCAACCCCATCCCCGGCACCACCCTGGCCGTCGACCCGGGCATGGAATCTCTCATCACCATGACCACCTGCCACCCCCAATTCTCAAACGCGCAACGCATGATCCTCCACGCGATGCTCGTTCGCAGCGACGCTAAAGCCGACGGCTACACACCCCCCGAACTGGAGAGCAACTAATGTACGGATACTTGTGGAGGCTCATCCCAGGGCCGTTCATCGTTAAACTGATCGTCACCCTCATCGCCGCAGTAGCAGTATTCTTCCTGCTCATGGAGGTAGTTTTCCCGTGGGTGAGCACCATGATGCCCTACAACGACGTCTCCGTCTAAGCCCCTGCCGGGAAGGGCGGGGGCAAGCCGCTAGCTACAAGCCCAGGTTCTCAATAACCTTCTCTGCGATCATCTGAGGCTTCACCGTCTGTTGCTGGTTGGAAAACACCACCACCGCAGTCGAACCCTTCTGTACCGCATACACGCTGCCCTGGTCGCCATACACACCACCGGCGACCTCCGGCGTTGTCACACCGCGGCCGCCATCCCAACCATCCGGCTTGTCCGCAGGCTCAGTGGAATCAATCGGCGCCGCCGCATTCACCACCTCAATCGCGGCCTTCACACCCTCATCCCCCTCGCCCATATGGCGAACAATCACCTGCGCCTGGGGCTCCGGCGGATAGGACCACCACACGCACGCCGGCGGATCAAAACGCCCATCCACCGCACTCGCAGTCACCCGCTGACCATTAGCATCCGCCAACCACTGAGTATCCAGGTAAGGGCACGCCTCCTGGCCCTGCTCCACCTCTGGCAGCGCGTCCACAGGCAACTGCGCACCCAGTGATGACGCCGCCCCTGCCGGAGCGTCCGCAGACTCACTTGCGGCAGTAGACCCCGCGACGTCATCACCCTGAGAGCCCTGGGTCGAAGAAGAATCCGTCGAACACCCAGCCAGAGCGAACACAGAAAGCGCAGAGACCACCAGCACGGGTAGTGCGGCAACGCGAGCGCCACGCGCGGCGGCAATATTACGGGGCAGTAGAGTACGTGTCATGGAACTTAGCCTAAAGCACGCCAAGGTCGGACAGGACCAAGGGTTCAAAACCGGCGTGCATGCACTGACCGCACTGCTGCTCCTCGTCGTTGTTGCAGCGGGGCAAGCGCACTGGGCAACCCTCGGCCTCAGCGTCGCCTACGCCGTCATCTACTGGGTCGGCTACGGATACAACAACAAAAAACTGCGGGAAGGGGTGTTTATCCGCAGTGGGCTGTGGCTGTTCGTCCTCACCCTCGTGTGGGTGGCGATGCTGCCCTTCGGAGTCACCGCCGTCTACCTGGTGTTTCCCCTTTATTTCCTTTACCTGGATGCGATGCCGGACTGGCGGGGGATTATCGCCGTGGCCTGCGCGACCGCTGTATCTATTGTTAGCCAATACCCGCACATCACCGGGCCGGGCATCCTAGGGCCCACTGTGTCCGCACTGGTCACCATCACCATTACCTTCGCCTTCCGGGCGCTTAAAACCATCAGCCAGGAACGCCAAGAACTCATCGACGAACTCTTGCGCACCCAAAATCAGCTCGCCGAAACCGAACGCACCGCAGGCATGGCCGCCGAACGCCAACGCATCGCCCACGAAATCCACGACACCCTCGCCCAAGGGCTCTCCAGCATCCAAATGCTCCTGCACGTTGCAGAAGCCGACGTGCGCGTAGAACTCGGCGACGCACCCGTGCTGCGCAAACTAGAGCTCGCCCGCCATACCGCCGCCGACAACCTGAGCGAAGCCCGCGCCATGATCGCCGCCCTGCAGCCCGCGGCCCTGTCCAAAACCTCCCTCGAAGGCGCACTCATGCGCGTCGCACAATCCGCCAGTGGAGTCAGCGGAGTCGCCGAGCACAGCGACCGCGAAGCACTAAGCACCGACATCGTCGTCGAGGGCGACGAACGCCAACTCCCAATGAAAGTCGAGGCCACCCTGCTGCGCATCGCACAGGGCGCCATGGGCAACGTCATCAAACACGCCAATGCCGAACGCTGCCGCGTCACCCTCACCTACGCAGATGATGAAGTACGTCTTGACGTCGTGGACAACGGCGTCGGCTTCGACCCCCAAGCCGTCGCAGACAGGCCCGCAGGCCTCGGCCACATCGGCCTTGCCGCCATGCGCCAACGCGCAGCAGAATGCGGCGGCGACCTCACCGTCGAATCCCAACCCGGTGCCGGATGCGCCGTGTCCGTCGCCATCCCACTGATCCCCGACGATGCCCCCGAGGACCCAACAGCACAAGGGTGAGAAAAGGGTTACTTAAGACTTTCTGCGGGTTTAGGGTAGATTGGTCGGCATGATTCGTGTCCTTTTGGCTGACGACCACGAGATTGTGCGCCTGGGCTTGCGCGCAGTCCTAGAAGCCGCCCCAGATATGGAAGTTGTTGGCGAAGTAGCCACAGCCGAAGGGGCAATCGCCGCAGCAGAAGCCGGCGGCATCGATGTGATCCTCATGGACCTACGCTTCGGGCCCGGCGCCGAAGGCACCCTGGTGTCCACTGGTGCCGACGCAACCGCCGCAATCAAACACAACGTGGCCAACCCCCCGAACGTGTTGATGGTCACCAACTACGACACCGACGCCGACATCCTCGGCGCAATAGAGGCCGGCGCCGTAGGCTACCTGCTCAAAGACGCACCACCCGCAGAATTGTTGGCGGCAGTGCGCTCCGCAGCGTCAGGAGATTCCACCCTGTCGCCCGTGGTTGCCAACCGTCTTATGGAACGAGTCCGGACGCCGCGCACCTCCCTGACCCCACGCGAACTCGAAGTGCTCAAACTGGTCGCCGGCGGCAGCTCCAACAAGGACATCGGCAACCAACTGTTCCTGTCCGAAGCGACAGTCAAAAGCCACCTTGTGCACATCTACGACAAGCTGGGCGTGCGCTCCCGCACCTCCGCAGTTGCTGCCGCACGCGAACAAGGCGTCCTGTAAAACGCACACACCTTAATACGAAAGCACCCTGCGACGCCCACAAAATATGGGGCGGCAGGGTGCTTGCCTTAAACGCGGCTTAAAAATTAAGCCTGGCCGCGGGCCTTCGCAGCGTGGTAGGCGTCAATGACGTCCTGGGGGATCTTGCCGCGGGTAGACACACGGTGGCCGTTATCGAGCGCCCAACGGCGGATCGCACGGTTTTCCGCCTGGCGCTGAGCCACAGGTGCGGACCTGCGGCCAGACTTCTGCTCGCGGCGAGCATTAGCAATGTAGGGCTTCAACGCCTCATGCAATGCGCTGGCATTCTTCGGACCAAGGTCGATGACATAATCGACGCCCTGGTAGCTGAAATGCACCTCGGACAGTTCCGATTCCGAAATCGGAGTGTTATCAAGATCGTCAATGTACTGGATGATGCTCTGACGGGCCATAGCCAGCCGCCTTTCTTAAAGATAAAAACTCGCAGTAATAAATAGCTTTTAAACCTCACACACCGTGCGCACTGCAGGAAACGCAGAGACTACACAGTGTGCTTAATGTCGCGACTGATCGCGAGGAATTTCTTAGCACGCTGCTTGACCGGAAGGCTCCGAGCATCAGCGATAGCATTTTCAAGCTGGTCCAAGCGGTCATGGGCATCACGCTGGAAACCCTTGGGCTTATCTGACTCATCGATTGCTGTGCGGGCGGCGGCGATCCGTGCACGCAACGCTTGCTCGCTTTCCTCATTCGCGGAAAGCAGCTGTCGGCCGCTGGTCAACCCGCGGTAAATTAAGGGCAAAGCCAGAGGGGCGAGCAACCGAGCAAGGCTAAAGAGTTTCTTCAAAGCGTTACCTTCTGTACCGTTTGAGGTGTCATGAACGAACTATTCCTCGGCGGCTGCACCTTCAAGGCCGCACAGCAAGCGCGCTTCCCCGAAGTGCCGCCCACCCCGCAGTCCGCGGACTGGGCTAGCCGTGGAGACGCCGCACGAATAGACGTGCACAGCCTTTTGCAACAACCATGGAATTGTTTAGATGACCCATTTGAGACATTAGAGGCAATTGCGGCAGAAGCGCCGGTAATTACCAATGCCAACTTTAGCATCACCGTGAAAGGTCTGCTCAGACAATACGATATTAGCGTTGATATTTTAGTAAAAACAGCGTCCGGTTATTTTCCCGTCGCCATATCCAACCACTGGGTGGCACGGGAGAAAAGAGGCGCCCAACGCCGCGGATTCTTCACCCGCAACCTGGGAACAAGCGACGGCTGGGTGGGGGAGTACAGCGTGCGCCACCACCCCCAAGACAGCTACCGGCTAGCCCTAGCTGCCCTCGGACTGCGCGACGCCGGTGTGCACGTCCCATTCGGGGGTGTCATCGGCCAAGACCGAGAACGATGCTTTGTCGAAGACATCGACTACTGCCTAGGGGTCCTGGGCCACAGGGTCGCCCTGGTCGCCCCCGAGCTCAACGCGATCGACTCGGCCACCCCGGCAGAACTCGCCGCTCACAACAGACTCAGCGAAACCTCCGCACGATCACCCCGACCACTACCCCCAACAGGCATCCTCACCCGCCGCGTCGCAGGAATCCCCCGCGAGTTTCCCACAGGCACACTGGAGGCCGTCGGCCCCAGGCGCATCAAAGACTGCGCCAACTGCCG
The DNA here is from genome assembly GCF_021491455.1 of Corynebacterium argentoratense. Classification (GTDB taxonomy): domain Bacteria; phylum Actinomycetota; class Actinomycetes; order Mycobacteriales; family Mycobacteriaceae; genus Corynebacterium; species Corynebacterium argentoratense_A. Next base: position 133,519 of record NZ_JAKETN010000006.1, on the reverse strand, counting down.
CTACTGGTTCGACTGCGAACGCCAACTCGTCGCCGCTGACGATATCTCCCTCTTCCGCTCCGGCGACAAGGCGCAGGACCTGCGCAACCGCGGCGTCATCACAGTTGAGGCGCTTATTAATGACGCCGCGGACACCCGGGCAGCAACACTAGCCCGCGCATGGCGGGAAGGTATCGCCGCATGCCGCACAACCCGCACCGTGACCGCGCCGCGCTTCGACGTCGAAATAGACATCGACATGGAGGCCTACCTGCACCACGGCGCCTACCTGTGGGGCACCTTCGACGGGCAGACCTACCGACCCTTTGCCACCTGGGCGCCACTGGGTGGCCCCGAAGAAGCAGCAAACTTCGCCGACTTTTGGCACTGGCTGCAAAGCATCCGCGCGCAAGCACACAAAGACAATAAAACCTTCGCCGCATTCTGCTACGCCAACCACGGTGAAAACCACTGGCTGAAGGAATCCGCCCGACGCTTCCACGGCCAATACTCCGGCATAGAGGTGCCCAGCGAGAAAGAAGTCCAAGCATTCATTTCTTCTGCCGAATGGATTGATGTTTTTCAACTTGTGAAAAGCCAACTAGTGGGACCAGCCGGCCTGGGGCTTAAAAAACTCGCCCCCATGGCGGGATTCCACTGGCAAGAAGAAGACCTTGACGGAGAAGCCAGCATTCGCGCCTACGAAGAAGGCAAAAAAGAAGAACTTTTAAGCTACAACGGTGACGACTGCCGCGCCACGCGCGCTATTCGGCACTGGCTAGCTGACTCAGCCCCGGGAACAATGCTGCTGCAATAACCACACTGGCCACCACCAGCCACGTCGACCAATGCGACCAGCCCAACAGCGAAGACCCAGCGTAGTAACAGAGCAGATAAGTGGAACTGGCCTCGGCTCTGTTGTGTGTAGCCAGTTTGCCCACCCACGAGCTAGCAATCGCATGGGCTGCGAAAAACGCCGAAGTAAACCCCAACAGGCCCGCAACCACTAGCGCCAAATGATGCGACTGAATCACCACAGTCGACACCACATAAGCCACCGAAGACAACAACAACGCCCTCGCCGGAGGCCAACGCCCCGCCCTGGCCGAGGTAAACGTGCCAGCCAAATAGAGCAAGAAGATCGCCCCCACCACGCCCTCGCTCAAACCAAACTCTTGGGTCAGGCGAAAACCGATGAAGTTATACATCGACACAAAACTGCCCATGAGCACGAAACCCAAGAAGAACAGCAAGGCCAACTGGCGGTTGGCCCAGTGGGAAGCCATCGCCCGGAACTCCCCGCTCAGGGTCAAACGCTTCGGATGGAAGTTCTTCTGAGGCGGCAAAATCGTGGCGATCAACAACGCACACACAAAAGCAAACGCTGCAGAACCAGCCATCGCCACACGCCACGGGGCAACACCCGAACCCCACGAAGGGTTCATCGCGAAAAACTCCAAAATGCCGGAAGGGATCAGACGACCACTCAAACCACCAATGGATGTGCCCGCAACGTACACTCCCATTGCCCGCGACAACTGCCGCGCACTGAGTTCCTCAGACAGTCACGTCATCGCCACCGCAGGAACACCAGCCAAAAACACCCCCTGGACACCCCGGCCGATAATCAGCCACCACGCCGATGGAGCCCACGGCAGCAGCAACCCCACCACCGTGCTGCACACAGCGGACACGATGATCACCCGCCCCCGCCCGAACTGCTCAGACAACACCGACGCCGGAACAATCGTCAACGCCAAAGCGCCCGTCGCAGCAGACACAGTCCACGACGCCTGAGAAGGAGTCAAAGAAAAATAGTCTGCCAGGACGGGCAAAATAGCCTGCGTTGCATACAGGCTGTTAAAAGTCGCTAAGCCCGCCGCCAGCATGGCGAGAAGAGGGCGCAACATAAAACAACGACCTCCCCGCACACCAAAACCAGCAACGAACTAATGCAAGACCTCGAAGAAGATGCCACCGGAGAAAGCGGCAGCAACCCCTCAGACTGCGTTACTTAGACGCGGCGTCAAAACGAGCAGCGACGTCATCCCAGTTGAAGACGTTCCAGACAGCCTCAACGTAGTCAGCCTTCACGTTCTTGTACTGGAGGTAGAAAGCGTGCTCCCACATGTCCAGCATCAACAACGGAGTGAGGTTAATGGACAGGTTGCCCTGCTGGTCAGTCATCTGCTCGGTAACCAGGCGGCCAGCAATGTGATCGAAACCGAGCACGGCCCAGCCGGAGCCCTGCAGACCCAAAGCAGCAGCCTTGAAGTGATCCTTGAACGCGTCGAAAGAACCGAAGTCGCGATCGATGGCCTCAGCCAAGGCGCCGGTGGGCTGGCCGCCGCCATTGGGGGAGAGGTTCTTCCAGAAGATGGAGTGGTTGGTGTGGCCACCGAGATTGAACGCAAGGTTCTTGGACAGGGCAGTCACCTGAGCGCCAATCGTGCCCTCCTCGCGAGCCTTCTGAAGGGCCTCGAGTGCAGCGTTAGCGCCAGCAACGTAGTTAGCGTGGTGCTTGGTGTGGTGCAGCTCCATGATCTCAGCGGAGATGTGAGGCTCCAGCGCATCGTATGCGTAGTCGAGTTCGGGAAGAGTGTAGACGGTCATGGTGTTTCCTTTCATCAGATATGCCACCCAACAGCCCCACACAAACCAGCATCGATTACTGGTGATCCTTGGCACAGGCTGCCCAGGGGAGGGTGCGAAGAGCGGCAAGCCATGTACGCACCATGATACACATAGAAGGATGAACGAGTTTTGGGTAGGTATGGGCTGCTTTTGGGGCGCGGAGAAGGTGTTCTGGGAAACCCCCGGTGTCACCGACACCCAGGTGGGCTATGCCGGTGGCCGCACCTCCAACCCGAGTTATCGGACCGTATGCTCTGGCTCCACCGGGCATGCGGAAGTCGTTCGGGTGCGCTTCGACCCCCAAGTGACCAGCCTCGAAGACCTCGTAGTGCTGGCCCTAGAAAACCACGACCCCACCCAAGGCAACCGCCAAGGCGCTGACATCGGGACGCAGTACCGTTCCGTATTTTTCCTCCCCACCAGTGATGACGCCGCGACGGTCGAACGCATCCTCGACACTTACGGCAAGCAGTTGGCACAGCAAGGCTACGGGCCGGTGACCACTCAGGTCGTCTTGATGGACCAAGCCGGCACCGGATTCTGGGCGGCCGAAGACTACCACCAGCGATACCTGGAGAAGAACCCCGGCGGCTACTGCCCCCACCACGGCACCGGAGTATGTTATGTCCGATAATTACGGCGATAATTATGGCGACGGGGATGATTACGGGGATGACATCGCGCGTGACCGCTTCGGCCGACCAATCCTCGACCGCTTCGGTAGGCCCGTGCGCAACGTGCGCTCCACCAAACACCCTGTCACGCCCCGCGAACGCCGCCAGCCACGGGAGAGTCATCAACCACGGGAGCGCCGCGAGCCCAGCGCGCCCCGGCGGCCCCAACCAATCCAACGACCCGAACAGACACGCGTCTACGATGCGCGGCAGCAACCCCCGCGACGTCATTACGCAGAAAACCCCACAGTCGGCAGAGGCGAACGCAGGCGCACAACCCAAGCCGTGCACACCGGAACAGCGCAACACACACCCGCGCACCATACGCCGGCAGGCCGAACACCCAAGAAGAGGCCGGCTAAGAAAAAAGGAAGCATCCTAGGGCGGATATTCCGGCGCATCCTCGCCGCCATCATGGTCGTCGTGCTGATCATCGGCGGCACCCTCATCTGGGTCGACACCAAACTCATACGCGTCGACGCCGGCACCAGCGCCAGCTTCAGTACCGGCACCAACTGGCTGCTCGTCGGCTCCGACTCCCGCGCGGGCTTAAGCGAAGAAGATGCCGCCAGACTCGCAACCGGCGGCGACCTCGGCAGCGCACGCACCGACACCATCATGCTGGTCCACGTGCCCCTAAGCGGCAAACCCACAATCCTGTCGATCCCCAGGGACTCCTACGTCAACATCCCCGGCTACGGGATGGAAAAAATCAACTCCGCCTTCTTCTTCGGCGGCCCCGAACTACTCACCCAAACCGTGGAAGAAGTAACCGGGGTGAAAATCAACCACTACGCCGAAATCGGGCTCGGAGGATTCGCGCAGCTCGTCGACGCCGTCGATGGTGTAGAACTCTGCCCCGCCGAACCAATGTACGACCCACTCGCTGGCCTGGACATTCCCGCCGGCTGCCAAGTGATGGACGGCGCTACCGCCCTCGGATACGTGCGCACACGCGCAACCGCCATGGGTGACCTCGACCGCGTCGTCCGGCAACGCGAATTCTTCAGCGCCGTCGTGCACAAACTCTCCCACGTCAACCCCCTGCACATCAACGACCTGATCGGCGTGACCAGTTACCTGACCGTCGGCAAGCACGACCACTCATGGAACCTTGCGCGGCTCGCCTGGGCAATGCGGGGCGGCGTCGACACCGAAACCGTACCCGTCGCGGGATTCGAGGACACCGAAGTCGGCAACGTGATCATCTGGGATGAGGGCGCCGCGCAGCAGATGTTCAGCCAGTTCTAGCTGACCCCCCAAGTGCACCTAGGAACGCTGGCGTATTGTCCCTAGCTGATTGTCCACAAGTTGCCTTCACTACTCGCCACGAACTCCGGGAAATACGGAATACGGAACCTCAACGGGGTCAGCGCAGCCGTGCGGAGCAGAAGATTACGCGCGGCGTCAGCAGTCAAAACATCAAGCGGAGCACGCAGAGCCCTCCGCATAAACGTCGTTCCCGGATGATCGAGCAGTTCATTTACCCTAAAGGTGAGACCCGCCATCGCAAGAGCAACATTCACTCCAGTGACATCGAAGGAGCTCGAAGGCTCTAGACGTGACAGATAATTCAGATAATCCAGATAATTCAGATAAAACATAGATAGCTAGATAATTCAGATAAATGCGCATCTAGCTGGGGAGACAGTTGAAGCGGTGCCAGGAGCCGGTGTGGGCTTGTAAGTGAATCGCTGACAAGACGAAAACAAAAGGAGGGTGCTGTCCCTGCGGCAGCACCCTCCTTACAAGTTAGAGATCGTGGGGTCGATCGCTGTTTCGCTAGCGGATCGTCACCTGGCGAGACTTGATGTTCTCCAACGCGCGACGCTCCTCAGAGGTCAACGGAGCATCCACAGCAAGCGCCTTGGTGATGTGCGCATCCACCTCAGCCAACTGATCTGCGTAGTCATGGCCAGCAGCCGGATCCAAGTCGAACACCGGGACCAACACACCATGAGTGCGGAACACACCAGCGAACTTCGTGTTCTCACCCAAGTTCAAGTTGCCGGCAGCAGACACCCGCGCCAAAGCATCCAGCAAGGGCTGCTCCTCATCAGTACGCACCCAACGGATGTGGGCCTTATCGCCAGCATCAACCCACCAAGCCGAAGGGGTGACAGGGAAGCTCGGAACGATCGAATCATTGAAACGAGCCAACGTATTGGCGTCCAGGTTGCCCGGCCACCACTCGAAGGTCTCCTGGTTAACAACCTCAATGGACTCGGGGTTGAAGATCTCCTTCAGCTCCGGCTGCGAGCCATCATTACGAGCCGACTCCAGGGTAGAGCCCGGTGCTGCGTCCTTCAGCCAATTCAAAACAAAAGCCAGGTCGCGGCCACGGTTCTGGCTGTGACTCGTGGTCTGCAAACCAACGTAACGCTCACCATCCTCGGTGACATAAGCAGCAACCGCGCCGGGCAGGACGGTGCCAAGGGTGAACTCGGTGCCGTCCACGAGCTTGGTACGAGCACAAGCGGAAGGCACGAACTCCTGCAACGCGATGAGCTCGGCCTCAACAGCCAACCCACCGAAGGGGCGGGGCTCACGATCCAACTCTGCACGAGCAGCAGCACGAGCCGCAAGCTTCGCCTCGCGACGAGTCATACCCTCTGGCAGGTTTTCAAGCTTCTTTTTCTTTTTAGCCATGCCGCCAATCGTACTTCACCTAAAAGCAATGCAGCGCCACCGGCATTGCTTAACGGTGTGCGGGATGCACTGGTGCAATAGCGGGGTGTGGTGTGGGGTGCTGAACGATTATGGGCATCCCCGCCCCAGCAGAGCGGGGATGCGAGTGTAGTGAAGCACCCCATCCCCACACCCCGCTTCATGGAGAGGGGATTGTGCCAAAATATGCGCATTTAGGGCACTGGCGGGAAGGTTTTCCCAGGTCGCCGTTTTTGAAGGCTGCTAGTTGCACACATTTTGGCACATTTCCAAAAGAATTATTGGAAAAACTCGTCCTGGATGGCGCGGAGGGTGTCGGCCGAGTGGGTCATGCGCTCAAGCTCGTGGTCGGTGAGCTCTAGCTCGACGACGCGGCGGATACCCTTGCGGTTCACAATGGCGGGCGTGCCCAGGTAGATGTCCTTCTGTCCGTATTCGCCTTGCAGCAGTGCAGAGACCGGCAGTGCGACGTCTTGGTTCTGCAATACGGCGCGGGTGATGCGAGCCAAGCCCATGCCGATGCCGTAAGAGGTCGAGCCCTTGGCGTCGATGATGGTGTAGGCGGCGTCGCGGGTTTCTTCGAAGATGCGCTCCAAGCGGCCCTCTAGTTGGGGGTCCTTTTCGAGCAGTTTGCGCATGGACACGCCAGCGATGGTGGCAGACGACAGCACGGGGAGTTCGGTGTCGCCGTGTTCGCCGATGATGTAGGAGTGGATGGAGGTCGGTGCGACTTCATAGAGTTCGCCCAGCATGTAGCGGAAGCGGGCGGAGTCGAGCACGGTGCCGGAGCCGATGACGCGCTCGTGCGGCAGGCCGGAGTACTTCCACACTGCGTAGGAGAGGATGTCGACGGGGTTGGAGGCGACGAGGAAGATGCCGTCGAAGCCGTTGACCATGACGTTGTCCACGATGGACTTCATGATCTTCATGTTTTTGTCGACTAGCTGGAGGCGGGTTTCGCCGGGCTTCTGTGCGGCTCCGGCGCAGATGACGACCATTGCGGCGTCTTCGCAGTCGGCGTAGGTGCCTTTGGTGACTTTTGTGCGCGAGGGTGCCCAGACGACGCCGTGGTTTAAGTCCATGACGTTGCCTTCGAGCTTCTTTTCGTCGATGTCGATGATCGCGAGGTGGTCACAGACACCCTGGTTGACGAGGGCGAAAGCGTAGGCGATTCCGACGTCGCCGGCGCCGATCAGAACAACTTTGTTGCCAGCACTGACCTTCATGTTTAACCTGCCTTTGGCTCGCGGGAGCCACGTAGAGGGATATTCCTGTGTTCCAGTATGCTCCTCGCGTGCCCGAATGTGCCCGCTGTTGCCCGAAAAATGCCCGAAAATGTGGCAAATCTCCTACAGCCCCAGGTGCGACCCCAGCAGCGGGTAGCCCACGAAAGCCACTGCGTCAATCAAAAAATGCCCCCATACCAGCGGCCATACGCGCCGCCACCGCAGAAACACATAAGCGAACACCACACCCATCACCACATTGCCAAAACCTGCACTGACACCCTGATACAGGTGATAACTGGCCCTCAATAGTGATGACGCCGCGATGATCACCCACACACGCACCCCCAGCGTTTCCAGACAGGTCGACAACCACTGCACCACCACAAGCTCCTCGGCCAAGGCGTTTGCCGCAGCCCACAAAAGAGCCAGCACAATGCCGCTCAAGCTCAACCCCATGGAGGGCTTGACCTGCACACTCCACCCCATGTGCACCGCCACCAGGTACAGCACCAACCCAGGAAGCCCGATGCATGCCGCCAACACCGCACCCCACCCAGCATCCGAAGCCCTAGGCCTCACCACCCGGATACCAAGAACCAGCACCAACGCCGCCCAGCTCAGCAGACTCAACACGCTGGTCAACTGCAAAGCAACATCCAACCACCGAACAGACGCCTGGGCACCACCAATAGCCACCGACTGCTCATTCAACGGCGCCGGATCAAGCAACGCCCCAACAAGCTTCAACACAGCACGCAACCCCGACATACCGAAGGTCACCAGCAACACCACCGCGATCTCCGACCACAGTAACCCCCGCGGCGTCATCAATTTTGTGATTAATCTATTGGCCATAACCCAACCTCAGCAGCAAAAACCTCGCGCGCAACACCCAACAACGTTGGCTCATCAACACGCACTGAACCCAACAACACCGACGTACCCGTCGACACACCCGGCGAAGGCAACACCCCACAGGGAACCGAAATGCCGCAGCGGCCAGTGAGGTTCTGCGTACTCGCCCACGGAGTCCACGCCGTCTGCGCAGCAAAATCATCCGCCGGAGCCATCGAAGAAAAATAACCCAACCTCGGCGGATCATGCGCCAAAGTAGGGGAGAGCAACACATCCACATCAACATGCGCCCGCACACGTGCATCCGCCGACTCCGCCACCTGCAGCAACGGGCCCGTGTGCGCCCAATCTGCCGCGGCGTCAACACCCCGATCCCGCAACCACGATACAATCGCAGTCTCCCCAACCACACGCGGAATCTTGCGGGCACGCACCGTCAACACCGCACAAAAAGCCTCAAAAAACTCAGGCCCATAAGGCTCAACCTCCACCACGCGATGCCCCGCTGCCGACAAACGCGACGCAGCCTCGCATGCCGCAGCACCCCACGCATCATCCACCGGCGCGCCGGGAGCATGCATAGGTGCAGTCACCAACCCCACCCGCAACCTGGGAGGGGACACATAGGACGGATGCTCCTGGTAACCATGCATGAACGCCTGATCCGCCACGCTGCGGGTAATAAAACCATCAGCAGTCAACGCTCCACCGGTAGTGTCGTGCTTCGGCTTGAAGCCCACCAACCCACACGCCGCCGCCGGCACACGAATGCTGCCCCCACCATCCGTTGCATGCGCCACCGGAACAACACCCCGTGCCACCGCCACCGCAGCACCACCCGAAGAACCACCCGTGGTACGACCCCTCAACAACTGGGGCGCATCCTCTCGCAGCTGCACCCCATCAACCACAGGCTCGCAATAGGCCGTCATGCCCAGCTCGCTCGTCGCCGACTTGCCCACCACCACGCACCCCGCATCAAGCAGGCGCTGCACCACCGGGGAATGCTCCGCTGGCACGAACGCGCGCGCCGAATTGCCCAACCCCAAAGGCATCCCCGCCACCGCAGTCAGATCCTTCACCGCCACCAACAAGCCCGCCAAACGGCCACCGGCTTGGGCACCACCGACCCCGGTGCCGTCGGCTGGGCTAGCGGCAGCCCCAGCGACCGCGCCGCCATCGGTGACCGCATTAAAAGACAACCCCGTCGCAGCCATCGGCCGCCCCCGAGTGAACTGCCCGAAAGCCTCCACCGCCAGCCGGGCCTCCCGACAGCGCGCCCCATCTTCAAGCGCCCGTGCCACACCACCATCGCCGCAAGCACTCACAAGCCACACATCCCAACTACAATCACACACATGAGCTGCACCGTCGCCTACCTCGGGCCCCAAGGAACCTTCACCGAAGCCGCACTCATCCGCTTCGCAGAACTCGGCTGCATCCCAGGAGGCACCGCAGAACTACAACCACTGGCGGTCACAAGCCCCGCCGAAGCGATCGGTGCAGTACTGAACCCCACCAATCCTAGCCAGCAGGCGACCACCCGCGCCGACTACGCCGTCGTAGCCATTGAAAACAGCGTCGACGGGCCCGTCACCCCCACCTTCGACGCACTCGCCGCACACCCCGGTGCCCAGATCTACCACGAAATAGATATTGACGTCGCGTTCGCCATCATGGTTCGCACAGGCACACGCCTGGGTGACATCCGCACCTTCACCACTCACCCCGTGGCTAAACCCCAAGTCGCCCAATGGCTCGAGCACAACCTTCCCGACGCAACCTTCATTGCCGCCACCTCCAACGCGGCTGCCGCCCAGATGGTCGCCGAAGGCAAAGCTGACGCCGCAGCCGCGCCCCTACGCGCCGCAGACATTTACCACCTCGACGTCATCGAACACCCCGTCGCAGACGTCGCCGGCGCACGCACCCGATTCGCACTCATCGGACCCGCGGGGGTACCCACGCCCCGTACTGGAAACGACCGCACCTCCATCATGGTCACCCTCCCCAACGAAGCAGGAACACTCGTCGGAGCACTCCGAGAACTCGCCACCCGCGGCGTCGACATGTCCCGCATCGAATCCCGCCCCACCCGCACTGGCCTGGGAACATACCGATTCCACATCGATATCGTCGGCCACATTGATGACGCCCCCGTCGCCGAAGCACTCCGGGCAATCTACCTCCGCGCCGAAAAAGTCGAATACCTCGGCTCGTGGCCCTCATGCGAACAACCGCGCTCGCCCATAAACTTGGAAGAAATACATCGCGCCCACGAATGGACCGACAACCTACGCGCCGGAACACGCTAAAGGCACACGCTCACAGCACACGCTCACAGCACACGCTCAAAAGCAGCAGCCACACAGCACGCGCCGGCACCACAACGAAAGGTACAGATGGCCCGCTTCGCACTCGTCCGCCACGGGGAAACCCCCAGCAACATCGACCACCTGCTCGACACCGCCCACCCCGGCGCCGACCTCACCGAACTAGGACGCACCCAAGCCCAAGAAGCCGGCCGGGACTTAAGCGAACGCGGATACACCCGCATCTACTCCTCACACATCGCCCGCGCCATCCAAACCGCCCAACACACCGGCATCGACTACCACGGGCAACTACCCGGACTCGAAGAAATCCGCGCCGGCGAACTAGAAATGCGCGGCGACGACGACGCCCTCCGCATCTACCAAGACGCCTTCAACTCTTGGGTCTGCGATGCCACCCCCGCAGCATTCGACCGCGCATACACCGACTTCGACCACGCAATCCTCGTACCCGGCGGCGAAAGCTACGCCACCTTCATCGACCGCTTCTACCCAACCATCACCCAACTACTCGACTCCGGCCTCGACAACTTCGCCATCGTCAGCCACGGTGCCGCCATCCGAACGTTCGTCGCCAACGCCTGCGACGTCGACCGACAACTCGTCGCCAACTCCATCTACCCCAACTGCGGAATCGTCGAAATCACCACCGACGGGCCCATCGGAACATGGCCCGCCAACCTCCCCACACTCACACCCCGCTAGCCCCACCCCAACTCGTGCAAACGATCATCATCAATCCCAAAATGATGCGCGACCTCATGCACCACCGTAATCGCAATCTGCTCACGCAGTTGCTCCTCTGAAGCACAAAAGTCCTTCAACGCCTCCGCATACAACGTGATACTCGGAGGCAAATGCATCGAATAATCACTCGTTCGCTCCGTTAATGCCACCCCGTCATACAAACCCAAAATATAGGGCGAATCAGGATTGTAATCATCAACAAACATCGCCACATTATCCACATGGCGACGCAGCTCAGGCGGAATCAGCTCAATGGCCTGCTCCACCAACTGATTAAAACGCTCGTCGCTGACCTCAACCACACACACCACCCCACTCCACTAGCAGCCGCATACCGACAGCGGGACTACTGCCGGATCGGATTACGCTCCGGCAACTCCTGCGGAGGATGCCCATCAATCGTGAACCCAGACTTCGCCGAACCCACCAAACCCGCAAAACGGCCAGAAGCATTAGGGAAGAACAGGGTGCAGTTCACAGTATGGCTGCCGCCCGACCACGAATTAGGCGGCACAACCGTCCAGAACGGCTGCAGCGTCGAGTAATACAACGCGTCATCCCCACCCACATAATCCATCGCGGCCTGCGTACACACCGGCTTCAAATAATTATCCTGATCCTCAATACTCGGCACCCGATCCGGGAACACCTCCTGAAGATCAATCACCTTCGTCACCTCGTACGAATGCTCCGCACCACAATCAACAACCCGAGGCACCTCGGCGTTATCAACCGCAACGCACTCCCCAGCCTGAGCAATCCGCGCCTGATCCTGATTCAACGCAGACCCAGACGTCAACTCCACCGAACCATCATCGTTAGTCACCTGAACACCACACAACATCGTGCGATCCCCAGCCTCCCACTGCTCCCTCGGCGGCAAAATCGACGCCACAGAATAACGGCCCACCGGATCGAAATGGCCCTTCAAATACTTAATCGTCGGCCCCTGGCACAACTCCTCACGCAACTCCGCCTGGCGTGCAACCCCAGGCATATCCGCCTTCGGGCCAAACTCACTCGACGGATACGCCCCCAAATCCTCACGAGCCGAAATCTCAAAACGGTGCGGACGCGCACAATCCGTCTGCCCAAACTGCGACACCGCCCCCGCGGCGTCAACATCCCACGTCACGCAATCCCCAACACTCGCCGTCGTAAACGACGCCACCGGAGCCGAAGAATCACTAGCCGGCTGCGAAGACGAACCCGCAGCGGAAGAATCCCCACCCTCCCCAGAAGAACCAGCCCGGGCGGACTCAAAAGCATAACCACCCACAGCAACACCGCCCACCAAAGAAGCAACAAGGGCGACACGCACAGGAGCCGAAGAACGCCAACTAGAAACCATGGTTTACATATTGCCACGATCGGAAGAATCAGCAGAAGCGCGAGTCACCCGCGAACACAAAGCAAAACGATCCGTCCGGTAAAAAGACACGCACGACTCCACAGGCCGACCCCTCGAATAAGACTGACGCAACACCCGCAACAACGGTGCCCCAACCGAAACCTCAAGCAACCCAGCCTGCTCCGAATCCGCACACACCGCAGAGGACGTCTGAACCGTCTCCGTCACAGGGCAATCGTAATGCGTCGACATGATGTCATACATCGAGTTATACACATCATTTTCCAACAAAGAGGGCATCAACCTGCTGTTATACCAACCATCATCAATCGACACCGGAACACCATTAGCCAAACGGACCCGCCGCACATGAGTATGACGCATCTGAGCATTCAAATCCACAGGCTCATCACCCGCCGGCCGCAACGCAACCTCCGAATCCTGATCCCCACCCGCGAAAAAACGCACAGTCTCCGGCGGAGGAACACTCCGCGACGCCAACACAATAATGCTGCCCGGGCGCAAACCCTCCGCCCGCATCTGCTCACTAAAAGACAACAAGCCCGTACTCGACGTCATCGGAGTAGAGGCAACAAAGGTCCCCCGACCGCGCACACGAACCAACTTGTCGCTGGCAACCAAATCCCCCAACGCGCGCCGGACAGTAATCCGTGAAATACGAAAATGCTCCTCAAACATGCGCTCGCCCGGCAACATATCCCCCGGAGACAAATTATTCTCCACGTAATGCTCGATTATCCGACGCAGCTGAACATGCTTCGGCGCAGCCCCCTCACTCAGGTCCAAAGAATACGATCGAAACTGCCACACGGGTACCACTTACCTTCCCACACAGAAACAACGACGAGTATCCTGCGCCCGCACCCATTGACAGCACACGCACAACGAGCCCACTGCACCGGGAAAGTCGCTGCATGAACGCATATAACGGTCAAAAATTACGTTAATAAATCACTCGCCCCACCGCAGGCGTTTTGAAAACGATCCCCCTTTAAAGGGGTGGGGTTAAGGGAGAAACACTACGCACACACCAAGGCGGTAGGCTAAGAGCGTGATTGATCTCAAGTTCCTCCGCGATAACCCAGACGTCGTCCGCCAATCCCAGATCACCCGCGGCGAAGACCCCCAACTCGTCGACCAACTGATCTCCGCCGACGAAACTCGCCGCGAATCAATCGCGAAGGCCGACTCCCTGAGGGCAGAACAAAAAGCCTTCGGTAAAAAAATCGGGCAAGCAGCGCCCGAAGAGCGCCCCGCCCTACTCGAAGGCTCCAACGCCCTCAAGCAGCAGGTCAAAGACGCCGAAGCCGCGCAAAAAGACGCCGAAGCAGAAGTTGAACGCCTCCAATACCTCATCTCCAATGTTGTGGAAGGCGCACCCGCAGGCGGCGAAGACGACTACATCGTCCTCGAGCACGTCGGCACTCCACCCCAGTTCGACTTTGAACCCAAAGACCACCTCGAACTTGGCGAATCCCTCGGCCTGATCGACATGGAACGCGGAACCAAAGTCTCTGGCTCCCGCTTCTACTTCCTCACCGGCGACGGCGCATTCCTGCAGCTAGCCATGCTCAACCTTGCTGCCATGAAAGCCCGCAAGGCCGGGTTCCAACTGATGGTTCCACCGGTCCTCGTCCGCCCCGAGTCCATGGCCGGCACCGGATTCCTCGGCGCCCACTCGGACGAAATCTACTACCTCCCCGCAGACGACCTCTACCTCGTTGGCACCTCCGAGGTTGCCCTCGCCGGATACCACCAGGGTGAAATCATCGACCTCTCCGAAGGCCCCAAGCGCTACGCCGGCTGGTCCTCCTGCTTCCGCCGCGAAGCCGGATCCTACGGCAAAGACACCCGCGGAATCCTACGCGTCCACCAGTTCGACAAAGTCGAAATGTTCTCCTACTGCAAACCCGAAGACGCCCAAGCAGAACACCAACGCCTCCTCGACATGGAACGCGACATGCTCGGCGCCGTCGGTGTGCCCTATCGAATTATTGACGTCGCGGGCGGCGACCTCGGGTCTTCTGCCGCACGCAAATTCGACACCGAAGCGTGGGTACCCACCCAAAACACCTACCGCGAGCTCACCTCGACGTCGAACTGCACCACCTTCCAAGCCCGCCGCCTCGGAGTGCGCTACCGCGACGACAACGGCAAAGCCCAGGTGTGTGCAACCCTCAATGGAACCCTGGCGACCACCCGCTGGTTGGTCGCCATCCTGGAGAACAACCAGCAGGCCGACGGCTCCGTAGTTGTCCCCGAAGCCCTGCGCCCCTACATGGGTGTCGAGGTGCTCGAACCCAAGAAATAGGGGACAGGGGGACTATTCCTCCCAGGCGTAGGTGCGCTCCACTGCCCGGTTCCAATCGTGGTACAGCGCATCACGCTGCTCGGCGTCCATCTTCGGATGCCACACCTTGTCCTCTGCATTGTTGTGCTTGAGGACCTCCAGGTTCTCCCAGAAACCAACGCTCAAACCGGCCGCGTACGCCGCGCCCAGCGCAGTGGTTTCTGTGACCTGGGGGCGCACGACGTCAGTATCCAAAATGTCCGCCTGGAACTGCATCAGCAACTCGTTGTGCACCATCCCGCCGTCAACCTTCAGACGAGTGATCTCCACACCCGAATCCGCAACCATCGCGTCGGCAACCTCGCGAGTCTGGAACGCCGTAGCCTCCAGCACCGCGCGCGCAAAGTGATTCCGGTTAGCGAAACGAGTCAGACCGACGATCGCGCCACGAGCATCCGGCTTCCACCTCGGAGCGAACAAACCCGAGAACGCCGGAACAATGTAGACACCGCCATTGTCCTCCACACTGCGCGCCATGTTCTCAATCGCAGGCGCATTGGGGATGATCTGCAGATTATCGCGCAGCCACTGGACCAGTGAACCACCCACCGCGACGGAACCCTCCAGCGCATAAACCGGCTTTTGGCCCTCAATCTGGTAGCAGACGGTAGTCAGCATGCCATGCTCACTCCACTTCGGCTTCGTACCCGTGTTGAGCAGCATAAACAGGCCCGTGCCGAAGGTATTCTTCGCGTCACCATTCTTAAAGCACGCTTGGCCGAACATCGCAGCCTGCTGGTCGCCCAAAATGCCGCGGATCGGCACACCAGGCAGCGAACCCCGCGCGCGGATCTGACGGAAATCACCCACACTCGGGCGGATCTCCGGCAACATCTGCATCGGAATACCCATCTGCTCGCACAGATCTTCATCCCACTGCAACGTCTTCAGATCCATGAGCAGCGTGCGCGACGCATTCGTCACATCCGTGCAGTGGAGCGCGGGCTCATCGCCATCGCCCTCCGCGCCGCCAGTCAGATTCCACAACAACCACGTGTCGATCGTGCCGAACAACAAATCGCCGGCCTCCGCGCGCTCGCGGGCACCCTCAACATTGTCGAGAATCCACTTGATCTTCGGTGCGGAAGGATAGGAGTTAATAAACAAACCAGTCTTGTCACGGAACTTCTCCGGACCATCCTCGCCCGCGATCTCGTCGCAGATCGCCATGGTGCGCGTATCCTGCCACACGATCGCGTTGTACACGGGCTCCCCCGTATTTTTATCCCACACCACGGTGGTCTCGCGCTGGTTAGTGATGCCCACAGCCAGCACATTCGAAGGGGACGTATCCGCGGTGGCAATCACTTCGCCCACTGCGCGGCGAGTGTTTTCCCAAATTTCCATCGGATCGTGCTCGACCCAACCCTTCTGGGGAAAAATCTGCTCGTGCTCGAACTGACTGACGGCGGCTAGTTCGCCTTCGTGCGTGAACAAGATGCAGCGCGTGGACGTGGTGCCCTGGTCGATCGCCGCAATGTATTGAGTGTCGGTAGCCATGAGGTGAAGCCTCCTAAAGAAAAGGGGAGTGGGGGACGGGGATGAGGGATAAATAGGGGAAGGACGGGTATTGGGGGACTGTGCACACGAGGCTAGCCGACAAGCGCCGCCAGCGTGCCCGCCGCCACAGCAAACGCTAACGCCCCGCAACCATGTACGCGACGTTGTACTCTAAAAACTATGGCTAAAAAGGCTAACGACGCTTTCTACCACTTGGTGATCCACCTAGTAAAAGGAGTTTTCAAAGCTCAAGGGCTAAAATTCAACGTCACCGGTGCCGAAAACATCCCAGACACCGGCGCAGTCGTCGTCGCCAACCACACCGGCTACATGGACTTCACCTACGTCGGCGTCCCCTTCTACACCCCATACTCACCCCACACCGCACGCAACCGCAAACGCCTCGTCCGATTCATGGCGAAACAGGAAGTATGGGACAACCCCATCGGCGGACCCGTCATGAGCGGCATGAAACACATCCCCGTCGACCGCATCGACACCGTGCCCAGCTACAACAAGGCGGTAGAAGACCTCAAAGCCGGCGAACTCGTCGGAGTATTCCCCGAAGGCACCCTGTCACGATCCTTCGAAATCAAAAAGCTCCGCACCGGTGCCGTACGCATGGCCCGCGAAGCCGGCGTACCCATCGTCCCCGTCATCCTCGTCGGCAGCCAACGCGTCTGGCCAAAAGACGGCCCTAAACACCTAGGTCGCAGCAACACACCCATCGAAATCAACGTCCTTCCCGCCTGGTACCCTCCAGAAGGGCCCGCCGATGAAGTCACCAAACAACTCCGCCACATCATGGCTGATGGGCTAGCCGAATTATGGCAGCGCTACGACGAACTCCACGGCCCGCTCCCCGAAGGAGCACCCTGGGTTCCAGCACGCTACGGCGGTGGCGCCCTCACCCTCGAAGAGGCGCAAAAACTCGATGACGCCGTCCAAAACGAACGACGCCGCGTCCGCACCCTCCGCGACGACCTCGACGCCCTCGCCGACAAGCTCAACGCACTCCTCGCCGGCCTAGGGGAAACCTCCAAGGAACTCGTCGTCCAATCCAAAGACGCAGCTAACCACACAGCCCAAACAGTCGCCACTGCAAAAACCGCCATCGAACAACTCGCCGAAGACGCCGTCGAAGGCGTGAAAGAAGGGGCCTCGAAAGTCGCCAGCGCAGGCAGCCGCCTCCGCCAACTGTCCGCACAAATCCCCACCAACGTCCCACTCGCAGCAGTCGACGCCCTCAACCAGCTGGTCAGCGACGCCAAACAAATCCGCGACCGCCTACCCCACCGCGTGCGAGTACGCCTCACCGAATTCCCCGACGCCCTCGTCACCGACGTCGACGGCACCATCTTCTACCAGCCAGAAGGCAGCACCACCCGCGTCGTCACCGAATCCACCCGCAACGTCTTCCTCGACATGCGCACCCGCGGCAAAAGCACCTTCCTCGCCACCGGCCGCACCCCCCGCGAACTACCCGAAGTATTCCAAGCCCTCGGATTCGCCCCCATCGTTGTAGCCGCCAACGGCACTCTCGTCGTCGACGGCGCAAAACTACCCACCGAACTCAGCGAAAGCTCCGACATCAGCGACGCCATCCTCCACACCGATGGATTCACACCCGATGACGCCGCGACCGTCCGCGAAGCAATCAACGCAACACGCAGCGCAAACGCGGGAGGCCCCATCGCCGACCTCATCATGAACGAAGAACGCGTCAACGGCCACGTCATCAAATACACCGTACGCGCAGACGTCGCCTCCGCAGACATCGCATCCGCCATCAACGAGCACCTCCGCGACGTCGCCACCGTAAACTACTCGGCCCCCTGGGGATTCGCCGAAATCTCGCCCGCAGGAGTCACCAAAGCCAGCGGACTGAAATGGCTACTCGCACAAGAAGGCATCGACCCAGCACGCGTCGTCGCCTTCGGAGACATGCCCAACGACATCGACATGCTCGCCTACGTCGGCACCGGCGTCGCCATGGGCAACGCAGACCCGGCAGTCATCGCACAAGCGCAATGGGTCACCTCCCCCGTCGACAAAGACGGCGTCAGTGAATTCCTCGCACCCGTATTCCAACGCGAGGAAACACCAGGCCAGGTATGATCCACACCCCAAACACAATCACGGACACCCCCAACAGGGGCACCCCACCACGCCTCGTCGCCAGCGACATCGACGGAACATTCATCCGCAGTGATGAACGCGTAAGCCCCCGCCTCCGCGACGTCATTAATAAAATGACCGCCCAAGGCACCGTGCTCTGCCTCGCCACCGGCCGCCCACCCCGCTGGATCGCCCCAGTCCTACAACAAATCGACGTCCGACCCGTCTGCGTATGCGCCAACGGAGCCATCACCTACGACGCACGCTCCGACAGCATCATCAACTCCCACGTCCTCAACCCCGACGCCCTCAACACCCTCGTCGACGCAGCCACCACCCACTTACCCAACCCCACCTTCGCCGTCGAAAGAGTCAACCTCAACGACATCCACGGGTGCGGATACGCCACCGGAACCGGCGGGCCCCGCGACAAACAATTCGTCGTCGACCCCCGCTACGACCACGCCTGGGACTCCGACGAACACGGCATCGAAGAACACCCACAACTACTCGAAAAACCAGCCGTCAAACTGCTCATACGCTGCGAAAACATGCACAGCGCCGATATGTATGCGCTACTCGAAGACCACATCGACCCGGCTCTCGCCCACGCCACCTACTCCATCCCCGAAGGCCTCATTGAATGCGCCGCGCCGGGCGTCAACAAAGCAGCCGCAGTCGCAGAAGTCGCCGCAGCCATCGGCATCGACGCGCGGGACACCATCGCCTTCGGAGACATGCCCAACGACATCGAAATGCTCCGCTGGGCCGGCACCGGAGTCGCCATGGGCAACGCCCAAGACAACGTCAAACAAGCCGCAAACAAAGTAACCGCCACCAACGACCAAGACGGCGTGGCGGCGATACTCGAAACCTGGTTCTAGGATGGTTCTAGGCTGGTTCTAGTTGCCCAATTGGAGGCGCTAGTTGCGCAGCTCCTTCGTGGCGTTATCGATCGTCTTGATCACATCAATCAGGTCGTTCGCGTGGTTAATGATGCGATCGACATCCCCGGCACCCTTCGAGCTACCTAGCATGCTTGAACCGGATGCGTCACCGTCGTAACCACCAGTGCCGCCGGGGTTGCGGCCGCTACCGCCACCAATGCCTCCATTTCCACCGGAGGGAGGCCGAACGCCGGTATCAGGGTTCGGATTCGTATCAGTCACCGTCGTCCCACTCAAAGAATCGTACTTCTGCTTCGCGATCCGTCGAATGTCATCCATCCGCGCATACCCGCCGTCACCAGGGCACACAGTATTGCCGACGTCGCGGTGAGCGAAAATATTCGGCAGAGTCACGGCAGCACCGTAGGGGTACTTCGAATAGCTGGTGCCCTCGGAATAGTGCGTGTCATATCCCAACGGATCAAAGCCGGACACGCGTGCCTTCCAACCGGCCAGTTCGCCAACGGAACGGATCGTGGCGTCGGACGGGCGAACATTAGAGTAATCGCCCATCATCGAAATACCCATGGTGTTCTCATTAAACCCACCGGCATGCGCACCTTCCACAGCACGGTTGAGCCCACCGTAGCGGCCCTCGTAAATAGTGCCGAACTTATCAACCAACGCGTGGTATCCGATATCGCACCAACCGAGGCGCTGCGCATGGTACTGGTAGGTTCCACGCACCACGCCGGCGGCCTCCGCACGGGTGTAGTTGTTCGAACCCGCAGTGTGGTGAATGGTGATCGCATTGACCTCATCGTTATAGGTGGGCGAAGAGCAGCGCAGGTTCTCGTCCGCACCCCAACCGGCACGGCTAACCACACGGGTGATGCCGTCGGAATCTGCAGTCAGCTCGATCGCCGGGCCAGAATCTTGCGCGGCTTTGCCATCAATAAAGGTTGCCTCGAGGTCCGCAGGCGCCTCTGTCATGTCGACGCCAGCCGTGGACACCTGGATGCGGTTCGTCTTCTCCACAAAAACCGGCTCCGTACCATTTCGCCCATTGTTGACGCCGCGGGGGCCCTGGTCGACAGGTTCCGCATCGAACCACTCAGTCCACGTGCCATCGGGTCGCTCGGAACGGAAGAACGCCGCGATTTCTTTGTCGCCGCTCCAATTCAAGGCGAACATGTCGAAAGGCTCTTCGCGGTAAAACTCCTTGACCGCCTTCGGCCCGGGGGCCTCGCCCTGGGTGACGATCGCCGGGTCATCCACAACGATGTTGTCGCCGGCGTCGAAACTCGTGGACTCGATTGCGGCGGTGATCGGACCGGAACCATTGTCGTCGACAACGAGCACCGCGGCGTCATCACCCGAGGCGAACAAGCCAGACGGGGAGTGCGCGATACCGAAAGTCGCGGCCGTCGCCAGGGCGATCCCGGTGATAGAAGTCAAGGCTAGGGATGGGCGGAGGCTGCTGCGGCGGTTGATGCGGCGACGTGACGCGCCGGGCCGAGGGAGGAAGCCGGGCAGGTGCGGGGTGATGGGCATGCAAGTCCTAACTGTTACAGCTGTTGCGTGCGTATAGGATTGTTAACGGATGTTACCAGTGTTAATGAAGTTTCGCATGATATTTAGCGTGGTGGTGTGGCGCCGTGTGAACAGCACACACCCCGCACCGACGTGTAAATTTGAACAACATGACCTATGACCTCATCGTTGTCGGATCCGGCCTCTTCGGACTCACCATCGCAGAACGCGCAGCACACGCAAACAAACGAGTCCTCATCGTCGAAAAACGCCCCCACCTGGGCGGAAACGCCTACTCCGAAGCCGACCCCGACACCGGCATCGAGGTCCACAAATACGGCGCCCACCTCTTCCACACCTCCAACAAACGCGTCTGGGACTACGTCAACCAATTCACCACATTCACCGGCTACCAACACCGCGTCTTCGCCATGCACAAAGGCCAGGCCTACCAATTCCCCATGGGCCTAGGCCTCATCGCACAATTCTTCGGCAAGTACTACAGCCCCGAAGAAGCCAAAGCACTCATCGCCGAACAAGCCGCGGAAATCAACACCGACGAAGCCACCAACCTCGAAGAAAAAGCAATCTCCCTCATTGGCCGCCCACTCTACGAAGCCTTCATCCGCGACTACACCGCCAAACAATGGCAAACTGACCCCAAAGAACTCCCCGCCGGCAACATCACCCGCCTACCCGTCCGCTACAACTTCGACAACCGCTACTTCAACGACACCTACGAAGGCCTACCAACAGACGGCTACGCGGCCTGGCTAGAAAACATGGCCGCCTCTGACAACATCGACGTACGCCTCGACACCGACTGGTTCGATGTCCGCGAACAAGTACGCGGCGAAAACCCTGATGCTCCCGTCGTCTACACCGGGCCCCTCGACCTTTACTTCAACTACGAGGCCGGCAAGCTGGGCTGGCGCACCCTCGACTTCGAAACCGAAGTGCTTGACATCCCCGACTTCCAGGGCACCCCGGTCATGAACTACAACGACGCCGAATACCCCTACACCCGCATCCACGAATTCCGCCACTTCCACCCCGAACGCGCCGACACCTACCCGACGGACAAAACCGTCATCATGAAGGAATACTCCCGCTTCGCCGAAGGCGACGACGAACCCTACTACCCAATCAACACCCCGGAAGATCGCGAAAAGCTGCTCCGCTACCGCGAACTCGCAGAAGCAGAAACCGCCAACAACAAGGTCTTCTTCGGCGGACGCCTCGGCACCTACCAATACCTCGACATGCACATGGCCATCGCCTCTGCGCTGAGCATGTGGGACAACAAACTCGCCGAACTCCTAAGGGTCGACGCTTAAAAACGCCTAAAAACCTCCTCAAACCTCCTAAAGACGCTGCGGGCGGACCGCCCACACCCCCAACCCCTGCTACCCCCAGATGTGGTAGGGGGTATGGACTAACGGGGCGTCATTAATTAATTAATATCTTCCGCCATGCGTGCTAACGGATACAGGTTTCACTGGCAAGAACAGCAAACATTGCTGTAACCTGGTCCTTTGCGTACCCGCGCACTGGACAGCCAGTGTGCACAAAGGGGGAACCTCGTAGCCAACACACCTTAAACCCAAGGTAAAAGGCGCGCATAAACACAACACCTTCTCGTGTACTGGCACACGGTCGCCGGCAAACAGCCACACAGCGGCCGAAAACATTCGACCACTACATGGAAGGTTTTTTCATGCACAACGTAAAGGGCACCTGGGGCCAAACCCAGGACAACACCACCGCACAGAGCACCCGCGTACCAGTGCACAACTTCGCCAGCATTCTGGATCCCAAGGTGACCGAACAGGTCAGCCTGACCGCCAACATTCCCTCCGTCGCCCCACACGTCGCCCTCATGCCCGACGCCCACTACGGGCTCGGAAGCAGCGTCGGCACCGTATTCGGAACCAAAGAGGCCGTGATACCCGCCGCCGTCGGGGTCGACATAGGCTGCGGGATGATAGGGGTGCTCACCGACCTCAACGTCAAGGGAACATAGCGCAGTTTCAGGTGGCGGTGCGGGTCCGGGCTGGGGCTTACCAGCTGCTGGAGCCGCCACCACCCGAAAAACCCGGGGTGGAATAGCCGACCGACACCCCGGAGGAATCGCCCGTATCCCAAGAATTGTCGCTGGCCGTGTCGTGCGAATGCCAAGTGCTCATCACCACGTACGGCGTGTAACCGTGGTAGCCGACGCCGGGGCGCCAATCATCGGCACTAATGGTGGGCTTCGGATGCTTGGCGGATTCGGTGACCCCGTCGAGTTCCTCAGCACTGATTGCCTTCATCACCACCGCGGCGTCAGCAATGAGAAGCGTGAATGCGTCGACGAAGCCCTCCTGTTGGGGATCATCCATCAGGACTTTCGCGCGGGCTTGCAACTGCGTGAGTTCCTCGGCGAAGCGTTCGTTGCTGGTGCCGAGGGCTGCCTCCTTAAAGTCTTCGCGCAGGCGCATCGCTTCGCGGATACGGGTGGCCTTGTCACCATTTTCGATGTCGTAGAGCGTATCGATGTTGGACATCGCGTTGCGCATCAACGACAGGGAGTTGTTTGCCGAGTAAAGGTCCCGCCCATGCTTCGTGAGCTGCTTATCGGAGGGATTGTCGGGGATCTTAGCGAGGGTCGAATCGATGGACAGGAATTGTTTGCGGACCTCCTCCCATTGATGGCGAAGCTCAGAATCGGCGAGGTCGCTGCGCAGGCTGTTGGCACGGATGTCGTATTCGTCGAGCTTGGGGGCGATTTCGGCGTGGCCGGTGGTGACGGTTTCGTACAGTCTGCGGTCGCGCTTGCGGTCCTTGCGGGAATTTTTGAAGATGAGCCAGACGACGCCGATCGGGACGAGGATTCCGATGGGCAAAGCGGTGATTTTGCTGAACCAACTCTGCTGGCGGTCATCGTCGGGGGTGTTGCCAATGAGGGTTTCGGGGTCGATGGTGGCTTGGGCGCCGGCGAAGAGGCCGCCCGCGAGGTTGCCGCCGCGCAGCGAGGGCTTCATCGCTTCGAGGGAATTGTGAAGGCGGGGGCCGCGGTTGAGGGTGAGGGCGGCGCAGGCGTCGTCGCCGCAGTAGATGCCGTTGCGGCGGGGTTCGAGGCCGACTGCGACGATGAGGTGGCCGGGGGCCCATTTGGTGGCGCCATCGTTGAGGAGGTCGGGGCGCTGCTCCTTGGCGAAATTCAGCATCCCCTCGTTGAAATCCTCGCTGTTGTGCGCCAGCAGTAGGTAATCGACGGTGGTGACCTGATCGGGGAAATCGAGTTTTTCGGTTTCGGCGGTGAGGAAGGCTTCGTCTTCGTCGGTGAGCTCGGAGCTGTCGGACCAGACGGTGACCGTGACGTGGTCGGTGGAGGGGGTGGATTGTGTAGAGAGAGTGGCCTGTGCGGAGAGGGCGGGGTGCGAGGCAGGGAGTGCGGTGGTGGGGAGGGAAGTGGCGAGGATGAAGGTGGCGATGGCGAAGATGGAGAGAGCGGCGGTGAAGGTCGCTTTCAACGCTGCGGTTGATGCTGCGCTTAATACTGCGGTTGTCGCTGTGGGGGCGCTGGTGGTGCTGGTGGCGCTGGCTGTGGTGAGTGCTGCCATGGATGAATTTGGGCGGTGAAAGTGGCGGCGAGGGTGGGCTGTGGTCATGGGGCCAATGTTAACAACGAAAGGGTGGGTAGGTGCGGGGAAGGGGTGCTGAGGGGTTGAGGCTGCATGTGGTTGCGTTTTCAGGTGTTTTCAATAATGGATAGTCGCCCGGTGTTGGTTTTGAAGCGGGTGTGGGGAGCCAGCTGGTCTAGTTCGTTAATGGTGCATGAGATAACTAGTGGGGCTTCTAGCTGGGTGTCTTTAGCAGCCCTAGTGTGAAGGTAGGTTTGGGCGATTTCTTCCAGGTTAAGGGACAAAATGTGTGTCTGTTGGCGGCTGGTGCGGGTTTGTTTTCCCTCGGTGTCCCGGGCGTGCATGCGGGCGGTGACTTTAGCCAGAGCAGCCCGTAGGGTTGCGGCTTGGTTCGCGTGCAGTTGTTGTGATTGTCTCCGTGACGGGCTGAGGTGCGTTTGCTCGTTGCATTTATTGAAAAACGGTTTGAAAATGAGACCGCATGCAGGGTTGTGCGTGAGTGTCGCGGATGCTTGCGGTTAGGGTTCACGCACGGCTGTTCTGTGCAGGCGCCATCCACGAAAACTTCCCCGCCCCAAACCCTCTCGGCGCACGCACCTCCAACGCCGCAGCGCAGCCCCGGTGAGGCAACCCACCCCCGACCCCTCACACGCCTACCATTACCACAGTATTTCGCACGCCCCAGCCCCCGCGGCGCGGAGCCCCAGCCGATACGTCCCTCACGTCTTTTGCAGGAAACCACAGGAGGACCCCAGTGGACGGCACCCCTCGCCCCGAACCCCACCGCGCCCACCCCGACGCCGACGCCCCCACCCGCGCCACAAACATGCGGGACACAACCACACACCCCACAACCAAGCACTCATCCCCCTATTCCCTCTCCGTTTCCCTCTCCTCGGCCTGGCTTTCCGCCCTCATCCTGGCCGCGTTCGCCGGCGTCGGCGGCTGGGAACGCCGCTGGATGAGCGACGACGGCCTCATCGTTTTGCGCACCGTCCGCAACCTCCTCGCCGGCAACGGCCCCGTGTTCAATGCCGGTGAACGAGTCGAAGCGAACACCTCCACCCTGTGGCAGTACCTCATTTATGTGGGCGCCCTCCTCACCCCCGCCCGTCTGGAGATCATTGCGTTGTGGCTGGCCTTGGGCTTTACTGTGGCGGCGATGGTCGCGGCGTCATTGGGTTCGGCGAAGCTGTATCGCGTTAAGGGCTCCAATCTACGGAGCCGTCTGCTCTTCGTTCCGTTGGGTGGGTTGGTGTATCTGGCGTTGCCGCCCGCGCGCGATTTCGCGACCTCGGGTCTCGAGTGGGGCTTGAACATCTTTTGGGTCGCGGTCCTGTGGTGGGTGCTGGTGACGTGGGTGCGTAACGATTCGCCCGGTGTGCTCAGCTTCGCAGCACTGTGGTGCGGCCTGAGTTGGCTGGTGCGCCCCGAGCTTGCTTTGTATGGTGCGATCGCTGGGCTTGTGCTGCTGTTGGGGGCGGGTTCGTGGCGGCGGCGCGGCTTGATTATGGCGGCAGCTCTGCCTCTTCCCGCTGGTTATCAGCTGTTTCGTATGGCGTATTACGGTTTGTTGGTGCCGCAGACGGCGGTGGCGAAGTCCGCGAGCGATGCGGAGTGGTCGACCGGTTGGGCGTACGTGACTGACCTGTTTGAGCCCTACAGTTTGTTGTTTGGTGTGGTTGCTGCGGCGGTCGCTGGGGTGTTGGTTGCGGTGTGGTTTGGGGTAGATCCGCGGCTGTTGGCGTCGCGCGCGCGTGCTGTGGGCGTTCCGGTGGCGGCAGCTGATGGTGAGGATTCTGGGGTGATGACGTCGCGGGGGTTGCGGGTGCGTCGCCCTGTCACTGTTGTGGTTGTGATGCTGGTGTGTGGTGTGTTGCATGGGCTGTATGTTGTTCGTGTTGGTGGGGATTTCATGCATGGGCGCATGCTGTTGATCCCTTTGTTTGCGTTGTTGTGTCCGTTGATGGTGGTGCCGGTGTGGTTGCTGGCGGCGGGTGGCGCTGAGGCCAGCGGAAGGGGCGACGTCATCACCCGTAGCGCACCTAACGCACCTAGCGCCCGCAGCGACCGAAGTGCCCGTACCACCAGTGCGAAGGGCGATGCGCGCGGCCGTGCTGTTCTTCCGGCGTTGGCTGTGGTTGCTGCGGCTGCGGCCGGGGGTTGGGCGATCGCCACGGCGCATGCGGGCACCGATTGGCAGCCGCCGGATAAGGATCTGAATAAGGAGTTGGGGGTTATTGACGAGCGGGAGTTTTGGATGTGGTTTAGCGGCCACACTGCCCAGGATCCTCCGCTGGTTGCTAGCGACTTCCTCGATATTGACCGCATGTGGGGTTATGAGGAGGCGATTGAGCGTGCCTATGAGCAGCCAACGGGGATGATTTTGTCGATCCAGAGCCAGGAGCCGGGGCATCCCTTCAATTGGATGACGGTTCCGGGGATGGAGCCTGGCACTCCGGATCCGGATGGTTTGGTGACGCTCCGTCCGACGGTCGCCTACATCAACCTGGGCATGACCGGTATGAATGCGCCTTTGGATATTCGCGTGGTGGATACGGTGGGTTTGGCGAATCCGGTTGCTGCCCGTCAGCCGCGTATTGAGGGTGGCCGGATCGGTCACGACAAGATGTTGCCGTTGGAGTGGGCGTTGGCGGATTCTTCGACGCGGATGGATATGGTGCCGGGGTATATCAGCACTCCGGGGACTATTGAGGCGCGCCGGGCTATTCATACGGATGATTTTGTGCGGATTTATCGCAGTTATCGTCAGCCGTGGTCGCCGCGGGTGGCTTTGTCGAATATTAAGTTTGCGTTGACGAGGGGGCGGACGATCGAGTTGGAGAAGGATCCGGAGGATTATCGTGATCAGCCGGAGGTGCCGGGTGCGGTGTTGGCGTGGCCGACGGAGATTCATCTGGATGATCGTGAAGGCTAGTTTGGTCTAGCGTGGTGCAGTGCGTGCGGGTTGGGTGGTAGCCGCGCGCCGCATGCCGTGGTGGGGTTGCTGCGGCTAGGGTTGAGGGAGATATGTGCGTGCCTTCGTTGGGTGCGCGCGCGTCACGAGATCCGAAAGGCTAGAGGTTTTTACCTTGAGTGAACGAACGACCGTTAAGTCTGACACTGTCGCGAATGCCGGCGCCCAGAATGCTGGCGCTCAGAAGGGTGGGGGCCCTGAGCAGTTGCAGCGCGTGCTGTTGCCGCGTTTGGGTGAGCCGCATGATGTGCGCACCTTGTATGTGTTGGAGGCGGAGACTAACCGGGAGCGTGCCCGGTGGGATAATCGCACCCAGGTGCGTATTCCGGCTGGTTCTGAGTTGAGTTTCCAGACGTATTTCAATGCGTTTCCGGCGAGTTATTGGCGTCGCTGGTCGCAGTTGTCTCGTGTTCTTTTGCGTGTTGACGTCGCGGGGACTGCGCGTGTGGATGTCTACCGCTCGAAGATTGATGGCAGCCGTATTGGTGTTGAGGGCAAGGTTGTTTCCGATGGGGTGGCGGAGTTCGATTTGGATTTGGCGCCGTTTGAGGATGGGGGTTGGTATTGGTTTGATGTGACGGCGGAGTCGGATACGGAGATTGTGTCGGCTGGCTGGTTTGCGGCTGAGGCGCCTGGTCCGCAGGTGATGCCGGATGGTAGTACGGTGGGGCCGTTTGAGCCGCGGGTGACTGTGGGTATTCCTACGTTCAACCGTCCTGCTGATGCTGTTGCTGCTTTGGAGGCGTTGGCTTCTGATCCGGCGGTGGATGCGGTGATCGATACGGTTATTATGCCTGATCAGGGTAATAAGCATCCTGCAGATGAGCCTGGGTATGCTGCCGCGACTGAGCATTTTGGGGATCGGTTCTTTGAGTTCCGCCAGGGCAACCTTGGTGGTTCGGGTGGTTATTCGCGCATCATGTACGAAGCTTTGGGCGGTCCTGATGGAACTAAGCCTGCTGGTGCAAAGAAGTCTCCTTACATTTTGTATATGGATGACGATATTGCGATTGAGCCGGATAGCGTGTTGCGTGCGTTGCAGGCTGCGCGTTATGCGAAGACGCCGACGTTGATTGGTGGCCAGATGCTGAATTTGCAGGAGCGCAGCCACCTGCATTCGATGGGTGAGGTCATTAATCGCGCTGATTTCATGTGGACGTCGGCGCCGCATGTGCACTATGACCATGATTTTTCCGAGATGCCTTTGAGTTATAAGGGCAGTCCGAATGATAAGCCGGATGCGAAGAATTCTCGTGATCTGCACCGCCGAATCGATGTTGATTACAACGGCTGGTGGATGTGCATGATTCCACATGTGGTTGCGGAGCGTATTGGACTGCCGCTGCCGTTGTTCATTAAGTGGGACGACGCCGAGTACGGTTTGCGTGCTGGTAAGGCTGGTTTTCCGACGGCAACATGGCCGGGTATCGCG
Organism: Corynebacterium argentoratense; assembly: GCF_021491455.1. Classification (GTDB taxonomy): domain Bacteria; phylum Actinomycetota; class Actinomycetes; order Mycobacteriales; family Mycobacteriaceae; genus Corynebacterium; species Corynebacterium argentoratense_A. The sequence continues at coordinate 104,606 of NZ_JAKETN010000006.1, read as the reverse complement.
ATTTGGCATATGGCGTGGTCGGATAAGGACGACGCGATCGATTGGCAGGCCTATTTCCATTTGCGTAACCGTTTGATTGTTGCGGCGATGGATCACGATGGCCCGGTCAAGGGCATTATTCGCTCGATGCAGAAGGCGACGCTGAAGCATTTGTTGTGCTTGGAGTACTCGACGGTCGCTATTCAGAATGAGGCGATGAAGGACTTCTTGGCGGGTCCGGATCAGTTGTTTGACATTTTGGAGACGTCGTTGCCGAGGATCGCTGCGATTCGTAAGACGTATCCGGATGCGGTGGTGTTGCCGACGGCTGCGCAGTTGCCGAAGCCGACGGGTGCACCGGGTGTTCCGACGAAGGATATTGGTGGCCGTTTGGCTCCGGTGAAGAAGGCTGTGTGGTTGGCGAAGGGTTTGAAGCATTCGCTGACTAAGGAAGATCCGGCGCATCATGATGTGCCTCAGGCGAATTTTGCTCCGATCGAGGCGCGTTGGTTTAGCTTGTCGCGTGTTGACGGCGCGACGGTGACGACGGCAGATGGTCGCGGCGTCGTGTATCGCCAGCGTGATTTGAATAAGGCGAAAGATTTGTTGAAGGAATCGCGGCGTTTGCAGAAGCTTGTTGAGGAGCGTTTTGATGAGCTTCGCGGGCAGTATCGCGCTGCTCATAGCCGTTTGAGCAGTCTTGATGCGTGGAAGGACATCTTTGATGCCTAGTTCTTCGCAGGCGCTGTTGCGTGATGTTGCCGACCGCTGGTCTGCGTGGAAGGCGGGCCCTGAGTGGGAGGCCGATGCGTTGGTGGCGATTCAGTCTGCGACTCATGACGTCGCGGGGGTTCTGCCGACTGCGCGTGTGATGTCGCACGTGGGGGAGCATGCCCTTGGTTGGTTGGGTTTGTCTGCTGCTGGCGCGTTGTTTGATAAGCGTCGTCGTCGCCAGTGGTGTGGGCTGGGTACGGCTGCGTTGGTTGCGCATGCGGCGAGTGTGGTGTTGAAGCGGGTTGTGCGCAGGCCGCGGCCTCATGATGAGCGCATCGTGGTTGGCGTGTCGACACCGTCGAACCATAGTTTTCCCAGTTCGCACGCGACGTCAACAACTGCGACGATGGCTGCGTTGGCTGTGATGACTGGTTCTTCTGTGCCTTATGTTGGTGCGGGCGCTATGATGCTTTCCCGCATGATTTTGGGTGTGCATTATCCGACGGATGTCACCTGTGGTGCCTTGGTAGGTGTGGCGGCGGCGAAGGCCGTCATGCCGTACTTTGAGGGTTAGACAAGCTTTTTTACTTCTTTGGGAGAAAGACGATCGTGAGCACTGGACTTGGATCTGAACCGCATACTCGCGGTATCGAGCCCACCGAGGGCAAACCTCCGAAGGGGCTTGTTGATGGGATGATCAAGGCGTTGCGCCCTAAGCAGTGGGTGAAGAACGTCCTGGTGCTTGCCGCGCCTGCGGCCGCGGGTTCTGAAGTGCTGCTGAATGGCCGCACCCTTGCCGATGTTGGCATTGCGTTTGTGGCTTTTTGCTTCGCGGCGTCATCAATTTATTTGATTAATGATGCTCGTGACGTTGAGGCTGACCGGGCGCATCCGAAGAAGCGTTTCCGCCCGATCGCTGCTGGTGTGTTGCCGGTGAATGTGGCGTATGTGATGGCGGTGGTGCTGATTGTTGCGGCGCTTGGGGTGAGCCTGTTGGCGACTGCCGGGCATGCCTTGGGCATTGTTGTCGCCGTTTATATTGCGCTGCAGTTGGGTTATTGCTTCAGTTGGAAGCATCAGCCGGTGTTGGATATCGCGTTGGTGTCCAGTGGTTTTATGCTGCGTGCGATGGCCGGTGGTGTTGCTGGCGGGATTGATTTGTCGCAGTGGTTCTTGCTGGTGGCAGCGTTTGGTTCGTTGTTTATGGCGTCGGGTAAGCGTTATAGCGAAATTTTGTTGGCGCAGCGTTCTGGCGCGAAGATCCGGAAGTCTTTGGAGGGGTATACGCCGACGTATTTGCGTTTCGTGTGGACGTTGTCGGCGACGGCTGTGGTGATGAGCTACGCGTTGTGGGGTTTTGGTTTGTCGAAGGCTGCTGGGGGCGCGGCGGGTGTGTGGTATCAGGTGTCGATGGTGCCGTTTACTGTGGCGATTTTGCGTTACGCTGCCGATGTTGACCGTGGTGATGGCGGGGCGCCGGATGAGTTGGCGTTGAGTGACCGTACGTTGCAGGTTCTTGCTTTGGCGTGGGTGTTCTGCGTCGGTATGGCCGTGTATGTGGTCCCGTTGGTGTAGGTGTGGGCTAGTACGTAGTTAGGCAGTGTTTCCCCAGGTGGCTTATGACTGGTGTGAATGTTGTTAAGTAGTGTTACCCCGAGGTTGGGGTAGTCAGGCGAAAGTGACTTGGTTTTTCTCCGCTGACGTGTACTTTAAAACTTGGTAACGTTTTGGTCTCGGTGGCCGATGTTCCACATGTTAAGCAATTTTGACCTCGGTAAAACTTGCTCGAAAAAGGCTCAATCTGGCCACCTTAGAGGCCCTACAAAGGAGTGCAATGACGACTCGACACACAGCCCGCACCGGCTTGCTCGGCACACTGCGCGGCATCAAGAGCTCCGCGAAGTCGATCTCGCGGAAGGTTGCAGCCACCGTTGTCGCGGCGGCAACCGTCTGCAGCATCGGAATGGTGGGCACGGGCACCGCCCACGCAGGCAACCGCGATTGGCTGCGCCCCGACAACACTGGCTCCTGCGATTGGGACCCGGTTGGTTTCTGGGTTCAGCGCTGTGACGTGTGGAGCCCCGCAATGGGCCGCAACATTCCCGTCCAGATTCAGCCGGCTGGCCGCGGCGGTAACGCTGGCCTCTACCTGCTCGACGGCATGCGTGCGACCGACTACTACAACGCGTGGACCCATGATGCTAACGCTCCTGCGGCCTACGTTGACCACAACATCACCTTGGTGATGCCTATCGGTGGCGCGGGTTCCTTCTACGCTGACTGGGATGCTCCGGCCAACCTGTCTTCCATGTCTTCGGCTCCGGTGATTTACAAGTGGGAGACCTTCCTCACCTCTGAGCTGCCGGCCTACCTGCAGCAGCACTTCGGTGTTGACCCGCACAACAACTCCGTCGCTGGTCTGTCCATGGGCGGCACCTCTGCGATCTCCTTGGCTGGTAATCACCCGGATCAGTTCCGTCAGGCAATGTCCTGGTCTGGTTACCTGACCACCACGATGCCCGGCATGCAGACCCTGCTGCGTTTGGCTCTGCTGGACACCGGTGGATTCAACGTCAGCGCAATGTACGGCATCTTGATCAACCCCCGTCGCTTCCACGATGATCCTTTCTGGGCCACCGGTGGGTTGCGCAACACCGATGTCTACATTTCTGCGGCTACCGGCCTGTGGGGTCCGCAGGATGCCGGTATTCCGACCATGCAGAAGATCAACGGCTCTGTTTTGGAGGCGGTGTCCCTGGAAACCACGCTGGTGTGGGAAGCCAAGGCGCGCGCTGAGGGCATCAATGTCACCAACCACTACCGCCCGAACGGTATCCACGCGTGGAACCAGTGGAATGACGAGCTCTACCTCACTCGCGAGCGCGTGCTCAACGTGATGAACGCCTGGTAATAATTCCTGGCGCCGCCCCTAGCCCCCGGATGTACTCTAAGTAGTGCGCCCGGGGGTTTTGCTATTGGGGTAGGGGGAACACGCCGGGCCGCCCCTAATGCAAAAGTCTAAAGTTTAACTTAAACTTGAGGGTGCTTTATTTTAAGTACTTCACGACTGCCCTTTCCGGAGGCGGGGAACCTCCGGAGACCGCGGGAGTCAATTCAGTCACCCCTTTTTTCAGTCACTTAAGGATCTTTCATGCGCGACACCGCAATCAAGACCCGCCGCAACAAGCTCATTGCCGCCCTCGCGGTTCCCTCCGCACTTGCGATCGGCACCGGACTCATCGTCTTCCCCGCCGACAAAGCCGAGGCTGAACAGCGCGATGTGCTGGCTCAGGGCTCGAGCTTCGGCAGCTCCGAAATCTCCGGCTACCTCAAGGACGACAATGTCCCCGAGCGTAGCCCCATCCGCACCGACTTCCCGAAGATTGACGGCCTGCCCGACGGCGTATCCGTCGAACGCCAGGAGTGGTTGTCGGACCGCCGGGTCGCACTGTTCATCCGCTCCGCTGCTATGCCCGAGCAGTTGGTTCAGGTGCAGCTGCTGTTGCCGCGCGATTGGTACTCCCAGCCGGGCAAGAAGTTCCCCGAGGTCTGGGCACTCGATGGTCTGCGCGCGACCGATAAGGAAAACGGCTGGACCATCAACACCAACATCCAGCAGTTCTTCTCTGATAAGAACGTCATCACCGTCCTGCCGGTCGGCGGCGAGTCCTCTTTCTATTCCGACTGGGACCGTGAGGACAACGGCAAGAACTACAAGTGGGAAACCTTCCTCACTCACGAGCTTCCCGCGGTGTTGCACAACGGGTACCGCTCCAACGGCACCCGCGGTATTTTCGGCCTGTCGATGGGTGGCACTGCTGCTGTTAACCTGGCTGAGCACCGTCCCGACATGTTCAACTTTGTCGGTTCTTTCTCCGGCTACTTGGATACCACTAGCCCCGGAATGCCGCTGGGTATTCAGGGTGCGCTGAAGGATGCCGGTGGGTACGATGCGACTGCAATGTGGGGCCCGTTGGGCTCTCAGAAGTGGGTCGACCACGACCCGAAGCTGGGTATCGAGGCTCTCAAGGGCAAGACCGTTTACGTGTCCGCTGGTAACGGTGCGGATGATTTCGGCCAGAACAACTCGGTCGCAACCGGCCCGGCCAACCCCGCGGGTGCCGGCCTTGAGGTTCTGTCGCGCATGACCACCCAGACCTTCGTCAATAAGGCGAAGGCTGCGGGTGTTCCCGTGATCGCCCACTTCCGCCCCTCCGGCGTGCACAACTGGCCGTACTGGCAGTTCGAGTTGACCCAGGCGTGGCCTCAGATTGCTGATGCGCTGGCTCTCGATAAGGAGGATCGCGGTGCGGATTGCGCCCCGGTCGGTGCGATCGCCGAGGCCACCAAGGGTGGCGAGTTCGGCAAGTGCGTTAATAACGAGTACGACATGGCCGGCGGTAAGGCGGAGGACTTCCGTAACGGTCGCGCCTACTGGCACCCGGAGACCGGCGCTCACGTGCTGGTTGGTCTGATCAGCGCCCGCTACTCCGAGATAGGTGCGGCGGATTCGTGGCTTGGCTTCCCGCTGACCGGCGAGCAAGGTACCCCGGATGGCGTCGGACGCTACGTGCACTTCCAGAACGGTTCCATTTACTGGACCCCGAAGTTGGGCGCGCAGCCGGTGCCGAAGGACATGTTCGATGCATGGGGCGCTACCGGTTGGGAGAACGGCCCGCTGGGTTACCCCGTGGCGGAGCCCAAGGAATTGGGCGGCAAGCTGGTTCAGCAGTTCCAGCACGGCTACGTCGTCCGCAATGGCGACAAGGCCTTCGTTGTTCACGGCGACATCGCTAAGCGCTACGGTTCGATGAACACCACTAATTCGAAGCTTGGTGCACCGACCTCTAACGAGATTCCGCTGAAGGGCGGCGTGGTGCAGCACTTCGATAATGGTTCCTTCTATTGGACCCCGGAGACCGGCGCGAAGTTCATCTTCAACGGCCCGATACGTGACGCCTGGGGTGCTAGTGGTTGGGAGAACGGCCCCTTCGGTTGGCCGACCAAGGACCAGGAGGCCATCGCCGCTGGTGGCGAGACCATATCCTTCCAGCATGGCACCATCAAGCAGGTCAATGGCCGCGTGATCGAGGAGCGCAACTAATGCGTGCCCCGAAGCAGTTGGTACGTAAGAATGCTGGCCTGGCGCTAGCCGGCGTGCTGCTGCTAGGCGGGCTTGCGGCCTGTGGCTTCGCGACGTCATCAAGTGATGACGCCGACCCTGCCGCAACGTCGAGCTCTAGCCTGGCGCGCGCAGACAAGGATGCTTCCGGGCAGAAGTCTGGCGACAAGAGTCAGGATGCGAAGGCTGGTGATTCGGCGAAGAAGGACCACAATGGTGGGGCTGCGAAGTCTGCTCAGGGTGGTGCCGCGGTCAATGACCAGCCTGCGGAAGAGGTGTCGGAGGTGCCTTCGTTTAAGGATGACTACAGCGACGAAGACCACGCCTACCTGGATGATTTGAAGGATAAGGGCATCGACCCGAAGGGGATCGAGGCGCAACTGATCGGCACCGCCAGCGAGGTGTGCCGCGCGAAGGATGCCGGGGGAGAGTCTTTCCTGGTTGAGCCCATCGCGGGGCAGTTGGTGGAGTTGGGGCACACGGATTTGTCGCTCGAGGATGCGCGGACTGTCATCACCCAGGCAGCACAGCGAGCTTATTGCTAACGCTGCTAGGGTGGTGGCCCCACACAACGTGACGGAAGGGTTGTACTGATGGGCCGAAACGCTAGGGGTGCTGGACAGGATCGTTCCAGCATCGGCAAGTTGTTGATCGCCGTGTTGGCGGTGTTGGTGGTTATCGTGATTGGCGTTGGGCTGATGCGCCATTTCGAGGGACCTTCGGACACTGGGCCAACGGAAACGACCACTAGCCCTGATGCTGAGGGCCCGAAGCAGCCGGAGTGGTGCCCGTCGGTGGAGTTTATTTCTGCCCCGGGCACGTGGGAGTCATCCTCGGATGATGATCCGCTGAATCCGACGTTTAACCCGATGAGTTTTATGCTCAGCGTCACTAATCCGTTGAAGGAGCGTTACCCGGAGGGTGAGCCGGGTGGCGTGAAGATTTGGACTGTCCCGTACGCGGCGCAGTTTAAAAACCTGGGTGCTATGCACGAGATGGGTTATGACGATTCCCGTACCGAGGGCGCCAATAAGGTTGCCGCGGAGCTGACGATGATGCACGAGCAGTGCCCGCTGACTGATTTTGTGATGGCTGGGTTCTCGCAGGGTGCGGTGTTGTTGGGCGATATTGCTAATGAGATCGGCACGCAGGATATTCCGGTTCCGGCTGAACGCATCAGGGGTGTCGCCTTGGTTGCGGACGGTCGACGGGAGCCTGGGGTTGGCCAGACGGCGGGTATTGAGGTTGGGGGTGTTGGCGCGGAGGTGTCGCTCCGGTCGCTCAATGCTCTTGCCCAGGTGGTGACGCCTGGTGCGACGATGCGTGGCCCCCGGCCGGGTGGTTTTGGCAGTTTGAATGATCGGGTGTTTGAGATTTGTGCGCCGGATGATTCGATTTGTGACGCCCCGTTGGGTGTTGATGATGCGATTGGTCGCGCGCAGGCACTGGTTGATGCCAATGGTGTGCATGCGATGTATGCGACAAACCCGGTGATTTTTGAGGGGACGACGACGAATCAGTGGTTGGTCCAGTGGGCTGAGAATCTCATTGGGGCACCGTAGTCCTTAGCGACACGCGGGGGGCGAAACATTACAGCAATGTAATGTTTGTCGCTCCCAAACCTATATATTTAGCGAGTGAAACAAAACACCAGCTTGAAAGGCTAAACACTATGGACTTGCATGCAGCAATCGGACAGTTCTTCGATGACAAGGGCAACATCGCCCTCCCACCGCAGATCACCCTCGCTGGCTTGGCTGAAATGATGTACCAGGCCGATGCTGCACAGGGTGGGGCTGGCCGCCACTGCATGCGTTTCTGGGATTACTCAGAATCCCGTGAAGGCGTTGCCCACGACTTCACTCGTGCAGAGATCAACACCCGCATCAAGGCTGTTGCGGCGCGCCTTCAGCAGGTTGGTTCCATCGGTGACCGCGTGGCGATCCTGGCGGGCAACAGCCCGGAGTACATCTTCGGCTTCATCGGCTCCCTGTACGCCGGCATGGTTCCGGTGCCGTTGTATGACCCGAACGAGCCCGGCCACGCTGATCACTTGGCGGCGGTGTTGGGGGATGCGCAGCCGAAGTTTGTGCTGACCAATAAGCGTTCCGCGCCGAATGTGCGCCGCATGTTCTCTGACCGCCCTGCGGCAGAGCGCCCCCGCATCTTGGGCGTTGACTCATTGCCGGATTCCTTGGCGGAGAGCTTTGAAAACCCCCTCACGCGCCCCGAGGCTGCGGCCCTGGTTGCGGCAACCGGCGCGCCCATCGATCTCCCGGCGTTCCTGCAGTACACCTCCGGCAGCACCCGCACTCCGGCCGGTGTGGTGTTGACCAACCGTTCCATCTTGACCAACGTGCTGCAGATTTTCACTGCAGCGGGCTTGAAGACTCCTCTGCGTATGGTCAGCTGGTTGCCGTTGCACCACGACATGGGCATTATTTTGGCGGCGTTTGTCACCATTTTGGGTCTCGAGATGGAAATGATGACGCCGCGGGACTTCATCCAGCAGCCAAAGCGCTGGATCCAGCAGATTAACCGCCGCGAGAGCGATAACGCGCTGTACACGGTGGTTCCTAACTTCGCTCTGGAGTTGGCGGTGGCCTATGGCCAGCCGGAGGAGGGCGAGCAGATTGATCTCAGCCACATTGATGGTTTGATCATTGGTTCGGAGCCGGTCACCCCGAAGGCTGTGAACGCTTTCCGCGAGGTGTTTGGCCCTTATGGGTTGCCGGAGTCGGCGATGCGCCCGTCCTATGGTCTGGCAGAGGCGTCGTTGTTGGTCACCACCCCGCAGTCTCCGGTGCGTCCGCGTGTGACGTGGGTGGATCGTGACAAGCTCAACCAGGGCACTGTCGTTGTGGTGGAGGAGGGCCCGGGGGCTGTGCCATTGATGTCTAATGGTGAGGTCGTCCGCCCGCAGCAGCTGGTCATCGTCGATCCCGAGACCCGCAGTGAGGTCCCGGATGGCACCGTGGGCGAGCTGTGGGCGCATGGCGACAACATGGCGTTCGGCTACCTTGATCGCCCGGAGGAAACCCTCGCGACGTTCCGCAATACGTTGGCACAGCGTTTGCCGGAGAACTCCCGTGCCGCAGGCGCACCGGAGGATGATCGTTGGATGGCGACGGGCGACCTGGGCGTGTTCATCGATGGGGAAATCCACATCACTGGCCGCCTGAAGGACCTGATTGTTATCGCTGGTCGTAACCACTATCCGCAGGATATTGAGTACACCGTCGACCACGCGAGCGAGCACATCCGCCCGGCAGCTATCGCGGCGTTCGCTATCGAGGGCGACGAGACCGAGCAGCTCGTTATCATCGCCGAGCGTGATCTCGACAAGACCCCTGAGGGTGATGACGCCGCGAAGCAGGCGATCCGCGCGGCCGTAACGGAAGCGCACGGGGTTCAGCCCCACGACGTCATCATTGTTGCGCCGGATGAAATCAAGCGTTCTTCTTCGGGCAAGATTGCGCGCCGGGTGGCTAAGAAGCACTACTTGGGGCAGTAATTTTCCCAGTGGCGGGGTGTTTGTCCGAATGCCTGCAAGGCGTAACGGATTGAGCTGATTCCTATATATAGTAGAGAAGAATTTTTTTCGAGCTTGATGAGGTAAAGGCGGCCCTAGGTAGATGACTACCCCGAACACTGCGGAGTCCACCGGTGCAATGACAGTTGCCCAGTTGCGTCAATGGTTGCGTGACTGGGTGTGCACCACGACTGGGCTGGATGCCTCCGAGATCAGTGATGATAAGCCGATGCAGTCGTTTGGCTTGTCGTCGCGGGATGCGGTGGTGTTGTCTGGTGAGCTTGAGAATCTGCTGGATGTTCAGTTGGATGCGACCATCGCCTATGAGTATCCGACGATTGCTGCTTTAGCTCAGCGTTTGGTTGATGGGCCTGCCCAGGGTGGGGCGGGTTCGTCGGCTGCTGCGGATAGTATCCGTGCGTACGCCAGTGGTTCTGCAGATGCCAGTGATCATGACGTCGCGATTGTTGGCTTGTCGGCGCGTTTCCCAGGGGCGGCAGATGCTGAGGCAATGTGGAAGCTGCTGGTAGAGGGCCGGTCCGCTACCGGTGAGCTGCCGCTTGGCCGTTGGTCGGAGTACGCCAGTGACGAGGTCATGGCTGCGAAGATGCAGCAGGTCAACACCACTGGCGGATATTTGGAGGACATTGCCAGCTTCGATGCGGAGTTTTTCGGTTTGTCGCCGCTGGAGGCGGCCAATACGGATCCGCAGCAGCGCATCATGATGGAGCTCGCGTGGGAGGCGTTGGAGGACGCACACATTCCTGCGAATGAGCTGCGGGGCGGCAATGTTGGCGTGGTTATCGGTTCCACCAACAATGACTATGGGGTGATGATCGCTTCGGATCCTGCGGAGGCGCATCCTTATGCGCTGACGGGTAATTCCAGTGCGGTGATCCCCAACCGTATTTCTTATGCTTTTGATTTCCGCGGCCCGTCGATCAGCGTTGACACTGCGTGTTCTTCGTCGTTGGTGGCGGTGCACCAGGCGGTTCGTGCGTTGCGTGCGGGCGAAGCGGACGTCATGCTTGCCGGCGGCGTCAATATTATGGCTTCGCCGTTTGTTTCCACTGCTTTCGGTGAGCTCGGCGTGATTAGTCCGAGTGGTGCGATCAAAGCGTTTTCCGAGGATGCGGATGGTTTTGTCCGTTCCGATGGCGCCGGTTTGGTGGTGCTCAAGCGCGTGAAGGACGCCGTTGCGGATGGCGACACGATTTATGCCGTTATCAAGGGTACGGCTGTGAATTCCGATGGCCGATCCAATGGTTTGACCGCGCCGAATCCGGATGCGCAGGTGGCTGTGTTGCAGCGCGCTTACGCGGACGCTGGCATTGAGCCGAGCCAGGTTGATTATGTGGAGGCCCACGGCACCGGCACTATTTTGGGTGATCCGATTGAGGCTACTGCGCTGGGTGCGGTGTTGGGTCGCGGGCGCGACGCGGATAAGCCGCTGTTGCTGGGCAGCGCCAAGACGAACTTTGGGCACTCCGAGTCCGCTGCGGGTGCTGCTGGTTTGATCAAGGTTGTGCAGGGTATGCGCAATGGGACGATCGCCCCGTCGCTGCACTTCGCGGGGCCGAACCCGTACATTGATTTCGATGCTGAGCATCTGGAGGTTGTTGAGGATCCTCGTGAGTGGCCGAGCTATTCGGGCCGCGCGGTTGCGGGCGTGAGTGGTTTCGGTTTCGGCGGAACCAACGCGCATGCCGTGGTCAGTGAGTTTGTGGCTACGGATTATCCCGAGTTGGCGGACCCCGATGAGGCTCCCGCTTTGCTGTTGGACGCTGATGATCCTACCCCGTTGGTTGTGTCGGGTTTGTTGCCTTCGCGTCGCCGTACTGCTGCAGCTGATCTTGCGCAGTTTATTGATGACGCCGCGATTGATGACGTCGCGGGTTTGCGCGCGGTTGCCCGTTCGACTGCTCGGCGTAACCATGGCCGTTCCCGTGCGGCCGTGTTGGCTGCGAATGCAGAGGACGCCATCAAGCGTTTGAGCATTGTGGCTGAGGGCAAGAAATCCCCAGGTATCGAGGTTGCGGATTCTCCCGACCAGGCTGGTCCAGTGTTTGTGTACTCGGGGTTCGGTTCTCAGCATCGCAAGATGGCGAAGGACTTGATGGCAAGCTCCCCTGTGTTTGCCGAGCGCATGCGCCAGCTTGATGAGATTGTGGATTTCGAATCCGGTTGGTCGGTGTGCGAGATCATCGCCGATGACGAGCAGACTTACAACACGGAGACTGCGCAGGTTGCGATCACTGCCATTCAGATTGCTCTGACGGATCTGCTGGCGCAGCTGGGTGCCCGCCCGGCTGCTGTGATGGGCATGTCCATGGGTGAGATTGCTGCCGCTTACGCGGCCGGTGGTTTGAGCGCTGAGGACGCGATGCGTGTGGCTTGCCACCGCAGCCGCCTGATGGGGGAGGGCGAGCAGTCCCTTCCCGAGGATCAGCTGGGTGCCATGGCAGTGGTGGAGTTCAGCGTCGACGACCTCGATGCCTTCATCGCCGACAACCAGGAGTTCGAAGGTATCGAACCAGCTGTCTATGCAGGCCCCGGCATGACGACCGTTGGCGGCCCGCGCGAGAAGGTTATTGCGCTGGTTGAACACCTGGAAGCTCAGGAAAAGTTCGCCCGCCTGCTCAACGTCAAGGGCGCCGGCCACACCAGTGCCGTCGAACCCCTGTTGGGCGAACTGGCAGCAGAAACAGCGGACATCACCCCGATGCCGCTGCACACACCACTGTTCAGCTCAGTCGACCGCGGTGTCACCTATCAGCCCGGCCAGGTTATTCACGACTCCGAATACTGGACGCGCTGCACCCGCGGCCGCGTCTGGTTCCTGGATGCCACCCAGGAGGCCTTCGCAGCTGGCCACATGATGCTTGTTGAAATCAGCCCCAACCCGGTGGCATTGATGGGCATGATGAACACCGCTTTTGCCTCCGGCAAGCCCGACGCGCAGCTGACGTTCGCGCTGAAACGCAAGGTGCCCGCGACGTCATCACTGTTGGAGCTCCTGGCCAAACTGTACGCTGTCGGCCAACCCATCCGCTTCGATCGGGTGCTAGGTGACGGCAAGCGCGTCAGCGCGCCGGGCATGCGGTGGAAGCATCAGCGCTATTGGACGGCGGCCCGCCCGACCTCCACCCAGCGCACCGACCTTCCGGGTAGCCGCGTGAACTTGCCTGATGGTGCGGTGGCGTACTCCATCGTCGCTGACATGGTGCCCAGCGCTTTGGCGTTGATCGAGACTGCAGCGGAGGACGCGCTGCCGGGGTCGTCTGTCTTGGCGTCCGAGGAGCACGCGAGCCTGCCGGCGTCTGGTGACATTACGACCGTGGTCAATCGTCATATTGGTGGCGCGGTGATCAAGGTTTACCGCGTGATGGACGACAAGACCGTCCTGCTGGCCGAGGGTTTTGCTGCAGCCGGGCTACCTGGTTTTGGTGAGGCGGCGGGCGTGGTCGCTGGGGCTGCCACAGACGGTGGCGCTGCTGCGGCGTTTGCACCCACCGGTGGCATGCCGCTCGCCGCAGAGGTCGCGGAAGAGGCCGACGATTCCATGCGTTGGGACCCGGCCTCTGGCGAATCGGTGGAGGATCGCATGCGTGCGATCGTCTCCGAATCCATGGGTTACGACGTCGACGATCTACCCGGTGAGCTCCCGCTGATCGACCTAGGCCTCGACTCGCTGATGGGCATGCGCATTAAAAACCGCATCGAGCATGACTTCGCAATTCCGCCGCTGCAAGTGCAGGCGCTGCGTGATGCCTCTGTCGCAGACGTCGTGAAATTGGTGGAGGACCTCGTCGCCGGCCGCACATCTAGTGATGACGTCGCGACGGTTACTGCCCCAGAACCCTCCGCTGCGGACGGTGGCGACAGCTCCGAGGAGCCGCCGGTGGCTGCAACCCAGGCAACTGGCGTGGGTGTTGCACCCCGTGATGCATCCGAACGCCTCGTGTTTGCGACCTGGGCGACCATGACGGGCAAGGCGGCAGCCGGCGTCACCAGTGAATTGCCTGAGGTAGACGACGCCACCGCAACTAAGATCGCCGAGCGTCTCACCGAACGCGGCGGGGTAGAGATCACCGCGCAGCAGGTGCGTGAAGCTGGGGCGTTGGAGGACCTCGCCAACATCGTGCGTGAAGGCCTCGAAACCGAGGTAGAGGGCAACATCCGCGTGCTGCGGGCTAGGCCAGAAGGCTCCACCAAGCCGGCTGTGTTCATGTTCCACCCCGCAGGTGGCTCCTCTGTGGTCTACCAGCCGCTGATGCGTCGCCTACCCGAAGACATCCCCGTCTATGGTGTTGAGCGCCTGGAAGGGCCGCTGCCCGAGCGTGCCGCCGCATACCTGGATGAAATCAAGCAGTACTCGGACGGATTGCCTGTCGTGCTGGGTGGTTGGTCATTTGGTGGCGCCATCGCCTACGAGGTAGCCCACCAACTGGCACAACCCGGGGCGCCGGAGGTCGAGGTGGCGCACATCGTGCTGCTCGATACCGTCCAGCCTTCCGAGCAGGTCCCCGACACTGTGGAAGAAACCAAGGCCCGGTGGGAGCGCTACTCGGCCTTCGCGAAGAAGACCTACGGCCTGGACTTCCCCGTGCCCTACGAACTGTTAGAGACCGCCGGTGAGGACGCCATGCTGCAAATGATGGCGGACTTCCTCGCAACCACCGACGCCTCCGAACACGGGCTTAGCGCCGGCGTACTCGAACACCAACGCGCATCCTTCGTCGACAACCGCATCCTCGACAAAGTCGATCTTGCGCAATGGGCCGACGTGAAGGTGCCCGTGTTGCTGTTCCGCGCGGAACGTATGCACGATGGCGCCATCGAACTGGAACCCAGGTATGCCAAGATTGACCTAGACGGTGGATGGTCGGCTATCGTTGACGAGTTAGACATCATCCAGCTCCGCGGCGACCACCTGGCAGTTGTCGACGAGCCAGAGATCGCCAAGGTTGCGGCTCGCCTGGCGCAAGCAATCGGCGAATAAGCCCCCACCGGGTGTAAAACCTAAAACATGTGGATGACACATGACCACGATTTGTTAAGAGAGGCAGTAAGGCACAGTGAGTAGCACTACGGCAGAAAAGCTTGCTGACCTGCGCGCACGTCTAGAGCAAGCGCAGGACCCCGGCAGCGAGCGAGCACGCGAAAAGCGTGACGCCGCGGGACTAACCTCGCCACGCCAACGCATCAACCGCCTGCTCGACAAAGGCTCCTTCGTCGAAGTCGGAGCCCTCGGCCGCACCCCCGACGAACCCGACGCCCCCTACGGTGACGGCGTCGTCACCGGCTACGGTCGCATCGGTGGACGCCCCGTCGCCGTGTACGCCCACGACAAAACTGTCTACGGTGGTTCCGTCGGCGTCACCTTCGGCCGCAAAGTCTGCGAAATCATGGACATGGCCATCAAAATCGGCTGCCCCGTCATCGGCATCCAAGACTCCGGCGGCGCCCGCATCCAAGACGCCGTCACCTCCCTGGCAATGTACTCCGAGATCGCCCGCCGCCAACTACCCCTGTCCGGCCGCAGCCCCCAAATCTCCATCATGCTGGGCAAATGTGCCGGCGGCGCCGTCTACGCGCCCGTCACCACAGACTTCGTCATCGCCGTCGAAGGCCGCGCCGAAATGTACGTCACCGGCCCCGACGTCATCAAAGAAGTCACCGGAGAAGTTATCACCTCCGCAGAACTCGGCGGTGCCCTCCAACAAGCCCACAACGGCAACGTCTCCTACGTCGCCACCGACGAAGAAGACGCCTTCAACTACGTCCACGACCTACTCGACCACCTACCACTCACCTGCCACGAACCCGGCCCCCAATTCTGGGCCCCCAGCGATGACGCCGTGTCAGCCGACGAAGCACTCGACAGCTTCATGCCCGACGACACCAACGCCGGCTACGACATGCACGACCTCCTCGGCAAACTCTTCGATGACGACAACTTCCTCGAAATCCAAGGCGAATACGCCCAAAACATGATCACCGGATTCGCCCGCATCGACGGCAAATCCGTCGGCGTCATCGCCAACCAACCCCTCGTCTACGCAGGCTGCATCGACGCCGACGCCGCAGACAAAGCCTCCCGCTTCATCCGCATCTGCGACGCCTACAACATCCCCCTCCTCTTCGTCGTCGACACCCCCGGCTACCTCCCCGGCGTCGACCAAGAAAAACAAGGCCTCATCCACCGCGGCGCCAAACTAGGCTTCGCCGTCGTCGAAGCCACCGTCCCCAAAGTCTCCCTCATCGTCCGCAAAGCCTACGGCGGAGCCTACGCAGTCATGGGATCCAAAAACCTCACCGGCGACATCAACCTCGCATGGCCCACCGCACAAGTCGCCGTCATGGGAGCCGCAGCAGCAGTCGTCATGATCCAAGGACGCCAACTCGCAGCCGCACCACCCGAGCAACGCGACTACCTTAAAAAAGTCTTCATGGACTTCTACGACGAAAACATGACGAGCCCCTACGTCGCAGCAGAACGCGGATACATCGATGCAATGATCGCACCCAGCGAAACCCGCACCGCCCTCCGCCAAGCCTTCCGCCAACTCGAAACCAAACAAGAAAAAACCCTCGCCAAAAAGCACACCATCATGCCCATGTAGGGGGATGGTGGGGGAGCTGATGTAGTCGCTGTTCACTTGGCTTCGACGGCGCCACCGCTGTGCTCACGCCCCTAGTGCCAATCATGACAGTGAAATTAGCCTCCGCGGAGGTGGCTGCCTAAAACTGCGCCTTAGTGCCGAGCCTGCCTGCCTGCCTGCTGCGTCGGCGATGCGGCCGTGCGCTAGTGGAGGCCAAAAAGATGAAATAGTTCACAATATTATGGATTCTATGGTATGGGGCATTATTGTTCGCTAGGCTGCTTTTCAAGCAAAACTAATTAGCTGTCTTGAAGGTTCCACTGCTCGTCCCACCATGGGTTTGGAATCCCAACGGTTTGAGCATCATAGGGTTATTGCCCCAGGGCGGGCGACGCAGAGTTATGCGGATACACCACTCAAAAGGACTTGACCGATGCTGATGCTACGGGCGCTTATATCGTTGAATCCTTACGTGTCATCGACAGGCATACTGGAGAGGAAGTCGACCGGGTGAGGTTACCTAAGCCAGACTCTGAAAAGCACTTTCGGCAGTATACTTCTATGGCGTTCGCGCCTGAAGGGTTCTAGTCTCTGCTGTTCAGGGTGAGCAGCAGCCGCCAGCCGAAGAGCAGCAGCGCACTCATCACGGTAGCCACGATGATGAAGCTCCAATGCGGAACCCGGCCGTTATACAACGTCCATTCGACGAGTCCCACCACCACGGTGAGCGCCCACACCCACACACCTTGAGTGAAAAGAGGCAACCGTCCACGGCTGCGCTGCAGCCCGTGGACCACCAGCCATCCCAACAACACGCCGGTACCAAACTGAGCGACCGTGTGCAGCCACTCTTCGAAAGACAGGCTATGGTGCGCCATGTGGGCCAACAGAGAAAAAGCACCGATTGCCATCAGGTCGGCAAGGAGTCCCGGTAAGCCGTCGGTGCCCTGGCGTTCAGAAAGTTTCATAACGCCCAAGATAACAGCTATTCCTCGGCTAGCTGTTCCCGCACCGAATCCGCTAACTTATCCTTCGTCGCCGCATACACAATCCACCCAATGCCGGTCACCATGAAAAACGTAATCAGGCGATAAATCAACACCGTGCCCAACGCATCCACACCCGTCATCCCCACAGCCACCAGTGTGCCCGTCATCGCCGTCTCCACCGGCCCCAAACCCCCCGGTGTCGCTTGCACCGACCCCGCAATCTTCGCCGTCACGAAAGCCAAAATCACCCCAGTGACAGCAGGCCCCGTCGTCGGCCCCTCAACCGCATGCACCACCGCATGCCCCGTCACCGCCCACATGCACGCCCACAGCGCCACAATGTCGAAAACCCAATTGCCCAGGGACAACGCCGACACCCACACGAAACGCGGGGCAGTCAGCTTCACCGACTTCAAGCGATCCAATTGCAGCTCGGCCAGCTCCGCCCAGGCGGGTTTGCCGACGATAGCGCACACCCAACGCGCAGCGGGAAGCAGCACATCCGGGTGCTGAATCAACCAAAACACACTGCCCGCCGCCAACAGCGGCACAATTATTGACGCCGGGGGGATTGACGCCCCAAGAAACAATACGCCGATCACGCCGAGGGTGAGCAGCCACATCGTGGACATCAACCCAGACAGGACGATCTGCCAGGAGCACACCAGGTTGGTCGCCCCCCAGGACTTCATGGTGCGGAAAGAATACAGAGCGGCAAAGGCCTGCCCCGCAGGCAGCGTTGACGACCAAGAGTTGGCAATAAAAGTCAACCGCAGTGTCGAACCATGCCCGGTATGTGTGCCCCCGGCGGTCAGCAAACTACGAAGAACCTCCGCCATACACACCATCGCCAGCAGCGCCGCAGCCACCGCCACCAACAGAGGCCCAACCTCGGCGCTGAGCGCTCGCGCAAAGGACTGCTTCAGCGCATCCCAGTGCCGGTAACCACCCCAGACGAGCAACAGCAGCAGCACGGCGCTGAAGATCTTCTGGCGAGTACCGAACGTGGGCTTCATGGAACTACTCCCTTTAGGACTCTTCCTGCAGGCGCTTAACCAGCTGATCAAACGGGATCAGGTCCGGGTCATCAGTCGTAGTTCTACCACTACGCACCGGCCGAGTATCGACCTGCACATCATCCACAGTCGGCTCCGTGGCGACCTGAAGCGACGCGGCGTCAACGCTAGAACCATGCCCGAAACCACCGATGGCAGTCAGCCACCTGGGCCCCCACCAGTTATCCTCGCGCAGCAAATGCATCACCGCAGGCACGAGCAACATGCGGATCACCGTCGCATCCAACAACAGCGCAGCGATCATGCCGAAGGCGATGTACTTCATCATCACGATCTCAGAGAAACCGAACGCGCCACACACCACGATCATGATCACAGCCGCCGCCGTAATGATCGACCCAGTGTGGGCGGTACCGTACACAATCGCATCATCCGTGGACTTACCCTTGCCACGCGCCTCCACCATGCGGGAGACCAAAAAGACCTCATAGTCGGTGGATAAGCCGTAAACGATGGCCATGATCAGTACCAACACGGGGCTCATCAGCGGGCCCGGCGTGAAACCAAACAGCGAAGCCCCAACACCATCAACGAACATCAACGTCAACACGCCCAGCGTGGCGCCCATACCCAGGATCGTCATGATCACAGCCTTCGCAGGCAGAATCACCGAACTGAACACCAGCGACATCAAAATGAACGTCGCAGCGACAATGTAGAGCGCCATCCACGGAAGCTTCTTAAACAGGGCCTCAATGGATTCCACCTCCAAAGCGGGGCTGCCGCCGATGAACACCTCCGCGCCCTCCGGCACCTCAATGGCACGCAGCTGATCAACCACCGCGGCGTTATCACCCCGGTCGGTGATGCCCGCCGACAGCACTGTGGTGCCATCCTTCGTCGGCTGGCTAGGGGAGAAACGCCCGGTCAGACCCTCCACCTGGTTAGCCTGCTTAATGATGCTGCTCAAACCACGATTATCCGCGCCGGTCACCACCAATTTGATCGGCTCGGTGCGGTACTCCGGGAAATTCTCATCGAAGGTCTGCTGCGCGACACGCACCTTCTGCTGCGGCGGCAGATAGGTTTCGTTAATACCGCCGAATTTCACCCCAGCAAGCGGCAGCGTCAACGTCAACAGCACACCCACCAAAGCAACCGTCACCCACACCGAATGCTTAATCGCCCAGGCAGGAATCGCCGCCCACAGGCGGCTCGTGCCCGGCTGCACCAGATCAGCAGCGTCCGTGGTGTTTATGGTGCGTGCTTTACGGCGCCACGGCATCGACCACATGTCCACCCGGCGGCCCAACAAGCCAAAAATCGACGGCAGCACAGCGATCGACAACGCCGCCGCCAACCCCACCGCACTAATCGCGCCATAAGCCACCGACTTCAAAAACGCCTGCGGGAAAATCAACAACCCCGACAGAGCAACCGCCACCATCGCAGCGGAGAACACCACCGTCTTACCGGCAGTCGCCGTCGCATTGACCACGGCGTCCTCCACCGAGGAGCCAGCGTCCAACTCTTCGCGGAAACGACTGACCATAAACAGGCCGTAGTCGATCGCCAAACCCAGGCCCAACAGCGTCACCACGGACTGCGCGAACACATTCACCTGGGTAAAACCTGCCAAAATCGCCAGCACACCCAAGGAACCAAGAATGGACAGCACACCCACGATCAATGGCATCGCCGCAGCAACAACCGACGCGAACACAAGCAACAACAGCACAGCAACAGCGGGCAGCGCATAGACCTCCGCGCGGGAAATATCGCCGGCCATCCCATCATCCAACGCGTCAGCAATCGCCGTCTGGCCCGCAACTGAGACCTCCAGCCCATCAACCTCGGCAGGGATATCGCCCTCGATCGCCCGGAAATTCTTCAACACATCTTCGCCGTCACCCGCCAAACCGACAGCCGCGAACGCCAAAGTTTTATCCGCATTGAGCAAATTCGGATTGCGCTTTTCAAAGTACGAATTGATGTGTGAAATCTCGGACGGGTGGGCATCCTTAAACGCCGTCAGTTGCTTGTTGACGTCGCGCGCCACGGCGTCATCAGTCAAAGCATCGGGAGATCCCTTAAACATGAGGATGACATCGCCGTTGTTATCGCGGCCAAACACCTCTTGCTCGATTGCCGCCGCACGGGTCGACGAGGAGTTGGGATCATCCCACCCCTCCTGGCTCATACGAGCGCCCAGTTGAGTGCCCCAGACCAGGTAAATCCCCGCGATCAGCGCGACAATAGCCAAGGGCAGCACCCGGCGATACTTAAAGGCAAAGTGGCCCCAACGAACAAACACGGCTTAATCGAACTCCTTAAAAGTGGCGGCGACAACTACAACAAAGAACTCAACGGACGGAACGGTTGCAACCAGGCGCCACCATCCGGCAAGGTATCCAAGCTTACGCGGGGAAGAGGCTCGCGGAAGACACCCGGGATGTCCTCCAGATCGCAAAACTCATAGCGATCGTCTGTGACCGCCCACGAGGCGTGCTCCTGGAAACCCACCACGCACACGTGAACGCCATCGTCTACCAGGCGGTCCAGGGTGGGTTTGAAATTTTGCCCGTCGGCACTTGCAACAAACACCGAACGCAAAACACCCTGGTTATGGCGCGCATCGATGTGGGTCAGCATGTCGGGGTCGACGTCGGAAGTTTCCGTCAACTTCGGCTTAGCAAACACCGCAAAACCAACATTGCGCAGCGCCTCAACCCACGAGCGAATCCCGTCCGCAGCACCCGGAGTGACATTGGTAAACACCGTCGCCTCGGGGGAGACCGGCGTGTCTAGATCCTCAGAGAGCTCCTCGCTGCGTTCCAACAACCAGCGGCCCACCGCATCGAAACGCGGACGGTAGTTTGCCGACGGTCTACCCCCAAGGATCGAACCCAAGCCCATGTCGATATTCGGGGCGTCCCAAATCAGCAGGGCAATATCGTCCGCCGGCGCGGGGTAGGTATCAAAACTCATCGACAGCTCCTTAACGCTTGCGCCACAAGTACTCGCGGATCGTGTGCTCCTTGTCGAGGCCCTTTCCCTCGAACTTGGTGATCACCTGGCGATCCGTCAACTGGGGGCACTCCGGCCACGGCCAGCCCATGAACTCCAACTGGGGTTCGACGTCGACGAGCTCGTCAATCCACTCGGCATAGCCTGCGTGGTCGGTGGCCACGTGCAGCACCCCGCCCTTCTTCAATCGCGAAGCAATGAGGTTCAGCGGGCCGGACTGGATGATCCGGCGTTTATGGTGGCGGGCCTTAGGCCACGGGTCGGGGAAGAAAATACGCACCCCATCCAGGGATTCTGGGGCGAACATGCGCGCCAGTACCTCCACGCCATCGCCCTTAACCATCCGGATATTCGAGATATCACCCCGGACCACCGCACCCAGCAGCTTCGCCAAACCCGGTTTGTAGAGTTCGACCGCAACCACATTCGTGTCCGCCTCTACCGGGGCCATCGCTGCGGTGGATGTGCCGGTGCCCGAGCCGATCTCCACGATCAAAGGTGCCTGCCGGCCGAACCACTCCGCGGCGTCAATAATCGAAGAATCCTCCGACAGTTCCTTGCCGAAGATCGGCCAATTGTCCTCCCAGGTTTTCTCCTGGTTGTCGGTGAGGGTTCCGCGGCGAAAACTCACTGCGCCGAGGCGAGGGTAGTCCAGGTCGTTTCCGAAGTCTGTTTGGGGCGGGCGATTGCCCGACGGGCGCGGATCGACATGGGGGGCTGGTTTGTTAGCGTGTGTAGACATCCCCCTCATTCTGCCTGCGCTGCGGACTTATATCAATAGGGCGGCACAGAGGTCACTTGGAAAGTTCAACGCATTGAAAAACCGGGGGTGCGTTGTGGTTGTTCGGAGCGGCGCAGCACCCCCGTATCGGGGGTGATTAAACGAAAAACTAGGCCAAAAACATGTCGCACATAGTAGAAAGTGTACAGGTCATAGGACTGTGTGAACAGTGTCTCAAAAAAGGCCATGCGGGTGCCTCAGATAAGCGATTACCCTTTTAAACGTTGAGAACCAACTATGTCAGGAGAAGCGATGTCCGCTGTCACCATCCCCGGCCTCAAAGGCCAAGCCCCCACAAACAACGTCGAATTGCTCACCTGGATCGCCGAAGCAGTCGAACTGCTGCAGCCCGACGAAGTCGTATTCACTGACGGTTCCCAGGAAGAAGCCGACCGCCTCGCAGAAGAGCTCATCGAGGCCGGCACCCTCATCCGACTGAACCCAGAAAAGCGACCCAACAGCTTCCTCGCGCGCTCCAACCCCGACGACGTTGCCCGAGTCGAATCCCGCACCTTCATCTGCTCCGAGACCGAAGAAGGCGCCGGCCCCACCAACAACTGGGTCGACCCGGTCAAGATGAAGGCCGAGATGACCGAGCACTACCGCGGCGCAATGAAGGGCCGCACCATGTACGTCGTCCCCTTCTGCATGGGCCCCATCGACGCCGAAAGCCCCAAGCTCGGCGTACAGCTCACAGACTCCGCCTACGTCGTGCTGTCCATGCGCATCATGACCCGCATGGGCAAGGCCGCACTGGACAAGATCGGTGACCACGGCGACTTCGTCCGCGCACTCCACTCCGTCGGCGCACCCCTGGCCGAAGGCGAAAAGGACGTCGCGTGGCCCTGCAACGAAACCAAGTACATCACCCAGTTCCCCGAAACCCGCGAGATCTGGTCCTACGGTTCTGGCTACGGCGGAAACGCCATCCTCGCTAAGAAGTGCTACGCGCTGCGTATCGCCTCCGTCATGGCACGCGACGAAGGCTGGATGGCAGAGCACATGCTCATCCTCAAGCTCACCAGCCCCGAAGGCAAGGCCTACAACATCGCCGCAGCCTTCCCCTCCGCTTGCGGCAAGACCAACCTGGCCATGATCGAGCCCACCATCGACGGCTGGAAGGCAGAGGTCGTCGGCGACGACATCGCCTGGATGCACTTCGGTGAAGACGGCCGCCTCTGGGCCATCAACCCCGAAAACGGTTTCTTCGGTGTTGCCCCCGGCACCAACTACGCCTCCAACCCCAACGCCATGAAGACCATGGAACCGGGCAACACCATCTTCACCAACGTCGCACTGACCGACGACGGCGATGTTTGGTGGGAAGGCCTCGAAGGCAAGCCGGAGCACCTCATCGACTGGCTCGGCCGCGACTGGACCTCGGATTCCGAATCTCTGTCCAGCCACCCGAACTCCCGCTACTGCGTGCCGCTCGAGCAGTGCCCCGTCGCAACCCCGGACTTCAACGACCCCAAGGGTGTGCCGATCGACGCCATCCTCTTCGGTGGACGCCGCCCCGACACCATCCCGCTGGTCACCCAGGCATACGACTGGAACCACGCCACCATGATCGGTGCCCTCCTGGCATCCGGCCAGACCGCCGCAGCAGAAGGCCCCGTCGGCTCCCTACGCCACGACCCCATGGCTATGCTGCCCTTCATCGGCTACAACGCCGGTGACTACCTGCAGCACTGGATCAACATGGGCAAGAAGGGCGGCGACAAGATGCCCGCCGTCTTCCTCGTCAACTGGTTCCGCCGCGGCGACGACGGACGCTTCCTGTGGCCCGGCTTCGGTGAGAACAGCCGCGTCCTCAAGTGGATCGTCGACCGCATCGAAGGCAGGGTCGACGCCCGCGAAACCGTCGCAGGTCACACCGCCAACGTCGAGGACCTCGACCTTGATGGTCTCGACATCAACGTCGATGATGTTCGCGAAGCACTGCGTGCACACCCCTCCGAGTGGGCTGGCGACATCGACGACAACGAGGCATGGCTCAAGAAGCTCGGTCCTAAGGTTCCGAGCGAAGTGTGGGACCAGTTCGAAGCACTCAAACAGCGCATTCGTAACGCGACCATGTAAGATTAATAGCGTCAAGTCAAGATAGGCGGGTGACGGTTCATTTGAGCCGTTACCCGTCTTTCTTTTCCACCACAATTACCAGGTTGCTTGTCAAAAACTCCCGCAGGATCGGCACGCGGACAATCCACCACGCCCACCACGGGTGATACCGCGGAAAAAACAACGCCCCGTGCCGCCGCCCCCATCGCATCCCTTGCACACAGGACACCGCGAACAAGGATTCACCAAACACATTCTTCGGGCGCCGGCCATGCACACGCTCATAATGACGCCGCGCAAAATCACCGCCCACATAATGCGGCCACAGGCCTGTCTCGTGGCCACCGAAAGGACCCAGCCACACCGTATAACTCAACACCATCACCCCGCCGGGCTTCGTTACCCGCAGCATTTCTTCAGCCATCTGCCACGGCTTGGCCACATGCTCCGCCACATTCGACGAGTACACAATGTCGAAGCATTCGTCCCGGAATGGCAAGTCCATGCCGGAGCCACGCACGCTCGCCGGCACAGAGATCCCCGCCGCGGCCATCTCCCCAACATCCGGCTCTACTGTCACGTAATCCATGCCGCGCGAAGCAAAAGCCTGGTGGAAATACCCCGGCCCACCCCCAACATCAAGCACCGCAACAGGTTCCCCCGATACCCCCGTGTCGGCGGCGATCGCTTCAATGAGCTCTGCGGTATCTTCCGCAAGGGGCCCATAAAAACGCCCAGGGTCTGACTGCTCGAAAGAAAAAGACCGCAACAGCCGCCACGAGCGCCCCAGCGTAGCCAGCGCAGCCACCCTGCCTAGCGGCGCGCACAACCGATCGGATACGAAAGCACAAAGCACACCAGGTAGCCTAACGCTTATGAAGGTGCTCATGTTGTGCTGGCGGGACAGCACCCACCCCCAAGGCGGCGGTAGTGAACGCTACCTCGAACGCGTCGCCGAATATCTCGCCGCACGGGGGCACCAGGTTATCTACCGCAGTGCTAAGCACTCAGGCGCGCCACGAAAACAGCAACACAATGCGGTCACTTACATCCGTGCAGGCGGCAAGTTTGGCGTCTATCTGCGCGCACAGTTAGCGATTGCGCTGCGGCGTTACCGCGACGTCGACGTCATTATTGATACACAAAATGGCGTGCCCTTTTTCGCCCGACTGTTCACAACAAAGCCGGTCATCCTACTCACTCACCATTGCCACCGTGAACAATGGCCAGTCGCGGGCCCCGTACTGTCGCGTATCGGCTGGTGGTTGGAATCTGTACTGTCGCCGCGGGTGCATCGATCCACAACGACGGTTACTGTTTCGCAGCCCAGTGCGGATGAGCTTGTACAGCTGGGCGTCGGCGACATTAGGATCATCCGCAACGGCATCGATCCTGTCCCGGCCGCGCCGCAGAGCGTAGAAAAAGGCTATCCCCACCGGCTTGTGACTTTGTGCAGGCTGGTTCCGCACAAAAATATTGAACACGCACTCGATGTGCTCACCGCGATCGACAATACGCACTTGGATATCATTGGTAGCGGCTGGTGGGAGGACGAGCTCAAGGCCTACGCAACCGAACTGGGTGTTGCCGATCGCGTGACGTTCCACGGTCACGTCAGCGAAACCCGCAAGCATCAACTTCTCGCTGGTGCGGATATTCACTTGCTTCCTAGCCGCAAAGAGGGCTGGGGGTTGGCGGTCATTGAGGCGGCGCAGCATGGTGTGCCGACGGTCGGTTATCACAGTTCGCGTGGGCTTCAGGATTCCATCATCGACGGCACCACCGGCTTGCTGGTCGACAACAAGGCCCAGTTGATCACCAGTACCCGTTGTCTTCTTGATGACGCCGCGTTGCGTCACCGTCTCGGGGATGCTGCCCGCATCCGCGCGACTACGTTCAGTTGGGAAAAAACCGGGGAACAGTGGGAAAAGCTCCTCGAGAAAACGGTTGCTCCACCAACCGGTAGCTAATATCGCTGACCCACAAGGACAACACGATGGTCGCAAGCGTCACCACGAAGAAGTGGTCGGTGAACGGCGCTATGCCCAACACCGGGAAGACCAACGCCAGCACCGGTAGGTGCCAGAGAAACAGCGAGTAGCTGCGCAGCCCCACCCAACGCATGGGTCTCGAGGCCAGAAGCCCCCCTGGTGCGAGCGCAAACGGTGCGACTATGCACCAACCAAACACGGTGCCCAACACGATCCGCGCAACGAACTGAGTATGCGAGGGGTGCACCAAACCGTGCGGACCCACGATTGTGGCGGTAACCAATGCGGCCACAGCTAGCCCCAACAACGGCCACCGCCTGCGTGCTACAGCCACCAACCACCGTGGGGGAGAAGCCTCAAGGCGAGCCAGAATAATCCCAGCCACAAACCACGACGTAAACGCCGGGGGCATGATCTGCGGATTAGGCCCAAAAGGAACCCAATCCCAGCCCAAGCTCACACACGCCAGCGCAATCAATAGCCACGAAGGGACTCGGGAGGTAAAAGGCAACACCACGTACCACGCCACTTCCACGCACAGCGACCACAGGTGAGTAATGCCCGGCGCCAAGCCCACATAAATCTGCGTCAACGTCAGCGTCGACACGACCACCGACCACGGTTGGGGATAGATCGCGAAAGCAACCAAGACGCACAATAGGTAAGCAGGCATGATGCGGCGCACGCGTTTAATCGCATATTCCCCATACGGGCCGAAGCCGCCGCGCGAAAGCACAAACGCACTCAGTACAAAAAACACCGCTACGAACAAATCAAAACGCTCCAGCAGACGATGCCCCGTCTGAAAAGACGTATGTGTCAACAACACACCCAAGCTCGCCACGGCGCGCAGCCCATCAAGGCTGGGGTTGTAAGGTGGTTTGTACACTGTATAAAAACTAGTCGAAAGGTGGACCGCATGGCGGCAACGGCGCCACAGCGCATCCTCGTGGGACTCGGGACCTTCCTCTTCGTCCTATCCATCCTCATCCCCACAGTCCTTGTCCCCCGCCTGCGCGTCATCCCCCTTGACGCCGGCGGCCGCACCGTCACCGAAGAAACCACAGCAACCCTCTTCGACGCCCGCGCCTTCGCCACCAACACCGCCATCGACCAGCACAAAAACGACCCCGACTGCACAGTAGAAGGCGACCTGCCCACCAAATGCTTCATCGGCAACACCCCCGTACAAGGTGTCCGTAACATCTCCACCGTCGAACCCTCCGGCAAAAAACTCGTCACCCTCCGCGCAGGCAACGTCCTCATGCGCCTGGACAAAAACGAAGCCGAAGCCCTCATCTCCGCCACCGTCGACACCGTCACCCTCGACCGCGGAAGCGCCTACCCCAAAGACGACTCCACCTTCTACGCAGTCGCCCCCGACCTAGGCCTCGACGACTCCATCGGCGCCTTCCCTCGCGAAGGCCTCCAATACCAATTCCCCTTCTACTCCGAGCGCAAGTCCTACCCCTACTTCGACACCACAGCACAAACCGCCCACCTCATCGATTACCTCGACGATGAAACCCGACACGACGTCAACACCTACACCTACACACAAAAACTCGACGCCGTAAACATGTTTGACGCCATACAAGGCGTCTTCACCCGCGACGGAAACGTCACAGACAAAGAAAAAGCAGCCCTCGCAGGACTACGCATGCGCAGCACCGCAGGCCGCTGGTACAGCCCCGCAGAACTGGAAGAACGCGGACTCAAACCAGACGACAACATCGTCATGACCCGCTACTACACCGTCGAACGCACCCTCAACGTCGAACCCACCACCGGCGTCATCATCATGGGGCAAGAAAAACTCCACTACTTCTTCGCCTCCACCCCAGAAGAAGCCGATACCGTCGTACGCACCGGCGAAGTCAGCCCCTACCGCACCGCACTACGCGTCGACGCCCAATGGAACAGCGACACCCAAGAAGCACAAACGAGCAAAGCCACCGAAGGCCGCACCAAACTTAAAGCGCTAGCCACCGCCCGATACATCAGCCTGCTGCTAGGCGTAGCGATGCTCCTCTGGGCGGCCTACAGCATCTACCGCAGCCGACGAACCACCAGCTAAACCATGTGGGGATTCGCCTGGCGGGACTGGGTTGTCGTACCCCACCCAGCCCTAAGCCCCGACAACTTCGGAACCGGCGACCTCCCCGCACGCAACGCACCCCAAGACGGAGTACTCGCCCTCTGGGGAATCCTCGCACCCGCCCCGTGGCTGTGCCTCATACTCATGACGGTCGCGCTGCTCGCCGGAGCGCGCGCAGCATGGCGAGGCCCCAACCCCGCACTGGCACTACTAGTCTTCATCTGCAACCCACTGGTCATCGAACGGCTCCTCCAAGGACACTGGTCGCTCGTCATCTGCATCTGGCTCCTACCAGCCATCGCACACAGCGCACTGAAACAACACCCCAGCCTATGGGCCTACCTATGGCTCGCATCCATCACCCCCACCGGCTGCATACTCGCCGCACTCACCGCCTGGATCTGCCAAGGGCAACTTCGCAACTGGAGAACTCCACTAGCAGCCCTAGCCCTGTCTGCCCCCTGGCTCATCCCCACACTCATCAACCACCCCACCAGCCCACCCACCGACGCCTTCATCTTGCGCAGCCAAATCCACGCCCCAGCAGGCGAACTACTCACAGCCCTAGGCATGCGAGGCATCTGGAACACCGACGCCGTCGCCGCAGGACTCCCCATCGCCAGCGCACTGCTGACCATCATCATCCTCGCCCACCTTCGCCCCCGCGACGTCATCACCCGAAAACTCCTCCTACTCGCCGCCATCGGCATCGCAGCGGCACTCATCCCCGGGCCCTGGATCCTTCGCGACTCCACCAAAATGCTCGCCCTCGCAACACCACTACTCATCCACGGCGCACACACCATCACCAAGCCCACCATGAAGATCGCCGCAGCCGCACTCGCCCTAGCCGGCACCTGGGGCACGACCGCACAACTCACCGCGCTCGCACCCATCGACTACCCACACAGCTGGCAGCAACTCGCAACACAAGCCCACGGCAGAGAAGTACTGATCAAAGGCCCCAACGGGATTGTCACCTACCAACAACGCGTCGTCGTCGACCCACGCAGCAAAATACTCAACACCGTCCAATCCGGGGAACTCAGCGTCGACGGCCGCACCATCGACCCACCAAACCCCCGCTACCAATGGGCCCAACAAGCAAGCGACCAACACCTACGCGACGCAGGCATCGGAGTTGTCATCGAGCGTGACGGCACAATCCGCGACCTCGGACCAACACCAACACCCACCCCAACACTCGGAATCGCACTCACATGCTGGTGGATACTTCTAGGAGCATCCAGTGCGCTCTACTGGAGATACGCCACTCGCCGGGCTGCACATCCTCAACCCACGAGCCCACATCACTCGTGACACGCACCCGCATCGGAGCATGGATGACCAGCGTCCGCTCCAACGACGCCTCCGGAACCATCACCCGCTGCAACAACACCGCCCGCGTCCGAACCGGAACATCTACACGCACCGAACGATCCACATCAGCAAAACGCACATCCGCCACACCCACACCATCAACCCCCACACGCACGCGATCACTAGGCCCAGGCACACGCACGCGCACCCGCTCGCCATCAGTCACAAAGCGACCCACACGGCCAGCATCAGACTCGAACCACACCACACCACGACCAGAAGCAACAAACTCCACCCAAGGAGCAACCACAGGCGCAGCATTACGCAACTCAATCCACGCCGGGCCCACAGGCTCCCACGCAGACTCCACATCACCATCAATCGCTGCCGTGTAGCCAGGCTGCGACGCACGCACCGCACCACGAACAACCGCAGGCACAGGGTCCGCCACACTCGCATAATCCCGCGGAGAACCCCCAGTTAAAAACTCAGACGGGCGCCCAAGATCCCCAAAATCACGCCCCACCAACGCAGGCGTATCAGTCACAACATCCCCCGACGCCCCAGGAACACACCGCTGGCCATACAGTGCAGCCACCAACGCCACAGCCTCACCCGCACCCCGCATCGAGCAAGCCGGAAGATCCACGGCATCGCCCAGCACCGCGACGTCAACACGCCCAAAATGCTTCACAGACACACCCGCGCGTACCAAACGCCGCGAAATAGAATCCGAATCCGCCACCCACAACGACGGCTGGGCCACAGCAGACATATCCAGGTCATGACGCACCACAACCATGCCAAAACCCAACGCCCGCAACGCCCGCACCGCATCCACAGGCTCCACAGACTCGTCTCCCAACACAGCCATCACACCATCAAGCTGACGAATATCCTCCGGCTCAACAATCGGAATAGCATCCCGAAGCACCCACGGAACACGCAACAACGGCTGAAAAGGATCATCACGAGTCCACCCCCAATCCTGCCGAGCAAACTGCGCCGCCGGAGTGATCAGCGTCGTGCCCACAGCATTGGCATTGATGTAATCCGCAGCCTCCTGGTAATAGCCCGGCACCCGCTCGTAAGCACCCAACGGGGCTAAACGCCCAGTCCACGCAGGAGAAACCGCCAACACAACCAACAGCAGCACACCGCTACGCACAGCTGAACGCACAGAACTGCTCAACCCGATGCCCACCCCAACACACAGCGGAATACGAACCAACAGATCAAACTTGTGCACATTGCGAAAAGCCACCAACGGCCCATCCAACACCGACGGAACAAAACGCGAACCCACCAGAAGCACAACCCCCACCGCAAACATCAACAGCCACGGAGAACGCGCATGCACCAAACCGATCAACCCCACCACTGCCACCGCAGTAGTAATAAACACCCACTCCGGCTGCACCGCCATCTCATGGGCCGCCGCGCGCTCCCACGACACAAAAGGCACCCAACTGGTCGCACCACGCAACACATTAAGCACGCTCATCGGGGCCGTCGTCACAGACGCCGACTCGATATAGTCCATAAACGGCGGGGCCACCTTCGCGAAACGGAACAGCGGCACCAACCACCACAGGCTGACCAACACAACCCCGCCGCCCCACAACACAACACGACGCCACGGCACACCCCACAGCGCAACCAACGCTGCAGGCACCAACGCAGCCACAGTTGCCGCAGCATTCACCGCACCCAAACACCCCGCAGCAACAACCGAACCCCACAAAGGCAGCGCCCAACCATCACCCCGACGAATGAACGCCAACAACACCCACGGCGCCACCATCATCGGCCACGTCTCCGAAGAAATCGCTCCCAACGTAGCAACCGTATGCGGCGACAACACATACGCGATAGAAGCCACCGAAGACCCAGTCAGCCGGAAAAACCCCACATACCCCACCGACAGCACCAGCCACCACCACAAGCGCTGCGCCGCCCAATCAGGCAGCGGATCCGCTAAAGCAAAAAACAACCCCTGCGGAAACACATACCCATAGGCCTGATTCTGAACAGGAAAAACATCAAAAGCATGCTTCAGAAAATGCCACGGATCCGCAACCAAATCATGCTTAGTATCCGCAACAGTCAACCCTGGTGACTGAAGAAAACACAGCACGCCCAACAAGGGCACCGCAAGTTTCAGCGGCAGCCTATTGACGGCTGCCGTACTCGGCACTCCCAAGAAGCGCATCCTCGTTAGCAATCGGGCGATCATCAGGCAAAGAATTGTCCGACGCCACCGAAGCAACACCGAACACCAACGCCACCGCCGCAGCAGCACCAACCACTGCGCTCGCCAAAATTACTCTCACAACACAACACCCTATCAGTCCAGCGGCGGCACAATAAACACAGGCAAACCCGCATTATTAATAACGTTGTCCGCAGTGCTCGACTGCCACAAAGACTTCAAACCCGTCACCGCGCGCGTACCCGACACAATCACATCGGGCCGCAACTGATCCGCGGCGTCAACAATCGCAGACCAAATAGCCGTCGTCGACTCAACCAAATGCGCCTCCGCAGTAAGGCCCAAAGACTCAGCCAACTCCACCCCCTCGCGGCACACAGATAAAGCCTCCGCCCGCGCAGGATCCTCCATCTCATCAACCGCATTCCACGACACCTGATGCAAACCCGTCGCACCAGCAGCCTTCGCCGCCTGACGATGCAACGGCTCCCACGCGGTCAAAATGAACACATGACGCGGCGTCAACAAACGCGCAGCATACTCAACGGCATGCCGGGCCTCATCCGACCCATCAAAAGCGACAAGCATCGTAGTAGCCACAGCACACTCCTTTAACGACAACACAAACTTGCTGCCTACCACCCTAAACTAGACTCAGTTCGAAAGGAGGTCGGCATGCGCAACACTACACAGCACAACGCGCTACGTGCAGCTATCGGCATCGCGGCAGCCGCCCTCGTCGCCACACCCATCACACTGAGCCTATCGCCCCAGGACAATCAGCCCGCCGCCACACACAGCACACACGCCACGGCCGCACCGCCGGTCGCGGACATAAGTACTTACGAAGCCGCAGGCGTGCTGATGGTCGGCGTCAACAACTACGACGACGCACTCAACGTGCTCAACCAAGGCGCCGCAGGCATCTTCATCGGTTCCTGGACCGACCCAGTGCTCATTCAACAACTCCCGCAACTCAAAGAAGTCATCGGCCGGCCATTCAAAGTCAGCATCGATGCCGAAGGTGGACGGGTCGTGCGCCAACCAGCGCTGTTCGGCAACCTTCCCTCGTCGCGAGTTATGGCAGCCACCATGACCCCGCAACAAGTCCAAAACACCGCCTACGACCTAGGCACCCGCCTGCACAACGCCGGCATCAACGTCGACTTCGCCCCCGTCTTAGACCTCGACGCAGGAGAGCCCAACGGAGCCATCGGCGACCGCAGCTTCTCCGACAACCCCACCATCGCCGCCACCTACGGCGCCGCCTTCGCCCAAGGTCTCTCCGACGCTGGAGTCCAACCCGTACTCAAACACTTCCCTGGACACGGTCACGCTAGCGGCGACAGTCACACCGGCGACGTCACCACCCCACCCCTAGACGCCCTGCTGCGCGAAGACCTCACCCCCTACGCCACCATCCTCCAACACTGCCAACCCGCCATCATGGTCGGCCACCTCGATGTCCCAGGGCTCGGCGACCAGCCGGCAACAATAAACCCCGCCGCCTACGAACTCCTGCGCAGCGGAAACTACGGCGGGCCACCGTTTACCGGCACCATCTACACCGATGACCTATCCGGCATGCGCGCAATCTCCGAACGCCTCCCCCTGCCAGAAGCCGCAGCACAAGCCATCATTGCGGGTGCTGACGTCGCGTTATGGATTGACTCCAGTCAACTTCCGGCCGCAGCGCAAGCGCTCACCGATGCTGTCGACCGCGGCGAAATCACCGCGCAACAACTCCGCGACAAAGCCACCCGCGCCCAAGCAGACGTTGGACTTAATTCCTGCAGCTCACTAAGGTAAATTCCTGTGAAGCGTTGGAAGGTCTACACACTGAGCGTCCTGCTCGGCATCGGCATCGTCGGGGCCGCCGCATGGGGCATTGACGTCGCCGTCATGAAAGACCGCGTACCCCGTGGCACCACGGTCGCCGGGGTCAACATCGGTGGGATGAGCAAACCCCAAGCCGAAAAAACCCTCCAAGAACAACTACCCACCAGCGCCCCCATTACCGTCACAGCCGGAAACCTAACCGCAGAGTTCAACCCCGCGGCGTCAGGACTGAGCCTCGACCTTCCCGCAACAATCGAGCGCGCAGGAACCCCACGCCTCAACCCCGTAGCGCGCATTAGCAGCTTGTTTAACACCCACGAGGTGGGGGTCGTCAGCGTCGTCAACACCGCCACCTTCAACCGCGCAGTCACCCAACTCGCACAACAACTGACCGCCGCCCCAACCAACGCAGCACTCGACCTCGCCACCGGCCCCACCCAACCAGTTGACGGCCAACACGTAGACCAAGACGAACTCGCTGACAAACTCCAACGCGGCTGGCTCGCCCCCGTCACAATCGACGCAATCGTCGACCTGCCAGAAATCGGCGCCGACGCCCTCGCCGCAGCGCAACCCATCGCAGACAAAGCAACCAGCAGCGACGTCATCGCCAAAGGCCGCGACGCCCAAGGCGTCATCACCCCCGACCGCATGCAGGAAATACTGCACTTCATCCCCGAAGGCGGCCAACTGCGCGCCGACCTCGACGCCGAACGCGCCCGCGACATCCTCATGGAAGGCCTCGCCCCCAGCGAACGGCCCCTGAAAAACGCCACCTTCAAACTCGTCAGCGGCAAACCCACCGTCATCCCCAGCAGCGACGGCGTCAAAATTGAATGGAACCTCGAGGACCTCCCCAACCACATCATCGGGGACGCACCGCGAGAATTCGACGTCACCTACACCGACGAACCCGCAACATACACCACCGAAATGGCCGAAAAAGCCACCTTCAACGACACCGTCGGAGAATTCACCACCGGTGGCTTCACCTCCGCTTCAGGCGTCAACATTCGCCGGGTTGCCCAAATGGTGGACGGGGCGGTCGTCGCGCCGGGCGAGACGTTCAGCCTCAACGGATACACGGGGCCGCGGGGTACCGCCCAAGGGTTTGTGGAGTCCGGTATTATCCTCAACGGCCGCGCCGACAAGGCCGTCGGCGGTGGGATCAGCCAGTTCGCAACCACCCTCTACAACGCTGCGTACTTTGCAGGGATGGATGACGTCGCGCACACTCCGCACAGCTACTACATCTCGCGCTATCCGGCGGGTCGCGAAGCAACCGTGTACGAGGGTGGGATTGACCTGCAGTTTAAGAACAACACCCCCAATCCGGTGATCATCCGGACTTCGGCTAATAACAGCACGGTCACCGTGAGCCTGGTTGGCACCAAGAGCGTTAATGTTCAGTCGATCCCCGGCGCGCGGACCAACCCGACCCAGCCGAATACCGTCGAAGTGCACGGGCCGGACTGCAGCCCATCGTCTGGGACGCCGGGCTTTACTACCACCGACACCCGCGTTGTGACAGGTCTTGATGGGCGCGAAATTTCACGCACCACCACGACGACCAAGTACGACCCCGCCCCCATCGTGAAGTGCGTGAGCTAAAAACTTACAGGCGGCTGGAACGCTGGGCGTAGGTGAACCTGAAGGTGCGCACGGCAACCAACAGCCACGCTGACACCAAACCCGCATAGCTGGCGTAGGCCATGACCAACAACGTGGCCGATCCCGTGTGGAGCGCTAGGCCCGTAATCCCTGTGACGCATGTGCCCACCGGGAAGGTGAACGACCACCAGGTCAAACTAAACGAAAGCCCCTCGAGCGCAGTCTTAATAGTTACTGACGCCGCGATGCATGCCCACAGCAGCGCAAAGCCTAACGTCGGCAGGCCGTAGACGAGGGCGAAAGCCTCGAAGGCCTTCGCTACGGTGTCACTGAGATAGGTGTAATGCACCTGGTTCGCCAGGTTGTTCGTTGCGGTGATCGACTGGCCCAGGGGGCCCAAGATGATCCACAGTGTTGGGATCGCGCCGGCTGCGCCGACCTTGTGGTGGGCCAGCTTGTTCCACACGATCGTGATGATCACGATGGACGCAAACAAGCTGAGCCCGAACATCGCGTAGCAAGCAAACAACAAAATCGTCGCCGCGCTACCCACATGCGGAACCAATAGCGCGCCCGTGGCAGAGGAGACCATTGGCGGGACCACAGGCATTAACCAGCCAGCAAATGCGCTGTCAGCGTTCATCTCGTACCTGGTGAAGGTGAGGAAAGGAATCAACACCGCAGTGAAGACGCCGAACGCGGTGCCCACAGACCACAACACGACGTCAATAATCACGGCAGTATGCCCAAGGAAGGCTTCGCCCACCGTCAACGTGCCAGCGCCGACAGTCAAAAACGCCATAGCCGGAGCGCCATAAAAGTGCGCCATCACGGGGTTGAGGTGGTGGGAGCGGGCGACGTCGCGATGCTGAAGCCAGTGCAAGGCCGTCAGAACGCACAGAACGACCAGCCACGCGCTCGCCGCCAACCACACCACCACGCTAAAAGCACGCAACGCTGCGTTGTCTGTCGGGAGGGCGGCCGCGGCATTCGCCACGATACCGGTGCCCATCACGCTGGCAAACCAGTTCGGGGTCAGGTTTTCTTTCATCCGGCCAGTATGCCTCCGAAACAGGACGAACATCGATAGCAACACCCCTAAAGCAAACCTAGATAGGACAGTGTTGTGAGTAATATTTATACAGTTCAGTGGCAATAAACGAAATAAGTGGAAGAAGACCCTCCACTTCTGTAGAGTAGGGATCCATGCAAACAACAACCGGACACGGGCCGTCCGCCGCCAACAGCACACGAACACACGGGCGCACACCCACCGATGTCCCGCCCGCAGTCACCGCACACGGCATCTCCGTCGTCGGCGACCAAGGCCCCGTCTACGGGCCACTCGACGTAGAAATCCCCGGCGAAGGGCTCACCGTCCTGTCCGGACGAGGAGGCAGCGGACGAACCGCACTAGCACTGACCATCTCTGGTCGCATGAAACCCAAAACCGGCACCCTCGAAGTACTCGGAC
Organism: Corynebacterium argentoratense; assembly: GCF_021491455.1. Taxonomy (GTDB): domain Bacteria; phylum Actinomycetota; class Actinomycetes; order Mycobacteriales; family Mycobacteriaceae; genus Corynebacterium; species Corynebacterium argentoratense_A. Next base: position 68,235 of record NZ_JAKETN010000006.1, on the reverse strand, counting down.
ACACAAAACCCAGCGAAATCCGAAAACACGTGGCAATCGCCGGAGTCGAAGACATCGACCAGCTGGACCGCGACGTCAAAATCAGCACAGTCCTCGGCGAACACAGGGCCTGGTCGCGCCCATGGATCTCCCTGCGGAAACGCGCAACACAGGATTACTACGAAGAAATCTGCAGCCCCGTATTCGGAACCCGAAGCCTGCCGCCACTCGACGCATACGTCAGCCAAACCTGCGGGCTCGACCGAATCCTCATCCGCCTGGCGCTCGCCCTGCACCCCGCCAACCACAGCGAAATCGGCATGCTGATCATGGATGACCTCGACCAAGTCCACGAAACAGAAGACCGCCTGGTACTCATCAGCATCCTTAACCAACTCGCGCAAAAAATCCCCGTAGTAGTCAACGCCGTCAACCCACTACCACCAGACATCGCCGGCGACGCCACCGAAATCGAACTATTCACAGACGCCGCACACCTACAACCAGAAGAACACGGCCTCGAGCACCTTAAGGGAAAGAAATGATCTCCGGATTTAACCTAGGGACCGAACTCAAACGCTTCGGCCGCACAAAGCTCGGACGCATCGCCATCGCCGCGATCATCCTCATGCCCCTGCTGTACTCCGCGCTGTACCTCTGGGCTTTCTGGAACCCCTTCGGCAACGTCAACAAACTGCCCATCGCCTTCGTCAACGAAGACAAAGGCACCGTCGTCAAGGGCGAAAAACTCAACGCAGGTGACCAGATTGTCGACAACCTCAAAGGCAAAGACGAAATCCACTTCGACTTCGTCTCCAAACAGGACGCGCTGGACGGAGTTAAAGACGGCAAATACTACTTCGTTGTCGAGCTGACCCCCGATTTCTCCGAAGCAGTAGCCTCGCCGGCAGGCGACGAACCCCGCCAAGCCGTCATCAAAACCACCTACAACGACACCAACGGCTATCTTTCCACGATGATCGGTGAGAACGTCATGCGCACCATGCTGCCGGTGATCTCAGAAGAAATCGGTAGCCAAGCTATTGACAAGGTACTCGTTGGAATTCAGAGTGCCGGCACAGGCCTAACCCAGGCTGCCGATGGTGCAGGGAAACTCGCCGAAGGCGCAGGCGAACTGTCCCAGGGGCTCGACACCGCGACCGCCGGCGCAGACAAACTCGCCACCGGCGCAGGAACCGTAGACGAAAAACTCGGTGAACTCGGCGCCGGCGCGCACAAACTCGCCGATGGCACACAAACCCTCGCTGATGGCGTCGATAGCGCCACCGTGAAACTCCAGCAACTCACTACCGGCGTTGACCAGCTCAGTGGCGGCGTTGATGAACTCGGTGCTGGCGCAACGCAGATCAACAACGGTGTCCAACAGCTGAAGACCCAGCTTGACCAGGTCACCGCGACCCAGACAAATGCATCGGCACAGGTACGCCAGCTGGCCAACCAGCTGCGCGGAGTCGCCGGCACCGCAGACGCAGTGCGACAGCTCGACCAACTGGCCTACCAGCTCGACACGCAAGGCCTTGGCGCCAACGCTCCCGCAACCCAGCAAATCAACCAACTGGCGGGTGGGACAAGCCAACTGGCCTACCAGCTGTCAGACCCGAACGCACCATTTCGCAGCGGTTTCGATCAATTGCATTCCGGCACAGGGCAGCTCCCAGGCAAGCTTGGCGAGCTGCAATCAGGCATCACTCAACTCAATGACGGTGCCCACCAGCTAGCCCAAGGCGCAGACAAACTGAAGGCAGAGGGCACTGTTCCGCTCGCGGAAGCAGCAACCAAACTGTCTGGTGGTTTGCGCAAGCTAGACGAAGGCGCCAAGAAACTCGACGACGGTGCAGGCACCCTGTCCACCAAGCTGCGGGAAGGATCCGAAGCCGTACCGCAGTGGAGCACCGCGCAACGCGAACACACCGCAAGCGTCCTCGGAGGACCTGTCGCTCTGCAGCAAACTAACGAAGCCGGAAACAACACCTTCGGTGGCGGCCTGGCCCCCTTCTTCTTCTCCCTGGCGCTGTTCATCGGCGGCATCATCATCTTCTTGTTGCTCCGTCCCATGCAGAACCGTGCTGTCGCCAGCGGTGTGGCCCCCTTGCGTGCGACACTGGACGGTCTTTTCCCCGCAGGCCTCATTTCGATTCTGCAGGCAACCGTCGTGGTGGCGGTGACCATTTTCGGCGTCGGGATGGATCCGAAGTACCCCATCGGATTACTGTTGTTCGCTATGGCCGTGTCCATTATGTTCACTGCAGTTAACCAGATGCTTAACGTCGCGCTTGGCCCAGGACCAGGCAAGGTTGCCGCGATGTCACTGTTGATGTTCCAGATCCTGGCATCTGGTGGCCTCTACCCGGTGGAGACAGAGCCAAAGATCTTTGCCTGGCTGCACCCGATTAACCCAATGACCTACTCGGTTAATGGTTTCAGGCAATTGATGTACGGCAACGTTGATCACCGCTTGGCTCAAGCTTTGTTTGCCGTGGCCGTGATTACTGGGTTGGCGTTGTTCCTCACTGCACTTTGTGCTAGGAGGGACCGCATGTGGACGATGAAGCGTCTGCACCCTGCTATTAACCTTTAGGGGTGATGCGCAACCTGCCTGCGGTGTTTGAAAAAATCACTGCGGGCGGGGTATCGTCTTTTTGTCCGAGCGTTTGTAGTTACGGATTTGCCGATGTAGTTCAATGGTAGAACTCCTGCTTCCCAAGCAGGCGGCGCGGGTTCGATTCCCGTCATCGGCTCCAAACCCCTCTAGAACTGCAGTTTTAGAGGGGTTCAATTGTTTCTATAATCCCTTACGTTGCAGGTCAGGGTGCAAAACGATGCATCAATTAATGTGGGCAAGAATGTGGGCACGGCAATAGCACTCCGGTGCCGAGCCCGAGTAGTGGCCAGTAGAGGTTGCTGAATTCGGGGGCGTAGTCCAGCATGTCGTTGGCGGTGAACTTGAGTACTGCGCCGGTGGCGACGGTTGCGAGGATGAGCAGACTAATGACGCCGCGGAGGATGTGTGTTGTGCGCATGGCTCAAGGCTCCTGCTGTCTACGCGGCCACCACATAGCGTCCCGGAGGATCGCAAACAGCGCGGGAATCACCAGGGTGCGCACCACAAACGTGTCCAACACAATGCCGAACCCGACCAAGATACCCACCTGCGTCAGGGTGATCAGCGGCAGCACCCCGAGCGCCGCGAACACTGCGGCCAGCACGATGCCAGCGCTGGTGATCACCCCACCGGTCACGCCGACAGCCCGAACCATTCCCTCCTTCGTGCCGTATTCGTGGGCCTCTTCTTGGGCGCGCAGCACCAGGAAGACGGTGTAGTCGATGCCGAGCGCAATGAGGAACAGGATGGAGTACAGCGGCGCGCTTAAGTCCATTCCCGGGAAGCCGAAGATGTGGGTGGAGATGAAGGTGCCGGTGCCGATGGCTGCCCACGTTGACAGGGCGGCCGCAAGCAGCAGGATCACCGGCGCCACCAGGGCACGCAGCAGCACAACAAGGACGAGCAGCACAGCGAGGAAGATCAGCGGAATGATCACCTTCATGTCGTGCAGCGTGCCTGCTTTGGCGTCAATAATTTGCGCCGCTTGGCCACCAACAATGACGCCGCGGGGCGCGTTGTCGCGAATGTCCTCCACGGTGGCGGTGGGTGTTGTGTCGGCAGTGTCGACCGTGAGTGTCGCCTTTTTCCAGGTGCCGTCCGTGTTTGCGACGGGTTCTCCGAGTAGTTGCGCGCCGGGTATGCCGCGGATGGCATCAAGGGTGGCGGGCATGTCCCCGGTGGGTGCGTAGACATCGATGGGGCTGGAGGCGTCCAGTAGCGCGGCGGCGTTGACGGCTTCGGAGGTGGAGCGGAATTGCTCCTCGGGTTCGAGGCCAATGCGTGTGCCGCTGATGCCAAATCCGAGTCCGAGCAGCAGGACCGTTAGCGCTGTGAGTACTTGATGTGGGCGTTTGTTGACGCCGCGGGCGATGCTCTCGAAGCCACTGGTGCGGTTGTTTGTGTGTCCGACGCGGGGGACTTTGGGCCAAAACAGGCCACGACCGCACACGTTCAGTGCTGCGGGGAGGAGGGTGAGTGCAAACAGCAGTGCGATGAGCAGGCCAATGCTCGCCGAGGCACCTAGGCTGCGGAACGCAGGAACGCTGGCGAACCAGAGTGTTTGGAGCGCCAGGACAACGGTGAGGTTAGAAGAAATAATCGCCGGCAGAGTTGCCCGCCAGGCGCGGTGCAGAGCGTGATGACTGTCGTCGTTGGTGAGCAGCTCTTCGCGGTAGCGGCTGACAAGCAACAGTGCGTAGTTGGTTCCGGCACCAAACACCAGGACGCTGGTGATGCCCGCAGTGGAGCCGTCAGAGGCGAACCAGCCGGTGGCCTCCGAAATGCTGCCGGTAACCAGCGCGGCAGCCCGATCAGCCAGTGCCGTGACGGTAAGCGGCACAAGCCAGAGGATGGGAGAGCGGTAGGTGGCGATCAACAACACCGCCACCACCAGGGCGGTCACGCCGAGCAGGGCGAAATTGGCGCCATCGAATACGGCGGCAGTATCAGCGGCGAAACCCGCAGGGCCGGTGACATATGCGTCGACACCGGGGATCGCGGCGTCATTAATAGAGGTGCGTAAAGCTTTGACGGCATCGCTCACGCCGAAGCCACTGAGCTCCCCGGGAAGCGTCAGAGTTGCCTGCGCAGTGGTGTCATTCACCGGGATGACTGGCGACACAGCCTGGGCGCCGTCCACAGCCGAAGCAGCCCGTCCCGGAACCGACTGAAGGGCACCAATCTGCTCGGGACTCAAGGGGCCGCGAGCTGAATGGAACACAAGGATCGCCGGCAGAGTATCACCGCCGGGAAAGCCCTGAGCAAGCTCTGTGGCCCGGTAAGACTGCGAATCCGCTGGCAGCTGCTGGGGCGCCGACGATGACTCACTGCCGGACACTAAAGAAAACAGCGCCCCCAAACCAAGGACAAACACCGCAATAACAAGCCAACTCGGGCGCTTAGCGAAAAGATTCACGCAGCACAGTATCCCACGGGCAGCCACACAATCGATATGATCAGCCCATGAGCGAAATCAAAAACACACTCCAGGCCGACATCGCCGAATCCATGAAAAACGGTGACAAAGTACGCACCGGAACACTGCGCATGCTGCTAGCCGCAGTGATCGTCGAAGAAACCTCCGGCTCCAAGCATGATATTAACAAGGAACAATTCCTCAAACTGGTGGCACGCGAGGCGAAAAAACGCCACGAATCAGCGCAGATTTACACCGATGCCGGCCGCCAGGAACTAGCCGACGCCGAACTAGCCGAGGCAAAGGTGCTGGAAGAATTCCTTCCCGCACAGCTTGATGACGCCGAGCTCCGCGACGTCATCAAGCAAGCGATCGCCGCAGTCGAAGCAGACACCGGTGCGGCCCCCACCATGAAACAGATGGGGGCCGTGATGAAACAAGCCCAACAGTTAGTTGCCGGCCGGGCTGACGGCAAGCGCGTGTCTACTGTTGTTCGGGAACTTCTGCAGTAGCTGCTGCGGCGGCCACTGCACGGCGTTTCTTCATGTAACCCTGGAGGCCCTTGATTATCGCCGGCAGCAACGACACAAAGATGATGACCATCGCCAACACCTCGATGTTGTTGGTGATCCAGTCGATGCCACCAAGGCGAGAACCAAGGAAGGTCAGCCCCAGGCCCCACAGGGAGACGCCGAGCAGATCCCAGCGCAGGTAGCGGGGGTAGTGGAATTTAGCGATGCCTGCAGCCAGGGGGGTGTAGGTGCGCACGATCGGCACGAAACGCGCTATGACCAGCGCCGCACCGCCGTACTTCTCGAAGAAGGCCTCGGCGGAACGCAGGTGCTCGGTTTTAAGCACGCGCGCGTCGTCCTTAAACAGCTTGCGACCAAAGCGACGGCCAAGGAAATAACCAACGTGGTCACCCGCCAGCGCGCAGAAGAACACGCTGAACATCAACACCCACAGGTTCAGGCCGAGCTTGTCGTGCAGCAGACCCGCGGTGAAAATGAGGGAGTCGCCGGGGAGGAAGGGAAACAGCACACCTGATTCAATGAAGACGATCAGGCAGGTGATGCCCAGTACGTAAGGGCCGAGTGCGATGAGCATCTCGTCGACGTGTTTGAAGTAATACAGGATATCGCTCAAGCCGAAACTTCCCGTATCCGGTGCGGCGAGCAGCAGTGTTTCTAACATCGCAGGCCACATTACCAGGGGTTGGTTGGTTAGACTGGTGGACGTGCTTCTTTCTGATCGTGATATTCGTGCCACTATTGACGCCGGCGACCTGGTTATTGAACCTTTTGACGCCGCGCTCATCCAACCGTCCAGCATTGACGTGCGGATGGATCGTTTCTTCCGGGTGTTCAATAACTCTCGTTACACCCACATTGATCCGAAGCTGCAGCAGGATGAGCTAACCACCCTGGTCGAGGTTGCAGAGGATGAGCCTTTCGTGCTGCACCCGGGCGAGTTTGTTTTGGGTGCGACGCTAGAAAAGTTCACTCTGCCGGCTAATCTCGCGGGTCGCCTGGAAGGCAAGTCCTCTTTGGGGCGGTTGGGTTTGCTGACGCACTCCACCGCAGGCTTTATCGACCCCGGTTTTTCTGGCCACATCACCTTGGAGTTGTCGAATGTGGCGAACCTGCCGATCACGCTGTGGCCGGGGATGAAGGTTGGCCAGCTGGCATTGTTCGGCATGTCCAGCCCCGCAGAAACTCCGTACGGTGCGGGTAGCTTGGGCTCTAAGTACCAGGGGCAGCGCGGCCCGACTCCGTCAAAGGCGTATTTGAATTTCCGATGATTGTTTTCGAGCACGTATCTAAGAAGTATCCGGGGGCTGCGGCTCCCGCCGTCGAGGATTTCTCTTTCCAGATTCCCCGCGGCCAGACAACGGTGTTCGTCGGCAGCTCTGGGTCGGGCAAAACCACCTTGGTGCGGATGATCAACCGGATGGTGACGCCCACGTCTGGCCGGGTGCTTATTGACGGCGCGGATAGTGCGGAGGAAGATCCGGTGCGGCTGCGCAGGCGGATCGGCTACGTGATGCAGGATGCCGGCCTGATGCCGCACCGAACCGTGCTCGACAACATTTGTACAGTGCCCCGCCTGAATAAAGTGCCCAAAGCTCAGTGTCGGGAGCGGGCCTTCGAACTGATGGATGACCTCGGTCTGGATAGGGCGCTGGCGAAGCGCTACCCGAGGGAACTGTCAGGCGGGCAAGCTCAACGCGTCGGGATTGCACGCGCTCTGGCCGACGACCCAGCAACCATGATCATGGACGAACCCTTCAGCGCCATTGATCCGCTGGTGCGCCGGGACCTGCACAACCAGGTGCTGGATTTGAAGCGCCGCCTGAACAAAACCATCGTGATGGTCACGCACGATATTGAAGAAGCCTTTTTACTAGGGGACCAGATCGTCCTGCTCGGCCAGAGGGGGCGCATCGAGCAAGCCGGAACCGCAGAAGAACTGATCACACAACCAGCCAATGACTTTGTAGCGGACTTCGTCGGCGTGCAGGACCGCGTCGTGTCTGTGCAGCACAGGGACGGTCGCGACGTCATTATTGATAGACACGGGCGCGTGACAGCTTTCCTCCAGGGAGACGCTTGATATGGGTCTAAGCATCGAACAGTTGCACTACCTGGCGCATCTACTGTGGCAACACGCGGCGCTGTCATGGCCGCCGGTGGTGGTGTCTGCGCTGGTAGCAGTGCCACTGGGCTGGTTGGGTGCGCGGAATACGTGGCTGCGTAAGGTGGTCGCGGAGTCATCGGGGGTGTTGTACGCGATCCCTTCGCTGGCGCTGTTTGTCGTGCTGCCGCTGGTCGTAGGCACGTCTGTGCTGTCGCCCTACAACGTGATGATTGCGCTGAGCCTGTACGGTGTTGCGCTGATGCTGCGCACCGCCGTGGATGCGTTTGCTGGCTTGGCGCGGCAGCCGGTGGAAGCGGCGATCGCCGTGGGGTATCCGCTGTGGAAGCGTGTGCTGATGGTGGAGCTGCCGTTGGCCGGGCCGGTGCTGTTGGCAGGCCTGCGGGTGGTGAGCGCCAGCACGATCAGTTTGGTCAGCGTGGGCGCCCTGATTGGCGTGACCAGCTTAGGGACGCTGTTTACCGACGGGTTTGCGCGTGATTATCCGGTGGAGATCATCGTGGGTGTCGTGCTGACGGCCGTGCTAGCTGCGGTGTTTGACGCCGTGCTCATCGCGGTGGGGAAGGTGTGTTTGCCGTGGGTATAGAGTGGGGCAATGAGCTGCACGTGTTGGGCCAGCACGTCGGGTACTCTGCGCTGGCCGTCGGCTTTGCGGTGCTGATCGGTTTGCCGCTTGGCGTGGCGATTGGGCACTCGGGTCGGGGCCGCAATGTGATGCTGGCGGCCTCTGGGGTGCTGCGCGCATTACCGACGTTGGGTTTGCTGACGTGGCTGGCCCTCGCGTTGCCCTTGGGTGTGCGTATGCCTTTGGTGCCGTCGACGATCGTGCTGGTGGTGCTGGCGGTTCCGCCGGTGTTGGCAGCGGCGCAGTCGGGAGTGGCGTCGATTCCGCGCCCGATTGTTGACGCCGCGGTGGCTATGGGTCTAAATACTCGCCAGGTGGTGTGGTCGGTGGAATTGCCGTTGGCATTGCCGACGATTCTGGGCGGCATCCGATCGTGTGCGTTGCAGGTTATTGCAACCGCGACCATCGCCGCATACGTGGGCCTTGGTGGTTTGGGCAGGTACTTGTTGGATGGGATGGCGCTGCGCGATTACCCGCTGATGCTCAAAGGTGCCGTCATGGTGACGGTGTTAGCGCTGGTGGTTGATGGTTTGTTTGCGCTTGTGTTGAAGGGGCGGAAGGTTTAGGAAATGGTAGTGATGAAGTCTGTGCAGTCTGTAGTGGGTGTTGTGGTCGGCGCCGTTTTGTCGCTGGGGGTGCTAGCGGGCTGCGTAAGCCACGATCCTTTCGCCTCTGAAGGGGCGGGCGGGGGTACGCCGGGTGGCCCGGTGGTGATTGGCACGGCTAACTTCCCGGAGTCGGAGATCATCGGCCAGGTGTGGGCCGCGGCGTTGGAGGACGCGGGCTACGAGGTGCAGGTGAAGTCCGGTATTGGTTCCCGCGAGGTCTACATGGCTGCCCTGCAGGAGGGCAGCGTGGATATTGTGCCGGAGTATTCGGGTAATCTGGCACAGTTTTTTGGCGCAGAGCTTGACCCGGGTGCTTCCGAGGAGCAGGTGCTGGGCACGTTGCGTGGGGTGTTGCCGGAGGGCATTGTTGCTGGTGAGACTGCCCCTGCTCAGTCGAAGGATGCTTTTTGGGTGACGGAAGATTTTGCGCAGCGCCACAACGTGGCCTCGTTGGCTGACTTGGCTGATGTGCCCGTGCATTTGCGCTTGGCCGGCAACCCGGAGTTGTCGAAGCGCCCCTATGGACCGTCCGGTTTGCAGGAGCTCTACGGGGTAGGGGTGGACCTTGTGCCGATTTCTGACGGCGGTGGCCCCCTGACCATCGCGGCCCTGAATGAGGGCACCGCGGACGTTGCTGACATTTACACGACCACGCCCACCCAAGGCCTGGTCCAGTTGGACGACCCGAAGGGCATGGTGCTGCCCCAAAACGTGCTGCCGGTCATGCGTGCCCGCAGCGTGAGCGTCGGTGTGGCGTCGGTGATCCGCGACGTCAACACCCATGTGACAACTGAGGCGCTGACGCAGATGAATGACCGTAATGTGGGTGTGGGTAAGCAGTCGGCGGCGTCGGTCGCGCGTGAGTTTGTTGATTCTGTGGAGGTGGCCCCCTGATGCGTATGTCGGTGATTGGTACTGGGTACTTGGGGGCGACGCATGCTGCGTGCATGGCGGAGTTGGGCCACGAGGTGATGGGCGTTGACGTTGACGCCGCGAAAATCGAGGCACTGAGCGCCGGCCGCGTTCCCTTTTTCGAACCGGGGCTGCAGGAGGTGCTGCAGCGAAACATTAGAGCCGGAAGGTTGCGTTTTAGTACAAGTATTGATGACGCCGCGGGGTTCGCGAAGGTACATTTCCTTGGCGTCGGCACGCCGCAGCGCTCGCGTAGCTATGCCGCAGATGTGCGCTACGTCGATACGGCGGTGGATGCGTTATCCCAGGCTGCGGGACCAGGGCATGTGTTGTTGGGCAAGTCCACGGTGCCGGTGGGGACGGCGGAGCGTTTGCAACGGAACAGTGGGGTGGAGATTGCGTGGAACCCGGAGTTCCTGCGCGAGGGCTACGCGGTGAGGGACACGATTTCCCCCGACCGTATTGTTCTGGGGGTTCGCGACAACCCGTCGGTGGACGTGGTGGGGCTGGCGCGTGAGATCTATGCGGCGCCCATTGCCGCAGGTACGCCATTTATCGAAACCGACTTGGCGACGGCCGAATTGGTCAAGGTATCGGCTAATGCTTTTTTGGCGACCAAGATTTCCTTCATCAATGCGGTGTCAGAGATTTGCGAGCGCACAGGCGCCGACGTGGTGGCTTTGGCTGATGCCATCGGCTACGACGAACGCATCGGGCGGAAGTTCCTGGGCGCCGGTTTGGGCTTTGGCGGTGGGTGTCTGCCGAAGGATATTCGTGCGTTCATGGCGCGGGCGGGGGAGCTCGGCGTTAATGAGGCGCTGACGTTTTTGCGGGAGGTTGACGCGATTAACCTGCGTCGGCGTGAACGCATGGTGCAGTTGGTGCGCAAAGCCTGCGGAGGCAGTCTGCTAGGCGCGTGCGTGACGGTGCTGGGTGCGGCCTTCAAGCCCAATAGTGATGATGTTCGTGATTCGCCCGCGCTGGCGGTGGCTGGAGCGCTGTCGCTGGGTGGTGCAGCGACCACTGTGTACGACCCACAGGCGATGGCCAATGCTGCAGCGGTGTATCCGACACTTCGCTACGCGGACAGTTGCGCGGACGCCGTGCAAGGCGCAGACGTGGTGGTGTTGGCTACCGAATGGCAGGAGTTCATCGACCTCGACCCCGTTGAGGTGGGGGAGCGGGTGCGTTCGAAGGTGATGCTGGACGGGCGCAATGTGCTGGATTCTGCCGCGTGGCAGGCTGCCGGCTGGGACTATCAGGCCTTAGGGCGAAACGTATAGAGCTGGTCCCACGTGAGGACAAGGGCGCCAAGAAGTAACCCGACGCTGAGCGGGATCCCAATGCGCCCGATAGGAAAGATCATTGGTCCATCGGGGTTGATGTATTCGATGCGTATGATGTGCCCGCCTGCGTAGGCTGCGCCGATAGCAAGGGGGAGTAGCACCCAGCTGACCCATGGTGGGGTGCTGCTTCTGCTGAGCAGTCTGCTAGCCGTGTAGAAACTGGCTGCGATGATGAGCAACCCGATGAATGTGTCGGTATCCAGTAGCTCTTTGGGCCCGTAGAAGTAGGCCACTCGGTAAGGCTAGTGATGCCAGCTGCAGGCCGAAAGAGCTGCGAAGCATGTGGTGGCCTCCTTCGACGGTGGTCGCGGGACCCGCACTCTACCAGCTCTGTCCCCCACCTTTGCGCTGTTTTAAGGCAGCTTCATCCCTTGCGCCGCCGCCGCATCCAGCCGACGCTGACCAACCACACTAAACGCCGCGATCGCAGTCGTAATCGGCACCGCCAACGCCAACGCCAACGCACCAATCGCAGAACGCAACAACTCCGTCGCCATCACATCAGACGTCAACACCTCACCAAACGGACGATCCGCGACACTCAACAGCAACAACAAAGGCAACGCCGCACCCGTGTACGACAACACCAACGTGTACACCATCGACGCAATATGGTCACGCCCCACCTTCATCGCACCAGCAAACAACCGCCACGGATTCGCATCCGGCTCAATGTCCGCCAGCTCATTGACCGTCGACGCCTGCGCAATCGTGACGTCATTAAGCACACCCAACGCGCCAATAATGAACCCACACAACATCAGCCCCGTGACCGTCACATCCGGCAAATACAACTGAATCAGCAGATTGTCCTCATTGCCCAAGCCGCGCAACTGATTCTGGCCAATCGCAAGATGCGCCAATACCGCCGCCAACACCAACGAAATCACAGTGCCAGCCAACGCCGCTGACGTCTTCCAACTAAACCCATGCACCAAATACAACACCAGGTACAACACCGCAGAGCCGCACACAACAGCCAACGCCAACGGCGGACCGCCATGCAACAACGCAGGGATCAAAAACACCCCAACCGCACCAAACGTGATCGCCAAACCAACCAACGACCGAGCACCCCGCCACGCACCAACCAGCACAATCGCTAACGCCGTCGCAATCCCCCAACCCAGCAACTTATGCCCACGCTGATAATCCGTAAACGTGTAGCCCACCTGGCCATCAGCAGACTCCTGCTCCGCCAAACGGACCTTCTCCCCCTCCTTCAGCTGAGGATCTCCCGGATGCTCCCCAATCAACAACAAGGTGCGCTTGCCCGCATTCTGCCCAGAATCAATCTGCACAATCGCACGCTCACACTGCGCCTCCTGGGTCGACAAAGGAGTCACCGGAGCCGAATCAAACACCCTCCCCACCGATGGCGTATGACACGCACCCTGGTCACGGATAACAACCTCGCCCGACACCTGATTCTTCGGCAGCGGTGACGTCGCGGAAAACTCCGGCGCCACACGCGGCTCACTGCTCGCCGGCCACAACACAACCAAGCCAACGACAGTCGCCACCGCACCAAGCATCAAGAAAATCGACAACACCCACTGCACCACAGTGAACGGCTCACGATAATCCCTACCAGTGGCACGCGCACGCGGACGCCAACCAGAACCCGACGCGGCGTCATTACCCGAAGAAGCAGGCGTGCGTGCGACAGAAGAATCAGAAGCGGCAGAACCCGAAGGCTTATGATGACGACCCATAAACAGGTAGCCTACCGTCCCCAACAGCCCACTACTGCTTGTAGCTGGCCAAGAAGTTACCGATCCGATCGATCGCGTTCTCCAGATCCTTCGCCCACGGCAACGTCACCACACGGAAATGATCCGGCTCCGGCCAGTTAAAACCCGTCCCTTGAACCATCAGAATCTTCTCCGCGCGCAGGAGATCAAGCATGAACTGGGCGTCGTCATGAATGTCATAAACATTGCGGTCGATCTTCGGGAAACAATACATTGCGCCCATCGGCTTAGTGCAGCTAATACCCGGGATCTCGTTGAGCTTCTCGTACGCAACATTGCGCTGCTCGAGGAGGCGGCCGCCCTCGCACGTGAGATCATAGATAGACTGACGCCCACCCAAAGCCACCTGAATAGCGTGCTGAGCAGGAGAATTCGGACACAAGCGAGTACCGGCCAGCAGCTCGAGGCCCTCAATAAAGCCAGCCGCATAATGCTTCGGTCCCGTCAAAATCATCCACCCCGCGCGGTAACCCGCCACACGATACGCCTTCGACAAACCATTAAACGTAATGCACAGCATGTCGGGAGCAACCTGGGCCATCGAAATGTGCTCGGCACCGTCGTACAAGATCCGATCGTAAATCTCATCAGCGAGAATCAGTAGATCGTTTTCGCGCGCAACCTGGGCGATCTCCTCCAACACCTTGCGGGAATACACCGCACCCGTCGGATTGTTCGGGTTGATCACAACAATCGCCTTAGTCTTGTCCGTCACCTTCGCGCGGATATCCTCGATGGAAGGATTCCAATCATCCTCCTCATCGCACAAGTAGTGCACCGGCTTACCGCCAGCCAGAGACGTTGCCGCAGTCCAGAGAGGATAATCCGGCATGGGGATCAATACCTCGTCGCCGTCATTGAGCAACGCCTGAGTGACCATACTGATCAGCTCAGACACGCCATTGCCCAAGAAAACATCATTGACGTCGAAGTAAGGGAAACCCTCAATAACCTCGTAGCGCGTCACGATCGCGCGGCGAGCAGGGATGATGCCCTTCGAAGTGGTGTAGCCCTGTGAGGTTGGAAGCGCGGCGATCATGTCGCGCATGATCACATCCGGCGCCTCGAAACCGAAGAGCGCCGGATTGCCGGTGTTCAGCTTCAAAATACGGTGTCCGTCCAGCTCAAGGCGTTCCGCTTCCGCAGACACCGGGCCGCGAATCTCGTAGAGAACGTCCTTCATCTTTTCCGACTGGTCAAAAATACGTCGGGGCCTGTGCTGCGAGTTACTCATTAGCACAGTATATAAGGAGCACCTCTAGTTAGTGGGGTGTGTTGGTGGCGGGCGGTGTTGAGGGCGGATTTGATGTGAGAAGTACAAAAAACCAGCAGATTTAGAGTTTACGGGACCTTTCCGCAGGTCAATTTAGTGGGAAAGGGAAATCTGCCGGTTTTCTGTACTGCGTAATAGGCGGCGGTCGGTGTAGGGCTCTGCAGGGCGGGTTGGTGGGAGCAGCGCAGTGAAGACGACGCCGTGCACCGAAATGGGCAAATATGCGACTTTGGGAGAAACGACCAGGCAAAACACTCGACGAAGGGTGTAATTTGCCCATTTCAGTGCACTTAGGAGTCTGCGTCAGAGCCCGGGCGGGGCACGGCGCCGCCGGGGCGGGGGACACTGCTGCCTGGTTTTGGTACTGACGAGCCCGGTTTCGGCACGGATGCACCTGGCTTGGGGACGGCGCCGCCGGGGCGGGGGACACTGCTGCCGGGCTTGGGGGCGGCACTGCCGGGTGCGGGTGCTGCGGGCTTCGGCACTGATGCGCCTGGTTTCGGCACTGATGCGCCGGGCTTGGGGACGGCGCCGCCGGGGCGGGGGACACTGCTGCCCGGTTTTGGTACTGACGAGCCCGGTTTCGGCACGGATGCACCTGGCTTGGGGACGGCGCCGCCGGGGCGGGGGACACTGCTGCCCGGTTTTGGTATTGACGAGCCAGGTTTCGGCACGGATGCGCCTGGCTTGGGGACGGCGCCGCCGGGTGCTGGTGCAGCGGGCGCTGGCGGAGCAGGTGGGACAGGCGTCGCTGGGGCGGCAGGCTTCTTAGAATCCACTGACGCGGCAGGCTTTTCAGCGACTGCAGATTCGTTACCTGCAGTTTCGATGCGCTGTCGCCGAACCGGTGTCCCGAGGAACGCTTTCGCGCGGGGTGCGGGAAGCGCGCCGTCGACCATGATTGAGTCGCGTAGCATCACGGCAACGTCCCGCACCTGGGGTGCATCGGCGGCGTCTTCACCAGCGGCAGCTGTCGCCTTAATGCCTCCGCCGAGCATGGTGTTGCAGAAGGGGCAGCCGACGGCAACTTCGCCGGCGCCGGTTGAGCGGGCTTCTTCTGCGCGATTGTCGGCGATGCGTGTGCCGAGTTTTTCTTCCATGAACATGCGCGCACCACCGGCACCGCAGCAGAAGCCATTGTTGCGGTTGCGGTCCATTTCGACCAGCCCGGCTGGCCCGCCGGCGATGGATTCCAGCAGTTCGCGAGGTGGGTCGAACACCTTGTTGTGTCGGCCGAGGAAGCATGGGTCGTGGTACGTGATCGGCTTGCGGTCGCTTGCCGTCCGGGGGATCGGCTTCAGCAGCCCTTCGCGGACCAGGCGGTTAAGCAGTTGGGTGTGATGGAATACATCGAAGTGTCCGCCGAAGTCGGGGTATTCGTTGCGGAGGGTGTTGAAGCAGTGCGCGCAGGTGGTGATGATTTTGCGCTGTGCGCGTGATGACGTCGCATCTTCCGCGGCGTCATTGTTGCCGAAGGCGTTGTTTAGGGTGTTGACGTTTTCTTGCGCCAGCATTTGGAACAGGAATTCGTTGCCTGCGCGGCGTACGGGGTCGCCGGTGCAGGTTTCGCCGCTGCCGAGGACGGCGAATTTCACGCCGGCTGTGTGCAGCAGTTCGACGGTGGCGCGGGTGGTTGCGCGGGCATTGTCGTCGTAGGTGCCGGCGCAGCCGACCCAGAAGAGGTATTCGAAGTCGTCGACTTCGTGGGCGAGTGGTACCTCGATGCCGTCGCGGCGGGCGGCGTCGATCCAGTCCATGCGTTCGCTGGCGTTGCGTCCCCAGGGGTTGCCTTTGGTTTCGACGTTTTTGAACAGGCTGGTGAGTTCGCTGGGGAAGTCGGAGGCGCCGAGTACTTGGTAGCGGCGGAGGTTTGCGACGTGGTCGATGTGCTCGATGTCGACGGGGCATTGTTCGACGCAGGCGCCGCAGTTGGTGCAGGACCACAGAACGTCGGGTTCGATGACGTTGTCGACGAGGGTGAGGTAGGCGGGGCCGTCGAGGGCGGCGTCGCGGAGGTCGCGGACGAACAGTTTGGGGCTCAGTGGCTTGCCGGTGTTCCATGCGGGGCATTGTTCTTGGCAGCGGCCGCATTCGGTGCAGGTGGCGGCGTCGAGCAGCATTTTCCACGGCATGTGGCCGACGGTGCCGACTCCGGGTGGGGTGTCTTCGCCGGTTGATGACGCCGCGTCAAGGTTGGGGGTGGGCAGTTTGCCTAGCGCGGGCGCGCCGTCGGGGTTGCGCTGGTAGAAAATGTTGAAGAATGCGAGGAATCTGTGCCAGGCGATACCCCAGGATAGTTGTTGGCCGACGATGTAGAGCCACACCATGCCGGTGAGTAGTTTGAGCAGTGCGAAGGCGCTGACCATGGTGGCGTTGGCGGGTAGCCACTGTGCGATGAATCCGGAGACAGGGGAGGTCCAGTCGGCGTGGTTGAGCAGCGGGTAGGTGGAGATTTTGCCTGCTTTGACGAGGATCATCCCGACGCCTTCGAGCAGGACGACCAGTTCGACGAACAGTGCTGCGCGTTCGTTGGAGCCATAGAAGCGGCGGCGGTTGAGCCTGCGAATGACCATCAACACAACGATGCCGAGCACTGTGCCGACGCCCAGGAACTCGTCGACCACATGGTACGCGGCGGTGCGGCCGATGAGTGGCCATCCACCCGCGGGGTTGAAGGTTTGGATATAGGCCTCGAACCACACGAAGGAACCGAGGAGGAATCCGACCATCACCAGCCAGTGGGCTGCGGCGACCAGTGGCTTGCGGGCGAGTTCGGTGTGCAGTGCCACCTCTTTGATGAGGGTGGCCAGCCGTCGGCCTGGCTGGTTGAGCCTGCTTACCGCGGTGAGCTCCGCGACGTCATTAATTGTGTTTTCTTTCGCGCCTGAACGGATGAAGGTAACCAGGCGGGCGACTCCCTTGCCGAAAAACCACCAAGCTGGGGCGGAGAGGATGAGGCCAAGGAGGCCTATGGTCATCGTCTCTGCGGTGATCGTGGGGCAGGAAGCGAAAAGGGGCATGGCCAGTAGCTTAAATCAGCTGGCCATGCCCGAAAAGCTAGGGGCGGGTTAGCTCTATGCCTTTTTGGTTTTAGTTGCCATGGCGGAGAGTTTCGTCTTGATGGTGTCGAGGACGTTACCGCTGTCGTCGTTGTTGTCGCCGGTGGCAAGTTCGATGTCATCGGTGGTTTTTTCGCCAGCGCGCAGAGCCACGAGGTCACCGTGGTAGCGGATCCATACGGCGATGGTGGCGGCGACGGGGACAGCCAGGAAGGCGCCAACGATCTTGAACAGGCTGCCGCCGACGGTGACGGACAGAAGCACAATAACCGGGTGCAGATCCATGGCCTTGGACTGCAAGATGGGCGACAGAATGTGGCTCTCCAACTGCTGCACGGCGATGATCAGGACGAGCACCATGATGGCGTTGGTGACACCGTTAGATACCAAAGCGATGAGGACGGAGATCGCGCCTGCGGAGATGGCGCCGACGATCGGGATGAAGCCGGCGAAGAAGGTCAGGACGACCAGCACGAGCGCGAGCGGCACCTTCAAAACGATCAGGCCGATGCCGATGAAGATGGCGTCGACAAGGGAGACCATGGCCTGCGCGCGGATGAACCCTGCGAGGGTCACCCAGGTGCGGCTGAGAACCTCGGTGAGGTGGTAGCCCCAGCTAGGGCCGGTGGTGCGGCGTACCCAGGGGAGGAACTTGGGGCCGTCTTTGAGGAAGAAGAAGGTGAGGACCAGGCAGATCACGCCGGTGACGATGACCTCAGAGGCGGTGGATACGCCGCTGATCACGCCGGAGGTGATGGCGTCGCCCTGCGCGCGCGCCTTGTCCAGGAGTTCGTCAACGGCGTTGTTGACCTGCTCGGCCTTAATGTTCAGCGGCGGGCCCTGGATGTAGTCCTGCAGTTTGTACGCGCCGGCGAGGGCCTGGTCGTAGAGCTCCTTGGATTGGCTGGTCACCGTGGGTGCCATGGCGGCGAAGATGCCACCGACGATGGCGAAGCAGCCGAGCACGACGGTTGCGACGGCTAGTGCCGGCGGGAATTTATGCGCGCGTAGCCAGCGCACGGGCGGCCAAAGGACGGTGCACACCAGGATGGAGAGCAGGATGGGGAGGATGCCGCTCCATACCTTCGCGAGCCCGATGCTGGCGATGTATAGGGCGATGGCGACGACGATGAAGCGCAGTGCCCAACCAGCGACCCAGCGGCCGTCGCGGCCGATGATGATGGCGCGGTCGGTGCTGGCGGACATAGTCGCGTCGGAGCCGTCGGCGGTGTCGGCGACGTTGTCGGCGATGGTGTCGGCCAGGTCTGGCAGGCTGTCACCATTGGAAGGGCTGTTGGTGGGCCCTTGGGGGGTTGTGTTCACGTTTCACCTTTTCTTCATTACGCATTTACTGTGCAAACCATAGAGGACAACGCGTTGCAGTTGCTACTTTCGTTGCTACTTGGGTGATGGGGTTGTCGTGTGGGTTCTAAGTGTTGTATTCGCTACACTGTGCAATCGTAGCGCTCCGAAAGCTTCACTTGTGCTGTCGTCCTTTGTCGGGGGCCATAGTGTGGCCGTGCACGTTATGGCATGTGGTTTATCGCCGTCGGTGGCGTCCGTATTGCATCGTTTTTGAGGAAGTTATGCAGATTTTTCGTGTGCGAACAGGCCTTGTAGCTGCGGCTACGTGTGTTTCTTTGGCAATGGCATGTTTGCGACCTTTGGCGCGAATGGTTCCTCCGGTGCCGGAGTTCCCTTCTGGGGGCCGCACGGGCGCAATTAGTGTTAATTAGCGTCGGCCCGGCGGCTTGGAGCCGCTGACAATGGGCACCTGATTTGGTTGTAAAATTCCAGCTTAGGTGCCCTTTTTGCATTTATGTGATGCAAAACACATGCAAAACTTGAGTCTAGTGGGAACAAGTTTGTAGGATGCATACGTTGTACGGTGTGAAAGGTTGAGTCAGGCAGGCTCAACCGGACTGTAGAAGAAACGTAGAAAACTAATAAGGAGAATCATTATGGGACGTGCAGTAGGCATCGACCTCGGAACCACTAACTCTGTTGTATCTGTACTTGAAGGCGGCGAGCCCGTCGTTATTGCCAACGCTGAAGGCTCTCGCACCACCCCCTCGGTGGTTGCTTTCGCTAAGAACGGCGAGGTTCTTGTCGGCCAGTCCGCTAAGAACCAGGCAGTCACCAACGTTGACCGCACCATCCGCTCCGTGAAGCGCCACATCGGCCAGGACTGGACTGTCGACATCGACGGCAAGAACTACACCCCTCAGGAAATTTCTGCCCGCACTTTGATGAAGCTCAAGCGCGACGCTGAATCCTACTTGGGTGAGGACGTGACTGACGCCGTCATTACTGTCCCGGCTTACTTCTCTGACTCCCAGCGTCAGGCAACCAAGGAGGCTGGCCAGATCGCGGGTCTCAACGTCCTGCGTATCGTTAACGAGCCCACCGCAGCTGCACTGGCTTACGGCCTTGAGAAGGGGGACAAGGAACAGACCATCCTGGTCTTCGACCTTGGTGGCGGTACCTTCGACGTCTCCCTCCTGGAGATCGGTGATGGCGTGGTCGAGGTTCGCGCAACCTCCGGCGATAACGAGCTTGGTGGCGATGACTGGGATCAGCGCATCGTTGACTGGTTGGTTGAGAAGTTCAAGGCAGCCAACGGCATCGACCTGACCAAGGACAAGATGGCTCTGCAGCGTCTGCGTGAGGCTGCTGAGAAGGCAAAGATCGAGCTGTCCTCTAACCAGTCCGCAAACATCAACCTGCCCTACATCACTGTGGATGCAGAAAAGAACCCGCTGTTCTTGGACGAGACCTTGTCCCGTGCTGAGTTCCAGCGCATCACCCAGGATCTGCTGGACCGCTGCAAGGCTCCGTTCAACCAGGTCATCAAGGATGCCGGCATTAGTGTTGGCGACATTGACCACGTTGTGCTCGTCGGTGGTTCCACCCGTATGCCTGCAGTCTCCGAACTGGTGAAGGAACTTACCGGTGGCAAGGAGCCCAATAAGGGCGTTAACCCGGATGAGGTTGTTGCGGTCGGTGCTGCCCTCCAGGCTGGTGTGCTGCGTGGCGAGGTCAAGGACGTGCTCCTGCTCGACGTCACCCCGCTGTCGCTTGGTATTGAGACCAAGGGTGGCGTGATGACCAAGCTGATCGAACGCAACACCACCATTCCGACCAAGCGTTCGGAGACTTTCACCACCGCTGAGGACAACCAGCCCAGCGTTCAGATCCAGGTCTTCCAGGGCGAGCGCGAGATGGCTGCTGCCAACAAGCTGCTCGGTTCCTTCGAGCTGACCGGTATCGCTCCGGCTCCCCGTGGTGTTCCGCAGATCGAGGTCACCTTCGACATCGACGCTAACGGTATCGTCCACGTCACCGCGAAGGACAAGGGCACCGGCAAGGAAAACACCATCAAGATTCAGGATGGTTCTGGCCTGTCCCAGGATGAAATCGATCGCATGATCAAGGACGCCGAGGTTCACGCTGAGGAGGACAAGAAGCGCCGCGAGGAGCAGGAGGTCCGTAACTCTGCTGAGTCCATGGTGTACCAGACCCGCAAGGCTGTCGAAGACAACGCCGACAAGCTGTCCGATGACGTCAAGAACAAGGTCGAAGAGGCCGCTAAGGGTGTCGAAGAGGCTCTGAAGGGTGAGGACATCGAGGCAATCAAGTCCGCTGTCGAGGAGCTGTCCAAGGGGTCCATGGAAATGGGCAAGGAGCTCTACGAGACTCAGGCTGCAGAGGCCGGTGCTGAGGGCGACTCTGACGATGATGTTGTTGACGCTGAGGTTGTCGACGACGAAGACAACAAGTAAGTAGAGGTGTTGTGTCGTGAGCGATCAGCAGGAAGAGCCGACCACGCTGTCTGAAGAGGAAGCTCTCGCCAAGTTGGCGGAGCAGTCGGAGCAGTCGGAGTCTGAACAGCCGGACGATGACGCCGCGTCGGTTGAGGAAGCAGTTGACGAAACGGTTGAGCCTGACGTCGCGCAGCAGCTTGCTGAGCGTACAGAGGACTTGCAGCGGGTGACGGCGGAGTACGCAAACTTTCGCCGTCGCACCGAGCGCGACCGAGCAGCAGTGGTGGCTGCCGCGAAAGCTAGCGTCGTTGCCGAATTGTTGGCCGTTGTCGACGACCTGGAGCTCGCCGAAAAGCACGGTGACCTGCAGGGGCCACTGAAGGCGGTTAATGACAAAATTCGTGCGACCTTCACCAAGTTCGACGTTGTCGAGTTTGGTGCAGAGGGCGACGAGTTTGACCCTGAGCGCCACGAGGCTGTTCAGGACACCTCCACCGGTGAAACCAAGGTGATCGGTACGGTCCTTCGCTCTGGTTGGGCGATGGGTGATCGTCTGATCCGTACCGCAATGGTGATTATTGCGGATCCGGCCTAAGCGAGGCTGCTTTTAGGCCACAATAGCGGGGTCGGTGGACAGTATTTCTGCTGCTGACCCCGCTTTTTAGTGGAAATTTTAGACAACATTAAAACAAAAATTATTTATTTAGCTATCCGGTCGAATAGCCGGAAAGGAGGAGATGCCCAGTGAGCAAAGCTGAATGGGCTGAAAAGGACTATTACGCGGATCTGGGGGTCTCCTCGTCCGCAACCCACGACGAGATTAGGAAGGCGTACAGGACGCTTGCCCGGGATAATCACCCGGATAAGAATCCCGGTGATGCTGCTGCAGAGGAGCGTTTCAAGAAGGCTGCGGAAGCTTACGACGTCATTGGTGATGAAAAGAAGCGCGCGGAGTACGACGAGCTGAAGGCCATGATCGCCCAGGGTGGTTTTGGCCGGTTTGGAGGCGCTGAGGGCGGCAGGTTTCGCGGGCAGGAAGGGTTCAATATTTCCGACCTCTCGGATCTCTTCGGTGGATCTGGACCGGGTGGAGGTTTTTCTGCGGAGGGCGGTCTTGGCGACATCTTCGGCGGCATGTGGGGTGGCGGCGGTGGCTCTTCTCGCCGCCAAGCGCGGCCGCGGCGAGGGTCGGATGTAGAAACCGACGTCACCCTGGATTTCCGCGAGGCTGTGTTGGGTACGCAGCTGAGTTTGCAGATCAAGGGCAATGCTCCCTGTAAGACCTGTCATGGGTCGGGGTCGACGTCTGGTAACCCAACGACGTGCGGTACCTGCCACGGTAGCGGTTTCGTCAATGAAAACCGTGGTGCTTTCGGTTTCAGTGCGCCGTGTTCAGACTGCAATGGTTCCGGCCGCGTCGTCACGGATCCGTGTGCGGATTGCCGCGGTGCTGGTGTGCAGAATCGTGATCGCACGATCAACGTGAAGATCCCTCCGGGGATGAATGATGGGCAGAAGGTGCGCTTGGCGGGCCGCGGCGAGGCTGGGCCTAATGGTGCTCCCAGCGGCGATGTGTTGGTCACCGTGCACGTTCGGCCTGACAAGTTGTTTGAGCGCAAGAATGACAACTTGTTGTTGACGGTGCCGGTATCCTTTGAAGAGTTGGCTTTAGGTACAACTTTGTCTGTCCCCACGCTGAATGGTCGTGTGAAGGTGAAGGTTCCTGCCGGCACCAACGATGGCCGTGTGTTGCGGGTTAAGGGCAAGGGTGTTCCTCGCCGCAAGGGCGCTGCCGGTGACTTGCTGGTGAAGCTGGCTGTGCAGGTTCCCAGCTCGCTTGATGACGCCGCGAAGCAGGCGCTGCAGGCTTACGCTGACGCTGTGGCTGCTCAGGGTGTTGATCCGCGTGATGGCTGGGCAGGGGCGTGATGAGTGATGAGCAACAATTCGCGTTCTTCGGCCGGGCAGTCGGAGCAGGGTGAGAAGGCGTATGTCATCTCGGTAGCTGCCGAGCTTGCTGGGATGCATGCGCAGACGTTGCGTACGTACGATCGCATGGGTTTGGTGACCCCCGCCCGGACTCGTGGGGGTGGCCGCCGCTATTCGCAAGATGACGTTGATACATTGCGTACGATTCAGCGGCTAAGCCAGGACAAGGGCGTTAACCTTGCTGGCATTAAGGAAATTCTGCAGCTCAAGGTGGAAAATGAGGCTTTGCGTGCTGAGAATGCTCAGTTGCGGCGGGACAATGAACGTCTTTCGGCGCAAAGGGGTCGGCCGCGCGGTGAGCTGGTGCATGTGCCTCGTTCGACGTCGATTGTGGTGTGGGAAAACCGTAGAGGTCGCAGCTGTTAGTTAGTGCGGTTCTTTTAGGACAGTGCCGCCAACAGGATAGGTACTACGACGAGGGCGACGACGAACACTAGGAAAACTTTCGCTGACCAGTGCGCCAAGTACGTAGGGCTGCCAAGATATTCTGTGCATTTGGTCTTCCGGTGAATGTTTCCAATAGTGGGTAGTTGGTAATTTACACCTCTTTTTCAGGTGGTCGACCCCGGCGGGGTAGTGGGCCGGCGCTGCGGGGCATGCGGCCCTCCCGCTTGAGGGCATCGCGAAGGAGCACTTCGATGAGTGCGTTGACGCTACGGAGGTCATCAGCCGCCCACCTGGCAAGGGCGGCATAGACGTCGGGGTCTAGCCGAAGGGGGACTTGTTTCCTTGGCATGAGGCGGTCGTTTTAGGGGTACAGATTGCCGGCATTGACCACGGGGGTGGTGTTGTTTTCGCTGCACAGTACGACCAGGAGGTTGGAAACCATCGCTGCTCGGCGTTCGGGATCGAGGTCAACGATGTCGCGCTTTTCCAGCTGGTCGAGGGCGGATTCGACCATTGAAACTGCGCCCTCGACGATGGTTTCCCGCGCATCCACGATTGCCGAGGCCTGTTGGCGTTGCAGCATTGCCTGGGCAATTTCCGGCGCGTAGGACAAGGCGGAGATGCGAGCCTCGACGATTTCGAGGCCTGCGACGGCGACGCGGGCGGCGACCTCATCGGCGATTTCCGCGCTTACGACGTCGGTGGATCCGGAGAGGGAATGCGCATACTGCGCTGAGGGGGCGTAGGGGTGGGTTGAGGCGACGTGGCGCAGGGCTGATTCTGCTTGGGCTCGGATGAACTCATCGACCTCTTCCACGGCGAAGGTGGCTTTAGCGGTATCGGCTACCTGCCAGACGATGATGGCTGCGATGTCAATGGGGTTGCCGCCGGCATCATTGACCTTGAGGACGTTGGTCTCGAAGTTGCGGACACGTACGCTGACTTTCGTTGCGTAGGACAGCGGTGGGACGACAGTTAGTCCCGTCCGCCGGTTGGTGCCTAGGTACTTGCCAAACAGCTGCAGGACCTGGGTGTGTCCGGGGGAGACGACCTTGACCATGCTGAACAGGATGGGCGAGGCGATCAGTGCCAGTACGGCGACAATGCCAAGTAGTATGCCCAGGCCAACGCTAGTTTCCATGAGTGCCGCCATGGCTTGAAGCGCGAGCAAGGCTGCAATTCCCAGCAGGGCGACTGCAATGACGAGGGTGCTAATGGCGGCTGCTGCCCCGCCTGTGGTTGCGGGCCGTTCCTGGACATCAACGTTGGTGCCTGTGTGGCCTACTGGATCGGTAGACACTTCGACGGTTTGGGGGATTTTTGGGTCATTACTCATACATAAAGTGATATCACATTTTGAGGATTTGGGACATTATCGAGGGGGGCTTACCAGCGATTTTTAGCTTAACGAAAGTGATCTGCAAATTTAAGCAAAGATTTTTGTAAATTTTTTTCTCAAATATGGTGGCGCACTACACCCAGACCAAGTGCATGCTTGTGTCTTACTCCTACAAGCCCACCGGCCTGTTCTAAGGAGCCATATCCCCCCGGGTTGGCCCTAGGGAGCTGAAGCCCGGCGGAGTACATCGAGGAAGTCCTCGCTTTCCCAGTAGCCACTGTGGTCCGCGGGGACTTCCACCCCAATCGCTCCGAAAGATTCACCACCCGGGTCGGGACCGAACAGCCCCTGATGGTTGCTGGTTGCCACCCGTATCGGATCTGAAGTGCCCATCACCGCATACACTTTTCCGCCGGGCTTGATCCGAAGATCCTCCACATCATGCGCCCCAGTCCCCGGGCTGCCCACAAAAACCACGGAATCCACGGGCAGGCCCTGGCGCGCTGCAAGGCCCGCTACTAGAGAACCATAGGAATAGCCCACCAACGTTAAGGTACGATCCGAGCCACTACTGGAATCATTGTCCCTTAGTTGATTGGCGTAGTGCTCGATGAATGAATGAACATCCCCGGCGGCGTCATGCGCGCGTCGGTCGCTGATACCGAAGGGCAGCACCCCCGGGGCGTCATAACCCGTCCACATCACTACACGAGAATCTGTTGCGGCCGCTGTCGTCAACGCCCGCTGCAGGTTGCGTTCCCACGAACTGTCGCTGCTGGACCCAACACCGCCGACAATAATGATGTGGCTGCTGGCGCCGGGATCGCCGACTGCGTAGGCAAAGCCTTCACCGGGGGAGTCGAGCAATTCCGCCTCAGGGTGCTGTGAAACCCACAGCTTCACGTCATGGGGATGAGGCGGCCACGGCGCATCGAGCTGGTCGAGGCCATCTGCCGCGGCAGTTAACACGGGCATGAGGGAAGGATTGGTGAATTGCGCGATACGGCGAAGCTCAGCGGCACCATGCTGGTCTATGGCCCAGGAAATCTGACCAAAAGTATCAAACAATGCCCGAGCGTCAGGAAGTAGTTCGACCGCATGGTCCGCGGCATACAACATATTCCCCGAGCGCAGGTAAATCCCCACGGCAGCAAGATGATCGATTGCTTCGGCCACTCGATGCTCAAGATTCCGACGGGCGGTGGCGATTGCGCTGGTAACACCTGCTGCCTGCTGCAACACCGAGATGACCTGTTCAGCGGGGGAGGTCAGCCGCAGGTGGGTGGTGAACGCTTCGTCGAAGGCTGCTCCGCTGACGCTTCGCCCAAGGTGGGCATACCAGCTATCGCTGACGAGCTCGCGATGATCCGACAGTTGCTGTGCCCACACGTACAAGGCTGCCTCGAGGGTGGATAAGCCATGGGATGCTGGGGGTGGGCCGGTGGGTAGACGAAGACTCACCGCGTGCGCCCTCCATCCAACACCTCGGCCAGGACATCGTCCTGCTGCCACACGTTGGCAATAAACTCTGCAACCGATGCCCGCAGCTGGGCA
This sequence comes from Corynebacterium argentoratense, assembly GCF_021491455.1. Classification (GTDB taxonomy): domain Bacteria; phylum Actinomycetota; class Actinomycetes; order Mycobacteriales; family Mycobacteriaceae; genus Corynebacterium; species Corynebacterium argentoratense_A. The sequence goes on along the minus strand of NZ_JAKETN010000006.1, from coordinate 41,952 downwards.
ACTGCCTGATCCATAAGCGAAGTTGAGTGCTCGCAGGCAGATACTAAATCTGATGCGGCGGATCGGAAGGTTTCTAAGGATCCTAGGTGTTCGCAAAAGCCTAAGCCTGTTGAGTCGGGCGGTGACACTTGTGGTCGCGGCATCGGGTCGAAACAAGGCATCGCATCCAAAAAGCTGGAGTTCATAATGCTTAAGTGTTCGTTGAGCGGTGATTGTTTGGAAGTCATGGCACCAGTGTGCGAGATACCTGTGCTGTGGGCACTGTATCCGCATAGCTTGGTTGTGGACAATAGTGCTGCGAGTTAGAAGAATTTCACATAGGCTTGACCCATGCGTGTTGCACTAGCCCAGCTCACAACAGGTCCCAGCCCTTCCGATAATGCCCGGCAAGTATGCCAACTAATTTCCGAGGCAAGCGGGAAAGGCGCGCAACTTGTGGCGTTTCCGGAGGCAACGTCGCAGGCTTTTGGAACCGGGCGGCTCGATCACAATGCGGAGTGCATCGAAGATTTCCTAGCCCCCATCCGGCAGGCAGCTCAAGAGCATTCCATCGCGTTGGTCGTCGGTGGCTTCACCCCAGCCGACAACCAACAGGGGCGCAATCGGGTGCACAATACCTTGTTCGTCGTCCTGCCGGACGGCACTGAGCACCGGTATAACAAGCGCCACTGTTACGATGCCTTCGGGTTTAAAGAGTCTGACAACGTCAAGCCAGGCGAAGCCAATCTGACCTTCACCTACGAAGGGATCTGCTGGGGCGTAGCAACCTGTTACGACATCCGCTTCCCGCAGCAGTTTAAACAGCTCGCACGCGCTGGGGCCCAGGCGATCATCGTGTCCGCATCGTGGCAAAGTGGGCCGGGCAAAGTACGCCAGTGGAACACCTTGGGCTCTGCTCGGGCAATGGACTCCACCTGCGTGGTTTTCGCTGTCGACCAGGCGGACCCCGAAACCCAAGGGATTACTCGCGAAGGCCCATGCGGCGTGGGCAATAGCGGTGTTTTCCTAGCGGACGGAACCCCTGCAGATAGCCTTGGTGCCGAGCCCGGACTGCTCATCTACGATCTGGACGTCGAGGGTGTTGACGCCGTGCGAAAAACTCTGCCGGTGCTGGCCGACGATTAGCCGGAAGCAGTACGCAGCGAGCGGATGTGACTGCCCGGAGTGCCTGCTGCACGCATGGCCGACGCGACGTCATTGATGGTGCGATCGTGTGCGAAGATCAACACGTCCCGGTCCTCCCAGCTGCCGAAGCGCGGAACTACGTCAGCAAGGGACCCGATGTGGGGCAGGTGTAGGCCGCGGGGGCAGGAACAATGCTCGGTGGGGGACAACCACCAGGGATCTTGTTCTTCCTGGTAGACCGGGGTGATGGATAACCACGGGCTTGTGCCGGCCAACTGCCACAGCCCCAAAAGGTCATAGAGCCGGCCCGGTGAAGTGCCACCGAAGAATAGGTGAGTGCGGGTAGTGACGCCGCGTTGGAGCAGGTCGAGGATGATCGCGCGGGCCGATGCGAGACCTGTTTCTTCGGCAATGAGAAGTAGTTCCTGATCGCCTGTCACGGCGGTATTCCCGCTGGCAAGCCCCAGTGTCCAGGTGTCGCCCGTACGGGGCATCGGGGAAGGCTTGTGCAAGTGAAATTCGACGTGGCCTTGATCGTTGGGTGGCAGGGCGGGGGCGAGGCGGCGCCACTGACCGGGGGTGATATCCGGGCAGGCCTGGACGTGCTGTCCGGCGAGGTAAGTGATGGGGCGTTGCGCGACCATGCGGACGACAACAATGTCCGCGTTGCGCTGTTCGACGTCGACGACGGTTGCGGTGGTGGTTGTGGACTCTAGGGTTTCGGCGTGCGTAGCCATGAGCGAACATGCTGCGCGCAGCGCTTTTTCGGCTGCGAGTACCTGCTGGAAGGGCTGGTCGGCGCAGCTATCGCGTAGTGCTTCGCAGAGGGCGTCCGCTGCGGCAAGGTACAGCGCGGGGTCGGGTGGCATGTAGGCCACGTGTTCGGCGGCGAGGGCGCGCAGGGCACTGACCCCCGCGGCGTCAATACGCGGTGAGAGGGGTGTTTGTGTGCCGGAATCCTGCGGGCCCGGGGTGCTGTGGGTGAGGGTGAACAGGACTGCGGTGGTGAGTTCGGTGTGGGGGTTGGGGCCGAAAAACGATATGAGGCCTGGGGCTCGGCGCAGGAGCGCGGAGTGTGCGAGGTCGCCGAAGTGGGTGAGGCGCTGTGGGTCGGCGCGGAGGGTGTCGGCGAGAGTCACCACCTCATTATGCCGCAGCGCGCGAGGTTGAGTGTGGTCGACTCAAAAAATTTTGTAGATTTTTTTACTTGAGTGGAACACACTCAACTTCTCGTGCGTTATACATAATAAGAGGGCGCAACAAGCCCCATAGACAAAAGGAGAAACATAATGGATACATTCACACCAACCACAAAAACCAATGAAGCTTTACAGGCAGCCTTGCAGCAGGCCAGTGCATTAGGAAACCCCGACATTCGCCCAGCCCACATACTGGTGGCGTTGCTTAAACAGCAAGATTCCATCGCTTACCCGGTGCTTAAAGCCGCAGGCGTTGAAGCCGATGAGGTGCTGACTAAGGCGCAGGCACTTGTCGATTCTTACCCCAAAGCCCAAGGCTCCGGTATCGCGAAGCCGAACTTTAACCGCGACTGCCTGAACGCTTTTACCGCAGCCCAAGAGCTAGCCGGTGAGCTTGGCGACGAGTTTGTCTCTACCGAAGTCCTGCTTGCAGGTATTGCGCGCGGAGAATCCGATGCTGCGAAAGCTATGCAAGAACTGGGCGCTACCTACGACGCTGTGAAGGGTGCTTTTCCGACTGTGCGCGGTAGCCAACGCGTCACCAGCGAGGACCCCGAGGGGCAGTTCCAGGCATTGGAGAAGTACTCCACCGACCTCACCAAGCGTGCCCGCGAAGGCAAGATCGATCCCGTCATTGGTAGGGATGAGGAAATCCGCCGCGTGGTACAGGTGCTGAGCCGACGTACCAAAAATAATCCGGTGCTTATTGGTGAGCCCGGTGTGGGTAAGACAGCCATTGTCGAAGGTCTTGCACGCCGTATTGTTGCGGGTGACGTCCCTGAGTCCCTCAAGGGCAAGACGCTGATTAGCCTTGACCTGGGTTCGATGGTCGCCGGCGCTAAATACCGCGGTGAGTTTGAGGAACGCCTTAAGGCCGTGCTCGACGAAATCAAGAATGCCGACGGGCAGATCATCACCTTCATCGACGAGATCCACACCATCGTTGGTGCCGGCGCGACCGGTGACTCCGCAATGGACGCCGGCAATATGATCAAGCCGTTGCTTGCCCGCGGTGAGCTGCGTTTGGTTGGTGCCACAACTCTGGAGGAGTACAGGAAGTACATCGAGAAAGACGCCGCGTTGGAGCGTCGTTTCCAGCAGGTTTACGTGGGTGAACCCAGTGTTGAAGACGCCGTGGGTATCTTGCGTGGCCTGAAGGAACGCTACGAGGTGCACCACGGTGTGCGCATCCAGGACTCTGCGCTAGTTGCTGCGGCTACTCTGTCTGACCGATACATCACGTCCCGCTTCCTGCCGGATAAGGCCATTGACCTCGTGGATGAGGCTGCCAGCCGATTGCGTATGGAGATTGATTCCTCCCCGGAGGAGATCGACGCTTTGGAGCGCACGGTTCGCCGCTTGGAGATCGAGGAGATGGCTCTGGCGAAGGAAACGGACGCCGCGTCGGTCGAGCGCCTGGCTAAGCTGCGCCAAGAACTCGCGGATGAACGCGAGACTTTGAGCGAGCTGACTGCCCGCTGGTCCAATGAGAAAACCGCCATTGACAAGGTGCGTGAGGCCAAAGAGCAACTGGAATCGCTGCGCCAGGAGTCCGAGATTGCCGAGCGTGAAGGTGACTTTGGCAAGGTTGCAGAGCTGCGCTACGGCCGCATCCCCGAGTTGGAGAAGCAAGCCGAGGCGGCTGAAGCGGAGGTGGCGGAATCCGGTAACAATTCTATGCTGTCGGAGGAAGTCACCCCGGACACCATCGCCGAGGTGGTCAGCGCCTGGACTGGTATTCCCGCCGGCAAGATGATGCAGGGTGAGACCGAAAAACTGCTGGAGATGGAGTCCTTCCTCGCCAAGCGCGTTGTTGGCCAGGACGAAGCCGTCGTGGCAGTGTCGGATGCTGTGCGACGTGCCCGCGCGGGCGTGTCCGATCCTGACCGCCCCACCGGTAGCTTCCTGTTCCTCGGCCCCACGGGTGTGGGTAAGACGGAGCTTGCGAAGTCCTTGGCGGAATTCCTCTTTGACGACGAGCGCGCTATGGTCCGCATCGACATGAGCGAGTACGGCGAGAAGCATGCTGTTGCCCGCCTGGTTGGTGCTCCTCCCGGATACGTTGGTTACGACCAGGGTGGCCAGTTGACGGAGGCTGTGCGCCGCCGCCCCTATACCGTGGTGCTGTTCGACGAGGTGGAAAAGGCCCACCCGGATGTCTTTGACATTTTGTTGCAGGTGTTGGACGAAGGTCGCTTGACCGATGGCCAGGGCCGCACGGTGGACTTCCGCAACACCATCTTGATCCTCACCTCCAACCTGGGTGCCGGCGGTACTAGGGAGCAGATGATGGACGCGGTGAAGGCAGCGTTCAAGCCGGAGTTTGTGAACCGCTTGGATGATGTTGTGATCTTTGATCCTCTAAGCAAGGAGCAGCTGACCAGCATCGTTGACATCCAGATTGGGTCTCTGCAGAAGCGTTTGGCTGCCCGCAGGTTGACGCTGATCGTTGATGACGCCGCGAAGGTCTGGTTGGCGGAGCGTGGTTACGACCCTGCGTATGGTGCCCGCCCGTTGCGCCGTTTGGTGCAGCAGGCCATTGGTGACCAGTTGGCTAAGAAGCTGTTGGCTGGCGATGTGCGTGATGGTGATGCCGTGTTGGTGAGTGTCGCCGAGGACGGCGAGTCCTTGAGCGTAGGCGTTTAGTTTCCCGTCGCCCTAGGTAGTTGAAGTAGGGGATGCCAATTGACTGGCATCCCCTACTTCTTCATATTATCCACAGGTATGTGAGTGCATTTTCCCGGTTTTTTAATCTATTTTTAAGCTTTGCTGCAGTATGGGTCACATTCGGGGGTAGCCTGCCACGGCGTATCCTTAAGCACCCACAACCGTTGGATGTCGCAACGCCTCGGCACCGAAGGCACCGGCTCCGGTAGCCACAACAAGCAACCCTTCGCAGATGCGCACACACTGGCGGACAAAGGCCGCTACATCACCCAACTGGAAGCCGAAAACGCGTTTGTAAAAAAAGCGGCCGTCTTCTTCGCGAAACAGCAACCGTAGACAACAAATGCTGCTTTATTGCCCGTGAAGAAGGCACAACGATGTTGACCATCACTGATATGTGTCGTCTACTGGACACTCACCGACCCACTCTGACCAGGGTTACACTGATAGGCATGAGTATCATTGTTAGCGTCGAGGAACTCACCAACCGGCTTTACCACGGCAGCCGCACAACACTGCTGGCCTGCACCTGGGTCGCTGGCGAAGGCGCAACTCAAAAAAAGTTTCACTCCGAGCACATCCCCACAGCACTGAGCTGTGACCCAGCAACCCAACTGGCCGCGGTACCCAGCAGCAAGCTCGGACGAAACCCACTGCCTGACAAAGCAATACTCCAACGCGCATTCAACTCCTGGGGTCTCCAAGACAACCATGAGGTCGTCGTCTACGACCAAGGCAAAGGCATCTACGCCGCACGTGCCTGGTGGATCCTCACCTGGGCGGGCGTGAGCAACGTCAAAATCCTCGACGGCGGACTCGATGCATGGGAAGCAGCCGGCGGCGACACTGTAGGCGGCCCCGGCAACCTACACAACAACTGCACCCTAACCCCAGAGCCCGGCCAACTTCCCGTCGCCACCATCGATGACGTCAAAGCAGGCAACAAACTACTCATCGACACTCGCGAAGCAAACCGCTACCAAGGCCGCAAAGAGCACCTAGACCTCAAGGCAGGACACATCCCAGGCGCAGTCAACCTGCCCTCCCGCGAACTGCTTAACGAAGACAACACATACAAAACCCCCGAGCAGATCCGCACAGCGTTTGAATCCGTCGGAGTCACCGACCCCCGCGACGTCATTATCTATTCCGGATCCGGCATCCACAGCTGCCAAGCCGTCGCCGCCATGCACCACGCAGGACTCCCCGGAGCAGCAATCTACATGGGCGGCTGGTCACAATGGTGCGCCAACCCCAACAACCCGGTACAACACGGGGCCTAACACATGCTCACGGGCCTGCTCACGCGCATCGCAGACGCACTCCAACGCGCTGCAAACAAGGGCTCCCGCATGCTCCGAAAAAACACCGCCACAAACAGCCAGGCGGAACTAGCGGAAGCATGGGGGCTGCCCGGCAAAAAACTCAAGCACACTCAGAAGCACGAGTACCTCAGCCACCACGTGTACACCACGCAGGACCCACCACTCGTCGCTGTCAAACGCACCGTCGGCTCGCCGCAAACACTCAGCTTCTTCCGGGAAGAAAACCAATGGACCTGCGACAACCCCCACATGGACGCAGACCCCCGCACTCACCCCGCACTGCAAGAACTGCCGGAAAAATTCACCAAAATATGGTGCATCTCCGACTGGCTCGTCGCAGCAGGCGATACCGAACCACACCCGGGCCTGATCACGCTGGCCAACATCGCGCACATACTGCCCAGCAAACACACCCCGTGGGAAGAACTTTTACGCGTCGACACAGACGACAACAACGCACAGGCCGTCACACCCCCACTGCCCCAACCCCCCACCATCAAACTGCCCACCCGATACCAACACGAACAACGCGGCAGCATCACCCCCACAGGGCTCGGCGCAGACGAAGTGGAGGCCATCGCAGAAAAACTCGAACAGCCCAACGTCAGTGACTTCGCCGGCACCCGCGTCATACGCAACCTACCCAACACCTCAGTTATCTTTGAAGACGCAACTGAAGAGGCTGACACAGCAACAACAAAGAAAGAAACCAATGACTAAAGTCGACCAACTTGCCCTCAAACGCCTCGCCGAACTGGTGAAAAAACTCGCCGTCGTTCACGGACGAGTGACCTTGAGCTCCGGAAAAGAAGCCGACTACTACGTCGACCTACGCCGTGCCACCCTCCACCACGAAGCCTCGCCTCTCATCGGTAAACTGCTGCGCCAACTCACCAGCGACTGGGACTACGCCCACGTCGGAGGCCTCACCCTCGGTGCAGACCCGGTAGCAACAGCCATTATGCACGCAGAAGGCCGTCCCATCGACGCGTGCGTCGTGCGCAAAGAAGCCAAGAAACACGGCATGCAACGCCGAATCGAAGGCCCTGACATTGTCGGCAAAAAGGTACTCGTCGTTGAAGACACCACCACCACAGGCAACTCGCCGCTCACCGCTGTCGCAGCACTGCGAGAAGCCGGTGCAGAAGTAGTAGGTGTCGCAACAGTAGTTGACCGCAACACCGGCGCAGGCGACGTCATCGCCGCCGAAGGCCTCGAATACCGCTACCTCCTCGGCCTCGAAGACCTTGAGCTCGCATAACACCCCTCAGTCCGACGCTGCGACAGGTGAGGCCGCACAGGCAGTAGGCCCAACAGAGTGGAACCCCCGCCCCGTTGGGCTCGGGCCTTGGGTCGAAGAACACCCCGGCCAACCACTGCCCGACGACCCGCGCTACGACCCAGTGCTGTTGGCCGAAGGCGACCGCCGTAACGTCGTCGACCACTATCGCTACTGGCGGCGCGAAGCCATCGTCAAAGACCTCGACACCAAACGCCACCCGTTGCACATCGCGATCGAAAATTTCGAAAACGACGCCAACATCGGCACCGTGGTGCGCACCGCCAACGCCTTCGCCGCATCCATGGTTCACATCGTGGGGCGCAAGCGCTGGAACCGCCGGGGTGCGATGGTCACCGACCGCTACCAGCACCTCATGCACCACCCGGACGTCGACCACCTGTTGAAGTGGGCACGCGATAACGACCTTGTTGTCGTGGCGATCGACAACACCCCCGGTTGCGTACCACTGGAAACCACAGACCTTCCACGCAACTGCCTGCTGCTCTTCGGCCAAGAAGGCCCCGGCGTGACCGAAGCCGCCCAACAAGGCGCCCTCATGACGTGCTCCATCGCCCAATTTGGGTCGACACGATCCATCAACGCGGGGGTGGCTGCGGGTATCGCCATGCACGCATGGATCCGCCAACACGCCGATTATGGTAATAGTTGGTAACAATCAGCATTACCACGACGAAAAGATAATCGTGCAAGAAAAATGGGCGTACCGCGCTGACCTCGCGGAGCAAGCAATCAACGAACGGCATGCCAGCCGAGTCTGGGGTATTCCCAAAACCAACCTTGCGGTCGTCACCTGGCCACCCACCGGCCGGGACAAGCTGTTCTTCCACTGGCACTACTGGTGGCAGGCACACTATCTCGACTGCCTCATCGATGCTGCACACCGTCACACCACCCCAGCCCGTCTCGCACGGGTGAAATACACACTGCGGGGTATCCGTGTGCGCAACCTACGCAACGTGCGAGCCAACCGCTACTACGACGACAAAGCGTGGCTGGCGCTGGCCTCACAACGCGTCGCCGGCTTGAAAAAACAAAAAGTACCCAAGTACCTTAAGCCGCTGGAAAGCGACATCCAAGGTAGCAAAGACTCCCTCATGGGTGTGGTGCCCTGGCGTACAAACGAAACTTTCTACAACGTTCCCACCAACGGTCCCGCAGCCATCATGTTTGCGCGGGCAGGGCAATTGGGTGCGGCCAAAGAGCTCACCGACTGGGTGTTTGACAACCTAGTAGGCGACGACGGACTGGTCATGGACGGCGTGCGTATGCGCATGCACGGGCCCGAAGTGGTCAAAGACATCCACCCGTACTGCCAGGGCGTCATGCTGGGTGCCTGCCTAGAAATCTCCGATGCCCTACGCAAAGCAGCGGGTCTGGAGCAGCCCATCAGTTCGATCGCTGACGCAGAAAAAGCCGATGAAGCCATGGGCTACATCACCAAACTTCGGGACCTAGTGCACTCCATCGCCAAGACAATGGCAACGCCCGGGGGCGTTATTGACTGGCAGACCGGTGGCGGTGACGGTGGACTATTCAAGGGGATCCTCGCCCGCTACCTCGCAGACGTCGCTGTCCGATTGCCCGATGATTCCGGACTTAATCGGGCAACTCGGAAGATCGCTGCCCGTTTGGTTCTGTCTTCTGCGGAGAGTGTCTGGAACCACCGCCTCGAAATAGATGGGCTCCCCGTCTTCAGTGCCGATTGGGTTAATGACGCCGCGTTGCCACAGAATTCAGGCGTCGTCGGCTCCTCCATTTCTGGTGCCGTGAGCAGCTCACAAATTGCTGAACGAGACCTATCCGTGCAGTTATCAGGCTGGATGCTGCTCGAGGCTGCAGCACGAGTATCGCAGGCTGGCTACGCGCGATAACCTGCGGTAGGGGCGACGTCAGGACCCCAAAAAGGTGGGATATCTCACGACTCCAGCGCGAAAGTGTCCAATCGGGCATAATCGGAAGGTAGAGAACTTAAGACACCCAACTTGGAGGTTTGTTTAATGCCCATCGCAACCCCGGAAGTCTACGCCGAGATGCTCACCAAGGCGAAGAACGGCGGCTACGCCCTTCCCGCCATCAACTGCACCTCGTCCGAGACCATTAACGCAGCCCTCAAGGGCTTCGCCGACGCAGAAAGCGACGGCATCATCCAATTCTCCACCGGTGGTGCAGAGTTCGGCTCTGGCCTCAACGTCAAGAACATGGTCAAGGGTGCAACCGCCCTCGCCGCGTTCGCACACGAAGCAGCAAAGAACTACCCGATCAACATCGCGCTGCACACTGACCACTGCCAGAAGGAAAAGCTGGACACCTACGTCCGCCCCCTGATCGCCATCTCCCAGGAGCGCGTCGACCGCGGCGAGCTGCCCCTGTTCCAGTCCCACATGTGGGACGGCTCCGCTATCCCGATCGATGAGAACCTCGAAATCGCCCAGGAGCTGCTGGCTAAGGCTAAGGCCGCCAACATCATCCTCGAGCTCGAGATCGGTGTCGTCGGTGGCGAAGAAGACGGCGTCGAAGCCAAGGCTGGTGCACAGCTGTACACCTCCGTCGAAGACTTCGAAAAGACCATCGACGCCATCGGCGCCGGTGAGCAGGGCCGCTACCTGCTGGCTGCAACCTTCGGCAACGTCCACGGCGTCTACAAGCCCGGCAACGTCAAGCTGCGTCCCGAGGTCCTCCTCGAAGGCCAGAAAGCAGCCGCTAAGAAGCTCGGTCTCGACGAAGGAGCAATGCCCTTCGACTTCGTCTTCCACGGTGGCTCCGGCTCCGAGAAGGAAAAGATTGAAGAAGCCTTGCGCTACGGCGTTGTGAAGATGAACGTCGACACCGACACCCAGTACGCCTTCACCCGCCCCGTCGCCGGCCACATGTTCACCAACTACGACGGCGTTTTGAAGATCGACGGCGAAGTCGGCAACAAGAAGGTCTACGACCCCCGCTCCTACCTCAAGGCTGCTGAGGCCGGCATGGCAGAGCGCGTCGTCGAGTCCTGCACCGACCTGCACTCCGTAGGCACCACCCTGAACAAGTAAACCCTGTACCCCTGCAGCTAAAGCAGGCGGAACAGCTTAAAACCCTGCAGCGTTACCCACCACTACCATGGAAGGGCAACGCCGCGGGGTGTTTGCTTTTGTACTGTTTAAACCCAGCACAGTAACCTCACGAGCCAACAATGGGAGGCCGACGATGCCCACGATGGGCCTGTACTACGCACCCAACCTCATCACCACACGATGGCAACGACTCAAAGCCTCGCTGTTTCCCATCCTCCAAGTAGGCGTCGCAGCGGGCTTCGCAAACCTCATTGCCGTCCACCTGTTCAGCCACCACCAGCCTTTCTTCGCCCCCATGGCCGCAGTTATCGTCCTCGGCCTTACCGGTGGGGACAGACTGCGGCGAGCAGTCGAACTCAACATTGGTGTGTCCTTGGGTGTTGGTGTGGGTGACCTTTTCGTCGGGCACTTCGGTACCGGCTGGTGGCAAATGCCGCTGCTCGTCATAGCCTCCCTCGCCGTAGCCGTGTTCCTCGACAAAGGCCCGCTCATGGCCACCCAAGCCGCCCTGGGGTCGGTGTTGATCGCAACCATCATGCCGCCCGGCACCTCCGGCGGATCGAGCCGCATGCTTGACGCTTTCGTCGGTGGCTTTATCGGCGTCATCGTCATCGCTCTCATGCCAACCAGCCCGCTTAAGGGCGGGCGCATGGAAATTTCTAAAGTGCTCGCATTAACTGCCTCCACCCTCGCAGAAGTTGCTGCAGCAATTCCCGAACAAGACGCCGAGCGCATTCAGAAAGCTCTGAAGAAAGCTCGTGGTTCGCAGGCAAACATCAACAGAATGATCGCCGCAGCGAAAGAGGGCGAGGAATCAGTCGCGGTGTCGCCCCTGTTGTGGCGCCATAAGCGTCGCATCAAGTCCTTGGTGCGCATCCTGAACCCCGTCGATAATGCGATGAGAAACACCCGTGTGCTCTCGCGACGGGCACTCACCCTGGTTGAAGACCATGACACCGTGTCGAAAGAGCAGCTGTGGATTATCTCCAGTCTTGCGGATGTAGCTGGCCAATTAGCTGAGCTCTACACGAAATCCGGCGACCTAGATGAACATGTTGCGATCCCTGAGCTAGTTCGACGCTTGCGCGAATTGGGGGCTCGCGCTGGACTGGAAGTGGCCGAGGGTGGGGTGCTGACCGCGCAGGTGATTCTAGCGCAGTCGCGGTCGATCATTGTCGACCTGTTGCAAGTATGCGGGATGTCGCGCTACTCGGCTGTGGCAGTGCTTCAGCCGACGAGCGAGCACCCCGCGATGCCCCCCGAGGTGCGCGACTAGTTGTCCATCACGTCGTGGCGGACGATGGTCTGGTCGCGGCCGGGGCCAACGCCAATGTAGGAGATGCGGCAACCAGATAGCTCCTCCAAGCGCAGGACGTAGTCCTGAGCCTTCTGGGGGAGTTCCTCAAAGGTCTTGCAGCCCGTGATGTCTTCGTCCCACGCCGGCATCGTTTCGTAGATGGGGGTTGCGTGGTGGAAGTCGGACTGGGTCATCGGCATCTCGTCAAAGCGAGTTCCATCAACGTCGTAGGCAACGCAGATCGGGATCTCACCGATGCCGGTGAGCACATCGAGCTTGGTGAGGAACAAATCGGTAAAACCGTTGACGCGGGAAGCGTAGCGGGCAATCACAGAGTCGTACCAACCACAACGGCGCTTACGGCCGGTGTTCACGCCGATTTCACCGCCGGTGGTTTGCAGGAACTCGCCCCACTTGTCGAACAGTTCAGTGGGGAAGGGGCCGGCACCGACACGGGTGGTGTAGGCCTTGATGATTCCCAGGGAGCTGGTGATCTTCGTGGGGCCGATGCCGGAGCCGACGCAGGCACCACCAGCGGTCGGGTTGGAGGAGGTCACGAAGGGGTAGGTGCCGTGGTCGACGTCCAGCATGGTTGCTTGGCCGCCCTCCATCAGCACATGCTTGCCCTCATCAAGAGCCTTGTTGAGCTCCAGTTCGGCCTCGATAACCATGGGACGTAGGCGGTCGGCGTAGGACAGGAAGTACTGCACAATTTCTTCAGCCACGATGGCTTTACGGTTGTACATCTTCACCAAGATTTGGTTCTTGACGTCCAGTGCGGATTCGACCTTCTGGCGCAGGATGGACTCGTCAAAGATGTCCTGGACGCGGATGCCAACGCGGGAGACCTTATCGGCGTAGGTCGGGCCGATACCGCGGCCGGTGGTGCCGATAGCGCGCTTGCCTAGGAAGCGCTCCTGTACGCGGTCGAGGACCTGGTGGTAGGGGGCAACAACGTGGGCGTTGGCGGAGATACGCAGGCGGGAAGCGTTGGCGCCGCGGGCCTCTAGGCCATCGATTTCCTCAAACAGGGCTTCGAGGTTGATGACGACGCCGTTGCCGAGGATGGGGGTGGCGTTTTCGGAGAGCACACCGGCGGGCAGCAGCTTGAGTTCGTATTTTTCACCGCCGACGACGACGGTGTGGCCGGCGTTGTTACCACCGTTGGGTTTGACGACGTAGTCGACGAGCCCGCCGAGGATGTCTGTGGCTTTGCCTTTTCCTTCGTCGCCCCATTGGGCACCGACGATGACGATTGCGGCCATTATGTTCCTTATTTCGCGTGCGTACTGCGGACGTTGCATCATTGTACTATGTTGATCTTGCGCTGTGGCCAGGCCGTCTGCCCTGTGGAATGCGTGGACCTTCCTGCGGTCCCAGGCCGTCGTGACTTGCGGGTGGTTGACGACTACTGCGCGCAGGCATTGCCGGAGGATCCGACCCCTTCGTTGGACGAGATGTTCCGCAGTCCGGAAGCGCCGCACCAGGGGGAACCCGGCCCTGCCCCGCAGGCGGCGTACATCCAGGGGGATCCGCGGATTGTGGTTGTGGGTTGTGACGCCGCGTTGTCTGCCGTCCTCACGCGTTTGATGCGCCGCGATAGCCTGTGGATGCCCGTGGCGTGGGTGCCCGAGGATATGCGCAGCCCGGCCGCTGTGAACTTTGGCATCGTTGACCCGTGGTCGCTGGCATTCGAGGGCACCGTGCGCCCTGCTCCGTGTATTCGTGATGACGCCGGGGTGGTTGTTGCCGGTCAGGCGGAGATTACCGTGCCACTGGGTGAGGTGGTGGTTGATTCGCAGGTGTTGGTGTCGAAGGTGCGGCAGCGTCGCTTCTTTGATGCGCCGGAGGTTGCGCGGTTGGTGCCGCTTATGGGGGCGCCGGGGATTGCGGCGACGGTCGTGGGGCGCCGGGGTAACGCGGCGTCATTAATTAAGACGGGTAGGGCAGTGCAGGCGGGGGGAAGTGGACTGATTGTCAGTGTGGATGGGGTGCAGCGGCCACGGGAAGTGGATAAGGTGACTTTCTATAGGCACGTGCGTGATCTGCAGATTGTGCGGCCTGGCCGCTAGAGATACTTTACTGCTACACTTTAGACCGCTTGGTCTATATTGAATGAATAGGTAGGTACAAACATGAATGGAGCTAAAGCCATAGCGTTTGGCACTGCAGCACTCGCCCTGATCGGTTTGAGCGCATGCTCCACCGACACCGCCGACGAGGGCGCAACCGGACACAACTACGTCACCGCCTACGGCTGCGAACCGAAACGCGGACTCGTGCCCGCGGACACCAACGAAATCTGCGGCACCCGCGTAGTACGAAGCATCTTCGCAGGCCTCGTCAGCGTCGATGAAAAAGGCGACCCCCACAATGACCTCGCAGAGGATATCAGCCTCGAAGGTGACCGCACCTACCATGTCACCCTCAAAGACGGCCTCAAGTTCTCCGACGGTTCGCCGCTGACCTCCCACAACTTCGTCGACGCATGGAACTTCGCAGTCGCCAATGACCTGGTGAGCGCCAAGTTCCTCAAACCCATCAAGGGTTACGCAGATAGCGTCGAGAAGCTCGAAGGACTGAGCGTCCAAGACGACCGCCACTTCACCATCGAGCTCGGCCAACCCCAGTCAGACTTCCTGCTGGCCTTGTCCTACCACGCGTACTTCCCCATGCCGGACTCCGCGCTGGAAGACATCAAAGCCTACGGTGAGAACCCCATCGGCGCAGGCCCCTACAAGCTGGCCGATTGGCAGCACGACAGCACCCTGACCATCGTCCCGAACGAGAACTACACGGGCGAGTTCAAGCCACGCAACGACGGCATCAAGTTCGTCATGTACCCCAAGCTCGAATCCGCCTACGCGGACTTGCAGGCCGACAACCTCGACGTCCTCGACCAGATTCCCACCAACGTCTACGACACCTTCAAACAGGACCTCGATGGTCGCGGTGAGTCCCAGCCGGCAGACGTCGCCCAGTACCTTGGCATTAATTACAACTCCCCGCACTTCGGTAACACGGAGGAAGGCCGCCTGCGCCGCAAAGCCATCTCGATGGCTTTCGACCGCAAGGAGATCTCCGACAAGATTTTGGGTGGTGTGCGCGAGCCCGCCACCGAGTTCACCGCAGCCGTCAACAGTGGCTACTCTGCTGACATCCCCGGCCACGAATTCCTGGAATTCAACCCCGAGCGTGCACGTGAACTCTGGGCGCAGGCTGACGCCATCAGCCCCTACGAGGGTCAACTGAAGCTTTCCTTCAACGCCGACGCCGACCACCGCCCGTGGATGGAAGCCATCGCCAACCAGCTGCGTAACGAGCTCAAGGTCGATGCCGTCCTCAACCCCTACCCCGACTTCAAGTCAATGATTTCTGACGTTGCGGACGGCTCCATCGAAGGCATCTACCGCACCGGATGGTTCGGTGACTACCCGAGCCAAAATAACTTCCTCACCCCGATGTTCAGCACCGGCGGCGCGGGCAACGACGAGCTATACAACAGCGAACGTTTTGACGCCGCTTTGGCTGAGGCCAATTCCAAGCCGACTGTTGAGGAAGCCAACAAGGGCTACCTGAAGTCGCAGGAGATCCTGTTCGACGACATGCCGCTGATCCCGACGTGGTACGGCGCGGTCGCCGGCGGCTACTCCACCAAGGTCCACGATGTGACCTTCTCGTGGAACAGCTTCCCGCTGTACTACAAGATCACCAAGGACTAGTAGTACACGCGAGTCCAGCCCCGGGAGCCACCCCTGTTCGTGGAGATCCCGGGGCTTTCCTTATCCCTTCTTCTCTATGGTGGTAGTCATGACTGACTCAGCGTACTTCGACCCGTCCCCAGCCTCCGATGGCCTACCGGAGCAGTCGGGTGTAGACCGCTCGGTGCCCGCGCTTGCGTTGCGTGGTCTGAGTAAGAACTTCGGCACCCAGGTCGCCGTCGATGCGATTGACCTGGATGTGCCCCGGGGTAGTTTCTTCGGCGTGGTCGGCCCCAATGGTGCCGGTAAGACCACCGCCCTGTCGATGGCGACAGGACTGCTGCGCCCCGATGCCGGACAGGCGTGGGTGTGCGGTTATGAAGTGTGGCTAGACGCCAAGCACGCCAATATTGAGGCCAAACGCCGGTATGGCCTGCTCGCCGATAACCTTCCGGTCTTCGACCAGCTCACTGCTCGCGAGCACCTTAATTATGTCGGTTTGCTGCGGGGGATGGATCCGGAGGTCGTCACACAGCGCGCCGATTCGCTGCTGGATGCACTGGAACTGGCCGACACCAAGGGCAAGTACATTAGTGACTTCTCCGCCGGCATGACCAAGAAGATCCTGCTCGCGGGCGCTTTGTTGCACCGGCCGGAGCTGCTCATCCTCGACGAGCCCTTCGAAGCCGTCGACCCGGTGTCCGCAGACGTTATTCGTGCGATCCTGCACCGCTACGTCGACGCCGGCGGCACCGTCGTGATGAGCTCCCACGTGATGGAGTTGGTGGAAGGCATCTGCGACCACGTGGCCATCATCAACAAGGGCATTGTCGCTGCTACCGGCACCCTGGATGAAGTCCGGGCAGGGCATTCCCTCCAGGAGCGTTTTGTTGAGTTGGTCGGTGGCCGTGATATTTCCGGCACGGACCTGGGGTGGTTGGGATGACCAAGACCCTATGGAAGCTGCAGTGGACACTGTGGCTGCGCAGCTTTAAACGCAGCAAGACCCAAGTCATCCTCAATGTCATGTTGCTGATATATCTCGGGCCCGCGGTTCTTGGAGCGACCGCGTGGGTCGGGTGGGCTATGCACGAGGGGGTGACTGCTCGAGAGATCATGTGGCTGCCGCTTACCGGTGCACTTGTCTACATCTTGTTGGAAGTCATGTGGGCCTTCAGCGATGATCAGCTCCGCCCCGAAGTACTCGGCACATTACCCCTGACGCCGCGTCAGGTACTGCCGACGGTTATTGCCACGGCCCTGGTTACCTCCCGCGGCCTGGCGTACCTGTTGTTCACCGTGGGCACTATCGGCGCTGCGCTCATATTCGGCGGGGCACAGGGCGCACTGTTTGCGCTTATCAGCGTAGGAGCCTTCATCAGTGGCTTTCTAGCAACCCAGTGGCTGAGCTCGATCAGCATCCCCAACTGGCTGACAGCAGTGCTCATCCTGGGAATCTCATTTACACCCATGCTATTCCAAGCTTTCGACGTCAGCTTCGGCGACCTCAACCTATTTGGAACCAGCGTCCAGTGGCTACCCTTCGGCGGCTACACCACAGTTGTCGGGATCCCACTGTTCGCGTGGTTTTTGTACAAGGCGTTGGAAGAAGCCATGGCCGAACCCGCGCGCTCGCATTCCAAAAAAGCCAGCCTGAAAGGCAGTGAGCGCTTGCTGGTGCTGGGGGCCAAACCCACGGTTGGCGGGGCACTGTTTTCGCGCCAAGTGCGCTACTGGTGGCGCGACAGCAGGACGAAGAACTTTTGGCTGCTCCCCGTCATGGTCCTGGCGTTCATGTTCTTCGGGGCGAAATCCGATGTGAGCTTTTTGAAGTGGTACGGCCTATTTTTCGTCGCCACCGGATGCATGCAATCCAGCTCTAACATCTTCGGTCTCGACGGCCCCTCGAACTGGGTGCACATGACCGCAGGGGTTGAGCCTAAGACGATGTTCCACGCGCGAGCTGCGGCTACAGCTGTGCTGATGCTGCCAACATCACTGGCTTTTGTCATCGGAGCCGCGTTCCTCATGGACTTCAAGACGTGGTTAATTGCCACGGTAGCCGTCGTCTCCGTGATGATCATGAGCGGCGGTTTGGGTTCGATCTTTTCTGCGGTGATACCTTTTGCGGCACCCAAGCCAGGCGGAAACCCCTGGAAGAACGGCGGAAGCACCAGTGGTCGGGCCTTCGCCTCCGTCTTCGCTGGTATGGCAGCACCGTGGATCCCCCTGCTACCCGGCAGCGCATTGATGCTCATCAACCCCTTCCCAGGGGCAATACTGCTGGGTGCTGTGATCAGCCTGGGGATCGCCGCCGCTATCTACATCGCTGGCGTGAACTTCGCGGTGAAGAAACTCGACTGGCCGCGCGTGTTCGCATACGTCCGAAACTGGACATCGGTCTAAAAACCCCAGGGCATAAGTGCAAGGGGCGCGGAGCGGCTTATCGCCGTTCGCTACACTCGCTTGCGCTGGAGTCCGCTTATGCGGGCTCCAGCGGGCTCATAATCGCTCACGTCGACAAGTCCTCCGCGCCCCTGAGTCTTACTGTGCCTGGACGGGCTTTTCAGCAGACCAGGGGAAGACGATCCAATCGTCGGTGCGCTTCCACACGTAATCCGGGGAGATCTCGGAACGGGACTTACCGTACAACACGGCAGAGCGGCAGTCCGCGCCTTCCTGGGCCAGCAAATCCAGCACGAGAGCCAGCGTGCGTCCGGAGTCCGCGACGTCATCAACCACGAGAAGCTTCTTGTTGCGGATCGAATCCACATCCAGCAGAGGCTCCAATAGAACCGGATCAGGCAGGGTTTCCTCAACGTCGGTATAGAACTCAACGTTGATGGCATCGGAGAGCTTCACGCCCATTGCATAGGACAATGCGCCTGCGGGCAGCAAGCCACCGCGAGCAACGGCGATGATGATGTCCGGTTCGAAACCACTGTTGACGATCTGTTGGGCGAGCTCACGGGAGGCAACACCGAAGCCCTCCCACGTGAGGATTTCTTTAACTTCAAGGTCTGATGAGTCCGCGTGGTAAGCCATGGTGAAATCCTACCCCGTTGCGGGAATAGTCTCACGGATACGGTTCGCGGCCTCCACCATGTTGCGCAGGCAGGCCCGTGTTTCCTCCCAGTCGCGGGTCTTCAAACCGCAGTCTGGGTTGACCCACAGGAGTTCCGGATTCTCACCGGATTCCCTGAAACAACGTGCCCCGCAAACATAAAGTGAACCGAGCTGTCTACAAAATTTGGTCTAGACTTGTGTGCATGTTTACCCCTCGAAAGATCGGTACCCCTTTGTCGCCAACCGCAACCCGGGTGTTGCTCCTGGGCTCCGGTGAGCTAGGTAAAGAGGTGGCCATCGCTTTCCAAAGGCTTGGCGTTGAGGTGCATGCCGCGGATCGCTATTCGGATGCCCCTGCCCACCAGATTGCCCATTTCGCTTACACCCTGGACATGACGGACCCGGAAGAGGTCACGGCGCTGGTGGAAAAAGTCCGCCCGCACTTCATTGTCCCCGAGATTGAAGCAATCGCCACCGAGGCGTTGCGTGATTTGGAGGAAGCCTCCTTCACTGTCATCCCGACCGCGGAAGCAACGCAGTTGACGATGAACCGCGAGGGTATCCGCAGGCTCGCAGCCGAAGAACTCGGCCTTCCCACCAGCAACTACGCTTTCGCGGACAACTTTGAAGAGTTCGAGCAAGCGGTGGAAACCATTGGTATTCCCTGCGTGGTCAAACCGGTGATGAGCTCCTCCGGCAAGGGGCAATCCATCATCAAAAACACCGATGACGTCGCGTCGGCTTGGGAGCATGCGATTGCTGGCGGTCGCGTGAGTGCCAGCCGGGTGATTGTCGAAAGCTTTGTGGAATTCGATTACGAAATCACGTTGCTCACTGTGCGTTCCATTGATCCCGTCAGCGGGGAGGCCGCCACCTGGTTCTGTGAACCCATCGGCCACAGGCAGGACAGCGGCGATTACGTTGAAAGCTGGCAGCCCATGCCGATGAGCGACGAGGCCTTGGACAACGCTCGCAGCGTTGCGGCGCGCATTACGCGCGCCCTGGGCGGCCGTGGTGTGTTCGGTGTTGAGCTGTTTATTTCTGGTGACGAGGTCTACTTCTCTGAGGTCTCCCCCCGACCCCACGACACTGGGATGGTCACGATGTGCTCCCAGCGCTTCAGCGAGTTCGAATTGCATGCCCGAGCAATCCTGGGCCTGCCCATCGATGTCACCGTCACCTCACCAGGTGCATCCGCTGTTATCTACGGCGGAATAGAAGCCAAGCACATCAGCTACGAGGGCGTTGCAGAAGCGCTGTCCATCCCGGAATCCGAGGTGCGCCTGTTCGGCAAGCCAGAAGCCCATGTGCGCCGCAGAATGGGCGTGGCACTAGCTACCGCAGAAGACATCGACACTGCTCGAACGCGGGCGACTCGCGCCGCCGCGGCAGTCACTCCGGTAAAGGCCTAAGAGCAAAAAGCTTTGTAAAAAGGACGATGGGGCTGCCCGGCATAGGGCAGCCCCATCGTCATTAACGTCTATCCAGTGCGAGGGTGCGCGGCGATTAGCTGCGGCTGTGGCGCACCATCTCTTCCCACTCGACGACCTTCTTGCGTTCGCGGCCCTCAGCCTCGCCGCGCTCACGCTCGACGGCGTCAAGCTTGTGCCAACCCTCCCAGGTTGTGTACTCGATGCCCTTACCCTCGAGGAAACCGATGACGGCATCCAACTCGGGCTGTGCAGGAGTGGGCAGGTTGCCCGCGGCGTCATCGGCAAGCAACATCTCGATGGTTTCCTTCGCATCGCCCTTAGTGTTGCCAATCAGACCAACGGGACCTCGCTTGATCCAGCCAGTGGTATACAGGCCAGCGATCGGGGAGCCGTCAACACCGTCAAGCACATGCCCGCCATCGTTGGGAATAACCGCAGCCTGGTCGTCGAAAGGCACATCGGTGACAGCATCGGATCGATAACCAACCGCGCGGTAAATCGCCTGCACAGGCCAGGTGTTGAACTCGCCGGTACCGACGACACCACCCTTGCCGTCCAGCTGCATACGCTCGGTCTTCAAACCCGCAACCTTACCGTCTTCCCCAATGACCTCCACCGGGGATTCAAAGAAGTGAATGAACAGCTTGTGCGGCGCGCCCTTGGGGTCGCGGATGGCGTACTGCTCCAAGGTCTGGCACACCAAATCCTGCGACTTGGATTCGCGCCGGGCTGCTTCGGAGGCTTCGTCGTAGTCGATGTCCTCGGGGTTGACCACAACTTCAATGGTGGGGGAGTGGTCGAGCTCCTTGAGCTCCAGCGGGGTGAACTTCGCCTGGGCGGGCCCCCGACGGCCGAAGACGTGCACCTCGGTGGCCTTATTGGTCTTGAGTGTTTCGTACACATTGTCGGGAATCTCCGTGACGTGCAGTTCCTCACCGGTTTTGGCGAGAACGCGCGCGACGTCAAGACCCACGTTGCCCACGCCGATCACGGCAACTTTTTCTGCAGACAGGTCCCAGGTGCGGGGGAATTCGGGGTTACCGTCGTAGAAACCAACGAATTCCGCAGCGCCGTGGCTGCCCTCTAGGTCAATGCCGGGAATATTGAGGTCGCGGTCGGCGGTCGCACCGGTGGCGAACACGACGGCATCGTAGAATTGCTGCAGCTCAGAGACGGTGACATCTTTGCCGACATCAACGTTGCCGAGCAGGCGAAGCTCGGGCTTTTCCATCACCTTGTAGAGCGCGTTGACAATACCCTTAATTCGGGGGTGGTCGGGGGCGACTCCGTAGCGAATTAGACCGAAGGGAGCAGGCATACGCTCAAAAAGATCGACGCGGACGTCGCGGTCGGACTTCATCAAAAGGTCGGAGGCGTAAATCCCGGCTGGGCCGGAACCGATGACAGCAACACGCAATGGACGCACAGACATTCCTTATGGTTCAAAAGATAGGGTTTGCTCTCAATGCTTACACACGCAGGCACCAAACAGCTAAACTTGTTCGATGTATCACAAAAGCCCTGCGTGGCGAGCGGCCGCACATGATGGAAGGACCAACCTTGAGCGCTAACTCCGTGATCTTCACGTCGATCGGACGCACGTGCAAGGGGGTGGACGTCGCGGGCCTTGCCCGGGCGTTGGGCCTCACACACAAATCACTCGTCGCGGGCGAGGTCAACTCCTTGGCCGCGGTGATCGCTGCGGAGCCCCTGAGCGAGCCCTCCCTTTTGCAAGGCACTGGCTCTCTGGACTTCGACGCCAAGGCAGCCGCAGCACTGGGCGTTCCCCTGCTGCTGTTGGTTGCAGAGGACATCGACGCCCGCGTGGCCTTGTCCTACGAGCACGCGGAAGATCTGGGCGCGGTGATCGCAGGTCACGTGACTGCCGCAGAGCTCGACAATCTTGATGATGCCGCGACGCTCGAGCGCATCACGGAACTCACGCGCACCCCGGCTGACGTGGTGATGAATGCTGTGACCTTCGAGCACTGGTTGCTTAAAGAGGCCGCCCAGCACCGCGCGCACATCGTGCTGCCGGAAGGCGATGATGACCGCATTTTGACCGCGGCGTCACAACTGCTCGCACAGGATATTTGTGAGCTGACGATCTTGGGTGATCCTCAAGCCATTGAGGCGCGTGCCGCAGAGCTGGGTGTCGACCTTAGCCGCGCGCACCTGAAGGACCCAGAGACCGACCCTCAGCGGGAGGAATTTGCCCAGCAATTCGCCGAGATGCGTAAGGCGAAGGGGCTGACGCTGGAAGAAGCCCGCGAAACCATGCGGGATATTTCCTACTACGCCACCATGATGGTGCACAACGGCCTGGCTGATGGCATGGTGTCGGGTGCCGCGCACACAACCGCGCACACCATCAAGCCTTCCTTCCAGATCATCAAGACCGCCCCCGGTGCCTCGGTCGTGTCCTCGATCTTCCTGATGGTGCTGCGCGGCCGCCTGTGGGCGTTCGGTGACTGTGCGGTCAACCCCAACCCCACCGCGGAACAATTGGGCGAGATCGCTGTGGTGTCCGCCCAGACCGCAGCGAAGTTCGGTATCGACCCGCGCGTCGCCGTGTTGTCCTACTCCACCGGTACCTCCGGTAGTGGCCTCGATGTGGACCGTGCCGCGCGCGCAGTGGAGATCGCCCGCGAGCTCGACCCGGAGCTCAAGGTTGATGGGCCGCTACAGTTTGACGCCGCGGTGGACAAGGGCGTTGCGGCAAAGAAGATGCCCGGCAGCGAGGTTGCGGGCCAAGCAAGCGTGTTTATCTTCCCCGACTTGGAGGCCGGCAACATCGGCTACAAGACCGCCCAGCGCACCGGCCACGCGCTGGCCATTGGGCCGATCCTGCAGGGTTTGAACAAGCCGGTCAATGACCTATCCCGTGGCGCTACTGTGCCGGATATTGTCAACACTGTCGCGATCACCGCTATTCAGGCAGGTGGGCGTTAAATGGCACTCGCTCTAGTGTTGAACTCTGGTTCAAGCTCGATCAAATTCCAGCTGGTGGATCCCACCTGTCACGCCACTGATACTCCCTTCGTTTCTGGTTTGGTGGAGCAGATTGGCGAACCTCAGGGCAGCATCACCCTGAAGTACGACGGGAACAAGTACACCAAGCAGGCGCCGATCCCGGACCACTCCGTCGGGTTGGATCTTGCGTTTGAGTTGATGAATGAGCACGGCTGCGGCCCCCGCGACGTCGAAATCGCGGCGGTCGGCCACCGTGTGGTGCACGGCGGTATTTTGTTCAGCCAGCCAGAGATCATCACCGATGAGATCCTGGACATGATCCGCGACCTTATCCCGCTCGCGCCTTTGCACAACCCAGCGAACATTGATGGCATTGAGGTCGCCCGCCGAATCTTGCCGGATGTGGATCACGTCGCTGTGTTCGATACTGGTTTCTTCCATTCGATGCCACCTGCCGCAGCGCTCTATGCGATTAACGCTGACGTCGCGATCAACCATGGGGTGCGCCGTTACGGTTTCCACGGCACCAGCCACGAGTATGTTTCCAGCCATGTGCCGGAGATGCTGGGTATGCCGGCGGAGGCGGTCAACCAGATTACCCTGCACCTAGGTAATGGTGCCTCTGCGGCGGCGATCCGTGGTGGCCGCGCGGTGGATACATCGATGGGCATGACCCCACTGTCTGGTTTGGTGATGGGCACTCGCTCGGGTGATATTGACCCGGGTATTGTGTTCCACCTTCACCGCAGCGCGGGCATGAGTATCGACGAGATCGATAAGCTGCTCAACCGCAAGTCCGGCGTGAAGGGTCTATGCGGGGTTAATGACTACCGCGATATTGAGCGCCTGATTGCGGAAGAAAACGAAGACGCTTGGCTTGCCTACAACGTCTATATTCACCAACTGCGCCGTTATATCGGCAGCTACATGATTGCGTTGGGCAGGGTTAACGCCATTACCTTCACCGCTGGTGTGGGCGAGAATGCAGCCAATGTGCGCGCGGATGCCCTGTCGAATTTGGAGGGCTTCGGCATCAAGATCGATCCAGAGCGCAACGCCCTGCCCAATGAGGGCGCGCGTGAGATCTCGACTGATGATTCCCAGGTGAAGGTCTTCGTGATCCCCACCAATGAGGAGCTAGCGATTGCTCGCTATGCGGTGAAGCTGGCTTCGAACTCGTAGTACAAAGGATCAGGCCCGCTTACCGCTAACCCGTTGGGCGAAATGTGGAACATGGCCGGGTATGCGGGCACCTCGAAAGTAGAGGACCCGAGGTCGGAGTACGAGACGTCGGCTTCCCAGCTGCCGCCATCGAAGTAGCCGCGGTAGTACAAACCACCAGATTGTCCGACTCTGCAGATCGTCATGTAGTTGCCGTGGCCCTCAGCGGCGAACACCCAGGTGTCGTTGCTGTTGCAGCTGGCGCCGGGGTATCCGGACCATCCGTGGTCGCTCAGGTTGGAGGGGCGGCCACTATCTTTTTTCTGCGCCATTGTGGTGCTGGTGGTTTGTTGGGGTGTTGGCTTTTGCACGATTGATGACGCCGTGGATGTCACTGTTGTCGTCATCGTCGCAGATGCCTTGTCGGCGGTGCTACCCGGCTTGTTTTGAAACACAACAAAGCCGAACGCGCCGATTGCGCAGATGGTGGCAACGACGGCGAAACCTAGAAGACCCCACAAAAAACGGTTCATGGGTTTCTATTTTAAAACCATGTTCGTGGTCGCACAGCATTAGCCATGTCGACTAGTGCGTAGCGGTGGCGTGGGAAGGGGGCGTTTCTTGCGAGCAACCGCAGGGAATGGGCGAGCTCTTCACGTAGTCCATGCTGAGTAAATGGGGCGTCGAACAGTTCGCCACTGCTGGCGGCTGCGTCCAAACCTGTGGTGCGCAACCAGTTGAGTGCGGCGAACATCACTGCAATTTTCAGTTGCAGTAGGCGTGGTTCGTTGGTGGGAATTTCTTCCAAGCGGCGGGCCGCACGCCGGATGCGGGATTCGGACGCGTCCGTACCGGTGATCAATTGCACGATGGTGGTGAGTTTCGCCATGCGCTGGTGCCTGGATGCCTGCGGTACGCGGTCCAGTGCTGCGACCGCTGCTTCTACTTGGTCCTCTGCCATTAGTTGGCGTGCAAACCCAAATGCCGAGGACACGGTTGTAGGGTTGGTTGCCCACACCACTGCGTAGAGCTGCATGGAGTGGAAGCGAAGCGCCATCGGATCATCGGTCACATGCCCCCATGTTGGGTCCATAAATTCGAAAGCCTCAGAGGGGACTTCTTCGATGGAGTCCATGCTGGCAGCGGTCAGAATATCGGGCGACAACAGGGATTCTTCGCTTAACAGTATCAGTTCGTCGACAGCGGCGAGGGCGAACTTTGGCGCAGATTCTCCGGGCAGCATGTTTAGCACCTCCGCAAAGAAGCGCTGGGCGGCCGGAAAATCCTCAAGCAGTAGGCTGGTGACTCCCGAATACCATTGATGCCGCCAGTCGCGACCCAACCGTGGCTCCAGCGATTGCAGCCACTGCTGTGCTTCTACCGTAAAACCGAGATCGAGCAGCGCCCTCACAACACCGAGCGGGATCTCGACACTCCCAGCAAATTCTTGGGAGTCTATTGCTGTGCGTAGCGCTTCGAGTGTTTCTTGGGGTTCTGCGTAGGAAGATCCGCTGAGCAGTCGCGCGCCGGGGTCCTTATGGTCAATCAGCGGCACGGGCAGGGCCGAGACCACCTCGGGTGCGGTGATGGTGACCCGGCGGGCGATACCGTCGACCAATTGATCGGTGCGAAACACCACATGTTTGGTGCCGAAGGTCGTACGCTGAGGGGAAAACAGCGAGTACTGCGCCGGGAAGTGCCTGCCGTCCCGCAAGGCCAGGATTTCGCGCAGAACACCGTAGAGCTGGTTGCGGAGCTCATTGATCGTGGAAAATCGACGCGAAGGGTCGGGGTCTGTTGCCCGCAGCAGGAAGCGGTACAGGGCAAGGTTGCGGCGCAACATTGGCACGTCGGTGGGGGAGGGGATTCCCGGGGCATAAGCCCCATCTACTACCGGCAAACCACAGGTCAGAGCCGCAAGAGTGCGGCCAACGGTGTAAACATCCGAGGCGACGGATGGGCCCTCTTTAGCGACCTCCGGCGCTTGGAAACCCTTGGTGCCGTAGATGAACCCGAAGGCGCCGATGCCGGTCACCGCACCCAAGTCAATCAACTTCACCTGGTCTTCGGAGACAATAATGTTGTCCGGCTTAAGGTCGTTGTACACCACCCCACGGCTGTGCAGGTATTCAAGGGCGGGCAGGATCTCCAGGATGTATCCGATGGCCACATCGACATCCAAACGCCGACCTTTCAGCGATGGCCCGCCCACATACTCCATGACGATAAAGCCACCAGGCACCCGAGGATCATCAACAAAGTTAAAAATCTTGACGATCTCCGGGTGGGTAATATCCGCCAAAAACTCCCGCTCGGCCTGAGCAATGTGGGCGGCCCCATCCAACATGCCCTTCAACACAACCCAGCGTTCGGACACGTTGCGGTCAACAGCCAGGTACACCCACCCCATGCCACCATGGGCGATGACGCCGCGGATAACGTACTGCCCCGCAACAATATCGCCGGGCTTCAGCACGGGCGGCTCAAAACGCGGATCCGGTTGGACCACAGCATCTTCCGGGTCCTGCAGCGGAATGAACGGCAACTCCACCATTCCGTCGGCGACCAGGCGCGCAGCACGCGACGTCGTTCTTCTCTGTTTAAATGTGTTGAGCGCGGCCTGGTGATTATCTAAACCACTGACCAGCTGATCGAGCTCGTCCTCATCATCGGCGAAAGGATCAAAAGGTACAGCCGCCGTAGCCGCAGTCGGCCCGGGATCCGCAGCATTCGGTCGAGTCACGTTGCTGTCTGTCATAGGTACTCCTGCAAACGAGGCCTGATGCCCAACCACAGAGCCAACACTGATGCCAGCGACAGCACAAACACGACCGCGCTGACCACCCGGCTGGCGGAAAAACCAACATTGAAATAACTGCGCAGTTCCTGGCGGGCGTTGCGCATGAGCTCGGCAACATTGTCATCCACCGACTGATAAGCCGCGCCCTGTGCCACCGTGCCACTGAGCTTCAACGGGTGAGCCTGCTTCCACTGTTCCACCGCCGAGCGGGCTGCCTCGAGGCGCTCGGCATTCGTCGGGGTTTCCGCCAAATCAGAACGCGCATACACATCCAAAGCGTAGGAAATACGCTGCATATCGTAGGTAAAAGTGTCGACGGTGGTGCGCTTTTCAACAATCAAACCGAGGGTCTCATCGGTGCGGGCCTGCTGAGCGTACACCCGGGCGTTGGTCAAAGCCTTCAACGGGTCAGAGGCCTCCTCGAAGCCTTTCACACCAGCATTAAACGTCATCCAATTGGACACACCCACCCACAACAAAGCGGTCGTCATCATGACCGTCGCCGCCGCAAAACCCTTATTGAGTCGGCGATTAGTGCGCCATGCCAAGAAAACCTGGGCCAAAAGCAACATGCCCACGGCAACAACCAAACCAGAAATCGGCACCCACTGGGGGTGCGTCAACGCCACCTGATCATCAGAGACCTTACGGTTGGTGCGCACAAACAAGGCCTCCGCAGTGGGAAGAATGGTGGTACGCATCAACGCAGTCGCATCCGACATTTCCGCGGTATCATCCAGAGCCTGCGCTCTGGCAACCATCGCCGAATACACCGGCAGCTGCTGCTGAACCTCCTGCACCAACGCCATCGTCTTCGCGTCGTCCGGATCCTGGGTGTCCAAACCACCTGCAACATCAGTGGCTGCCTCCACAGCGTGACGCAACGCGACGTCATAATCCGCAGCATCCTCACCAACAAATGCGGTGGTGGCTGACATATCGGCCACCGACAAGGACGAATACAAACGGTGGGCAGAAAATGCCGTGGGTTCAGTGGTGGAAATCAAAACCCCCATGTCATGACGCCGCGCATCCGACGTATTCGCCATAGAGACGCCGGCAGCCAGAATCCCCACCGTGACAATCACGGTGACCAGCATCATCAAACCAGGCGAGGTCGCTAAGAAACGAAGCCCTCGCAGGCGGCGCCGCCAAAAGTCCAGCATCACACCATCATATAAGGTAAAAGTCATGATTGAAGTCGAAGGGCTTACGAAAACCTACCGCGCCACCCGAGCCGTCGATGACCTGAGCTTCCACGTCAGGCCAGGGATCGTCACAGGATTCCTCGGGCCCAACGGCGCCGGAAAATCAACCACCATGCGCATGATCCTCGGGCTCGACCGGCCCAATTCCGGTACCGCAACAATCAACGGCGTGCCCTACAACAAACTCAGCAACCCCCTGCACACCGTAGGCGCGCTGCTGGACGCGAAGGCGGTGCACCCCAACCGCAGCGCACGCAACCACCTGCGATGGATCGCTCACTCCGCAGGCATACCCACCAGCCGCGTCGATGAGGTTCTCGCCCTCGTCGGCCTCGAAGAGGTAGCCAAAAAACGCGTGGGCGGGTTTTCACTCGGCATGGGGCAGCGTCTGGGGCTTGCCCAAGCACTCTTGGGGGATCCCGAGGTGCTCATGCTGGACGAACCCGTCAATGGCCTCGACCCGGAAGGCATCCTGTGGGTGCGCAACTTCCTCAAAACCCTTGCCAGCGAAGGCCGCACCATTTTCGTCAGCTCCCACATGCTCAGCGAAATGGCACTGACAGCCGACGAGCTAGTGGTCATCGGCCGTGGCAAGCTCATCGCCCAACAGCCCACGTACGAATTTATTAAAAACAGTGCGCACTCCTCGGTGGTTGTTCGCACCCGCGAACCCGAGCACCTCGAACCACTGGCCAGCGCCTTTGAAGAAGAGCAATTCAGCTTCACCCGCGGCCAAGATGAGGAAGGCCGGCACACCCTCGTGGTCAACGGCAGCAGCGGCGAAGACGTCGGCGGACTCGCCTTCTCCGTGGGCATCCCCCTAGCCGAGCTAAGCACCCAACACGCCAGTCTCGAAGAGGCTTTCATGGCATCCACGAGCGATTCCGTCCAGTACCAAGGAGAGCACTAATGCGCACATTTCGAGCCGAATGGACAAAGCTGCACACCACGGCCTCGCTGTGGTGGACAACCAGCCTGTTTTTGTTCTTCTCCTTCCTATTCCCCCTCATCCAAATCACGATGACTGACAAGGATGCACCCGGGGCCGCGCTTGGCTTTACCCCGTCGAACATGCTGATGGGCATGACCGCCGTAGCCATAGTCGTCATCATCATCCAAGCGGTCATGGTGGTCACCACCGAATACCGCTACGGTGTTCACACCGTGACATACACAGCCACACCCCAACGGTGGAAAGTCCTGGCAGCCAAGCTGTTCCTCTACGCCACCTACGCCGCGGTGTTGTCTTTCCTAGCAACCGTGGTCGTGTTCGCTGTCGGACGCCTGATGCTCGGCTCAGAGTACGGTGCGGCGCTAGAATTTGGTCTCGACGCCGTGCAGGAGCAGCTGTGGAAGGTGCCGTTGACGGCAGTCATGATGGTCGTCCTCGCCATGGGCGTTGGAATGCTGGTTCGTCAAAGTGCCGGCGCCATCTCCATCGTTTTGGTGTGGTACCTCATGCTCGAAGGCTTGCTGAGCATGCTGCCGAAGATCGGTAAATTCTTCGCACGCTTCGGCCCCATCACCAACTTCAATGCCTTCATCAATGACTCCCCCATCTCGGACGCGCCGTGGGAAACCACAGGCTCACTGGTGTACTCGGTGGTGGTCTTCTTTGTGATCCTGCTGCTGGGCATGCTGCTGATCAACAAACGCGACGTCTAAACTGCGTCGCCCCACCCAGGGTTTTGCGGGAAGAGCGCCTGGCTTTCGCCCTACTGAAGGGCGGAGGTCAGGCGCATCGCATTGTCCACATAGCGTCGGAACAATCCCCGCTGCTTCCACTCCTCCAACGACAGCTCCCTGGACACATCCATGTACTGCTTGGCCAGGTCAGTGAGCTGATTTTTCAAATCCCCGGAAGAATTCATCATCGAAATTTCGTAGTTGAGGCCGAAGGAACGCATGTCCATGTTGGACGAGCCCATCACCGCAATGGCATCGGAGCCAGGGTCGCATACCAAAAACTTCGAATGCAGAACAGCCGGCGCGGGGTAGAGGTGAATATGCACACCAGCCTCGAGGAGCGACTGGTAATAGCTGGATTGGGCGTGGCCCACCACAAACTGATCCGATTGCTCGTTAACCAATAAATCAATCCTGACGCCGCGGTAACACGCCGTTGTGATGGCCTCCAACAGGGATTCATCGGGGATGAAATAGGGGCTGCACAAGATCAAGCGTTCCTTGGCGTGGTGCACCAAAGACACGAACATCCTCAAGTTCGGTTCAGTGGAATAACCCGGGCCGGAGGGAACCAATTGCAAAATGTTCGCCCCGGGGGAGGAATCCAAAGCGATGTCGTTGGCGGCGGGCACGATCTCTACCAACTCGTCGGTTTCCATAAACCAGTCCATGGTAAACACCATTTCCAAGGAGCTGACGATCGGGCCTCCGAGTTCCACCATCACATCAACCCAGTGGGTGCCCTCCTTGACATTCTTGCGCAGCAGGTAGGAAGAATCGATCATGTTCTGGCTGCCCATGAAGGCGTGCTTACCGTCAACGATCAACAGTTTGCGGTGATTGCGTAGGTCCGGCCGGCGGAAACGCCACTTCCATGGGGCCAGCGGAAGCATCATGCGCCAATTGACCCCAGCCTGGGTGAGCCTGCGGCCAAGCTTGCGGTACCCCGGATACTTCCAGGAGCCAACCTGGTCGAACAACAATCTGACGTCGACGCCACGGGCTGCCGCGCGCTGCAAAGCGGAGAAAAACACCTCCGTGGTGTGATCCCACGCCACGATGTAGATCTCCACATAGACATAATTCTCGGCGGCATCCACCGCATTAGCCATAGCCTGGATCGACTGCTCATAATCAGAATGCAGGCCCTGGTTCCAACCCACTACCGCAGGCATGCCGGTCAGCACCCGATTAAGACGAATAATTGACGCAAGCTCCGGACTGACAGGCGCAGGAACATCAGGCAAATCCGCCTGCACATCCTGAATGGCCTCATTAGCTTCCCGCTGAATACGGTGGCGACGACCATCGATATAAGGGCTGCCCATCAGCAAAAACAGCGGCAGACCAATCAAAGGAATCAACAAAATCGCCAACAGCCAGGCGCTAGAAGAACTAGGCTTGCGACCAGCCGGCACCCAACCGATCGCAACAATCTTGATCGTATATTCGATAAACAACGCCACCCACTGCCACGAGCTCAGCGAAGAATCAAAAGGAACCAGCGAAGCAAAAGTATGTATCACGAGGCGCAGTCTTCCTGCTCACGCTGCGGGCAGTCTTCGGGAGCAAGCATCCACTCGCGTGAAGGCTCAAGATCGTAATCCACAACAACCGGCGCATGATCCGATGTGCGCTCCGCAGAACGCTCCTCGACATCAATCAGAGCAGCCCGCGCACGCGATGCAAGATCGGGGCTAGCAAACTGAAAATCAATACGCATGCCCTCATTCTTAGCGAAACGGTCCTGAGTGTAATCCCAATACGTAAAACCTGGGCCCGTAAGCGGACGCGTGACCTCAACCAACCCGGCGTCATTAATTAAATTCAACGCCGCGCGCTCGGTCTCAGACACATGCGTCGAACCCGAAAAATAAGCAATATCCCAGACGTCCTCATCCAAAGGTGCCACATTAAAATCCCCACCCACAACCGTCAACCCCGACGAAGACACCTGCTCGGCAAAAGCCTTCAACCAGACAATCTTGTAATCGAAATGACGATCCTTCAAGCTACGCCCATTAGGTACATACAGCGACCAACAATCCACCCCACCACACTGCGCAAACACGGCCCGAGGCTCCAGTGACTGCTCTGCCGCCGGATCCTTAGCGAAACCAGGCTGGCCAGCAAAAGAGATCCGAACGCTGTCATGATCAATACCCACCCGAGACACAATGGCCACCCCATTCCACTGATTCACACCGTTATGCGCGACGTCATAACCACGCTCAAAAAAAGCCTCAAAAGGAAAAGCCTTCGGCGGGCACTTCGTCTCCTGCAACAACAACACATCAATATCGTGGCGCTCCAGCACACCAACAACCCGATCCACCCTGGAACGAATTGAATTAATATTCCACGTCGCAACCCGGAAACCCACTACGCACCACCAACCACAAGCTCTGCATAACGATGCCGATGATGCTCATAAAAACCCAAAGAATCATACAGCCCAATACCCGCCACATTACTGCTAATAACCTGCAAATACGAGCTACTGGCGCCCTGAGTATGCCCCCACGCCAACATCTGCGAACACAAATGCGTCCCCAAACCGCGCCGCCTAAAACTCTCCGCGACCTCCACCGCAGAAAAACCCAACCACGTGCGCCCATCATCCGACGACGTCACCGTGCCACGAGTGATCGCAACCGTCCTCTCCCCAATAAGCAAACGGCCAAAGCCCATCACCCCATCAATCTGATGCCGCAACAACTCCAACGCATGGGCAGGCAAAGGCTTGCCCCGGAAGTGGTACAAACCCATCCACTCCTCATCAGGCTGCTCATCACAACGAAACTCCACCCCCTCCAGTTTCGGCGGCTGAGCAGGCTCAAGATCCTTCACCATCACGCTGATCTCCGGCCCCCGCCGCCACCGCGGAGGCAGACACACAGCCTCCGCCGGCCGTCCGATACGATCCGGCAGCATGATACGCGGCGTCATCGAATGGCGCGCATAAAAATCAACGATCTCTTCCACAGGGACCGGCTCGAAACCCGCAGAATGCCCCAAGGGAGCTGCCGAATTACTCCGCTCCGTAATCCCATCCCCAGCACGCAGCAACCAACCCCCACACCACACATGCTCCAAACCAGGGAAAGCCTTCGCCGTCGCCACCTCAACAGCACGAATGTCAGAATTACGCACCCTACGCGCAGGTAACACACGCAACGCCACAACACTGTCCGCATCAATAGCAACAGCCTCAGCCGACGACTCCAAACCACCCACCGACTGCGGGCGCACCAGCAACGGCTCCACACTCAACACATGGCCAATGACATCCGTCAAATAGCCCTGCGCATCCCCCAACTGGCGTCGAACAATAACGCGATCCCCAACGTTCGGGGTCTGCACAACATACTGGCGCATGGTGTCTACACCGCCTCGCTAGTCTTCGTGCCCAAAGGGATCCGGATCCACCCCGGGCATCCACGTCAGGCCAGCATCCGTCCACCCCTCGCGACGAATCGCTTTCGCCGCAGCCTTCTTCCACCGGCCCTTCAACACATCGGTGTAGACAAAACCATCCAAGTGCCCACACTCATGCTGCAAACAGCGGGCGAAAAAACCGGAACCCTCATAGGCCACAGGTTCCCCCGCGACGTCAACACCCGTGACGCGAGCCCACGACATGCGCTCAGTGGGGAAGGACGCGCCGGGCAGCGACAAGCAGCCTTCCTCATCCTTTTCGGGTTCGCCCCTGACCTCTAGCTGCGGATTAATGACGACGCCGCGCAAGTTAGGCGCATCAGGATCGTCCAGGTCCGTGGGGCAGTCGAAGACGAACACCCGCAGCCCGACGCCAATCTGATTGGCCGCCAAACCCACGCCGTGGGCGCGATCCATGGTGTCGAACATGTCGTCGACCAGTTGGCGTAGTTCGTCATCGAAACGCTCCACCGGGGCAGTAGGGGTGTGGAGCACCGGGTCACCATTGATAACGATCGCGCGAATAGTCATGCGGATAAGTATTCCATAGTATTCATTGCATGCTCAGCGAACGCGATGCCGAACTATTGGCCTTTGAACAGCAGGCGGGGTCACGCAACCCGGGTGCGAAGGAAGAGCTCATTGTGCGCAGGTTCGGTATCAGCCCGGTGCGTTATTATCAGCGGCTTAACCAGCTGGTTGATTGCCCGGATGCGTGGGAGGCGCACCCGTTGTTGATGGGTAGGCTCGCGCGCATTCGTGATCGGCGGGCCCGCGACCGCTACGATAGTGCCCATGAGTAATGAGATCCCCGCAGCAGCGCAGTCGGTAGCAGAAGACGAACCTGGTCGTGCGCCTATTCGCGGAATCGTGATGATTTTGCTGGCAGTGGCGGTGCTGCTGGGTTGTTGGGTGTTTTTCGCGAAGTTCAATTCTTCTCATGATGACGCCGCGGGGGCTGCGGCACAGTCCTCACAGTTGGCGTCCAAGGATGCTGGTGCTGCATCGGATAAGGCGGATAAGCCGCAGGTTGAAAGCGGTGCGAAGCCTTCTGCCTCTGATGGGACGCAGCCTGCTGATGCTGATAAAGATAAGGACAAAGACAAGGACAAGCCTGGTGCTGCTCCGGCTGTCGTAGCTGACAAGAAGGTTGAGGTACAGGTCCTCAACAACTCGGATGTTCCCGGCTTGGCTGCCCGCGTGAGCGAAGGCCTGCGCGAATGGAATGTTGCGAACGTTGGCAATTTCGCTGACGAGATCTTGCCGCAGTCCGCTGTGTTCTATACCCCCGGTAGCACCATGGAAGAGGTCAACGCTAGGGCTTTGGCCCAGCAACTGCACGTTGGTGTGCAGGAAAAGACCGGCTCCATGCTTCAGTTGCCTGGTGTACTGGTGATCGTCACTCAAGACTTAGGCTAAAAATGTTTCCTGGCTCGGGCCCCACTGTAGGGATTGAATACGAACTTGCGTTGATTGACTCCGAGGGGCAGTTAGTCAATCGTGCGCAGGCGGTGATTGACGCGGCGTCACCGATGTTGGCTGAAGCTGAGGCAGATGCGCCTCGCCTGGAACGCGAGTTTTTGGCTAACACCGTTGAGGTTGTCACCGGTGTGTGCGACACGATCCCGCAGGCTATGGAGCAGATCCGTGGTGGAGTCCGCGCGGTGGCTGAGGCCGCTGAGCGCGAGGGCCTTGCGGTGTGGAGTGCCGGTAGCCACCCTTTTGCCCAGTGGGAGGACCAAGAAGTCTCCGACAAGGGCACGTATTCGGAGATTATTGAGCGCACGCAGTTTTGGGGCCGCCAGATGCTTATTTGGGGCCTGCACGTCCATGTGGGTGTCAGTGAGCAGCGCCGGGTGTGGCCGATTATTAACGCGCTGATGGTGAAGTTCCCGCACCTTCTGGCATTGTCGGCAAGTAGCCCGGCGTGGAATGGTGTGGATACTGGCTATGCGTCGAATCGTACGATGTTGTACCAGCAGCTGCCGACCGCCGATATGCCCTATACCTTCCACTCCTGGGCGGAGTACGAGGACTATATGGCGCAGCAGGGGCGTTCTGGCGTGACCAGCCATACGGGTTCAATGCATTTCGATATTCGTCCCGCGGTGGAGTACGGCACGGTCGAGGTTCGCGTGTGTGATGCTCCTGCGTCGCTTGATGACGTTGAGTCGATTGCGGCACTCATCCACGCTCTGGTTGTTTTTTATGACAACCGGCTGGGTGAGTACATTGACGCCCACGGGCCGGAGGTTAGCGATGAGGAACTGTTTGGTGTGCTGCCCAGCTTGCCTCATTGGCATAATGCGGAAAACAAGTGGCGTGCTGCTCGCTATGGTTTGGATGCGCTTGTGATCGCTGATCGTGACGTGCGCGAGGTCGATGTTCGCGAGGATCTTGCCGCGCTCGTGGAGGAGCTGCGCCCAGTGGCGGATGAGCTTGGGTGTGCGCAGGCTTTAGAGCGCGTGTTGTCTATTGAGCCCGGATATGTTGCTCAACGTCGCGCTGATTCCTGGAAGGACGCTGTGCTGGAAACCTCCCAGGTGCTGCGCGCCAGCTGCTAGCCGTAGAGTCGGCAGCTAGCAGCGCTCATGACGGATGCTGCGGTCAGTTCTTGGCTGGGGCCAAAACCGACAGCCCAGCAGGTTTCGCGATTGTTGGTTGCGCGGATGAAGGTGACGGTGCCTTCGAAGATGCGGTACTGGTGGAAGTTTAGGATCTCGATGCGTCGACCCATGTCGGACAGCAGATTGGTGCATGCGCTGATCGGGCCGGTTGCGACGATTTCGCGGTGGGTTCCGTCGATGTCAGCTTCAAAGCGGAAGGTGCCCAGTCCGATCTTTTCTTGGGAGAGGTGTCGGATGTGGTGGGTGTCGATGCGGCCGTAGGTGCCGATGAATTCCTGCCAGCTCATTCCTTGTGCTTCTTCGCGCAGGCCGCGGGGCAGTTGTTGGCCGAAGCGTTCAAAGAAGGGGTCCGATTCTTCGCTGCGGGTGCAGGGTTGGGGTGAGCGGGTGGGCTGCGTGGCGGTGTCCGGGGTGGAGGTGTGGGTGGTGGTGAAGGTGGTGTGGGTGATGGTTGAGGTATTCACGGGGATTGTCCTTAAAGCGAGACTTGGTTTTTGGTGGGTGTGACTGACTCGGGCTGCCTGGGTGTTTTAACGGCCATTCCCCGTGTGAGGAGTCAGTCTTTAAACCTCACCGGGGCACATGGCCTTGAGCACTCGTAGCTCCGCTACTGCGGCTACGGTGGCTAGGGCTACAGGGGCCTTAATCGCTTTAAAGGGGCACTGAATGGCCTGAACGGCATTGGAGCCCGCTGCGGGGGCTGCAATGCCGGAGGTGTTCAGTGCGAAAGTCATGACGATCAATGTAATGGCGCTCACTAGTGTGTGCAAGTCGTGTACCAGCGCATGGGGGTAAAGGAAGGCCCCGGGTGCCGCATTTCTGCAGTACGTCGAGGTTGTTCAACAATAATGAAGGGGGTGTTAACCACCTTTAGAATCGCTTAATACCTTCTGGGGTGGGCTTTTAAGAGCGGTTGAGCAAGTACAGAGCCTCCGCTGTAGCGATCGCCTCGATCTCGGTCGGATCAACAGACTCATTGGGGGAGTGGATGGTGCACAATGGTTCCTCCACGCCGTAGAGCACGATCTCCGCATCCGGGTAGGCCTCCTGCAAAGCGGTGCACAGCGGGATCGACCCACCGGAGCCACAGAATTCAACATCCTTGCCGTAGGCAGCGCCGAGGCAATCACTGACCAAGGTGCGGCCCGTGTTGCCCTGGAAGGGCTGGTTGACGTCACTGACCTCGATGTCCACCTTCACACCCCAAGGAGCGTGCGCACGAAGATGCGCCTCGAGCTTGGCGACGACGTCGTGGGCGTCCAGGCCGGCGGGGATGCGCAGGTTCAACTTCGCTTGGGCAGTGTTCGGCACAGCATTAACAGCATGAGCCACCGGGGTGGAGCTAAAACCAGTGACGCTGATGGCCGGCCGAGCCCACAACTGCGAGGCAATCTCGGTGTTGTCACCGAGGATGTCGACACCGTCGAGGATGCCTGCATCGCTGCGGAAGGTCTCGGCGTCATAACCCACGCCCTCCCACTGGCGGGTGCAGTCCACTCCGTCGATGGTGACCGCCCCTGACTCATCACGAAGGCTATTAATAATGCGCATCAGTGCAAAGGTCGCGTCGGGTGCGGGGCCGCCGAAACTACCGGAGTGAACCTGGGTGCGCAGCGTGTCCACCGTGACGACAACCTGCGCACCGCCACGAAGCGACGTCGTAATTGTTGGGACGCCCACCGCAACGTTGCCGGTATCGGCGATGATGATGGTGTCTGCCTCGAACAGCTCGGGGTGGCGCTTGATCAGATCATCGAGGCCTTCGCCGCCGCGCTCTTCGGAGCCCTCCACCAGCATGGTGATGTTGCACTTCGCCCCGCCGAGCTCCTCCACCGCACGCAAGGCAGCAAAGTGCATGACCACGTTGCCCTTGCAATCGGCGGTGCCGCGGCCGTACCAGCGGCCGTCGCGTTCGCTCAGCTCGAAAGCGCCGGAGACCCACAGGTCGGGGTTGCCGGCGGGAACCACGTCGTAGTGGCAGTACAGCAGGACCGTCGGGGCAGTGTCGCTTAAACGCTTGGTGCCGATGTATGCCAGGGATCCGTCAGCGGTTTTTTCTTCGCGGACGTCGAGCCCGACTTCAGCCATCGCGGACTTCACCCACGCGCCTGCTGCGGCGCAGTCTTGTTCGCAACCGGGCTCGTTGTGGACGGAGTTGTAGGAGACCAGTTCGGTGAGTTGCTGTTTGATCTGCTCCCGCTGCCCGTTGATGACGTCGCGGATGCGTGCTGCTTGATCATTGAGTTCAGGATTGATGGTGGTTTCGCTCATGCCATCCCAGTGTAGTGAGGCCCGACGGGGAACCGCAGGGGTGCTGCTAGCAGGCATGATTGGGGTTAAACGGGGTAGTTTTCAAGACGTGCTGCAGATTTGCGTTTTAAAGTGAGGGTGAAAAGTGAAAGCAGCAGGCCACTTTCTACAGGCGCTGGTGATAGTGATGACTGCAGGAGCCGCCGCTGATGGGTTCTTATGAGCCGTACTTCTTGCTGCGTGGTATTTACGACAACGCTGATTCCCCGACGTTGGCTGGTGGGCGTACTAAGAATGCGCAGCGCCTGTTGCGCAACCTGCTGCGAATTAGCCGGCTTTCCCTGCTGGTTGTATGACCCGTCGGCTGTGGGCGAACATCGTGCCCACGGCGGCGGGTTTTATTGCACTCGGTGGTATCGAGTGCTAGAAATGGCTTTAGCACTTAGCTACTTCAAGTGCCAGATTTTTCCAGGATGATACCGGGAGAGGTCGGGTGCGAGGGGTGGCTTGGAAACTTCGGTGGGTTCGGCGCCCTATAGATGGGGTGTCGTGGCCGTCGCGGGCTTATCGCTGAGGTGTCCAGTGGCTGAACAATTTCCGATAAAAATCGAGGAGAAACACCACTTATGGCTAAGATTATTGCCTTTGATGAGGAAGCACGCCGTGGCCTAGAAAAGGGCCTGAACACCCTCGCAGACGCCGTCAAGGTCACCCTCGGCCCCAAGGGTCGCAATGTCGTCCTGGAAAAGTCCTGGGGCGCCCCGACTATCACCAACGATGGTGTCTCCATTGCTCGCGAGATCGAGCTCGAGGATCCTTACGAGAAGATCGGCGCCGAGCTGGTTAAGGAAGTCGCCAAGAAGACTGATGACGTCGCGGGTGACGGCACCACCACCGCAACCGTTCTGGCCCAGGCTCTCGTCCGCGAGGGTCTGCGCAACGTTGCTGCTGGTTCCAACCCGATGGGTATCAAGCGCGGCATCGAGCAGGCCGTTGCCAAGGTGACCGAGCAGCTTTTGAGCTCTGCTAAGGAGATTGAGACTGAGGAAGAGATCGCAGCTACCGCTGGTATCTCTGCTGCTGACCCCGCTATCGGTGCCAAGATCGCTCAGGCTATGTACGCGGTCGGCGGCGGCAAGCTGAATAAAGAGTCCGTCATTACCGTTGAAGAGTCCAACACCTTTGGTGTCGAGCTCGACGTGACCGAGGGCATGCGCTTCGACAAGGGCTACATCTCCGGCTACTTCGCCACTGACATGGAGCGTCAGGAAGCTGTTCTGGAGGATCCCTACATCCTTCTGGTCAGCTCCAAGATCTCCAATATCAAGGACCTGCTCCCCCTGCTGGAGAAGGTCATGCAGACCGGCAAGCCGCTGCTGATCATTGCTGAGGATGTTGAGGGCGAAGCCCTGTCCACCCTGGTGGTTAACAAGATCCGTGGCACCTTCAAGTCTGTTGCTGTGAAGGCACCGGGCTTCGGTGACCGCCGCAAGGCTCAGCTGCAGGACATGGCTATCCTCACCGGTGGCCAGGTCATCAGCGAAGAGGTCGGTCTCTCCCTCGAGACCGCCGACATCCCGCTTCTCGGCCGTGCGCGCAAGGTTGTTGTCACCAAGGACGACACCACCATCGTCGAGGGTGCAGGTTCCGCAGAGCAGATCCAGGGCCGTGTTAACCAGATCCGTGCGGAGATCGACAACTCTGACTCCGAGTACGACCGCGAGAAGCTTCAGGAGCGCCTGGCAAAGCTCGCTGGCGGTGTCGCAGTGATCAAGGTTGGTGCCGCTACCGAGGTCGAGCTCAAGGAGCGCAAGCACCGTATTGAGGACGCCGTACGCAACGCTAAGGCTGCCGTGGAAGAAGGCATCGTTGCCGGCGGTGGCGTCGCCCTGCTGCAGGCTTCCCACGTCCTCGACTCCGACCTGGACCTTGTTGGTGACGAAGCAACCGGTGTGAAGATCGTCCGTGAGGCACTGTCTGCACCGCTGAAGCAGATCGCCTTCAACGCCGGTCTCGAGCCCGGTGTGGTTGCCGACAAGGTTGCTTCCCTGCCCAACGGTGAGGGCCTGAACGCCGCCACCGGTGAGTACGTCGACCTGATGGCTGCAGGTATCAACGACCCGGTGAAGGTCACCCGCTCTGCTCTGCAGAACGCTGCCTCCATCGCGGCTCTGTTCCTGACCACCGAGGCTGTTGTTGCTGACAAGCCTCAGCCTGCTGGCGCTGCTATGCCTGGCGCTGACGAGATGGGCGGCATGGGCGGCTTCTAAGCTGCATTACTGCTAACTCAGAGCCCCCGTCACCTTGGGATTTATTTCCCTGGGTGGCGGGGGTTTACCCCGAATAGGGGACTAAATGGAATGTGCTGGCATTTGCGCCCCTCGGGTGTTTTAATAAGGGTGGCGTTAAGAGGCGCCAGCATTTTCACATTTGCGCCGGCAATGGCTGGCACCGTCTTTAGGAGACTTACATGGATCTTTCCGTTATCAAGGACCAGCTCGGTAACTTCGCTACCTTCGTCAAGGGCTTCGGCGACATCGTCGATAACCTGCCCATGGCTGTTAAGGCTCTTGGCATGGCTGTCAAGACCTTCTCTTCCAAGTAAGAGTTAAGTCTGCGGCCCAGCTGGTCGCTTTCTGATCCCCCGATGTTTGGTGTCTGGGGATCGCCCCCCAAATCTTTTCTATTTTCTCTTAAAGGAGATTTCACATGAACGCAGTCATCGACTTCCTCACCAAGCTCACCTCTTACTCTGTTGAGGGTGGCACCGACTTCTTCAAGACCGTCAACTTCGCTGACATCGCTCACTTCCTGGCTCCCTTCGGCAAGGTTGCTGAGGGCTCCAAGGACCTCCTCGGTCTGGTCAAGTAATTTGACGCCCTTCCGAGGCTTCTAATCCTTGGAAAACTGAAATCCCGCGCTGTGTGTTGCAAGCACATTCCGCGGGTTTTTTGTTGGGTTCTTCGTCACGAAGCCGGCTAGGGGGTAGGTGCGCTATAGGTCTTGAACTGGCCTAATAGTCCGGAAGGTGACAACGGGGGTGTAAGTTGCGCCGCTGTAATTAACGATTTGTGGTGAAAGAATTTCGGCAATGTTGTAACATTTTCATCGTCGCTTCGGATGAAGCGTGTGTACACACTGCGGCACCGGCACTGCGTGTCGCAACTATCCAAGGAGATACTCATGGATCTTTCTGTCATCAAGGACCAGCTCGGCGACTTCGCTACCTTCGTCAAGGGCTTCGGCAAGGTCGTCGAGAACCTGCCCATGGCTGTTAAGGCTCTTGGCATGGCTGTCAACACCTTCTCTTCCAAGTAAGAGTTAAGTCTGCGGCCCAGCTGGTCGCTTTCTGATCCCCCGATGTTTGGTGTCTGGGGATCGCCCCCCAAATCTTTTCTATTTTCTCTTAAAGGAGATTTCACAT
The DNA here is from genome assembly GCF_021491455.1 of Corynebacterium argentoratense. Lineage (GTDB taxonomy): Bacteria > Actinomycetota > Actinomycetes > Mycobacteriales > Mycobacteriaceae > Corynebacterium > Corynebacterium argentoratense_A. The sequence continues at coordinate 216 of NZ_JAKETN010000006.1, read as the reverse complement.
GAACGCAGTCATCGACTTCCTCACCAAGCTCACCTCTTACTCTGTTGAGGGTGGCACCGACTTCTTCAAGACCGTCAACTTCGCTGACATCGCTCACTTCCTGGCTCCCTTCGGCAAGGTTGCTGAGGGCTCCAAGGACCTCCTCGGTCTGGTCAAGTAATTTGACGCCCTTCCGAGGCTTCTAATCCTTGGAAAACTGAAATCCCGCGCTGTGTG
>NZ_JAKETN010000005.1:0-167339 GCF_021491455.1 Corynebacterium argentoratense | reverse complement strand
ACAACACCCACACACCCCACCACCCAAACACCCCCCCAATCATGACCACACAAAAAAGGAAAGACGCCACCCAACAAACAAGTGACGCCTTCCCAACAAACAAAACTATATAAAATTATCGTTTTTCTGTTTTAGGCCGGCAGCGACCTACTCTCCCACACACTCCCGTGTGCAGTACCATCGGCGCAGGTGAGCTTAGCTTCCGGGTTCGGAAAGGGACCGGGCGTATCCTCACCGCCATCAACCACCGACACAACCAACACCCCACAAGGCAATGCAAGGCGTGCTGTTTCAGACACTGCATAGTGGACGCAAACAATCAATACATTTGGGCTAAACACCCTGCTAAGCAACCCCATCCATCATCAACGAATAGGTATTTTTAGGTGTGTTCGGCGCATTAGTACCAGTCACCTCAACACGCATTACTACGCTTCCAGCTCTGGCCTATCAACCCCCTAGTCTAGAGGGCACCTGATCACGAAACCTTATCTCGAAACAGGCTTCCCGCTTAGATGCTTTCAGCGGTTATCCCTTCCGTACGTAGCCAACCAGCCATGCCACGGGCGTGACAACTGGCACACTAGAGGTACGTCCGTCCCGGTCCTCTCGTACTAGGGACAGCCTTTCTCAAGTTTCTACGCGCGCGGCGGATAGAGACCGAACTGTCTCACGACGTTCTAAACCCAGCTCGCGTGCCGCTTTAATGGGCGAACAGCCCAACCCTTGGGACCTACTCCAGCCCCAGGATGCGACGAGCCGACATCGAGGTGCCAAACCATCCCGTCGATATGGACTCTTGGGGAAGATCAGCCTGTTATCCCCGGGGTACCTTTTATCCGTTGAGCGACACCGCTTCCACAAGCCAGTGCCGGATCACTAGTCCCTACTTTCGTACCTGCTCGACCTGTCAGTCTCACAGTCAAGCTCCCTTGTGCACTTACACTCACCACCTGATTGCCAACCAGGCTGAGGAAACCTTTGGGCGCCTCCGTTACTCTTTAGGAGGCAACCGCCCCAGTTAAACTACCCACCAGGCACTGTCCCTAACCCAGATCATGGGCCGAGGTTCAGATATCCAATACGACCAGAGTGGTATTTCAACAACGACTCCCACACAACTGGCGTCATGCGATCACAGTCTCCCACCTATCCTACACAAACCGAACCGAATATCAATACCAAGCTATAGTGAAGGTCCCGGGGTCTTTTCGTCCTGCCGCGCGTAACGAGCATCTTTACTCGTACTGCAATTTCGCCGGGCCTGTGGTTGAGACAGCAGGGAAGTCGTTACGCCATTCGTGCAGGTCGGAACTTACCCGACAAGGAATTTCGCTACCTTAGGATGGTTATAGTTACCACCGCCGTTTACTGGGGCTTAAATTCTCCGCTTCGCCACCAAAAGTGACTAACAGGTCCTCTTAACCTTCCAGCACCGGGCAGGCGTCAGTCCATATACATCGACTTATCGTCTTCGCATGGACCTGTGTTTTTAGTAAACAGTCGCTTCCCTCTATTCTCTGCGACCACCACCAGCTCAAAACCAGTCTGTCACCAGCAGTGGTCCCCCTTCTCCCGAAGTTACGGGGGCATTTTGCCGAGTTCCTTAACCACAGTTCACCCGATCGCCTTAGTATTCTCTACCTGACCACCTGTGTCGGTTTGGGGTACGGGCCAAATGGAAACATCGCTAGATGCTTTTCTCGACAGCATAGGATCACCAACATCCCCCTTTAACGGGGTACGCATCACGCCTCACCCATCATGCACAGCGGATTTACCTACCATGCGGGCTACACGCTTACACCACAATCCACTCAGTGGCTCGGCTACCTTCCTGTGTCACACCATCGCTTGGCTACTACCAGATCAGGTCCCACGCATCCACACCAACAACAATCCAAAAGACTGCCATCAGGCTTCAGGGTGGTTAGTATCACTGATTCACCACGGGCGCTTCCATCCGGGTACCAGAATATCAACTGGTTGTCCATCGACTACGCCTGTCGGCCTCGCCTTAGGTCCCGACTCACCCTGGGAAGATTAGCTTAACCCAGGAACCCTTGGTCATCCGGCGGATAAGTTTTTCACTCATCATTCGCTACTCATGCCTGCATTCTCACTCGCACACACTCCACCACAACGATCACTCGGCGGCTTCACATTATGCACGACGCTCCCCTACCCACCCACACAACAGTGTGAGTGCCGCGGCTTCGGCGGTGTACTTGAGCCCCACTACATTGTCGGCGCAGAACCACTCGACCAGTGAGCTATTACGCACTCTTTCAAGGATGGCTGCTTCTAAGCCAACCTCCTGGTTGTCTTCGCGATCCCACATCCTTTTCCACTTAGTACACGCTTAGGGGCCTTAGCCGGCGATCTGGGCTGTTTCCCTCTCGACTACGAAGCTTATCCCCCGCAGTCTCACTGCCGCGCTCTCACTTACCGGCATTCGGAGTTTGGCTGATGTCGCTAAGATGTTGGTCCCGCTAAACCATCCAGTAGCTCTACCTCCGGCAAGAAACACACGACGCTGCACCTAAATGCATTTCGGGGAGAACCAGCTATCACGAAGTTTGATTGGCCTTTCACCCCTACCCACAACTCATCCCCTCAGTTTTCAACCTAAGTGGGTTCGCGCCTCCACAACCTCTTACAGCTGCTTCACACTGGCCATGGGTAGATCACTTCGCTTCGGGTCCAGGACATGCCACTCACTCACCCTCATTAGGATTCGGTTTCCCTACGGCTACCACACACGTGTTAACCTCGCGACATGCCGCTGACTCGCAGGCTCATTCTTCAAAAGGCACGCCATCACACCCAAAAAAGTGCTCTGACGGATTGTAAGCACACGGTTTCAGGTACTATTTCACTCCCCTCCCGGGGTACTTTTCACCATTCCCTCACGGTACTACTCCGCTATCGGTCAACTTAAGTATTCAGGCTTACCGGGTGGTCCCGGCAGATTCACAGCAGATTCCACGAGCCCGCTGCTACTCGGGAAACACAACCATTACCACACACACACTTTCACCTACCGGGCTCTCACCGTCTACGGCGGGACATTCCAATCCACTTCACCTAGCATGCGCGACTATCACGTAACCAAGAACCGGCAGATCCTCGACGTTATGCTCCCACAACCCCACGCACGCAACCCCTGCCGGGTATCACACGCACGCAGTTTAGCCATCATCCACGTTCGCTCGCCACTACTAGCGGAATCACAATTGTTTTCTCTTCCTACGGGTACTGAGATGTTTCACTTCCCCGCGTAACCTCCACACCACCTATACACGTTCAGTGATGGGTAACCGCCCATAACGACAGCTGGGTTTCCCCATTCGGACACCCTCGGATCAACGCTCGTTTGACAGCTCCCCGAGGCCTATCGCGGCCTACCACGTCCTTCATCGGCTTAAGTTGCCAAGGCATCCACCGTGTGCCCTTACAACACACACAAAAAATACTTACAAGGCAAAATCAAAAAATAAAGATGCTCGCGTCCACTATACAGTTCTCAAACAACACACCCCACACACAATCACCAACCACTATCACGGCCAGCAACCCCACATGGAGCACAGAAACAACACGCCACAAAAGACCAGTGCTGTTCCAGACACCCAACAATGCACCAACGCAACTCTTCTTTAAGCAGTGTGAAACACCAAACTCTTCTTTTCCATGCCTTACCGTCTGCTGCAACCCCACCACCAGTTGATGAGGGTGTGCATCCACCCAAAAACACTGCGTGTTCCACACAAAAAATAATAAACTCCATAGAAAGGAGGTGATCCAGCCGCACCTTCCGGTACGGCTACCTTGTTACGACTTAGTCCCAATCGCCGATCCCACCTTCGACAGCTCCCTCCCACAAGGGGTTAGGCCACTGGCTTCGGGTGTTACCAACTTTCGTGACTTGACGGGCGGTGTGTACAAGGCCCGGGAACGTATTCACCGCAGCGTTGCTGATCTGCGATTACTAGCGACTCCGACTTCATGGGGTCGAGTTGCAGACCCCAATCCGAACTGAGGCCGGCTTTCAGCGATTCGCTCACCCTCACAGGCTCGCAGCGCGTTGTACCGACCATTGTAGCATGTGTGAAGCCCTGGACATAAGGGGCATGATGATTTGACGTCATCCCCACCTTCCTCCGAGTTAACCCCGGCAGTCTCTCATGAGTCCCCACCATAACGTGCTGGCAACATAAGACAAGGGTTGCGCTCGTTGCGGGACTTAACCCAACATCTCACGACACGAGCTGACGACAACCATGCACCACCTGTATACAGACCACAAGGGACACTACATCTCTGCAGCAATCCTGTATATGTCAAGCCCAGGTAAGGTTCTTCGCGTTGCATCGAATTAATCCACATGCTCCGCCGCTTGTGCGGGCCCCCGTCAATTCCTTTGAGTTTTAGCCTTGCGGCCGTACTCCCCAGGCGGGGCGCTTAATGCGTTAGCTACGGCACAGAAGACGTGGAAGTCCCCTACACCTAGCGCCCACCGTTTACGGCATGGACTACCAGGGTATCTAATCCTGTTCGCTCCCCATGCTTTCGCTCCTCAGCGTCAGTTACTGCCCAGAGACCTGCCTTCGCCATCGGTGTTCCTCCTGATATCTGCGCATTTCACCGCTACACCAGGAATTCCAGTCTCCCCTACAGCACTCAAGTTATGCCCGTATCGCCTGCACGCCCGGAGTTAAGCCCCGGAATTTCACAGACGACGCGACAAACCACCTACGAGCTCTTTACGCCCAGTAATTCCGGACAACGCTCGCACCCTACGTATTACCGCGGCTGCTGGCACGTAGTTAGCCGGTGCTTCTTATACAGGTACCGTCACAAAAGCTTCGTCCCTGTCGAAAGAGGTTTACAACCCGAAGGCCGTCATCCCTCACGCGGCGTCGCTGCATCAGGCTTCCGCCCATTGTGCAATATTCCCCACTGCTGCCTCCCGTAGGAGTCTGGGCCGTGTCTCAGTCCCAATGTGGCCGTACACCCTCTCAGGCCGGCTACCCGTCGACGCCTTGGTAGGCCATTACCCCACCAACAAGCTGATAGGCCGCGAGCTCATCCCCAACCGAAAAAACTTTCCACCATCACACACTAAAGGATGGTCCTATCCAGTATTAGACCCAGTTTCCCAGGCTTATCCCGAAGTTGAGGGCAGATCACTCACGTGTTACTCACCCGTTCGCCACTCGAGTACCCAAGCAAGCTTGAGCCTTTCCGTTCGACTTGCATGTGTTAAGCACGCCGCCAGCGTTCGTCCTGAGCCAGGATCAAACTCTCCATAAAAAATCAGCCCAAAAGCATCAAAAAAATGACAGAGCCAAAACCTAGCAACCAGTAAAAACTGGCAAAAAAATACGATCATGGTGCATCCGACGAGGAAAAACCACCACAACCAAAACAGTTCATATTTACACAGCCAACCACACAAAAACACCCACAAAAAGAGCATCCAAGCGCAAGCTGCTGGTACACACAAACAACAAACACCACAACACAACCACCACCACAAAAACAGCGGCAGTATCAACGTGCCATGGCGCATGAAAAAACACTTAAAAAAAGTACATTGGCACACTATTGAGTTCTCAAACAACACCACCACAACCACCAGACCACACACAACCTGTGCAACCAGCTGCCGTAGCGACTCGATCTAACTTACACACCATCTTGTTAAAACACAAATCCGGGCCCGGAAGGCTATTTTTCAGACCTCCAGATCACCCCGATAACCTACGTTTTAAAACTAAGCGGCGGCTCGTTGACCGAACAAAAAATTAACACATCAACCCACTGGCCACACAAACCCCCTGGCAGCAGAGATTTTTGCCCGCGGCGTCATCAATTAAGGCACACTTGAAGACAAGGCCGCAGGCTCAACACCCGCGACCCCATTAGAAAAACTAGATTGAAGGATTTAGCCATGTTGGAACGCACACAGGTGTACGTAGACACCTCGTATCTCTTAGCCAGTTTTTATAACTCCTGGGCAACAGGCGCCCGGGCCCAACTAAAAATCGACTTACCGGAAGTCGTCGCAGTGTTAGGCAAAATGGTCGAAGACCAACTTCACCAACCCGTGCAACGCCAATACTGGTACGACGGCATCCCCGACTCCGGCCCCCACCGCCACCAACGCGCACTACGCACCTGCGACGGCGTTCAACTACGGGCAGGTCAACTGATCGAATGGGGAGAACGTCGCACACAAAAAGCCGTCGACACACGACTCGTCGCGGACCTTGTGATCGCGGGTTTGGGGCGTCACTGCTCCGACATTGTGCTGGTCAGTGGCGACGCCGACATGATCCCCGGCGTAGAAGAAGCAACCGCTGCGGGCCTGCGCGTCCACCTCTACGGGTTCGGGTGGGACTCCATGTCCAGCGCGCTACGGCACGCCTGCGACACCACCACCATCCTCGACCCACGCGAAGACTTCGCCGACTGCATGCGCATCGAGCCGCTGGAAGGCCCCCTACCTGCCGGGCCAGTCGATGACAACGACGACAGCAACCCACAAACTCAAGAGGATGCAACCGAAGCGGTGCCCACCAACAGCGCTCCCGTCCCGCATGATGCGGAGAAGCCTGCGGATGGGCACACTACGGCAACCGATCTCGCCCCCACCGTGCCGACAGGGGTCATGAACCTCGGGCCCACCGTCGCTGCGGAAGAAGTGGACTATTCCGAAAGTCGCTTCACCTTGTCAGCAGAAGTATCAGCAGGCCAGGCGGGCCAACAAATCTCCATCCAAGAGTCCGCCCAGCGCGCCGACGTTCGCGTCCGTCAAAAGGGAACAACCTCTGCCGCGAACTCTGGATCCGACCCCGCAACTCCGCTAACAGTCAACCAACCCCCAGCCGAGCTACCGACCGAATCGGGAACAGACGACCAGCAGACCGCAGCCAACGAAGAGCACACCCCCGCGGCCACAGCGGAAACACCCGCAGAGCAAAAGGAGGAGCGCGACATAGAGCAGAAGCTAGAGCAGGAAGACACCCAAGACAACACCCCGGGCGCCCCCAAACCGACTCCGCTTGTGATGGCACCCCACCGCAAACTACGCAGCCGCTACGTACCTCTGCCCAACGAAGTATGGTCCAGCGCGGGCTTCCAAACCCCCTTTGACGTGGGCCAACAGTACGCCATCTGGTGGTACGACAACGCTGCCACCACAGAGCAGAGGGACTCCGCACACCTACTATCCGGCGGCGGGCTGCCACCGGAAGTCGACCGCCCACTGCTGCAGTTCGCCTGCGAGACACTGTACGAATACACCCTGTCGGAAAGTCAGCGCGTTGCACTGCGCGATGGATTCCACAGTGGGATCCGCGCGGTGCTGCTGAATATTCAGCGCGGCACCCGCTAGCTCATGTTCTGAACCTTGGTCACCAGCTCGCTCAGGGCTGGTGCGGGCAGTACGCCAGCCTGGCGGAACAACAGCTCGCCATCTTTAAAAACCATGAGCGTGGGGATCGACATGATGCCCAACTGTTGCGCCAGGTTTTGGTTTTCGTCGGTGTTGAACTTGGCGAAGGTGGCGTCCGCGTGCTGCTCACTGACCTTTTCGAAGATCGGTGCGAACTGTCGGCAGGGTCCGCACCATGGTGCCCATGCGTCTACAACGACGACACCTTTCTGCTGCACAGTCTGAGCAAAGGTGCTTTCCGTCACGTTAATGGTTGTCATGGAATGAACCTCCGAGGTTGTCCGGTTGTAATGGGTGAGAGCTTTTTGCCCTCGCTATCGGCCAGGATACGCGCTTGTGCAGCAATGCCGCGCAAATAATTTGTTAGTCCTTTAGTTCAAGGTGGTTTGTTATGAAGATTTTTAACGTCGAAGGTATGACCTGCGAGCACTGCGCCAACGCTGTGCGCGAGGAGCTCACGGACGCTGGCCTCGAGGTCGGCACCATTGATGTTGCGGCCGGCACGGTAGAGGCGTCGGGTGATGACGCCGCGGTGGCTGCGGCAATCGCCGAGGCCGGCTACAAGGTGGTTTAGCAGCATGCACGCTGATTTCACAGTCACGGGCATGAGCTGCACTAGTTGCAGTGCCCGGGTGGAGCGCAAGCTGAATAAGCTGCCGGGTGTTCGCGCAGAGGTGAACTACGCGACGGAAACAGCCTCGGTGGATTATGACGAGTCGGTGGATCCCAAGACGATTACCGACACGATTACCAAGTTGGGTTATGGCTCGAAGCGGCAGCCGGAGATCATGCCTCGGCTGATTGTGGCGGCCGTGTCGACGGTTGTGTTGATGGCGTTGATGTTCGCCCCGCACCGGTGGATGGCCATCGCACAGCTGCCATTTGCCCTGCTTGTGTACTTCTACAGTGGCTGGTTGTTCCACCGAAACACCCTCAAGGGCCAGTTGACCATGGATACGTTGGTCACGTTGGGTACGACTGCGGCGCTTGTGTATTCGTTGATGCACATGCACTGGGGGTGGCCGCCGGTTGCCCACGGCCACATGTACTTTGATGCGGTCGGGATGATCACGACGTCACTGTTGTTGGGGAAGTTGTTGGAGCATAGGGCGAAGAATCGCAGCTCGGCGGCGTTTCGTGAGTTGCTGAATTTGGGCGCTAAGCAGGCCGTTTTGGTTGATGGCCGGACGGTGCCTGTGGCTCACCTGCGGGTGGGGGACGTGTTTGTGGTGGGGCCGGGGGAAAAGGTCGCTACTGATGGTCGTGTGGTGCGGGGCAACAGCGAGGTCGACGAGTCTATGTTGACGGGGGAGTCCCTTCCGCGTGCGGTGGCTGTGGGTGATGACGTCGCGGGGGCAACGCTGAACACGGTAGGGTCGCTGGAGGTTGAGGCGACCAGGGTGGGGGAGGACACCGTGTTGGCTCAGATTTCTGCACTGGTTGCGGGGGCGCAGCAGAAGGCTCCGGTGCAGCGTCTGGTGGATCAGATTTCGCGCTTTTTCGTGCCGACTGTGATTGCTATTGCGCTGGTTGTTGCGTTTTTTGATGTGCCTTCGGCGGTGGCGGTGTTGGTGGTTGCGTGCCCGTGCGCGTTGGGTTTGGCGACTCCGACGGCGTTGCTTGTGGGCACTGGTCGGGCGGCACAGTTGGGCCTGCTGATTAAGGGCCCGCAGGTGTTGGAGCAGTCGCGCAAGGTCGACACGGTGGTGTTTGACAAGACAGGGACGGTGACGTTGGGGGAGTTGTCGGCGCAGCTGGACTACGAGGATGCGGCCGTCGTGGGTGGGGTGGCGTTGCAGCAGTGTGATGTGGTGGGGCTTGTTGCTGCGGCAGAGTCCGGTTCGGAGCATCCTGTGGCGCGCGCGTTGGTGCGGTATGCGCAGCAGAATTATGGTGATGATTGGCGCGAGTGGGAGGTGTCGGGTTTTACGGCGCTGCCTGGGCTTGGTGTGCGGGCGCGTGTTGCGCATCCGACGTTGGGGGTTGTGTGCGTGGAGGTCATCCGCGGCGTCATTAGTGTTGATGGTGTGTTGGTGGCGCGGGTGTCTGCGCGGGATTCGCTCAAGCCGACAAGCAAGCAGGCTATCGATTTGTTGAAGGCTGACGGTGTGGAGCCTGTTCTGTTGACGGGGGATTCGGATGCGGTGGCGCAGGCTGTGGCGTCCGAGGTCGGCATCGAGCGCGTGTGGGCACAAGTTATGCCTGATGAGAAGCTTGATGTGGTGCGCACCTTGCAGGATCAGGGCCGTGTGGTCGCGATGGTGGGGGATGGAATTAATGACGCCGCGGCGCTTGCGCAGGCAGATGTGGGTATCGCGATGGGGTCGGGTACGGATGTGGCGATTGAGGCCAGTGACATTACCGTGCTGAACTCTGACCTGCGCGGGGTGGATACGGCGCTGCGTTTGTCGCGGGCGACAGTGCGGACGATCCGCGGGAACCTGTTTTGGGCGTTTGCTTACAACGTGGTGTTGATTCCGGTTGCTGCGGCCGGACTGATGGAGCCCATGTGGGCGGGTGCTGCGATGGCGTTGTCAAGCGTGTTTGTGGTGACAAACTCCCTGCGCTTGCGGCGTTTCTAGTGGCGTCGGGTGGCTAGGATCATGCGGTCGATGTCGTGGAGGACATCGTCGGCGACTGCGGGGTCGATCCCGGCTTCGCGGCGGGCTTCGAGTACTTCACGCTGGGCGGCGCGCAGGGCTTCGTAGCGGATGCGGCTGGCGCGCTCGCGAATCTCGATGAACTTCTTTTTGCTGGCCAGGCGGGTGGCGGCGCATTCGGTGTCGTCGAGGTCCTCGGTGCCGGTTTCTTCTGCAATCCAATGCTGGATGCTGGCCACCGTGTTGGGGGGCAGTTCTTCTGCTTTGGCATGCAGGACAACGCTTGCTGCCTCGCGGGCGCGGCGCAGGAGGTTTTCGCGCGCGGCGTCACCAAAAGCGTCGGGGCCTTGGTCGAGGGATAGTTTGCGCATCAACCACGGCAGAGTGAGGCCCGGGACCACCATGGTGATCGTCAGTACGACCAGGGCGATGACGGTAAATTCCTGCTGCCAGGGGGCATAACCATAGGGGATGGATAGAACGAGCGCCAGGGTAACCAGTCCGCGCATGCCGGCCCATGTCAGCAGGAGGACTTCCTGCAAGCGCAGTGGTGCGCCCATGGGTGGGAAGATTGTTTTGCGGGTGATTTTTTCCGCGGCGCTACCCACCGCATGCACGGGAATGTACTTGCTTGAGGCGTGCTCTGCGACGGTGCCGACCAAAGATGCGAGTTTGCGGGTGTTGTAGTTGTACAGCAACAACATCCACACCAGGCGCACGACGATGAGCACGACGGAGAGGATCGCGCCGACCCACACGCCGTGCCATAGTTGGGAGCCGACGTCGGCGACGGCTTCGCGCACCGACAAACCAATCAGGCCGAACGCCACACCGGTGAACAGCATTTCTACTGTTTCCCAAAACGCGTGGCCGGTCAGGCGGTCCTCGGCGCCGACTTTCACGCGGGAGTGCATCTCCACCGCGGCGATGACGATCGCGATAACACCGGAGGCACGTAGCTCTTCTGCCAGCAGAAACACGGCGAAGGGAATGACCCAACTAAAGGCGTTGCGGGCGACGGGGGATTCCATCCAGTCCGTCAGCTTGGCGCTAAGCCAACCGACTGTCAGACCGATAATCACAGCGACGCTGGAGGAATAGAGGAAGTCCAAAACGCCCCCTTTGATGCTGGGGTTTTCACCCGCTTGGATGGCGCCGAGGGCGACGTGGAACGCGACGATAGACGCGGCGTCATTAAACAATCCCTCGGTCTGGAGGGTGCTGATGAGTCGTCGGGGGACACCTGCGGGTTCGGCGACGGCATCGACGGCAACGGGGTCCGGCGGCGCCAGGGCGCTACCCAGCAGCACGGCGGCGGCTAACCCCAGGCCGGGCATGATCAGCATGGCGGCACCGGCGGCGGCGACCGTCGTGAAGAACACCAGGAGTACGGACAGCGCGATGATGGTGCCGCGTTGTTCGCGGATGACTGACCAGCTGGTTCTACGGGCCATCGCCCACAGCAGCGGAGGCAGGAAGATCGGCAGGATGAGGTCTGCGGGTATGTGCACCGTGGGCAGGCCGGGGAAGAAGATGGTGCCGGCGGCGACGAGGGTGAGGAGCACGGGCCAGGGCAAGCCGACGCGGTCACCGATGGCGACCACGATGACGGTGACGAGCAGGAGGCCGATGGCCAGGAATAGGAAATCCACGAGGGGTCCTTCGCTGTACTGGAGGTGTTAAATTCTTGTTAAGCAGGATAACACCAGCAACCAGGGGTCACTCCGGCTGCAGACGTGATGCACGCAAGGAAAATGTGCACAAATTTCGGCAGCGCGCCCGCGAAAAAACCATTTCCCCAGGTCGCGATTTTCACTCCGCGCTCCCTGCCGAAATTTGTGCACACTTCGCCCCCTAGGGGCTCAAGCGGAATGGTGCGTCGGTTATTTCTCGCAGCTCATTATTTCACGATCTAGCAATCATCGAGGTCGCTCTTCGAAACTCGATCGACAAAGCTCTAGTCTCGAAGTACGGCCCCGGCTGGCACAGGCTATCCGCAAGCATCTTTGACCAGCGCACATTTAATGCCATCAGTCGGAGATAGAGCGGATTGGATGAGATCCATCGGTCGCATCACAACAATCTCGATGCAACCAGGGGAAGGTTGCTGGGCATTTGAGCAGGTTCATCGAGTGCATCTGATTCGAAATAGAATCGCACACCACGAATCACTTATAAACGAAATCCCCATTCCCGGCTCCAAAGACGCCGCCAACCAGACGCGGCGTATTCCGCCACAAGAATACTTCCCCGCATTCCTTCGCCTAGCGGGCATGATCGACCGAAACCTCAAGGACTTCATCATGAGGAACTCAACCGTTCCCAATTCTCTTGGTGACTCGGCAATATCCCCAGATCCTATCGGAACTAGCCGCGGGCTAGGTTCGCAAACCTCGAGTAATGCAACTGGTGAGCCACACTCACCGTATCAATCGGACCACCACGATGCTTCGCCAAAATAATATCCGCCTCACCCGCACGAGGATCCTCACGATCCTGCGAATCCGGCCTATACAACAACATCACCATATCCGCATCCTGCTCCAACGAACCCGACTCACGCAGATCCGCCAACTGAGGACGCTTATCCGTACGAGACTCCGGGCCACGGTTCAACTGCGAAATCGCAATCAAAGGAACATCCAACTCCTTCGCCAACAACTTCAACTGGCGTGAAAATTCCGCCACCTCCTGCTGGCGCGACTCCACCTTCTTACCCGAAGACATCAACTGCAGGTAATCCACCACAATCATCGACAGCCCCACCTTCTGCGACAACCGCCGAGCCTTCGAACGAATCTCCATCATCGTCAAATTCGCAGAATCATCAATGTACAACGGGGCGTCATTAATCTGACCAATCTTGTTAGCCAGCTTCGCCCACTGCTCATCATTCATACGACCCGCACGCATATCCGACAACTTGATCTCCGCCTCCGCAGACAACAAGCGCATCACAACCTCAGACTTGGACATTTCCAAGCTGAACAACACGCTCGGCTTACCATGCGCAATCGAACACGAGCGCATGAAATCCAACGCCAACGTCGACTTACCGACACCCGGACGAGCAGCCACAATAATCATCTGCCCGCCATGCAAACCATTCGTCAGATCATCCAAGTCGATGAACCCAGTCGGAACACCCTGCGCCAAACCACCATGCGCATGGATCTGATCCAACTCATCCATCGTCGGCTCAATCATGTCCGCCAGCACTGAATAATCCTCAGCAGTCTTCTTCTGCGCAATCGCAAAAACCTCCTGCTGCGCCATATCCACCACAGCGTCAACCTCAGCCCCCTCAGTGCCCTCATAGCCCAACTGGACCACCCGAGTACCCGCATCGACCAACCGACGCAACGTCGCCTTCTCAGAGACAATCTCCGCGTAATAACGCGCATTCGCCGCCGTCGGCACCGAACTGTACAGCGTATGCAAATAAGGCGCGCCCCCAGCACGCTCCAAATCATTATTGCGATCCAACCTGCCCGCAACAATAACCGGGTCAATATCCTTATTCTCCGCGAATAAGTCAATAATCGCCTGGAAAATCAGCTGGTGCGCAGGGCGGTAGAAATCCTCAGCAGACAGCTCCTCAATAATGTCGACCACCGTATCCGGTGCCAACAACATCGCACCCAACACACCCTGCTCCGCATCATTATCATGCGGAGGCTTACGGCCGGACTCATACGCCTGCTGAAGCTCATCGCTCCCCCTAAAACTACGACCCCGATCTTGGCCATAGCCGCCACTACGGTAATTGGAATTAGAACGACTACTCGCCGATGGCTGGTAATCATCCTCTGGAGCCGGCGGCACGTAATCGTCCTCCGGCGGGGGAGGGGTATCATCAAACGACACAGCCCCCGCGCCTGCGTCAGTATCCTCCGTCGCGCCCGAGTTCACACCAGAGTCCTCAGCCGCCGAATTGGCATCCCAAGCCATAACCAAACCCTCACTCCAGAAACCAACAACAACGCCTGGAAGAGCTTCCAGACAACATGCGAACAGTCTACGCGTCTGCCATTTTCAAGATTTCCGAGGCCCCCAAGATTGCAAAATGTTGCTCGAAGCCGTTGCTTTTTGTTGGTTAAAACCGTTGCAAAATGTTGATCTTGCAGGTCAGCGGCTCGCCACCCTCGCACCCTAACAACAACCACCGCAACACCAACCACACAGCCGCACCCCCACGACGTCAACAAGCAACCCTCAACAACGGCAAAAGCCTCCACCCGGGGATTTACCCACAAGCGGAGGCTCAAGCCTGCTGTTGTCATGTGGCCACACGCGTGGCCGCCGAAGCTACAAACGCCTAAAACTAGGCAGCAACGACCTTAAAGTTCACCTTGGCGGAAATGTCGCCCTGAAGCTTAACGTCAACGTCATAAGCACCAACGCTCTTAACGTGACCCTTCTTCAGAAGCACAGAGTGCTTGGACAGGGAAGGACCGCCAGCGGCCTTCACTGCGGCAACAATGTCTTCGGCCTTCACAGAACCGAACAACTTGCCATTTTCTGCGGTGCGGACCTCAACAGAAACACCCTCCAGTGCCTCCAGCTGGGCCTTGACCTCGCGTGCATGATCCAGGTCGCGGATCTCCCGCTCAGCCTGAGCGCGCTTAATGCCCTCAATCTGCTTCTCAGCGCCACGAGTCGCCACAATAGCGAAACCGCGCGGAAGCAGGTAGTTACGTCCGTAGCCAGCCTTGACCTCGACAACGTCACCAGGGACGCCCAAGTTATCAACGGCGGCGGTGAGGATCAGCTTCATGATCCCTGCCTTTCAGGAAAAGTTAAAAAGATTTCAAGTTAAAACGGGGGTTCGTCATCTGCCCCGGCAAAACCACCAGAAGCAGGAGCACTATTCCACGGATCATTATCCGGAACAGCCGACATATTCTGATTGCCACCAGACGCCTGCGGAGCGGGGCCACCAAAGCCACCGGACTGCTGCTGGAAACCACCAGAATTGCCCTCACCACGGCTCACACGCTGAACCTGCGCCGTCGCATACTGCAAAGAAGGACCGACCTCGTCGACCTCAATCTCCATCACACTACGACGCTCACCCTCGCGGGTGTCGTACGAACGCTGGCGCAACCGACCGGTCACGATAACGCGCATACCCTTCGTCAACGTATTAGCAACATTCTCCGCAACCTGACGCCACACGTTGCACGTGAGGTACAGTGCCTCGCCATCTTCCCACTGGTTAGTCTGACGATTAAACCGGCGAGGAGTGGAAGCAATACGGAAATTCGCTACGGCGACATTCGACGCCGTGAAACGCAATTCAGGATCAGCAACAAGGTTGCCGACCACAGTAATCTGAGTTTCGCCCTGAGCCATGAGAACCTACTTTCTAGTGAACCCTTTTGCTTTCATCCGGCCAGTGTAGCCAGATACAAGCAACGGGGGAGTTGACTAGCGATCGGCGCGCAGCACCTTGGTGCGCAGAACGTCGTCGCTCAGGTTGAGAAGACGATCCAGCTCGAGCACGGTAGCGGACTCGCAGTGGAGATCGACGACAGCGTAGATGCCTTCGTCTTTCTTGTTGATCGGGTACGCAAGAGTGCGCTTGCCCCAAATATCAACCTTATCCACGGTGCCGTTTTCCTTGCGGACAACCTCGAGGAACTTATCCAGGGACGGGGCGACAGTGCGTTCATCCTGAGACGGGTCAAGAATGATCATGAGTTCGTATTTACGCACGGACCTCATCACCTCCTATGGTCTAGTAATTGTGTAACGGCCATACCCCCTTTGGGTATGACAGGAGGACTGCTGCATAAAGCAACCTTGTTAGAGTAGCCGACGACACCCCCAACGCGCAATACGCTGCAGCTACACGGCTACACAACTACACGAACAGCGTGGCCCAGAAAATCGCGATAGTGGTGGGGATGACCGTGATCAGCACAATCGCCACGGCCATCAACCCCCACGTCAACCAAGGGGACTTACCCAGGCGGAAACTTAAGAAACTACCCGTGAAACAGGCGAAACCAGCAAAAACGCTCGCCATAGTCACAATGAGTGCAGTATCCGACATCACCAACACCTATCCAACATCTAGCCGAAGATATTCGGAATGACGATGCCCGGCGCGAGCTCAATGGTGTCCGCCGGGGGAGCAGCAGGTGCTTCCTCTACCGGGGGAACATCCACCGGCATCTCCTCCGCAGGCGCTTCCTCCTCCGAGGCGTCATTGTTGCCGCCAGAGCTCGGCGGAGCGTAGACGTACGGGGTAGAGGAGTAGCCCATGCCCTCCGGCTCGGGGAAGTCCTCGTTAGGCTCGCCCTCCAGGGCCTGATCCATGGTGGACTTCCAGATGCGGGCCGGCATGCCGGAACCATACATCAAACCGCCCCACGAGTTGGTCAACGCCGAATTGTCCGCAGTGCCGACCCACACAGCCGTCGCCAACTGGGGAGTGGCGCCAATCATCCAGGCATCCTTGTTCTGACCAGTGTCGCCCAACTGAGTCGTACCAGTCTTCGCAGCAGACACGCGGCCACCCGCCAACTGATTGTTGTTGGAGTACGCAGCAATCGGACCCATCGCAGCAATCACATTGTTAGCGACCTTCGCGCTGACGCGACGCTCGCCCTCAGTAGCCTCATGTTCGTACAAGACGTCACCAGCCTGGGTGGTGATCTTCTGCACCAAGTACGGCTGGTGCCACACACCCTGGTCCGCCAACGTTGCCAAAGCAACAGCCATGTCCAAAGGACGGGACTCGTACTGGCCCAAAATAATGCCGTCTTCGGGACTACCACCGTCGTGGGTCAACGTCTGATCGAAACCAGGGATCTGCTTTGCCACACCCAACGCATGCGCCATATCGGCAACATCCTGGGCGCCATTCTCCAAGTCATGCTCCAAACGGATGAAGCTCGTATTGTGCGAACGCTTCAGGGCCTCCTGAATCGAGCAGAAACCACAGTCGTTACCTTCAACGTTGTTGACCGTGGCGTCACCCATCTGCACCGGAGCACTGGAGTAACCCTGGGACAGGGGAATGCCCTGCTGCAAAGCGGCAGCCAACCCGAAAACCTTAAACGTCGAACCGGTCTGGAGACCTGAGTTCGCATAGTCCCAACCGTTGGGATCTTCGCCACCGTAGTAGGCGCGGATCGCACCCGTCTTCGGCTCCACACTGACCACTGCAGCACGCAAAGAAGGATCATCGGGACGCTGAGCCATCTGCTCACGCACACTGTCCACCGCGGCGTTTTGATCCTTGGGGCGAATCGTCGTCGTGATGCGCAGGCCCTTGGTCTCCACGTCCTGCTCACTAATACCGAGCGTGCCGAGCTCCGCCATCACCTGATTCTTGATCAAGCCATTCGTGCCCTCCGCCTGAGTGAAAGCTTGGCTGTTATTCGGATCAATCGTCTCCGGATAGACCTGCTCAGCACGCTCCTGCGGGGTCAGCCACCCCTCCTGCTCCATACCGTCGAGCACGTAATTCCAGCGCTGCTCGGCTTCCTCGCGGTTAGTCCACGGATCCAAACTACTCGGGCGCTGAATACACGCAGCCAACACAGCAGACTCCGCAGGGGTCAACTGGTCCAAGGGCTTACCAAAATACGCCTCCGAAGCCGCAGCCACACCATAAGAATTACGGCCGAAATAAATAGTGTTCAAATACGCCGAAAGAACATCATCCTTCGGCCACTCATTAGCCATCTTCGCCGAATACACCAGCTCACGCAGCTTGCGCTTATAGGAACGATCATTACCGACCATGGCGTTCTTCACGTACTGCTGAGTAATCGTCGAACCACCACCGGCAGAAGAATCACCCGTGATCTGCCCCTTAATCGCACGGGCAAAACCCGTCACCGAAAAACCAGGGTTGGTGTAAAACTCGCGGTCCTCCGCAGCCAACACAGCATGCTTCAACGAATCCGGCACGCGATCAATCGGCACCTGCTCGCGGTTGCCCTCCTGAGGCACAATCCGAGCAAGCTCCGTCGAAGAATCATCCGCATAGATCGTCGACACCTGCTTGTTAACAAGCTCCTCCGGCTGCGGAACATCCGCCATCACATAAGCAATCATGAACGCCACAAACGGGGCACCCACCATAATCACCAAAGCCGACAGGGCACCAACCAGGGCCTTCTTCTTGCGTGACCACGCGGCCTTCGCCCGACGGCGGCCACCAGAACGCCCAGCGCCACCCCTGGCGGGACGCCCCCCAGAACGACGCGGACCCTGACTATTAGACGCACTGCTCACAGCAACAGCTCTCCGAAACTAGAAGAAAAAGAACACTTTCTCCGCTAGCCTAGCGAATTTTCACCCCCTACATATAGCCCTAACTACAAGTGGCCTCCTGCACCATCAACAAAAAATTCCACCCACACGCACTACACACCTCCACCGTATGCACCTCCGCACTACCCGTCTGCGCAACCAACGCCTCCAACTCTGCCTCGCTACGCGCACTATTAGCCCTCGAACCCACCGCATCCCCGAACACCCACCACACCTCACGCAACACCCCATCACGCTCACACACCGGGCACACCCCAGCAACCGCGCGACCATGAAACTTCGCCGCCGTCTGCAACAAAAAATCCCCCTCGCAAGCCTCCGCCCGAGACACACGCCCCTCACGAATCTGCTTAATATACTGAGCCCTACGCCACCTATGCGACACAGTAGAACCAAAAGAAATCATGCGGCCATGCTACTGATCGCCCGCGCCCCGCGCAGAAAACAAGCGCCCCAAACACACAGCAAAGTGCTCACAAGACCTGCCGATTTGCTGTGAACTTCTACACCAAACGCCCACGGTTATGGTGCAAAACGATAGTAAACGATACTATGGGCCTTATGACGAACACCCCCCTTGACATCGCAGCACAAATCCGTCCCGCAATGACGAAACTTTACGTCACCTACTTCCGTGTCGCACAACAATCCGACCTCACCGGGCCACAACTAACCATCATGACCCGCCTAGAAGAAAACGGTCCCGCACGCATCAGCGAAGTCGCCCGCGAACAAGGCATCCGCATGCCCACCGCCTCCAACGCCCTCCACCAACTCGAAGAACGCGGCATGATCTCCCGCCTCCGCGACACCTCCGACAAGCGCGGCGTCCGCGTCAAGCTCACTGCACAAGGCCGCGAAGAACTCAAACGAGTCGGCGCAGAACGCGACCGCCACTTCGCCACCCTCCTCGAATTACTCGACGAAGACGAACTCAAACTCGCCGAACAACTCATCCCCGTCATCAAACGCCTCGCCACCAACTACAACCCCGAGGCCTTCGAAAAATAAACCCCCACGGCCATGCACAGCCACCCAGAAAACGACCCGCACCTCAAAGTCGAGCTCCCAGAAGAACTCCAAAAAGAACTCGACTTTGACGCCGGCCGCCTAAGCCAACTCACCGAAGACGGAGAGGACCACCCCCTCTACCAGCTAGAACGCCACCGTCAATCCCTACAACAAGCGGTATTCTTCGCGGCGTCAACAATTTTTCTGACCCTGCTGGCAGGCCTCATGCTCGCTCTCACCTCCCACGCCATCGGCGGCCCCCTCTGCGACGCCGGCGTAGCAACATGGATCTGCAGCCGCACCTTCGAACTGCTCTTCCCCCTGCTGCCCGGCGCGATCGCCCTGGCAGGACTCATCGGCTGCGCCGTCGGCTGCTACAAAAAATACACAAACCACGACCGCTGGCAGCCGTGGCTCGCAGCCCTATGGGTGCTGCTGCCGTTCACCCTCATGTGGCTCACCGGCACCGGCACCATGGCCATCGTCGGGCACTAAGCCTGCGCCAACAACTCCGCCTGCTCGCGCGCAACCTCCACACAACGCTCCTGACCACAATGGCGGGTGGCAACATTGCCGAAACAGTCCGGGCACATCAGCACCAACTGCCGGCAATCATCCTCGTTGACACAATGCTCAAACTTGTTAGTCTCCGCGCCGCAGTGGATGCAGTGGCCCAGCGCCTTGAAGTCCTCACCGAACTCCATGTGCATGCGCTTATCAAACACATACAACGAGCCCTCCCATAGGCCCTGGTTGCCGTACTTTTCCCCATAGCGGACGATTCCGCCATCGATCTGGTAGACCTCCTTAAACCCACGGTTTTTCATCAACGAGGACAAAATCTCGCAGCGGATACCACCCGTGCAATAGGTGATCACCGGCTTGTCCTTCAGGTCGTCATACTTGCCGGACTCCAACTCGCGAATAAAATCATGCGTCGTATTCACATCCGGCACAATCGCATCCTTAAACTTGCCGATCTGAGCCTCCATCGCATTGCGACCGTCGAAAAACACGACGTCAGGATTATTTTCCACAAGCTCGTTGACTTCCTCAGGCTTCAAATGCACCCCGCCGCCAACAACGCCATGCTCATCAACCTTCAGCTCGCCCGGCGCACCAAACGCCACAATCTCATCGCGCACCTTCACGCTGAGCTTCGGGAAGTCCTCCGCCCCACCCTCAGACCACTTGAACTCGATGCCCTTGAAGTATTCCTTTGTCTTCTTCACATAGGTCTTGCAGGCATCAATATCGCCCCCGACCGTGCCATTAATGCCGTGCTCGCTGATCAAAATACGGCCGCGCAGCCCCAAAGACTGGCACAGGTCGCGCTGCCACAGCATCACCGCACGCGGATCGGAAATCGGCTGGAACTTGTAGTACAGGAGGATCTTGCTAATAGACACGCTACTAAGTCTAGCCGCCATTTGACAGATGTCTTATATTACAAACCATGGCCCGCGCATCCCAGCACCCCACAAACCTTCCCGCCCTCCACAAGCTGATCACGCAACTAGCTATCATCCGGGAAACCTCCGGGCTCACCATCGATGACGCCGCGAAAGCCATGGGCGTAGACAAAGCCGCCGTCTCCAAGCTGGAACGCGGCCTAACCAACCCCACCCTCCTAACCGTCGCCCGCTACGCAGACGCCGTCGGAGCCGTACTCGCCCCCATCGCCGTACCCCCCGCGCAAGGGAAACAGTGGACGGGCCTTGCCGACGAAGTACTGCTAGCCCTCGACAATGAAACCGAACTACCCACCACCCCAACACCCCACAAAGCGGGCCACGCACATGCCTGAAGGACACGTCATCCACCGGCTCGCCCGCGACGTCAACAATAATTTCGCAGGCCACCACGTTCGCGTCACCTCACCCCAAGGGCGCTTCGCAACAGAAGCAGCCCAACTCGATGAGTGCGAACTCACCCAAGCAGTCGCCGTCGGCAAACACCTATTCATCTGCTTCGACGCACCCTGGGCCATCCACATCCACCTCGGCCTGGTCGGCACATTCCACTTCACCCACGGCGAGCCCCGAGGCGTCGTGCGCCTACGCATCGGCCTCGACGACAGCGACACCTACGCCGACCTCAAAGGACCACAATGGTGCCGGCTGATCCCTGCCGCGTCAATACCGGACATCACCGACACCCTAGGCGCCGACCCCATCCTCGGAGGCCCACCCGAACGCCGCGACGCCGTCCTCCAACAAGTCGCACGCTCCAAACGCACAGCAGCAAGCGTGCTCATGGACCAGAAACTCTTCGCCGGCGTCGGAAACATCTACCGCGCCGAAACCCTCTTCCGCCTAGGCATCGACCCCATGACCCCCAGCCGAGAAATCGACGCACCCACCTGGCGTGACATCTGGGACGACCTCGAAACCCTCATGCGCGCAGGCGTCGACGCCGGCCGCATCGACACCGTCCGACCCGAACACACACCCGACGCCATGGGACGACCACCCCGCAAAGACGACCACGGCGGGGAAGTCTACGTCTACCGGCGGGCAGGCGACCCCTGCTACATCTGCGGCACCCCCATCGAACACAGCGTCATCGAAGGACGCAACCTCTTCTGGTGCCCCACCTGCCAACACTAAGCCCCCGGCACCCGGCAAACGCGCGGCCGTGATGTAATCTGAGCCATACTCTCACACAGGAGGTGGCCCAGGTGACCCACACGCACGAACATGCCCACGGCAAACACACACACGTCCGGCGCGCACATGAACGGCTCAGGAATGGCGGGCGCACCGCCGTACCCGCATGGCTGCGCGTCGCACTCGCACTATTCACCATCGCCTTCGGCGCCAACGTCTTCGCACCCATGCTGCCCGTCTACAAACAACTCAACGGACTCAGCGAAAGCAACCTCACCCTCATCTTCGCCCTCTACGTCGCAGGACTCGTCCCCGCACTCCTCATCGGCGGCCCCCTATCCGACCGCATCGGACGCCGTGCACTCATCCGACCCGCACTCCTATGCAGCGTCGCTGCCTCCACCACCCTCATGATCGGCGCCGCACTCTGGCTCACCATCGGACGCTTCATCGCCGGCGCCGCCATCGGTCTCGTCATGGCAGCAGGCGCCGCATGGCTTAAACAACTCAGCCCAGACAACGGCGCCAGCCAAGCAACCATCGCCCTCTCCGCAGGCTTCGGCGGCGGCCCCCTCATCGGCGGCCTCGTCGCCCAATGGCTCCCACACCCAGGCATCATCCCCTTCGCCCTCCACCTCACCATCCTCGCCATCGTCACACCACTCGCCTGGAACACCCCCGAACCCGGCCTCACCACCGCAACCCACACCGCAACCCCAACCAACGCGACGTCATCACCCACACAAAACACCCCACAACAACGCCGCCCCCTACTGCCACGCGCAGCCCTACGACCCCGCTTCCTCCTCGCCGTCGCAGCATGGGCACCATGGGTCTTCGGAACAGCCACCACATCATTCCTGGTACTCACCCACCTCAGCGCCCGCAACACACCCGCACCCATCGCCTACACCGGAGCCATCGGCGCCATCACCATGCTCACCGGCGCAAGCATCCAACCAGCAATCAAACGCTACAGCGCACGCCACACCAGCAGCCGAAGCGCCATCCTCGGACTCGCCACCGCAACCGCCGGACTCACCATCGGCATCGGCGTCGCCCACACCCACAACCCCTGGCTCACCATCCCCGCCGCACTACTACTCGGATCCAGCTACGGCATCATGATGGTCTCCGGACTCAAAGAAGTCGAAACAATCGCACCCCCACACGAACTCGGCGCACTCATCGCCGTGTTCTACAGTCTCACCTACGTCGGATTCTTCGCCCCCTACGCCCTATCCATCCTCGGGCCACGCTTGGGATACGCGCAATGCCTCGGATTCGGGATCATCGTCACCCTACTATCCATCCCCCTCGTCGCCCGCGCTGTCCGATACCCCGCCTAAAGAGGTGGGGCGGAGGTTGCGGGGTGCGAGTTGGCGCGGGGTCGCCGGGCGGCGAAGTTGGCTTAGCCCACGATCTTGTCCGGATCCCCCAAAGACTCGCCCAACCCCACCAACACAGCAAACACCGCACTCGCCGCAATAATCAACCACACCGCAGCCCAACGCCCACCCCCAGCAACACCCGACTGATACACACCAGCCGCAGCCATCACGATTAGGAAACCAATCGGGTCGAACAACACCACATTGCCGACCCAATCAAACACCCACCCAAAAAATCCGGTTGTACTTCCCCTCGAAAGGATTCAAGTGCAGCCCCCGGTGGCGATGCACCGCCGGTTCCCATAAGTAACCGATGCGATAGAACGCTTCGACCAAGCAACAATCTAAAAAGCTGTGATACTTTGTGATATTTCGCCGAAGTATCACAAAGTATCACAGCACGTCGCACGGCCTGCGCTAACTACCTACGCCAACTATGTGCATGTTTTTCGGCAGCGAGCCCTCAAAAATTACGTTTCCCCAAGTCGCGATTTGCGACAGACGCTCCCTGCCGAAAAATGTGCACACCTCAAACAAAAGGCCGCCATCGCCACAGCAACCCCAAACGCGCTACTTCACCACTAGGTTGACCATGCGGCCGGGAACCACGATCTCCTTCACAACCGTCTTACCCTCCACATGCGACGCCACAGCAGCATGCGCAGCAGCCAGCAGATCATCCTTCGACGCATCCACAGCAACAGTCATACGACCACGAACCTTGCCGTTGACCTGCACAGGAAGCTCGACGGAATCATCCTTAAGCCACTTGTCCTCAAAAGTGGGGAAAGGCTCATATGCCAACGTCGACTGCCCACCCAAACGCTGATGCAGCTCCTCCGCAATATGCGGTGCAACCGGCGCCAACATCAACACCAGCGGTTCCACAACAGCCCGCGGAGCCCCATCCGGGTACGTCTTCGTCACATAGTTGACGTACTCGATCAGCTTCGCAACCACAGTGTTCATCCGCAGATTGACGTAATCATCACGAACACCGGCGATGGTGCGATGCAACTGCTTGTTATCCTCATCGGTCAACGCGGCGTCATTAAGACGGATCGCACCTGATTCCTCATCAACCACCAAACGCCACGCGCGCTGCAAGAAACGCTGTGCACCCACGACGTCCTTCGTCGCCCACGGACGCGAGGTATCCAACGGGCCCATCGCCATCTCGTACACGCGCAGAGTATCCGCACCATAATCGTCACAGATCTCGTCCGGGGCGACCGCGTTCTTCAGCGACTTGCCCATCTTGCCGTACTCCTGCGTGACAGGCTCGCCCTGGTAGAAGAACTGGCCATCGCGCTCCTCGACCTCCGCCGCCGGGACGTACACGCCACGGGAATCCGTGTACGCAAACGCCTGGATGTAACCCTGGTTAAAGAGGCGACGGTAAGGCTCGCGGGAAGAGACATAGCCCAGGTCAAACAGCACCTTGTGCCAGAAACGGGAGTACAGAAGGTGCAGCACAGCGTGCTCCACGCCACCAACATACAAGTCGACGCCGCCCGGATCCTGCGCACCGCGATCAGCCTGCGGGCCAGTCCAGTACTGCTCGTTGGTGAGGTCGCAGAACGCGTCGTGATTTTCCGGATCAATGTAGCGCAGCTGATACCACGAAGAACCCGCCCACTGCGGCATCACGTTGGTATCGCGGCGGTACATCTTCGGCCCATCACCCAGGTCGAGCTCCACGTTGACCCAGTCCGTGGCCTTCGCCAACGGCGGCTGCGGGGAAGAATCAGCGTCCTCAGGGTCGAAGCTCACGGGCTTGTAGTCATCGACCTCCGGCAGTTCGATCGGCAGCATCGAATCCGGCAGGGCGTGCGCGACACCGTCTTCGTCGTACACGATAGGGAAGGGCTCGCCCCAGTAACGCTGGCGGGCAAACAGCCAGTCGCGCAGCTTGTACTGGACCTTGCCGGCACCCGCGCCCTGCGCCTCCAGCCACTCGATGGTGGCGGCCTTGGCCTCATCCAAGGACATGCCGTTGATATCCAAGCCGCGGTCATTAGCGGAATTAACCGCCGTACCTGCATCAACGAAAGCCTCTTGCTCGATGTTACCGCCGGCCACAACCTCGATAATCGGCAGGTTGAACTCGGTCGCGAACTCGTAGTCGCGGGTATCGTGCGCGGGCACAGCCATAATCGCGCCCGTACCGTAGCCGGTCAGGACATAGTCGGCGATAAACACCGGCAGCTTGTCCCCATTGACCGGGTTGGTGGCGTACACACCAAGGAAGACACCCGTCTTGTCCTTATTTTCCTGACGCTCCACGTCGGACTTCGCCGCGATTGCCGAACGGTAGGCTTCTACCGCTTCCATTGGTGACGCCGCGTTGTATGTCCACTTCGGGTCAACATCTGCTGCATACGGGGTGTCTGCCACCAACGTATCCACGAGCTCGTGCTCGGGGGCAAGGGTGACATAGCTGGCGCCGAACAAGGTGTCGGGGCGGGTGGTGAACACGGTGACGGTGTGCCCCGCGACGTCAAAATCCACCTCGGCGCCCTTAGAGCGACCGATCCAGTTGCGCTGCATCGCCTTGACCTTGTCCGGCCAATCCAGCAGGTCAAGGTCGTCGATCAGGCGATCCGAGTAGGCGGTGATGCGCATCATCCACTGGGACAACTGCTTGCGGAAGACGGGGAAGTTGCCGCGCTCGGACTTGCCGTCGGCGGTGACTTCCTCATTAGCTAGCACCGTGCCCAAACCGGGGCACCAGTTAACCATCGAATTGCTGCGGTAGACCAAGCGGAAGGAATCCACGACCTGTGCCTGAGCGGCGCGATCCAGGGTGGGGTAGTCCTCGTGGCCTTCGACCTCGCCGCGCTCGAGGCGCTCGATCAGCTGGGCGATCGGCTTGGCCTTCTGCTCCTCCTGGTCAAAGTAAGCGTTGAAGATCTGCAGGAAGATCCACTGGGTCCACTTGTAGAACTCCACATCGGTGGTGGCCACGCTGCGGCGGCGGTCGTGGCCCAGGCCCAAGCGGCCGAGCTGCCGCTCCATATTGTCAATAGACTCCTGCGTCTTAATGCGCGGGTGGGTGCCGGTTTGGATCGCGTACTGCTCCGCGGGCAAACCGAAAGCGTCATACCCAAGCGTATGGAGGACGTTTTTGCCCTGCATGCGGTTGTAGCGGGCGTAGACGTCGGTGGCGATGTAGCCCAGCGGGTGGCCGACGTGCAGGCCTGCGCCGGAGGGGAAGGGGAACATGTCCTGAACAAACAGCTTCGGCTTGTCGGCCGCCCCCGGGTTTGCTGGGTTTTCTGCGGCGAGGCTGCCAACGGGGTTGGGCGCGTTGAAGGTGCCGTTGTCGATCCAGTACTTCTGCCAGGCAGATTCGATCTGGCCAGCCAGTTCGGGGGAATAGCGATGCTCAGGAGTCATAAAAAGACAGTCTAATACTTCTAGCGTTTAGTTCCTGCAGGTGCGGTGGGGTTAGAGGGCCGATGCTTGCTTGTTGGTCCGGCAGTAACCCCGCCGCCCCCGAAAATGTGAGATTTATCCAGCCCGTCCGACTACTAATCGGGCACGATCGGGCATAAACTATGGTGCATGACAGCTAATTCCGCAATAGTAATACCAACCACAAAGGAGAATCGACTATGGTGTCACTCATCGTAGCGGCGCACGACAAACTCGCGCCCGCA
Source organism: Corynebacterium argentoratense (assembly GCF_021491455.1). Classification (GTDB taxonomy): domain Bacteria; phylum Actinomycetota; class Actinomycetes; order Mycobacteriales; family Mycobacteriaceae; genus Corynebacterium; species Corynebacterium argentoratense_A. Next base: position 140,312 of record NZ_JAKETN010000005.1, on the reverse strand, counting down.
CTCATGGGCACCGCCACCATGATCCTCGGCCCCACAGAAGGCGTCACAACCGTCACCTTCATGCCCGGCCAAGGACCCGACGACCTCATCGCCGAATACGAACAAGCCACCCAAAACGCCAACCCCGACGACGGCGTCCTCATCCTCGTGGACCTCTTCGGCGGCAGCCCCTACAACGCCGGCGCACGATTCGCCGCCAACCACCCCAACGCCGACGTCGTCAGCGGCGTCAACGTCCCCATGCTCATGGAGGTACTCGCCGCCAACAAACGCGACGGCGCCACAGTCGACACACTCGTCGACAAAGCCCTCAAAGCAGGCACCACCGGGGTGCGATCCTTCAAACGCGGCAAACCAAAAAAGAAAACCACCCCCGCCGCAACCACACCTGCGGCCGCAACCGACGCGACGTCATCACCCAAAAACGACACCACAAACAATGACGCCGCGGGGGCCATCGACCCCAACTTCCCCAAAGACCCCAACCACACCATGAACTGCGTGTTCATGCGCATCGACAGTCGCCTCATCCACGGGCAAGTCGCCGGCTCCTGGGTCAACCACGTCGGGCCGCAAACACTGATCGCCGCCAGCGACAGCGCCGCCAACGACCAACTACGCAAAGAACTCCTACTGCAAGTCGGGCCCGCCAGCGCGCGCACCAACGTGCTCGGCGTCGATAAAACCATCCGCGTCTACTACAACCCCGACTACGAAGGCATGAAAACCATGATCGTCGTCGAACAACCCGAAGACGCACTGGCCCTGATCAAAGCGGGCGTCACCGTCAAGGAACTCAACATCGGCGGCGTGACCTTCAAACCCGGCATGAAGCAGGTCAGCGAAGCGGTCTACGCCAGCGACGAACACCTGGCTGTCTACAAAGAACTCGCGGACATGGGCGTGCCCATGATCCTCCAACAGGTACCCAACTCCCACCGCACGGAGCTCATGGGCGCCCTCAAGCAGAAAGGCCTCATCTGATGAGCACAATCAGCTTCATCATGGTGGTGCTCGTCGCGCTGATCGCCGGCATGGCGTCTGTGTGCGACGAACGCCAATTCCACCGCCCCATCGTCGCCTGCACCCTGATGGGCCTCGCGATGGGCGACCTGAAAACCGGCATCATCCTGGGCGGTTCGCTCGAGCTGATCGCCCTGGGTTGGATGAACGTCGGCGCCGCCATGGCCCCTGACGCCGCGTTGGCCTCCACCGTCGCAACCGTGCTGGTCATCGCATCCGGCATGTCCATCGCCGAAGGTATCGCCATCGCCGTGCCACTAGCCGCCGCAGGCCAGGTGCTCACAATCTTCGTGCGCACCATCGCCGTGTTCTTCCAACACCAAGCCGACAATTATGCCCAAAAGGGTAGTTTCCGTGGGGTTGAGATGATGCACTTCTCCGCACTGCTGCTGCAGGGCCTTCGCGTCGCCATCCCCACCGCGATCATCGCCGCGGCCGCAAAAACCACTGCGGTCGCGAGCTTCCTCGACTCCATCCCAGAGGTCATCACCGTCGGCCTACAGATCTCCGGCGGCTTCATCGTTGTCGTTGGTTACGCCATGGTCATCAACATGATGAAGGCCCGCATCCTCATGCCGTTCTTCTTCCTCGGTTTTGTCCTCGCCGCCTTCATCCCCGACCTCAACCTGGTTGGTTTGGGCATCATCGGCGCCTGCCTGGCACTGGTGTACGTGCAGCTCAACCCCATGTTCCACGACCGTATCGCCATGCCGGCCCCCGCACGCGTCGGCGCCAACTACGACAACGAGCTCGAGTAAGGAGCGCCCACAATGTCTACGTCTACCAACAATGACAAAGTAGTCCAGGCCGCACAGCCGGATGCCCCGGTCGACGCTGCCACCTCAACCGCCGAGCCGCAGCTGACCAAACGCGACGTCATCGATACATACATTCGCTCGACGTTCATGCTTGGTTCCTTCAACTTCGAACGCATGCAGGCCATCGGCGTGGCAGTCACGATGATCCCCGCGATCAAACGCTTCTACCACACCAAAGAAGACCAGGCAGCAGCCATGCGCAGGCACCTGGAGTTCTTCAACACTCACCCGTGGATCGCCTCGCCGATTTTCGGTGTGACCGCCGCAATGGAGGAGCAACGCTCCCGTGGTGAAGACATCGATGACGCCGCGATCACCAACGTCAAAGTCGGCCTGATGGGTCCGCTGGCTGGTGTCGGCGACCCACTGTTCTGGGGCACTGCGCGGCCCGTGCTGGCTGCGTTGGGTGCGTCGCTTGCAATCCAGGGCAACATTTTGGGCCCGATTATCTTCTTCTTCGGCCTGAATCTGATCCGCTTCGCAACCCGCTGGTATGGCTTCCGTGTGGGTTACGAAAAGGGTGTGCAGATCGTCGGTGAGGTCTCTGGCAACACCTTGAAGCGGCTGACTCAGATGGCGTCCATCATGGGTCTGTTTGTGATGGGTGCGCTGGTCAGCAAGTGGACATCGATCAACATCCCGTTCGTGCTCAGCGAGTACGACAACCAGGCCGGCGAGCACGTGGTCACCACGGTTCAGTCCATTTTGGATAGCCTGCTGCCTGGCCTTGTGCCGCTGCTGATGACCTTCGCATGCATGTGGCTGCTACGCCGCAAGATCAACGCCATCTGGATCATCTTCGGCATGTTCGCCATCGGCATCCTGGGCTACTGGGCAGGTATCCTCGCACCATGATCCAGCGATCCCCGGCACGCCTGCTGGCCAGTGATCTTGATGGCACGATCCTGTTCCAGCGCACCATGAGCAACAATGACGTCGCGTCGCTGAAGCGATGGCGTTCGCAGGAGCCTGCGGGCTCGCACCAGTTGGTGTGTTGCACTGGTAAGTCTCTTGCTGCGACCCGGTACTGCATTGATCAGTTTGGTGTGCCGTGGGATTTCTATGTGATGTACACGGGTGCGGTGGTCTGCGACAGTGACTACCGCATCTTGCATGCCTCTACCTTGAGCAACCATGTGATGCTTGAGGTATGGGAGTTTTTATCCCGCGTCCCCAGTATCGCGGTGTATGCCACCACGTTGGATACCGAGGATGTGTCTTTGGGGGAGTCCTTGCCGCAGGGGGTGGCAACGGACATGATTCAGACGTTCGTGCCCTTGGACCCGGCGCGCATCCCCGAGCATCAGTTTGTGGGTGTTCCCATCTGGGTTCCCGCAGAGGCTGCGCAGGTGGGCACCGATATAGACGACCTGCAGGCACAGATCCTTGTCCGTTTCGGTGACGTGTTGGATTGCCACCGCAACCAGGACTTTTTGGACATCGTGCCGAAGGGTGCGACCAAGGGCAGCGGCCTGCAATGGCTGCTGGATTACCTGGGCTCGGGGGAGTGCATAGGGGCGGGGGAAGGCATGCAGGAGAGCGCGGTGGAGTTGCTGACCGCTGGCGACAGCTTCAACGACCTTGATATGCACCGCATCGCCGACATCTCCGCCAGCTTCCCGCACTCCCCAGCAGAGGTTCAGGCCGCCACCACCCACGTGGTGGGCAGCATGGCTGAGTTCATCGACACAAACCTCGAGCACTAGTTCCACCGCCCTAGCTGAAGCAGGCATCCCACCAGCACTGAAAAGGAACACCACAATGGCTACGAAAAATCCCGGCGGAAACCCCGGCGCGACACCACACCATGGACGCAACCCGAAGGGGGATGGGCAAAAGTCCTTTATGGAAACGCTGCGGGAGGTCGGGGGCAAAGAACTTGACCCGCGGCGTCATGAATCCGATCTTGTTGTCTCCGTTGCGGGTGTCGTTACTGGTCTGATGATCGCCGCGATCGCCGTATACAAGTGGTTTCCGTTGGTCAGCGTGGTGTTTTTGGTGTGCGCGCTGATCGCTCTGTGGGGTCGGTGGGTGATCCGCCGGCAGGTGCTGCGCGACGTCGCCGACCTTGCGACCGCGAAGGAAGGGTTCGCTGCCACCGGGCAGGAGGAGTACCGGGAGTTTGTGCGGCTGCGCAGCCAACAGATGCTCACCGACAACAAGGCGCTGACCGCCTACGGCCGCTCGGTGGTGCAAGATTACGCCCAGTGGGCCGGGTGAATTTTTAGGTTTTTGCGGGGTTTGTGCCAAAATCTGTTCATTTTGGCCTCCCAGAAAACAGCGACCTGGGGAAATGCTGCGGCGGTAAGCCTAGTTGCACATATTTTGGCAAAATCCGCGCGCGAGTGGCCGGGGCCAGCCTCCAGACCGGCATCGGCCCAGTTGCCTAAGCCTTCCCGGAAGCCCCGGAAGCCTCAGAACCCCCGGAAACTCCGGTAACCCCGGAACCCTCACCGAGCTCAGCGGCTTCGGCGGCGTCGAGGTCTTCTTCGATAGCTTCGATCTCGTAGCCCATCGGGGGCTCTTGGATTTCGGAGCGGGAAATCTTGCCCTTGGCTAGCTTGTTGAGAACCATGGCGATCGCGCCGTCGCCAGTGACGTTGCAGGCGGTACCGAAGCTGTCGATGGCGATGTAGGCGGCGATCATCAGGGCAACCATGTTGTCATCGAAGCCGAGGTTGGAGGCCAGCAGGCCGGTGGCTGCCATGATCGCGCCGCCGGGAACGCCCGGGGCGGCAACCATGGTGATGCCCAGCATGAGGATGAAGCCTAGGGCGCTGCCGAAGGTCAGGGGGATGTCCGTCATGTACATGATGGCGAAGGCGAACAGGCTGATCTTCAGCATGGAGCCGGACAGGTGGATGGTGGCGCAGAGGGGGATGGAGAAGCCGGCGACGGTGGGGGAGACGCCGTTTTTCTTGGCGCATTCGTAGGTGACGGGGATAGTTGCTGCGGAGGAGGAGGTGCCCAGGGCGGTGACGTAGGCGGGCATCATGGTCGCGAGTGCTTTGAAGGGGTTGCGGCCTGCGAATGCGCCGGCGATGAGGAATTGCACGACGAGCAGCAGGATTGTCATGACGATGGCGACGAGCAGCACCTGGGCGAACCCGGTGAGGGTGGCGGTGAGGTTGCCGTTTTTACCCATGGAGATGAACATGCCGCAGATGAAAATCGGCAGTAGCGGGATGACGAATTTGGAGATCACGCGCATGATGACACGCTCCAGGTCGCGGACGACGTGGTCGAGTGCGTCGGATTTCACAGCGGTCATTGCGGTGCCGAGGGTGAAGGCCAGCAGCAGCGCGGTCATGACGCCCATGGGCGGCGGCATTTCGATGCTGAAGTAGGGGCTCAGTGCGCCTTCGTCAACGTCAACTGCAGAGATCAGGGATTGTCCAGCGAGTAGTTTGGGGTAGAGCACTGACGCCGCGCCGAAGGCCAGGAGGCCTGCGAATACGGTGGATGCGTAGGCGATGCAGGTGGTGGCTGCGAGCCATTTGCCTGCGCCTTTGCCGATGCCGGAGATGGCGGGGGTGATCAGCGCGAAGATCAGTACGGGGATGAAGAATCCGAGGAAGTTTCCGAAGAGGCCGTTGAAGGTGACGAAGACCTTGGCGATGCTATCGGGCAGGATTTGGCTGCCGATGATACCCAGCACAATCGCGATGACGATTTTGAACAGCAGTGAGTTGCTGAATCGTTTGAAATCCATGTTAATGGCCTTAAATATTCTTAAAGTTTGATAGTACGAAGGGTAGATTACCAGCTACTTGGCCATAGTTAGGCACTGAACTACACTTATTTACTCATGATGGTTAACGTACTTGTTGCTTCAGTGACTGGCATCGCTGCTGCGGCACAACTTGTCGCCGGTGGTCTCGCGTGGAGTGGCAAGTTGCCTGGTAATGGTGTGGTGGGGCTGAATATTCCGGAGGTTCGTACTTCGCGGGAGCGGTGGGATGCAGCGCATCGTATTGCTGGCCCGTTGTGGACGTTGTCGGGGGTTGCGTTGGTTTTTGCCACGCTGATTGCGGTTGTTGCTGGCGGTTGGATGTGGTTGGCTTTCGCGTTCGCCTTGTTGTGCGCGGTGGTTGCGCAGGGTGTTGCGGGGTATATGGCTGCGCGTTCTGCGGCTGTGTGGGCGATGCGGGATGAGATTGAGGCTTCGCGTAGTGACGCAGGCTGTGGTGACGGTGGCGGGTGTGGTTGCTGTGGCGATGGCGGCGCGGAGGCTTCGGAGGAGCCTTATGATCCTTCGAAGGATTGTGGGGTTGTTGGGGGTTGTGGTTCTTGCGCGCTGAATGGCAGTTGTGAGCAGTCGGCTGCGGCGCCGTCGGGTGGTGGCGCTGACGTTAATGTTGACGCCGTGTTGCGCGCGGCGTCACAAAGCGATGATTCACGGCGGTGAGTTGCGGCGTGGTGGTTGCCCCTGCTGCTGGTCGTTTGCGGCGGCGGGTGTATAGTTGGACTCATGTTGAAATTGAGCTGGTGGCGCCCGGTCTAGCGGGCACGTTTGCGCACTAGCCTTGTGGCTCGCATCCTCGGTTTTTTACCCGAGCGTGCGGGCCACTTTTTTTAAATGCATCTTTATTTTTAGGAGTCTTGTCGGATGATCGTTGTTGAGCGGCCTGTCCGCTATCACGAGTCTGCTGCGGAGTTGTTTGCTTCGTTGGGGGCTGCGAGCACGGGGGATGCGGTGTTGTTGGAGAGTGCTGACATTCAGTCGAAGGAGGGGTTGAAGTCTATTGCGATTTTGCGGGGCTCGGTGCGGATTACGTGCCAGGGTAACCGTGTTGTTGCGGAGGCGTTGACTCCGAGTGGTGTGGGTATTGTTCGGCGTTTGGCGCAGCAGTTGCCTGATTATGTTGATTCTTCCGGGGCTTCTGGGGGTGATGACGCCGCGGGGGTTGCGGTGTTTGTGTTCCCGGATGTGTCGGCGTCGGTGGATGTGGATGAGTTTGAGCGCCTTCGTCAGACTAACACGTTGGAGCCTTTGCGTTTGTTGCAGCAGGATTCTGGTTATGAGGATCGGGAGTTGCCGTTTTTGGGCGGCGGGTTTGCGTTTGATTTTTTGGAGTCTTTTGAGGCTTTGCCGCGTGTGGAGCAGGGGACTAATTTTTATCCGGATTATCAGTTTTTGAATGCTGAGATTTTGTTGACGGTTGATCATCAGAGTCGGACTGCGTTTTTGCGGGGGGTGTGTATCCCGGAGCAGCGTGATGTGTTGGCGGGGGATTTGGATGCGTTGGTCGCTCAGATTGAGGAGGAGTTGACGGGTGCTGACGCCGCGGGGGTTGCTGCCCCTGTCGATGCTGCGGGTTCTTCGGTGCAGGCGCGGGCGTCGATGAGTGATGCTGAGTTCCGCGATGTTGTTGAGCAGATGCAGAAGTACATTTATGAGGGGGATATTTATCAGGTTGTTCCTGCGCGTGCGTTTACGATGCAGTGTGGGGATGCGTTTGCTGCGTATAGGTCTTTGCGTGCGTTGAATCCTTCGCCGTACATGTTTTATGTTCGGGGGGAGGTTGATGGGAAGCCTTATGAGTTGTTTGGTGCTTCACCTGAGTCGAATTTGAAGTTTAATGCAACTAGCCGGCAGGTGGAGTTGTATCCGATTGCTGGTACTCGTCCGCGTGGTGCGGATCATGAGTTGGATATTCGTGCGGAGTTGGAGTTGCGCACGGATGCCAAGGAGATCGCCGAGCACACCATGCTGGTTGATTTGGCGCGTAATGACTTGGCTCGTGTGGCGGTGCCGGCGACTCGCCAGGTTGCGGATTTGTTGCAGGTGGACCGCTATTCCCGCGTGATGCACTTGGTCAGCCGGGTTGTTGCCATGCTTCGCCCAGAGTTGGACGCGCTGGATGCGTATCGTGCGTGCATGAATATGGGCACGTTGACGGGTGCCCCTAAGCTTCGCGCAACTGAGTTGCTGCGGCAGGCAGAGGGTACGCGTCGTGGTTCCTATGGTGGCGCTGTGGGTTATCTGCAGGGTGGGGGAGATATGGATACGTGCATTGTTATTCGTTCGGCGTTTGTGGCTGATGGTGTCGCCACGGTTCAGGCGGGTGCTGGCGTTGTGCGCGATTCCCAGCCGCAGTCGGAAGCTGATGAGACGTTGCATAAGGCCTTCGCGGTGCTCAATGCGATTGCGCAGGCCCAAGGTAGTGATGTGGAGGTGCTTCGATAATGAGCGCTCGGATTGTATTGATCGACAACCAGGATTCTTTTGTGTACAACCTCGTGGATGCTCTTGCGGTGGCGGGGTTTGAGTATGTGGTGTATCGCAACACCATCGACCCTAAGGTTGTATTTGATTACAACCCTGATTTGATTGTGCTCAGCCCCGGCCCAGGCCACCCCCTGGAAGCCGGCAGCATGATGGACATCATCAAGCAGGCTTATGGCACCATCCCGATCCTCGGGATCTGCCTGGGCTTCCAAGCACTGCTGGAACACTTCGGCGGGGACGTCCGCCCCGTCGGCCCCGTCCACGGGGTCTCGGACATCATGGAGCTCACCGAGGAAGGCGTCGCAAGCGGCCTGTTTGAAGGCCTGACGATCGATTCCGGCCCGGACCTACCCGGCGTCATTGGTACGAAAGTTCCTGTTGCCCGCTACCACTCGCTGGGCTGCACAGACGTCCCCGAAGCACTGCTGTCCTTGGCGACATGCACCAGCGATGCAGGCACCGTCACCATGGCGGCACGTACCCGGGACAATATGGCCATCGGCCTGCAGTTTCACCCAGAATCGGTGCTCACGCCCTCGGGGCCGCACATTATTAACCGCTGCGTCGAAGCCTTAAGCACAACGTCTACCCAACCCGCTGCTGCACCAAGCAACGCAGACACTAAGGAATAGTCACGATGAACACTCAACCAGCAACCAACACCAACGCAACCCCGGAGCAGCTTTTGCATAGCCTGCTGATGGGCCAGCAGCTCGGCGTCGAAGACACCACCTCTGTCTTCCGGGCCCTGGCGGCTGGTGCGTTTAGCCCCACTCAGATCGCCGCGCTGTTGGCTACCCTGCGCACCCGCGGCGAAACACCTGCGGACATTACCGGCGCGGCACAGGCCTTCATCGAGGCCGCACGCCCGTTCCCTGTCACGGGTTCGCCTCTTATCGACTGCGTGGGCACAGGCGGCGACGGCGCCAACACCATTAACATTTCCACCACTGCCGCGTTGCTCTCTGCCGCTGGTGGTTTGCAGGTCGTCAAGCACGGCAACCGTTCGGTGAGTTCCAAGTCGGGTGCGGCGGATGTACTTGAAGCCCTGGGGTTCGACCTTGGGCAGGATCCTGACGCCGCGTCGCAACAGCTGGCACGCAGCGGTTTCTGCTTCCTGTTTGCACCGGGCTACCATCCCGCTTTCGCCCACGTGATGCCCGTGCGCAAGGAGCTCGCCATCCCGACGATCTTCAACGTGCTGGGGCCCTTGCTCAACCCGGCGCGGCCCGCCTTGCAGTTGATGGGTACTGCCCGCCCGGAGCTCGGCCCCATGCTGATTGAGTCGATGCGTAACCTTGGCCGCGAGCGCGCCCTTGTGGTGCACGGGTCTGGTACGGATGAGGTCGCAGTGCACGGCTCTACTGATGTGTGGGAGCTGCGCGATGGCGAGATCACCCAGTACTCCATCACTCCCTCTGACCTCGGTTTGGGCACTTACGAGTTGTCCGATCTTGTTGGCGGCGAGGGTAGTGATAATGCCCAGGTGGTGCGCGATGTTTTCGCAAGCTCTGCCAGCGATGCCCATCGGGATGCAGTTCTCGCCTCCGCCGGTGCGCTGTTCTACCTGGCGGGTGCTGCCGACAGTTGGGCTGATGGGGTCGCTGCGGCTCGTGACGTCATTTCTTCCGGGCGGGCTGCCACGTGGCTCGCACAGTTTTCTACCGCAGGGGAGCGCGCATGAGCGAACACAACACAGGCCTTCCGACAGTGTTGGAGGAGATCGTCGCAACCCGCCGCACCCACCTTCCGGAAATCCGGGCGCGGGTGGCCGGTGTGGAACCCGAGCCGTCGACGCGTTCGCTATTCGATAGCCTCAACCAGGGGCTGGGCGGCCGGCGGTTCATCATGGAGTGCAAGTCCTCGTCGCCGTCGCTAGGTATGATCCGCGAGGCCTACAACCCCGGTGAAATTGCCCGGATTTACAGCCGTTATGCCGCGGGTATCTCAGTTTTGTGCGAGCCCACGCGCTTCGGCGGCAGCTACGACCATCTTGCGACGGTTGCCGCGTCCACGCACCTGCCGGTGTTGTGCAAGGATTTTATTGTTGACGTCGCGCAGGTCAAGGCCGCGCGCGTGTACGGCGCGGATGCGATCTTGCTGATGCTGTCTGTGCTGTCGGATGAAGAGTACCGTCAGCTGAGTGCTGAGGCAGAGCGTTATGGCCTCGACGTGCTGACGGAAGTTATTGACGCAGACGAGGTTGCCCGGGCTATCGCCCTGGGCGCGAAGATTTTTGGTTGCAACAACCGCAATCTTCACGATCTATCGATTGATCGCGGTCGCACTGAGCGCCTGGCACCGGTGGTGCCCAAGGATGCTGTGTTTATCTCGGAGTCTGGCATCCGCACCAACGCACACGTTAAAGACATCACCCGTTTTGTTAACGGCTTTTTGGTCGGCTCCCAACTGACAGGGGAGCCGGACGTTGACCGTGCCGCCCGCTTGTTGGTGTACGGCCCCGCCAAGGTGTGTGGACTCCGCACGCCGAGTGCCGCCCAAGCCGCACGCGCAGCCGGCGCCACATACGGCGGCGTCATTTGTGAACCCGCCTCGCCCCGCAATGTTTCACGTGAAACAATCGAAAAAATCACGGCGGCCGAGCCCGGCCTGACCTACGTGGCCGTCAGCCGGCGCACGGAAAACTTCTCCGAGTTGAATAATCTGCCCGGAGTAGACGTTCTACAGGTGCACGCGCCAAACGTCACTGTGTCAGAGGAACTGGATTTGATCGCTCGTGCCAAGGCGGAGGCCCCGGACCTTCAGATCTGGCGCGCGGTCAACATGGCCGCCCCCCAGGCGCACGACATCATCGCGGCGCTCGTAGACCAGACCATCGTCACAATGTTTGTACTCGACAACGGCAACGGTGGTACAGGTAAGCACTTCGACTGGTCGAGCCTGAACTTAAGCCCCGAAGTGTTGTCGCGCTGTCTGATCGCCGGTGGCATCGGACCCGATAACGCGGCGGCCGCCCTTTCTACTGGCGTTGCTGGCGTCGACCTCAACTCCGGCGTCGAGTACACCGCCGATGTCGTCGCAGGCGCCCCCGAGCTAGCCCACCATAAAGACCCCTCCCGTATCCGTGCAGCTCTCGAGGCAGTCCGCACGTTCACCCCAAGCCACTAGGAGTCCGCAATGAACGAACACCTTACCCCCAGCGGCAACCCAGAAGGCGTTGCTCCCATCCTTAACCCTTACTTCGGTGAGTTCGGTGGACAGTACGTGCCCGAGCTTCTCATCCCGGCGCTTGACCAGTTGGAGAAGGCCTTCGTCGACGCGATGGACGACGAAGACTTTTGGGAGGAGCTCCGCGGCTACTTCCGAGACTACCTCGGCCGCCCGACCCCGCTGACCGAATGCTCCAACCTTCCCCTTGATCGCACCCTCGACCTCAGTGCTCCCGCCCCCAGGGTAGGGGAGCGCAGTGAGTGGACGCACCGTGCGGGTGAGGGAAAGGTGCGCATCTTCCTCAAGCGCGAAGACCTCGTGCACGGTGGCGCTCACAAGACCAACCAGGTCATCGGCCAGGCCTTGCTCGCTAAGCGAATGGGCAAGACCCGCATCATCGCTGAGACCGGCGCGGGCCAGCATGGCACCGCAACAGCACTAGCCTGTGCGCTGCTGGGCCTCGACTGCGTGATCTACATGGGTGCCGAGGACGTCGCCCGCCAGCAGCCCAACGTCTACCGCATGGAACTGATGGGCGCGAAGGTGGTTGCTGTTGATAGCGGCTCAGGCACGTTGAAGGATGCGGTCAACGAGGCACTGCGCGACTGGACCGCCACCTTCCACGAGTCCCACTACCTTCTCGGCACGGCCGCCGGACCGCACCCCTTCCCGACGATCGTCCGTGAATTCCACCGCGTTATTTCCACTGAGGCCCGCGCTCAGGTCATTGAGAAGACAGGTGGCCTCCCGGACGTCGTAGTCGCCTGCGTGGGCGGTGGTTCCAATGCCATCGGGATGTTCTCCAATTTCATTGAGGACGAGGGCGTGGAGCTAGTCGGGGTGGAGCCTGCGGGTGAAGGTCTGGATACCGGCCACCACGGCGCCCCCATTCACGCCGGCGACGTCGGCATCCTTCACGGTGCGCGTAGCTACCTGATGCGTACCTCTGATGGCCAGGTGGAGGAGTCCTACTCCATTTCCGCCGGCCTTGACTACCCGGGCGTCGGCCCACAGCACGCGCATCTGCACAAGTCCGGCCGCGCACAGTACGTGGGTATCTCCGATCGCGAGGCGCTGCACGCGTTCCAGGTGCTGTCCCGTCACGAGGGCATCATCCCCGCGCTGGAGTCCAGCCATGCGTTGGCCTACGCCCTCAAGCGCGCTGATAAGGCAGTAGAAGAGGGTAAAGAATTGACCATCGTCGTCTCCCTGTCTGGCCGTGGCGACAAGGACGTCGACCACATCCGCCGCACTTTAGAAAGCCACCCCGAGTGGGTTTACAACCCGGAGGAGAACTAACATGTCCCGTTACGATGCCCTTTTTGCCGCGCTTGATGCCAAAAACGAAGGCGCTTTCGTTCCCTTCGTAACCCTCGGTGATCCGAATGAGGAAGCCTCGTATCGCATCGTCGAGGCCCTCATCGAGGGTGGTGCTGATGCCCTGGAGCTCGGCGTCCCCTTCTCCGATCCGGTTGCAGATGGTCCCACCATCCAGGCGGCGCACATTCGCGCACATGCTTCGGGTATTGATGTTGACGCCGCGTTGCGTGTTGTGCGCAGGATCCGCGACGAGCATGCGGATATTCCGATTGGATTGCTGATCTACGGAAATGTCGCTTTCGCACGTGGCACCGAGCAGTTCTATCGGGACGTCGCCCAGGCCGGCGCCGATTCGGTACTCCTGCCCGATATTCCGGTCCGCGAGGGGGGGTCTTTCGCGCAGGCAGCCACGGCAGCCGGGGTCGATCCGATCTTTATCGCACCGCCTCACGCTAACCCTTCCACTTTGGAAGGTGTAGCGCGGCTCTCCCGGGGTTACATCTACGCAGTATCCCGCGTGGGCGTGACGGGGGCTGAAAAGGAATCCTCGACCGAGGGCCTTTCCGACGTTGTCGCCAACCTCAATAGCTTTGGGGGAGCGCCGGCACTACTCGGCTTCGGCATTTCCACACCCACCCATGTTGCAGACGCCATCGCCGCGGGCGCCGCCGGAGCCATCACCGGTTCCGCCGTCACCGCGATCGTCGCAAAGCACTGCGAGCAACAAGAGGACGGACAGTGGACGGTTAAAAATGACGCCGCGCTCCACGATGATATCGTCGCTTACGTTCAGCAGATGAAGGCCGCCACCGCTCGCGCCTAAATTCCCTCTCCTCTAATCCCCATGTTTCACGTGAAAGATGGGGACTTTTTTCCACTCCATCAAAACTTCCTTTCCGATGTTTCACGTGAAACATCACCGTCCCAACCGAACGAAGCCGTCGCGAAAGATATGGCGTAACAGTGACGTTTAGCCGCCCATGTCGAACATGCATGAAAAATCGCTTAACTCTCGAAATTTTCGGCCTACAAGATGAGCTAGGTTGCCCTAGGGTGACAGCACGGTGCGGCGCGCGTTAACTAGAGGCATGTCTGATCAACACCCCTTGGGCGATAAGGTGTGCAGCCGTCGCCTTTTTTTGTTGGGCACCGCGGCCACACTCGCGGGCGCACTCGCCGCGTGTGGCGGGGGAGCAGAGGCCCTCGAAGTCGACCCCTCCGAGATTCCGGTCGGTTCCGCGAAGGTTTTCGGCAAGTTCATCATCGCCCAACCCACCGAAGGCAAATTCGTGGCTTACTCATCGCGGTGTCCGCATCAGGGCGCGCGCGTGGCGGATGTTGAAGGCGACCGCCTGGTGTGCCCCTCACACGGGAGCGAGTTTTCCATCGCTGATGGCAGCGTGTTGGTCGGTCCGGCGCGGGATCCTTTGGAGCCAGCCAAGCTTAAAGCGGCCGACAACAAACTGGAAGTCAACTAAGCACTTCTTCATCACTTCGCCCAAACGTGGGTGTTTCACGTGAAACATCCGAAGTGATCCACCCCCGGCGTCGCCAAGCGCATAAGCTAGGCACATGACCACACCACACACGACAGCCGGGGCAAAGGTGAAGAACTTTTTCGAGCGCCTTGATCCACTCATTGTGCTCATCATCAGCGCAGTAATCGTGGCCATCGTCTTGCCGGCTAGGGGAGAGTTTGCGGAGCACTTCAGCTTAGCCACCAAGCTAGCCATCGCTCTATTATTTTTTCTCTACGGGGCTCGACTGTCACCGCAAGAAGCCTTAGCTGGCCTGAAGCACTGGCGTCTACACCTCACGATTTTGGCTTTTACCTATGCCGTTTTCCCTTTGATAGGTGTGGCACTTAGGCCACTGCACTTAGTGTTTGGAATGCCCCTTTACCTGGGGATTTTATATCTCACGCTTGTACCTTCAACGGTGCAATCCTCCGTCGCGTTTACGAGCATAGCTCGCGGAAACGTCGCTGGGGCTATCGTCAGCGCCTCTGCATCGAACCTCATTGGTGTGGTGCTTACCCCGGTGCTCGTCATGATAACGATGGGCGGAAGTGTGACGCTCAGCCCGAAGATCTTCGCGGACATCGCGATCCAGCTGCTGCTCCCATTTGTCGTAGGTCAACTATTGAGGCCTTTGGTTAAGGATTTTGCGAAGAATAAGGCTACGAAGATTGTCGACCGCGGATCGATCACCATGGTTGTCTATTCGGCGTTTTCAGCCGGAATGGTCGAGGGTATTTGGGGCACGGTGCGTGCTGTGGAGTTGGTAGGGCTTGTAGCTTTCGCGGTCGTGCTTGTGGCTGTGATGTTGTGGCTTACCCGGGCTGTGGCGACGCGGCTGCACTTTGTGGAGGAGGATGTGAAGGCGATTCAGTTCTGCGGGACGAAGAAGTCTCTCGCCACGGGTTTGCCGATGGCTGCGGTTGTTTTTGGTGGTGCGAATTTGGGTTTGTTGATTCTGCCGCTGATGATTTTTCACCAGGTTCAGTTGATGATGTGTTCGTTCCTGGCAGGGCGTTATGCGAAGCAGTTAGACTAGCGGCATGAGTACTCCAAGCAGCCCTCAAGCATCAGGTGATGTTCTGTACGTTAAGTTGATTTTTGATGTGCCGGAGACGCGGATGGAGCATATCGCGGAGCTTAGTCCGACGGATGATCCGACGTTGTGTCAGATGCTGCGGATTGTGGAGGTTCGTGATGGCCGCCTTGTTGGCTATGCGCAGCAGGGTGAGAGCAAGAATATGAATGTTCCGGAGCCGTTTGTTCCGCATCCGGATACTTATGGGGATTTCCCTGATGTTTCGTTTGAGTATGTTGACGCGGAGCACTTTAGGGCTTTGTGGGCAAAGGCTCTGGCCAGCCTGTAGGGGGCGACAGAGTCGGGATGAACGATCCCTCTACGCCCATCTAAGGTTCGAGAGGTGGAGGAGGGGTTTGGGGGATGCGCTGCGAGCGATTCTGCAGGACCGGCCGCGGGAGCAGCCGGACCGAAGCCTAGCGAGCGGCGCATACCCCGCAACCCCCGCCCTCAGGCTATTTGAACTCTTGCTCATACCAGGTGAGGAGCGCTGCTTCGGCTTCTTCGGGGGTCATGGGGCCGTTTTCGAGGCGGAGTTCTTTGAGGTGGTTCCAGGCTTTGCCGATGTGGGGTCCGGGGGGTAGGCCGAGGATGTTCATGATGGCGTTGCCGTCGAGGTCGGGGCGGACTTTGGCGAGGTCCTCTTGTTGTTTGAGTTCTTCGATGCGGGTTTCGAGGTTGTCCATTGCTTTGCGCAGGCGGGTGGCTTTCTTTTTGTTGCGTGTGGTGACGTCTGCGCGGACGATGGTGTTGAGTTTGTCGAGTAGGTGTTCGGCGTCGTTGACGTAGCGGCGTACTGCGGAGTCTGTCCATTGGTTGTCGGAGTATCCGTAGAAGCGCATGTGTAGGTAGACGAGTTGTGAAATGTCTTTGATGTGTTGTTTGGGGAATTTGAGGGCGCGGAGGCGGCGGCGGGTGAGTTTGGCGCCTTCGACTTCGTGTTGGTGGAAGGTGACGCCGCCGCCGGGTTTGGTGCTGCGGGTGTTGGGTTTGCCGATGTCGTGGAGGAGGGCTGCCCAGCGGAGGATGAGGTCGGGGCCTTGGGTTTCTTGGTCGATGGCTTGGCGTAGGACGGTGAGTGAGTGTGCGTAGACGTCTTTGTGTTGGTGGTGTTCGTCGGGGGTGAGTTGGAGGGCGGGGATTTCCGGGATGATGTGGTTGGCGAGGCCTGTGGTGACGAGGAGGTCGATGCCTTGTTCGGGGTGGTTGCCGGTGATGAGTTTGTTGAGTTCGGTGGTGATGCGTTCGGTGCTGATGCGGTTGATTTCTTGGGCCATGGTGGTCATGGCTTGGTGGACGCGTGGGGTGACGGTGAATCCGAGTTGGGAGGTGAAGCGTGCTGCGCGGAGCATGCGTAGGGGGTCGTCGTTGAAGCTGACTTGGGGTGGCTGGGGGGTGTCGAGGAGGTGATCTTTGAGGGCTTGGAGGCCGTTTAGGGGGTCGTGGAGTTGGTGGGTGTTTAGGTCCAGCGCGAGTGCGTTGCAGGTGAAGTCGCGGCGGATGAGGTCGCCTTCGAGGGTGTCGCCGTATTGGACGTCGGGGTTGCGGGTGATGCCGTCGTAGTTGTCGCTGCGGAAGGTGGTGATTTCGATTTGGAGGCCGTCGCGTTCGCCGGAGATGGTGCCGTAGCGGATGCCGGTGTCCCATACTGTGTTGCAGTATTTTTGGAGGATTTGTTCTGTGGTTTCTGGGCGTGCTGGTGTGGTGAGGTCGTAGTCGGTGCCGAGGCGTCCGAGGTAGAGGTCGCGTACGCTGCCACCGACGAGGTAGATGGGGTGGCCGGCTTGGGCGAAGAGTTCGCCGAGTCTTTGTATGGGTTTGAGGGCTTCGGCGATGTCGGTAGGTGTGGGGGCGGGTTGGCGGCTGTCGTGCTGGGTCACTGTTGTGAGTTTACAGGCCGGGCGGATGGACTACGATAATCATAATGAGCACGAAGCCGGGACCGCTGAAGAGACGCCGTATACCTAAGCGGCCGATGAGGCCTGTTGCGGCGCCGCCGTCGCGTATGCAGACGAGTAATGAGACGTCTGCTGGTGGTTTGGTTGTGTCGGGGTTGGCTGAGGCTGTGGGTGATGATGGCCGGGTTGATTTGTCGGCTGTGTATGTGGCGTTGATTGGCCGTGTGGATCGTCGGGGGCGGTTGTTGTGGTCTATGCCTAAGGGGCATGTGGAGCCGGGGGAGACGTTTGAGGCGACGGCTGAGCGTGAGGTGTGGGAGGAGACTGGTATTCATGGTGAGGTTTTTCATTCGCTTGGTGTGATTGATTATTGGTTTGTGTCGGAGGGGACGCGGATTCATAAGACGGTTCATCATTTTTTGTTGCGTTATGTGGATGGTGAGCTTAATGATGAGGATCCTGAGGTTACGGAGGTGACGTGGGTTCCGTCGACGGAGTTGTTTGAGCGTTTGGCGTATGCGGATGAGCGTAAGTTGGCTCGTCTTGCGCATGATTTATTGCCGGATTTGGCGCGGGCGGAGAGGGCTGCTGGGAGGCTTACGCCGCGATGAGTGGTGGCTTGTTGCGTCGGGTGGCGTGTGCGTGCGTGTGTGGGGTTGTGGGTGCGTGGGGGGTTGGTGTTGGTGTGGCGCAGCCGTTGCCGAATCCGGTGGATCCTAGTGATCCTGTGATGCGGTCGTGGTGGGTTGATCCTTCGGCGCGTGTGCAGGATAGTGATGCGCGTGTGACGGTGCGTTTGGTGGAGTTTGGGGGGCTTGGGGCTAAGGCGCGTTTGCGTGTTCATAATGGTTTGGATCGGGCTGTGTCTGATGTTGTGGTGCGTGTGCAGCATAGTGATCCTTTGGCTGATGTGGAGCAAGCGCGGGTGTTGTTGGCGGGGGATCAGTCGTTGTTTAGTTTTATTGAGCCTTTTCAGCGGGTGGGGTCTGTTGCTGCGGGGGAGGATGTTGATGTGGTGGTGGATGTGCCACGGGTTGAGGATGCTGGGGTGTATCCGTTTTTGTTTAATATCAATGGGGTTGTGGAGGGGCAGGAGTCTTATTTGGATTCTGAGCGGTTGTTGGTGCCGCATAAGATGGCGAGTGTGGGGGATGTGAGTGTTGTGGTGCCGTTGGCGGCGCCTGTTCGTGTGTTGCCGGGGGAGACGGGTGAGGCTCCGGAGCAGCAGCCGTTGATTTTGGAGGAGGATTTTGATGTTGCGCCGTTGACGGAGACGTTGCGTGCGTATCGTGATTTTGTGTTGGGGGAGCGTACGGGGGCTGCTGGGTGTTTGGCGTTGGATCCGCAGGTGTTGTTGGCGGTTGATCGGATGTCGCGTGGGTATCGGATTGCGGATCGTCGTACGTCGCCGGTGGATGAGACTATTCGTCTTCGTGATTCGTGGTGGTTGGATAAGCCGCGTTTTGAGGAGGGTGATCCGGCTCCGGCGGTGGAGTTTATGTCGGAGTTACACAACCTCGTTGAGGTTGCTTTTAAAAACAACCAACCGTCTGCGGTTCCCGCGGGCATACCTGGCGAAGACGGGGCGCCCCAAGCAAACAATGGAGGCGAGGACGCCGGGCACAACAATGATGGGCAAGGAACTGCGGGCCCGATACCTTCCGCGGCGTCAGGACCTGGTTGTATTATTTCACTACCCTTTGCTGGGGCAGACATTAACGCAGCATCACGCTCCGGCTTGGACCCCTTCCAAGGTGCAGACGCCATCGAACACATCCTTGGCGTCACCCCCCTAAGCTACGAGTACGCCCAAACCAACTTCGCGCTAGCCGCAACCCTCGACGCCATGGGGCCAGACCCCATCACCACACCCACCTCGGACCCCACCACCCGCTACGACTACACAATCGACTCCGAAGAAGCCCGCAGGCTCACAGCCAAAGCAGCAATCCAACTGCAAGCCTCCCAAGGCAACACCCTCATCATGCCCACCCGCGTCACACCACAAGACGCCCACGCAATCCTCGACGCCGCCACCGAAGCAATCGACCGGGGTGCCACCCCAACACCCGCACCGCGCAACAGACCAGAAATAGTGGACTCCCCGGCGTCATTAACAGACACAGAAATTGTGCGAGCCCGTCAACAATCCGGCTACATCGACGACCTGACAACCCTGATGGTCAACGATCCACAAATCACACTCACCAACACAGAATTCACCCAACCACTGCGCTACGACATTCTGCGCGCGCTGTCGCTCTACGACCGCCAATCGATGCACACCCACACCCAAGCCGTCCGGCGCAGCGACAACATCCTGAGCGCAAACCGCGATACGCTGCAACAACTGCGCAACAGCGTCAGCCTGCTGCCTCCCGGCAACGTCTACACCCGCACATCCGACAGCTCACCACTGCTGATCGTCGGCCGCAACGGCCTACCCCTACCCATCGACGCCCGCGTGCTTTATGACGCCCCGGGGGCCACGATCCACGTGCCGGACACTGTCCGCATACCTGCACAAGGCTCCATCACCATCCAAATGACCGCCGATTTGCCGGGCGACTCAGGCATCAAATTGTGGCTTGCAACCGAATCAGGCAATACGATTAGCGAACCTGTGGACATTCGTGTCCAGACTGCGCACATCCCGTGGCGATTCATCATCGCCGTGGGCATCGCTCTTGTGGTGATCCGTGCACTGGTAGTTTTTGGCAAAAGAAAGCGATAAGTACCCCTATGAGTACTCGAAGCAGAATCATCCGACCTAACCCCCCAGTGAGTGAAGCCGGCATGAACAACGCTCCTGCCCGCGGCCCCGGAGCCGAGGCAGTGGTGGACAGTGGTGCACCAACAGAGCGTTCTGCGAAAGCATCCGATAAGGACGTGGTGCGCGCGGGTGGCTCGATGGCTATCGCCACGCTGCTGTCCCGCATGACTGGCTTCTTACGCAACGTCGCTATTGGTGCGACGATGGGCCCGGCGATCTCTTCGGCTTTCAACACAGCCAACACTCTGCCCAACCTGATTACGGAGATCGTGCTGGGTGCGGTGCTGACATCACTAGTGGTGCCGGTGCTCGTCCGAGCGGAAAAGGAAGACCCAGACGGTGGAGCGGAGTTCATCCGCCGCATGTTCACACTGTCTGCAACTCTGCTGGTGGGTGTGACACTGCTGGCAATTCTGGGGGCTCCGCTCCTGACGCGGTTGATGTTGGATACGGACGGCAAGGTCAACTTGATCCAGTCAACATCCTTTGCCTACCTGCTGCTACCGCAAATCCTGTTCTACGGGATGTTCTCACTGTTCATGGCCGTATTGAACACAAAGTCTGTGTTTAGGCCCGGCGCGTGGGCGCCGGTAGCAAACAACGTGGTGGTTTTGTGCGTCCTGGGATTGTATTGGACGCTGCCTGGTGGTTTAACGCCAGATGCTCCTGCTGGTGTGGCTGATCCACACATTCTTCTGCTTGGTGTGGGCACCACGTTGGGTGTGGTTGTGCAAGCACTGATTTTGCTGCCTTCGTTGAAGCGGCTCAAGATTGATCTGCGGCCGCTGTGGGGAATCGACCATCGCCTGAAGCAGTTCGGTGGGATGGCGTTGGCGATCGTCGTTTATGTCGCGATCAGTCAGCTCGGCTACGTGGTGACAACCCGTATTGCGTCCATGAGTTCTGCTGGTGCGCCCATTATTTACCAGCAGGCTTGGTTGTTGTTGCAGGTGCCTTACGGCATTATTGGCGTGACCCTGCTGACTGCGATCATGCCGCGCCTATCGCGTAACGCAGCCGATGGCGACCACCGCGCCGTCGTCCACGACCTCACCCAGGCCACCAAGATCACCCTGCTGTCGATGATCCCGGTGATCGTCTTCTTCACCGTGTTCGGCCCCCAGCTGGCAACAGCACTGTTCGCCTACGGCGCCTTCGACGCCACTAGCGCGGGCATCCTGGGCTTGACGTTGAGCTTTTCTTCCTTCACCCTGATCCCTTACGCGATTGTTTTGCTGCATTTGCGCGTGTTTTACGCCCGTGAGGAAGCGTGGACGCCCACATACATCATCGCTGGTATCACCGCGACAAAGGTGCTGTTGAGCCTCCTGGCGCCCGTGGTAGCCAGCAGTGACCGCGACGTCGTTATCCTTTTGGGTGCCGCCAATGGTTTCGGCTTTATTTCTGGTGCTGTCATTGGTTCCTTCCTTCTGCGCCGTAAGCTTGGGCCGCTCAATGGTCGTTCGATTGCGCGGACAACGGCGTGGTCGCTGGGCGCGTCAATCGCTGGTGTGATTGTTGCGGTTCCGTTGGTGCGTTTCG
This sequence comes from Corynebacterium argentoratense, assembly GCF_021491455.1. Classification (GTDB taxonomy): domain Bacteria; phylum Actinomycetota; class Actinomycetes; order Mycobacteriales; family Mycobacteriaceae; genus Corynebacterium; species Corynebacterium argentoratense_A. The sequence continues at coordinate 118,940 of NZ_JAKETN010000005.1, read as the reverse complement.
CTGTGCAGCCACTGTTGGATCGTCTGCTTCCGGATCAGGGCATGGGGCGGTCGCTGTCGTACCTGTTGTACTGCGCGGTCGCGGGAACGGTGTTTTTGGCGACTGTGGCGTTGGTGCTGTCGCGCTCCAAGTTGGAGGAGTTGGCGGTGCTGGATGGTGTGAAAAACCGTCTGCGCCGCGGCCGTGCACAGGAAACCCCGGAGCTTCTGGAGCTGCCGCCGCTGTCGGTTGGGGAGGTTCGTATGCCGCGTCTGCTGCCCGGCGCGCCGATCGCTAATGGTGCGTTCCGCCTGTTGAGCAATCATGGTGAGATCGCCGGCGAGCACGGCCCGGGGGAGGGCGCGAAGTTGTGGGCTGCGAGCGAGGGCGATAAGCGTGTGGCTATTGCGTTTGCTCACGGTATCCATGTGGAGGCGACGCGCGCGTTGGCGAAGCACTGTGGCGTTCGGGTTCGTGTGTTCCCTTACCGCGAGGGGCATTTGGTTGTCACCCCGTGGCGCGAGGGCGTGGATCTTGTGGATGCCGAGGAGCGCGAGCTGATTTCGCACGCGGAGTTGGCGCAGGCGTTGCAGCCTTTCGATGCTTTGCCTTTGGCGTCGGCGCAGCAGTTGCGTCTGACTTCCGATGGTGTGGTGTTGGCGTTCCCGTTGGTGTTCACCGAGGATTTGTTGTCTTTGGGTGTTGACGTCGCGGGCCTTGCTGCGGCCACTAATGCTGCGGATTGTGGTGATCCGGCTAGTGGGGAAGAGTCTGACTGCTTTGAGCTTCCTGCGTCGGCTGGTTTTGCGCACCGGGCATTTAATGAGCTGACTGATCTGGATTTGGATGAGGTAGCTGAGGTTGAGCAGTGGGAGAAGCCCGGTAGTGGTTTGTTGGGTGCGGGGGAGACCCAGCCGGCTCCGGTGCCGCCGCTGTCTGCTGGTTTTGGTTCCCGGGGTTATTCCACGGGCGGCAAGCTTGTATTGGCTTCAGCTGTGATGATTGTTGTGTTCTCTGCTGCGGCGTTGGTGTGGTTGATTTTGGGTCGTTTGAGTGGCCCTTATGGCCCGGTGGCATCCGATCCGATTGCTAGTGTTGCGCCGAAGGTTGTGCAGGATTCTGGTCGTGTGGCGACGGTTGTGTCGGCGCGGCATTGGCCGGGTTCGGAACAGCTTGCTGTGAACAAGGAGGACCCTTGGGTGGCGTTGGATGCTGAAGGTGTGGCGTTGACGCTTGAGACTCCGATCCGTCCGACCAGGCTGTCGTTGGAGGCGCAGGGTGTGTCGACGAAGGTGTCGGTTTTTGGTGCGAAAGGCAACACGCCGCCGGTGCTGTTGGGTGAGGGCATGGTCGGTGGCCCCGATTCGGCTAACCCGGATGCGGTGACGGAGATCGCCCTGTCGGGGCAGGAGGAGTATTCGGAGATCATCGTGTGGGTGTCCCCCGAGCCTGTGCTGCACCCTGATGGTTCTGTAGCGGAGATGCCCGGGGAGGGCGTGCGGGTGTCCCAATTGACTGTGGCCGGCAAATAGCAGGCGCATCGCAAACACTTAGCTCGGCGAGCCCTCGGGGTGAGCGGTTTGAAAAACCGCCACACGCCCCGAGGGCTTGTTGTATTCTTGAAGAACTGTTTGTTTTTCCTATGGGGATGTGGGGACTACGGGGGGTTTGTTGTGGGGGAGTCGTCTAGCGACGCGGCGCAAAAACTCATGGATACAGAGCTGGTGCAGGCGCACCTGCGGGGCGAGCCCTGGGCCATGCCAGAGATCGTCCGCCGCTACCGTCCCATGATGGGTTTCGTCGCGCGCCGATTCTGCCGCACCTCGGAGGAAGTCGACGACATTGTCCAAGAAGCCCTGCTGAAAGCAGTCAACAACATGCCTTCCTTCCGTTTCGAGGCACAGTTATCCACCTGGTTGCGCCGCTTGACCTACAACGTCGCCTACGACCATGCCTTCCGCAGACCCTCCCGGGTGGAAACCGTCTGCCACCAAGGCGACCTTGGCGATGTTCGTGGGGAGGAGCCCGCTCACAGCGAGGAAATCTCCCACGGAAAGATCTTCATCCAAGACCTACTGGACCGCCTACCTCCGGAGCAACGCGCCGCTCTACAGCTCGTCGACCTACAGGGATATTCGCTTAATGACGTCGCGGAGGGTTTAGGCATCAAGGAAGGGACGCTGAAGTCGCGCCGGGCCCGGGCGCGGGCGGCACTGAAGGAGGTCCTGGCTCAGGTGTGGGAATAGCCTGCGTGGGGGCCGGGTGGGAATGAAACAGCCTGGGGGTGGCGTTGTAGGGGGTGGCGGCCAGCACCGGGCCGTGCGGTAAGGTGCTGGGAGAAACAAGTTCAGAAAGCGTGGTCTCTATGACAAACCCCACCGACGTCCGCGACGTCATCATTGTTGGTTCCGGCCCTGCCGGCTACACCGCAGCTGTGTATGCCGCCCGTGCCGAGCTCAAGCCCCTCGTATTTGAAGGTATTGAATACGGTGGTTCGCTGATGACAACCACTGAAGTGGAAAACTACCCGGGCTTTGCGGAGGGCATCATGGGCCCGGAGCTCATGGAGCAGATGCGCAGCCAGGCTGAACGTTTTGGCGCCGAACTTCGTATGGAGCTGGTAGAGGAGATCCGCCTGGATACTACCGCTGACGCCACCGGCACTCCCGTGCACACGGTAGTTGCGGACGGCGTCGAGCACCAGGCACGCACCGTCATCCTCGCGATGGGTGCAGCACCCCGCTACCTCGGTGTTCCCGGTGAACAGGAACTGTTGGGTCGTGGCGTGTCCGCCTGCGCCACCTGCGACGGCTTCTTCTTCAAAGATCACGACATCGCTGTCATCGGCGGCGGCGACTCCGCCATGGAAGAAGCACTGTTCCTCACCAAATTCGCCAAGAGTGTCACCATCGTGCACCGCCGCGAAGAATTCCGCGCCTCCAAGATCATGCTGGAACGCGCACAGTCGAACGACAAGATCCGCTTCGTCACCAACGCAACCGTGGCACGCGTCCTTGGCGAACAATCAGTCACCGGCCTGGAACTGCGCAACACTGTCACCGACGAACTGACGGAACTTCCCGTCACCGCCATGTTTGTTGCCATCGGTCTCGACCCGCGATCGGAACTTGTCCGCGACGTCATTAATACCGATGACGCCGGCTACGTGCAGGTCGCACAGCCGTCTACGCGTACCAATGTCCCCGGCGTATTCGCAGTGGGCGACCTGGTCGACAGCACCTACCAGCAGGCAATCACCGCCGCTGGTTCCGGCTGCCGGGCCGCCATCGACGCCGAACACTACCTAGCTGAACACTAAAAACCGAACGCTTTTAACACTTAAAGGAGACACCCCATGTCCGCAGCACAAGCAGTCACCAAAGACACCTTCAAGCAGGTCGTAGCCGAGTCCGGCGTTCCCGTACTCGTCGACTTCTGGGCACCTTGGTGCGGCCCTTGCAAGAAGCTTGGCCCCATCCTCGACGACGTCGCCGCGGAACTCGGCGAGCGCGCAAAAATTGTTAAGGTCAACGTTGATGAAGAGCGCGAACTAGGCACCGCCTTCCAGATCATGTCCATCCCCACCATGATCTTCTTCAAGGGCGGCGAGGCCGTAGCGCAGGTCACCGGCGTGCAGCCCAAGAGCACCATCGTTTCTAAACTTGAAAGCCTCATGTAGCTGGTAGTCTGGCCTGTTAGAAACATTAAGGTACAAGACCTAGAATGATACGGCTGTAAGCACCCGCGCACCTTGTGGGTGCTTCGTGCCCGCTTGAGCCCATGGAAGGGATGCGTCAGCAGTGACTGAGGTTTTGCGTGTTGGTGACTCGGATCCCCGAGTCGCAGAGGTTCGAGCAACCCTCGCTCGACTCGGCCAACTCGACGGATTCGACGGTGCCGACACACAGTCCTTTTCCGCCAGCGACACCCACTTTGACGCCCACTTGGCCCAAGCGTTGCAGGCCTTCCAGCAGTCCCGCGGCATCATCGCCGACGGTGTGATCGGCGAGGTCACCCTGCGTGCACTTCGCGAGGCCTCCTACACGCTTGGCGCGCGCGTCCTGCAGTACCAACCGGGCAAAGTACTGGTTGGCGATGATGTCGCTGAACTTCAAGATCAACTGCACGAACTAGGCTTCTATTCTTCCCGCGTCGACGGGCAATTCGGCCCCGCCACCCACGAAGCCGTCATGAACTACCAGCTCAACTACGGCCTGAACACTGATGGTATCTGTGGGCCAAACACCGTCCGCGCCCTGTCCTACCTGGGGCTGCGCATCACTGGTGGTTCGCCCAATGCCATCCGCGAAATGGAGCAAGTCCGCCGCGCAGGCCCCCGCCTGACCGGCAAACGCGTCGTCCTCGACCCGGGCCTGGGTGGCCAGAACAAGGGCCTCACCGTCAAGGGCCCCTACGGCGACATCACGGAAGAGGAGATCCTCTGGGACATCGCCAGCCGCATCGAAGGCCGCATGGTCGCCGCCGGTGTGGAGACAATCATGTCCCGTCCCCGCATGGACGACCCCACCTTTGAGGACCGCGCAGAAATCGCTAATGCTTTTGGCGCCGACCTGATGCTCTGCCTCCAGTGCGACCGCTACCCCAACGACAAAGCCAATGGTGTCGCTACGTTCTACTTCGGCTCCGAGAAGGGCAGCAACTCCATCACGGGTGAGAAACTCTCTGGTTTTATCCAGCGTGAGATTTCTGCCCGCACGGAATTAACGAACTGCGGAAATCATGGCCGCACCTGGGATATTCTGCGCCTGACGTACATGCCGGCGATCGACGTTGTGCTTGGGTACCTCACCAATCCCAATGACGTCGCGATCCTCACGGATCCGCAGGCCCGTGACGCTATCGCAGAGGCCATTGTTGTTGCCGTGAAGCGCCTTTACCTTCTCGACGATGACGATCAGCCGACGGGCACCTACAAGTTCTCGGAACTCCTAGAACAAGAAGTGCTTTAGCTGCCCCCTCGATCGGCTAGCGCTCGTCGCTTCCCCGGAGCAACCCGATGATTCGTTCAAAATCATCCTTATCACCGAACTCCACCACAATCCGGCCCTTACGCTTACCAACGCTCACAGACACCCGAGTATCCAAACCATCAGCCAAAGACTCCGCCGCCTGAGTGAAAAACTCCGGCGTCGGAGCCTTCTCACGCTTCGCCTTCTTCGCTGGCTCATCGCCGCGATTAATCAGCACCACAGCCTCTTCTGTAGCCCGGACCGACAAGCCTTCCGCAACGATCCTGTCAGCCAAAGCCTCCTGCGCTTGCGCACCGGCCTTCAAACCCAACAAAGCGCGGGCATGACCAGCACTAATAACACCGGAAGCGACCTTACGCTGCGCCCCCACAGGCAGCTGTAGAAGACGCAACATATTGGTGATCAACGGACGCGAACGACCAATCTTATCCGCCAACTCAGTTTGGGTAACACCGAACTCCTCCAGCAATTGCTGATAGGCGTGCGCTTCTTCCAAGGGGTTCAACTGCACACGGTGGATATTTTCCAGCAACGCGTCGCGCAGCATGTCCGCGTCATCAGTCTCACGAACAATCGCCGGGATACGCTTCAGCCCAGCCTTCGTCGCCGCCCGCAAGCGACGCTCACCCATGATCAGCTCATAAGTGCCATGCGGGGCGCGACGCACCACGATCGGCTGCATCAAACCAAACTCACGGATCGAATGGATGAGCTCCTCAAGCGCGGCCTCATCAAAAACCTGACGAGGCTGCTTTGAGTTCGGCGCAATCGCACCAATCGGAAGCTCCTCGTAAACCGCACCAAAACTATCCACGTTCGTGCCAGCCTTAGCGGCAGCCTCCGCAGCACGGCCCGAAGAAGCAGTATTCTGCGGGCCATCGCCCAATAACACACTCGCGGCACCACTACTTAAACGAGGCTTCGACTTACCCCCCGGCACCACATTGGTCATATCTACCTTGCGTTCCGAAGAAGCCGCCTTCGAAGACTGTGCTCCCCGCGCCCCCTTCGACTTCCCAGCAGATTCAGCACCAGAAGCCGCCTTGTCAGCAGCGGTTGGCGCGACGTCATTATCCACAGGATCGCCCTGAGGAATAAGCGCCGCCAAACCACGACCCAAACCACCCGTACGCTTTGCTGGACGCTTAGACGCCATGGCTACTTCTCCTCACCATCATCAGCCGAAACCGAACCCTGCGGGGCAGCACCCACAGGAGAATCACCCCTAGCCGGGTAATCACCGCGAGTCGCGATCTCCTTCGCCGCATCAAAATAAGCCATCGCACCACGCGAACCCGGGTCATATTCCAACACCGTCTGCCCATAACCCGGAGCCTCGGAAACCTTCACCGAACGAGGAATCACCGTTCGCAACACGACGTCACCGAAATGACCCTTGACCTCGTCAGCGACCTGCTCAGCCAACTTTGTGCGGGCATCAAACATCGTCAACAAAATACAAGAAATATGCAGCTCAGGGTTCAAATGCTGACGGATCATCGTGATGTTGTTAAGCAGCTGACCCACACCCTCCAGCGCGTAATACTCGCACTGGATCGGGATCAATACTTCGGTCACTGCAGTCATCGCATTAATCGTCAAGAGCCCCAGTGACGGGGGACAATCGATAAAGACATAATCGAAACCGTGGTCGCTCAAGAACTTCTCGTTTAACGCATCCGACAAGCGGTACTCGCGGCGCACCATCGACACGAGCTCGATTTCCGAACCAGCCAAATCAATAGTCGCTGGAATGCAGAACAAATTCTCATTGAAAGGGGAGGGCTGCATAGCTTCAGCCGGAGTGCACTCACCAATGAGCATCTCGTAACTCGACAGGGTGCCTGCCCGGTGCTCCGCCCCCAAAGCAGTCGACGCATTACCCTGCGGATCAAGGTCAACCACCAGGACCTTCAACCCACACACCGCAAGGCCCGCGGCGAGGTTCACCGAAGACGTCGTCTTGCCGACGCCACCCTTCTGGTTGGCCACAGTCAGCTTACGGACCTTATCGGGCCGGGGCATGCTCAAGGTATTTGACTGCACCTGGGCAGCCCTCTGAGCTGCGGCTGCGATAGGGGTGTCGTCCCAAACCTCGTCCATTAAAGCCCCTCAAAAGTGCGAAGAAGATTCATAAAGCGTACCCGTTAACCCTATCGCACATCGCGGACTAATCCACGGCCGGGGTTAACGCCTGCGCTCAATACTGATCAACGTCGTCGGCTGAGGCAACAAGCCCTCGCCAACCACAAAGATTTTGGACGCCCCCGCGCCTGCTTTCGCGATAATCGCGGCGTCACGATCCAATTCTTCCGCCACGCTTTCGCCCTTCATCGCCGTCATCCGGCCGCCAACCTTCGCCAACGGCAAGGACCAGTGCGCCAGCTTGCCCAGGGGAGCGACCGCGCGGGAGGTCACGACGTCAGCGAGACCAACCTGCTTACGGATAGCTTTGTCCTCGGCGCGGCCACGCACCACAGTCACGTTGGGCAGCTCCAACTGGTCGACGATCTCAGCCAGGTAAGTGCTGCGCTTGAGCAACGGCTCAATCAGGGTGATGTCGAGATCTGGGCGGGCGATCGCCAAGGGAATGCCCGGCAGGCCCGCCCCAGAACCGATGTCGGTGACCTTGATGCCGTGGCGCATGGCTTCCCCAATCACGGCGCAATTGAGGATGTGACGATCCCACAGTTTCGGAATCTCACGAGGCCCCATAAATCCGCGGATGTTTCCATCAGTGGCGAGGGACTCGTGATAGCGGATTGCCTTCGGGAGGTTGTCTCCGAAAATTTCTTCAGCTGCTGCTGGGACGTCTTGTTTCACGTGAAACGCTGCCTACTTCTTCTTTTTCTTGTTCTTAGCGTTCTGAGGGCGCTGACCCGGCTTCGGGGCGCTGGCGCGCTTAGCCTCACGCTTGGCTGCGAGCTCTTCTTCCTCTTCACGGTCCATCTTCGCGAAGACGTAACGCTGCTGGAAGAAGGTCCAGATGTTGTTGGAGAGCATGTAGAACAGCAGGCCGATGTGCCACACAGCACCGGTGAACAAAATCATGCCCGGCATAAACCAGACCATCATCTTGTTCATCATCTGCATCTGCTGCGCCATCATGTCATTCTGCGGCGCCTTCTGCTTGCCGCTGGCGATACGTTGCGCATTGCGGGCAATCGACATCTTCGCAACAAAGTGCGTTGCGGTAGCAGTCAGCAGAATCAATGGGCCCGCAACCATGATGATCTTCGTGCGGGTGAAGTCCACCGGCTGGAAGGCCTCATACATAGAATCCGGCATGGAGATGTAGGCCGAGAGGGGAACGCCGAAGAAGCGAGCATCCAGGAAGCTCTGCACATCAGAGGGGGAGAAGATGTAATTCGCAGTCTGACGGTTTTGCTCGATGCTCAAACCCAACTGGAACTTGCCCGTACCGGTTCGGTTGAAAGAACGCAGCACGTGGAACAGACCAATGAACACTGGCATCTGAACAAACAGCGGAAGACAGCCGGCTAGGGGATTGACACCCATTTCCTTTTGCACCTTGCGCATTTCGACCATTTGGCGCTGCTGGTCGTTTTTGTACTTGTTCTTGATTTCCGTCATCAGCGGCTGCATTTCCTGCATCTTGCGCGCTGAACGCATCTGGTTCATCATCGGACGAACCAGCAGAATACGAATAGTCCACGTCAGGAAGACGATCGACAGCAGCCAGGTCACACCCCAGTTGGGGTCAAGCACCAGCGAGAACACTTTGTGCCAGAACCACAAGATTGCGGAAATTGGCCAATAGATGAAATTAAGCACGGTAGTTCGTCAAACTCCCTTAAAGATGTTTCTGCGGTACGGGATCGTATCCGCCTGGATGCCACGGCCCGCACTTCACAATGCGAACCGCAGTCAAATAAAGGCCCACGATGGCGCCCCTACTTTCTAACGCTTCGAGCGCATAATTGCTGCATGTTGGCTCAAAACGGCACGTGGAGACCATTTTAAGGGGTGAAAGGTACTTTTGGTAGCCACGCACGGCTTTCATCAGCACAGCGGACAACATTTATCTGCCCACCCCTTGGCGTGCTTGGCGAGCACTCGTATGAGTTTTCGCGCCAAAGGATTTGTCGAAGGCTTTATCCAAAGCAAGTTCGAGTTCCCGTTGAAGCTCGACTGTTGTTAATGACGCCGCGCCTGGAAACGCACGCACGACAACGTCAATGTAGCCACGTGGTTGCCCCGCGGCGTCAATACCCAAGGCAGGATGTTCGGCCTTAACTAGGTTAAAAAATGCCGCGCGAAGTTTGCGTGCAGTGTTGTGCCGAATGACGGAATTACCCACAGCCTTGGAAATAACCAGGCCGCAGCGTGGTGCGCAAGGTGTCGCTAGCTCAACCGAAAGCCCACTAGTTTCACCCGGCAGGGTGGCTCTGGCGCTAAGAAAGTGAATCATCAGGTTGCGGGATTTAACCCGACGACCCTTTTTCATCACAGTCTTAAACTGCGCCTGTGTGCTCAAACGATGTTCAACGGGAAGCACAGCACCACCTCAAAAAGACATGACAATGCAAAACGGCCCGAGGAAACCACGGTGGGCTTCCCGGGCCGTTTAAGCGTTAGTGCTTACGCAGTGAGCGAAGCACGGCCCTTACGACGACGAGCCGAAACAATTGCACGACCCGCGCGAGTACGCATGCGGGTACGGAAGCCGTGCACGCGTGCACGACGACGGTTGTTCGGCTGGAACGTCCGCTTGCCCTTAGCCACGGTGAACACTCCTTAAAATAAAACGACGGTTTAATAGCAAAGCCAACCGCATCGGGCGATGGCTTTGTCGCGACCTACGACAATGAAACCCCGGCAAGAATGGGCTAAAAAGACCCTGTGCCAGGGGATCACCTGTAAGGCGATGCGATACGCGACAGCAACCGATGTTTAAACAAGGGCTCACTATCTGCGACAGACTCACAACAGGTTACGCGTCGGACTACAGATAAACAAATCGACACGCCGAATGCTGATTTCGGCATCCTTGCTGGCAGTGGCACAAACTGCAAGCGCGAAGAAAGCACCCCTAACTACCCCTGAAACAACACTTTTGTAATTTCGGTGCTGTTAATTTGTTCTCAAGTCCCGAAGGTTCGTGTGCAGCTTAACAGCCAACGCCGACACACTTCAGTGCTCAATACAACTAGGCAAGCCCTAAAAATGCACGCCTTGTCGGCGTGTCGCCACCGACAGCTAGCCGCAGGCGTTCGTCAACGCAAGCGATTAATCCGAACAATTCACAGCAGTTTTTCACACCCCGAAGCGCCCATAATGGGCCTCGGAAAACACGAGCCGATCAACCCAGTACACCCATGCAAACGCCTGCCTAGACACCAGGGAGGGGTTGGGGGTAAATATGTGTCTGATCCGAGCTTTGCTCACACCCTGTGAAAACACAGCGACTGTGGATAACTCTAAACTTTTACTTGAGACTTAAGGTTTAAGGTTAAAAAAATCCCAGGTCATAGGGTAGATCAAAGTTCACACAGTTATCCACAGCCCTGTGATGTCCCTGTGGATAACATGCCGGAAAGAAGTTATCCACAGGTGTGGATAAAACTGTGAAAGCCAAGGCATCGGCGTTTTTTACCTGTGGACACCACACGTGGAAAACTTTCAAAAAACGACACGAATCGACGACGAAGGGAAAACGAGTGACAACAAACAATGAGGACCTGCGCGCCACCTGGACGCAGGCGCTCGACGACCTTGTCGCACTCGGCAACAACCCCCAATCCGGAATACCGCCACTGAGCGCACAACTGCGCGCCATCGCCTCAATCGCAACACCCGTCGCCGTCATCCCCGGATTCTTCATTGTCTCCGTCCCCCATGCCTACGCACGCGACCAGCTCGAAGGCCAACTATCCCCCCACCTCGAAACAGTCCTCAGCCAACGCATGGGGCAACCCTGCGGACTCATCGTCCAAATCGCAGCAGCCGCCCAACCCACCGAGGGCTACCACCCACAACCCACCGCACAACCACACACCCAACACCCCGCAGCAGCAACACCAGTAGCGCCCACTGAACCTGCCCCACAACCCCAACCAACCCCCACACCACAACCCTCAGACGCAACAGTTAACCCTGCATACTGGGACAACCTCCCACTGCCCAATAACGACGCACCAGCACAATCAACCCACACCCCCGCACCAGAACCCACACCTGAACCGGAACAACCAACCACCCCAGACACACCCACCATCTCCACCGTCACACAAGCAACAACCCCAACCCCCGCGGCGTCAACAAGCGAAAACACACTTAACCCCAAATACACCTTCGACTCCTTCGTCAAAGGCCCCTCCAACGAATTCGCCCAAGCCGCAGCCTTTGCCGTAGCCGAAAGCCCCGCAATCAACTACAACCCCCTATTCATCTGGGGCGGCTCCGGCCTCGGCAAAACCCACCTGCTGCACGCCGCCGGAAACTACGCCCAAGTGCTCCAACCCGGCCTACGCATCCGATACGTATCCAGCGAAGAATTCACCAACGACTACATCAACTCCGTCCGCGACGACCGCCAAGAAAGCTTCAAACGGCGCTACCGCAACCTCGACATCCTGATGGTTGACGACATCCAATTCCTCCAGGGTAAAGAGGGAACCCAGGAGGAATTTTTCCACACTTTCAACGCACTCCACCAAGCTAACAAACAAATCATCCTCTCCTCCGACCGACCCCCCAAGCAGCTCACCACCCTGACTGATCGCCTGCGTACTCGCTTCGAAGGCGGCCTAATTACCGATATTCAGCCGCCAGACCTCGAAACACGCATCGCCATCCTGATGAAAAAAGCGGCCATCGACAACACCATCGTTGGGCGCGACGTCCTGGAATTTATCGCCAGCTGTTTTGCCTCCTCCATTCGCGAACTCGAAGGCGCTTTAATCCGCGTAGCCGCGTATTCCTCGCTGATCAACAAGCCCATTGACGTGGAGCTGGCAAAAATCGCTCTGCGTGACATGATTCCCGGCGTCCGCAACGTTAAACCTGACGCCGCGACCATCATGGAAGCAACAGCCACCTACTTCAAGATTTCCCCTGACGCCCTCCGTGGCACAGGCAAAACACGTGCTGTTGCGCATGCGCGACAAATCGCCATGTACCTGTGCCGCGAGCTGACCGACCTTAGCCTGCCGAAGATTGGTGAAAACTTCGGAGGTAAAGACCACACCACCGTCATGTACGCCGATCGGAAAATCCGCAAAGAGATGACCGAAAAGCGCGACACTTACGACGAAATTCAGGAAATCACCCAACAGATCATGAATCACGCGCCCTTGGGCTAGGGCCACTTGAAGCCACGAGCGCCAGCAGGACAGTACTTCCTGCTGGCGCTTTGTGCTGCAAAGGGCATGTTTTCACAGTTTCCACAGAGTTATCCACAGGATTGTAACTACAGCCGTGTAATTAAGAGATCTTGATAACTTTCCTTGTCTTTTCAAGTAGCCGTGGCGGCTGTGGATAAACCACGCAAAAAAGTGGATAAACCACACAGTGGCTGGGGAAAAAATGTGTGAAAAACAGCAGGTCAGAAAGTTATCCACAGAAGAGCAGAATTATCCACAAATAATTCACAGGTCTAAGCACAGCACGACACGCCGCGATATGCTGGGGAAATAGGCCTACATCCACAACACTCACAGGACTTACTGCTACTACCAACTAAATTTCCCTGAAAACCTTAAGAGAAACGGGGTGTGTGTAATTCTCGCCCCCGATTCTCAAGTAAGCCGCTTTTTGAGATCACTGAAATGACAACAATCGCTTCGCTGAGGTTGTCAGCCGCTGGCTGTAAACCTGTACACTTTTGTTGTTTACAAACCCATCTACGAGGAGCACGCCACACTATGGACGCACAGGCAGTCGCGTTTCGAGTCTCAAAAGACGACCTGACCAGCGCAGTTTCTTGGGTTGCACGCAACCTACCCTCGAAGCCCGCTCAGCCCGTGCTTCGCGCCATGGTAATTACAGCAACCGACGATGGACTCGAGCTCGCAGGTTTCGACTATGAGGTTTCCACCCAGGTAGCCATCCCCGCAGAGGTCTCCACCCCGGGCCGAATCGCAGTTGCCGGCAAGCTCATTGCTGAAATTATATCCACCCTGCCCAACAAGCCCGTTGACCTGCACGTTGAGGGCAGCACTGCCTACATCACGTGTGGTTCTTCGCGCTTCGAATTGCCCACCATCCCGCTGGACGACTACCCCAAACTTCCAGACCTTCCGGAAGAAACAGGGCAGCTTGATTCCAAGTTGTTCACCCGCGCTGTCAACCAAGTAGCACTCGCAGCGGGCCGCGATGAAACACTGCCAATGCTGACAGGCGTGCACATCGAAATCGATGGAAACAGCGTTTTGATGGCAGCAACCGACCGTTTCCGTCTAGCAGTCCGCCGCTTTGAATGGTCGCCGACCAACAGTTTCGTCAAAGCTAAACTCCTGGTGCCTGCAAAGACCCTCCAAGAGCACGCACGCACGCTGGATAACGTGGACACCATCCACCTCGCAGTGGGCAACGGTGAGGAAATCTCCAGCGAAGGATTGTTCGGTATAGAGGCCGAAAGCCGTAAAACGACAACCCGCATGCTGAGCGCAGAGTTTCCCAATTTCCAGCCGCTGCTTCCCAAGACCCACACGGCGATGGCCAGCGTTGAAATCGCACCTCTGGTGGACGCAATCCGCCGCGTGTCCTTGGTGACCGACCGCAATGCGCAGATCCGCATGGAATTCTCCGAAGGACAGGTTATTTTGTCCGCAGGCGCAAGCGATTCCGGCCATGCCGAAGAGGTAGTGCCCTGCGCCTTTTCTGGCGAGCCGCTGTTGATCGCCTTCAACCCCGGATACCTGAAGGAAGGTCTCGGCGTCATCAACACTGATCGTGTTGTTTTTGGTTTCACCCAGCCGTCGCGCCCTGCAATCCTCATCCCCGAGCCCGAGGAATTCCCCGTCGCTGGCGACGATGGTGTGTTTGCTACCCCGGACACTGACTTCACCTACCTGCTGATGCCCGTGCGCCTGCCGGGCTAGGTCCGAAACCCGCATGCACCTGCGTAAACTCGAGCTAAGAAACTATCGATCCTGGAGGGAGCTCAACCTAGAGCTCGCCCCAGGCGTCACCGTTCTCGTTGGCCGCAATGGTTTCGGCAAGACTAACGTGGTCGAAGCCATCGGCTATCTGGCTCACCTGTCTTCGCATCGCGTTCATAATGACGCCCCCTTGGTTCACGCAGGACACACTGCCGCCCGAGTGTCAGCAACAGCTGTCAATGGGGATCGAGAACTCACTGCGCATTTGCTCATCAAGGCGCAGGGAGCGAACAAGGCGCAAATCAATAGGACAAAAGTGGGCTCGCCCAGGGAAATCCTGGGAATTGTGAAGTCTATTCTGTTCGCGCCTGAAGACCTCGCCTTGGTTCGAGGTGAACCCGAGCAGAGGCGGCGCTACCTCGACGAGGTTATTGCAACCCGATCGCCCAGGTTGGCTGGGGTGAAGGCTGACTACGATAAGGTTTTGCGCCAACGAAACGCACTTTTGCGCAACGCCTCCTATGCATTGCGGCGCGGCTATGAGGATGCCGATGGTCAGGCTGCTTTGACTACCCTCGATGCGTGGGATTCCAGGTTGGCCCAGCTAGGTGCCCAGGTGATAGCTGCGCGACTGAATGTGTTGAGTGAGCTTGAAACCCACATTCATTCGAGCTACGCCCGTTTGGCACCGGAATCGCGGCCGGCAAGGGTTCACTACAGTTCGAGTGTGCCGCTGGATGATGCAACCGATGCGGCGTTGATAGAGGCTGCGATGCTTACAGAATTATCTAAGCAACGACGTCGCGACATCGAAAGGGGAATGAGCACTGTCGGGCCCCATCGCGATGATGTCATTCTTTTGCTGGGTGATCATCCGGCTAAGGGTTTCGCAAGCCACGGGGAAACGTGGAGTTACGCGTTGGCCTTGCGTCTAGCGGTGTTTTTCTTGCTTCGCTCGGAGGGGATAGACCCCATTTTGATTCTCGATGATGTGTTCGCAGAGCTCGATGCTCAACGCCGTCGCAAACTTGTAGACATTGCGCTGGAGGCAGAGCAGGTCATCATTACCGCCGCAGTGGGGGAAGACATTCCCGACACGTTGAACCCAACCGTGCACACGGTGCTAACGGAAACGGACAATGATGGCCGTTTTTCACTTCTTGGTGACCAAGTAGAAGCCGCTGTTGAAGCTCAACCGGAAGAAGGTGCTGATGAGTAGTGACACCGGCAGCGTGGATAACAACCAACAGCCTGAGCAAGATGGTGTGTCCGCAGCGTTTGCGCGTTTGATGCAGCAGGCCCAAGCGAAACGAACAACGGATAGTAAAACAGCTGGTGGAACGCAGCAGTCTTCAACACCTCGCGCAATGAAGGTGATGAAGGCGAGGAACGTAATGGATGCGGCAGCGGGTCGCTCGAGGCGCAGGCCCACGGGTAAAGATGGTCGAGCGTTGCCGTATCGACGTGATCCCCTGGTATTTGGTGTGACCCTTGAGCGGGAGATTAAGCGTCGCGGATGGAAAAAAGACATAGCGGGTGGTTGGGTGCACGCCCACTGGGATGAGTTGGTGGGGGAGAAAATAGCCCAGCACACGCGCGTGGAGATGCTTAAAGATAAGCAATTATTTATCACCTGTGACAGCACCTCGTGGGCCAGTAACCTGCGCCTTATGCAGCGTCAGATTCTTCAGGCGATCGCTGAAAAAGTCGGCTCGGATGTGATTGTGGAATTGAAAATTTTCGGCCCTAAGGCTCCTAGTTGGCGCAAAGGTCCGTTGCACGTCAAAGGGCGTGGCCCGCGGGATACTTACGGATAGCCGACCTGGGACAATCCACGAGATCCCCTATGAGAGGCCCGCAGACGCGCTCAAGTGCCTACCATGTGGGGGGTTATAGGGCGTGTACTATGGAGGGGTCTATAAACACTTAAGATTAGGAGTGCTGCTTCAATCGTGGCTGCAGAAAATTCTGAACACGCATATGACGCCTCATCGATCACAATCCTCGAGGGCCTCGAAGCTGTCCGTAAACGTCCGGGCATGTACATCGGCTCAACCGGTGAGCGTGGTTTGCACCACCTCATTTGGGAGGTCGTCGACAACTCGGTTGACGAAGCGATGGCGGGTTATGCAACCAAGGTTGACGTCACCCTACTAGAAGACGGCGGCGTCGAAGTTGTTGACAACGGTCGTGGTATCCCCGTGGAGATGCACCCCAGTGGTGCACCCACCGTGCAGGTGGTCATGACTCAGCTGCACGCCGGCGGCAAGTTCGACTCTGAGTCTTACGCAGTGTCTGGTGGCCTTCACGGTGTGGGTATTTCCGTGGTTAACGCGCTGTCTACTCGCGTTGAGGCAGACATTAAGCGCGATGGTCACCACTGGCTGCAGAACTTCACTATGGCTGTTCCGGATGAACTGATTAAGGGTGGAAATGCCCGTGGAACAGGCACGACGGTGCGTTTTTGGCCGGATGGCGACATTTTTGAAACCACCACTTTCAAGTTCGACACGATTGCGCGTCGTCTACAGGAGATGGCTTTCCTTAACAAGGGCCTGACCATCACTTTGACGGATAAGCGTGTAACCGATGAGGAGCTCGAGCTTGAGGCCTTGGCTGAAGCAGGGGAGTCCGCCGAGCTGATCGGTGGGGATTCTTTTGATGACGCCGCGGTGGATGCTGCCGACACTGATGCTGAGGCTGATACTAAGAAGGCTGCCAAGCGGGAAAAGAAGAAGGTTTTCTACTACCCGGATGGTTTGAAGGATTATGTCCGCTCGCTGAATAAGTCCAAGCAGGCAATTCACCCGACCATCATTTCTTTCGACGACAAGCGTGACGTTGAAGAGGTTGAGGTGGCAATGCAGTGGAATTCTGGTTACAGCCAGTCCATGCATACTTTTGCTAACACGATTGCGACGATTGAGGGTGGTACGCACGAGGAAGGTTTCCGCGCTGCGCTGACTTCTTTGATGAACCGCTACGCGCGCGACCACAAGCTGCTGAAGGAAAAAGAGCCCAACTTGACCGGTGATGATTGCCGCGAGGGTTTGGCGGCTGTTATTTCGGTGCGTGTGCGTGAGCCCCAGTTTGAGGGTCAGACCAAGACCAAGCTCGGAAACACCGAGGTCAAGGGCTTTGTTCAGAAGGCTGTTAATGAGCACGTGGGTGCTTGGTTTGATGCTAACCCCGCGGAAGCTAAGGCCATTATCAACAAGGCTGTGTCTTCTGCTCATGCTCGCCAGGCTGCGCGTAAAGCACGTGATTTGGTCCGACGTAAGTCGGCTACTGACTTGGGCGGGTTGCCGGGTAAGCTCGCCGATTGCCGTTCCAAGGATCCTTTGAAGTCCGAGCTTTACATCGTGGAGGGTGACTCTGCGGGTGGTTCCGCAAAGTCCGGCCGTGACTCCATGTACCAAGCTATTTTGCCGTTGCGTGGCAAGATCCTCAACGTGGAAAAGGCACGCTTGGACAAGGTATTGAAAAACAATGAGGTCCAGGCGATCATCACTGCCCTGGGTACCGGCATTCATGATGAGTTCGATATCGACAAGTTGCGGTACCACAAGATTGTGCTCATGGCCGACGCTGATGTCGACGGTCAGCACATCGCAACCCTGCTGTTGACTCTACTGTTCCGCTTCATGCCGCAGCTGATTGAAGACGGATATGTGTACTTGGCTCAGCCGCCGCTGTACAAGTTGAAGTGGCAAAAGGGCACTCCTGGGTTTGCGTATTCCGACCGCGAGCGCGATGAGCAACTTGAAGAAGGCTTGGCTGCTGGCCGCCGCATCAATAAGGATGATGGCATTCAGCGTTACAAGGGTCTGGGCGAGATGAACGCTAAGGAATTGTGGGAGACCACGATGGATCCGAGCCACCGAGTGCTGCGCCGGGTGACGATGGAAGATGCACATCGTTCCGATGAGCTGTTCAGCATTCTGATGGGTGATGACGTCGTGGCGCGTCGCTCCTTCATCACGCGAAATGCGAAGGACGTCCGCTTCCTCGACGTTTAGGACGTCTAAGACGTTTAAGAGCAACAAAAAGTGTGGGCCCAGGAAGTTTTCCTGGGCCCACACTTTTATATCGACTGTGGTTGCGATTCTTCCGCCACAGTAACAGCACCTACTCAACTGAGTTAACAACAGTCACTGTAATCACAACAGCCCCAAATTTAACACGCGTAACATTTTGGGGCAAACAGCGCTAACACTAAATGGGGGTAAAAGCTTACACCTCGTCGTTAAACCTCATCATTAATCCTCGCGAAAACTTCCCCAGCGACACGCGCAAACACTCGATTCGCGCCGCTTAAAGGCTCCAGCAACACAATCGCCTGCTCTAAAGCTTTTCGCGCAGCCCGCACTGATTGAAACACAGGAACACCATCAAACTGGGCACCAGTAACAGCGGCAGCTGCAGCAACAAATCCATAGTCAACAACACTGACTCGTTCACTGCGGCAGACCTCATCAGCGATCAGCAATAATTGCTCAGCTGACAGGCTGCGTAAAGGCGACACGCTAAAAGAATCCATCGTCACCACCCCCGCCCTCAGCCGCACGCAAACGCCGATCCATCACGGAATAACCCGGAACCAATTCACGGGCAAGATCAGCAATCTGCGCATCCTCAAGCATGCGAGTCGCCTGAGCAACAATCGAACGCACAACAGCCTCATGCTTACTCGTGCCCATTGACTGAGCTAACAAAGCCAAAGCCCGTTCCTGCGATGCAGACAACCTCAACGTCATAGCCATAGTCGCCAGACTACCCCCAACAACCGCAACAGTGATACCACGGTGATACCAACGCGGCGTCATAAATTAAAAAATTGGCCTATAAAAGGCTACATGCCCCCTCAGAGCCACTGAAGCCACCCACAACAGAGTAGAATCGACCGGGTACACGCGGGCCTACCAAGCGGCAGCACACTGCCGCCACCCACAGGTCCGAGACAACAAAACCAGAAGGGAATCGCGTGAGCGACAACACCTCCGATTCACTCTTTGACCGCATTGAACCCATTGACATCAATGAGGAGATGCAGTCCAGCTACATCGACTACGCCATGAGCGTCATCGTCGGCCGTGCACTACCCGAGGTCCGCGACGGCCTCAAGCCCGTGCACCGCCGCGTGCTCTACGCCATGTACGACAACGGCTACCGCCCCGACCGCTCCTACGTGAAGTCCGCGAAGCCCGTTGCTGACACCATGGGTAACTATCACCCCCACGGCGACAGCGCCATCTACGACACCCTGGTGCGCATGGCTCAGCCATGGTCGATGCGCTACCCGCTGGTCGACGGACAAGGTAACTTCGGCTCCCGCGGTAACGACGGCCCCGCCGCCATGCGTTACACCGAGTGCCGCATGACACCCCTGGCCATGGAAATGGTCCGTGACATCCGCGAAAACACTGTCGAATTCCAACCCAACTACGACGGTAAAACCCAAGAGCCCACCATTCTGCCCTCGCGCGTACCCAACCTGTTGATGAACGGTTCCGGTGGTATCGCCGTCGGTATGGCCACCAACATTCCCCCGCACAACCTGCGGGAATTGGCCGACGCTATCTTCTGGATGCTCGAAAACTACGATGCTGATGACGCCGCGGCGCTCGAAGCATGCATGAAATACATCAAGGGTCCCGATTTCCCCACCGCCGGACTCATCGTCGGCGACCAAGGGATCAAGGACGCCTACACCACCGGCCGCGGTTCCATCCGCATGCGCGGTGTGACCTCCATTGAGGAGGAAGGCAACCGACAAACCATCGTCATTACCGAGCTGCCCTACCAGGTCAACCCGGATAACCTCATCCACAACATTGCTGACCAGGTCAACCAGGGCAAGCTTGCAGGTATCGCCAAGATTGAGGACGAATCCTCCGACCGCGTCGGCATGCGCATCGTCGTCACCCTGAAGCGTGACGCAGTTCCGCGCGTGGTGCTCAACAACCTGTACAAGCACTCCCAGCTGCAAACCAGCTTCGGCGCGAACATGCTGTCCATCGTCGATGGTGTGCCCCGCACCCTGCGCATCGATCAGATGATTCGCTACTACGTGGCGCACCAGATCGACGTCATTATTCGCCGCACCCAATACCGCCTGGATGAGGCCGAAAAGCGCGCCCACATCTTGCGTGGTTTGGTCAAGGCCCTGGATATGCTGGACGAGGTCATTGCTTTGATCCGTCGTAGCCCTACCGTGGACGATGCTCGCGCCGGCCTGATCGACCTTCTTGATATTGACGACATTCAGGCAGACGCCATTCTGGCAATGCAGCTGCGTCGCCTCGCAGCCCTCGAGCGCCAGAAGATCGTTGACGAGTTGGCGGAAATCGAGATCGAAATCGCTGACCTCAAGGACATTCTGGCCCGTCCCGAACGCCAGCGTTCCATCGTTCGAGATGAGCTTGCAGAGATCGTGGAGAAGTACGGCGATGACCGTCGCACTCAGATCGTTGCAGCCTCAGGTGAGGTCACCGAAGAAGACCTCATCGCCCGCGAGAACGTCGTCGTCACCATCACCTCCACCGGTTACGCCAAGCGCACCAAGGTGGATCTCTACCGCAACCAGAAGCGCGGCGGCAAGGGTGTGCGTGGTGCAGAACTGAAGCAGGATGACGTGGTCCGCCACTTCTTCGTTTGCTCGACACACGACTGGATTTTGTTCTTCACCAACTTCGGTCGTGTTTACCGACTCAAGGCGTACGAACTACCCGAGGCCTCCCGAACAGCTCGTGGCCAGCACGTCGCAAACCTGCTGGAATTCCAGCCGGGTGAGCAAATCGCACAGGTTATTCAGCTGCAGACTTATGAAGACGCCCCCTACCTGGTGCTGGCCACCGCGCAAGGTCGCGTCAAGAAGTCCCGCCTGTCCGACTACGACTCGGCTCGTTCCGGTGGACTCATCGCCATAAACCTCAACGAAGGCGACTCGCTCATCGGTGCGGTTTTGTGCTCTGCCGACGACGATTTGCTGTTGGTCTCTGAGGAAGGCCAAGCAATTCGCTTCACTGCTAACGACGACACTCTGCGCCCCATGGGTCGCTCCACCGCGGGCGTTAAGGGTATGCGTTTCCGCGGCGAAGACCAGATGCTCGCCATGAGTGTTGTTCGCGAAAACTCCTACCTACTGGTTGCAACCTCCGGCGGTTACGGCAAGCGCACCGAACTGTCCGAGTACCCGGTCAAGGGACGTGGCGGCCTCGGTGTCGTGACCTTCAAGTACACCCCGAAGCGCGGAAAGCTCATCGGCGCAATTGTCGTGTCCAATGACGATGAGATCTTCGCAATTACCACCGCCGGTGGAGTGATCCGTACCGAAGTTAACCAGATTCGACCCTCTTCCCGTCAGACAATGGGTGTTCGCCTGGTCAACCTCGAAAAGGGTGTTGAACTTCTCGCGATCGACCGCAACGTTGAGCAGGAAAGCGAAGAAATCGAAGCCGAAGTAGCTGGCGTCGAGCAGGCCGCAACGCTAGACGGTGCTGCTGAGGCGAAGGACGCCGATGACAAGGGTGACGCTTAATGGCAACCACCCAAGTACTCGTGCGGCGCATTGCACCTGTCTCAGCCTTCAGGACGGCCTTAGCGCTGTCTCTGGCAGGGTTAGCGGCGTGGATGATCTGTGTCGTGCTGCTGTACTTCGGCCTCGATGCCGCTGGAATCTGGGCGAAGGTGAATTCCATCATTGGTGGTACCGGTGGCTCTCAGGTGGTGGGCTTCGGTGTGGTCATCAGCGTCGCAGCCATCCTGGGTGTGCTGATGTCGGTGTTGTTCATTGTGTTGGCCCCCCTGACAGCGATCATGTACAACGCCATCGTCGACCTGTTCGGTGGCGTGAGCGTGACACTGTCAGAACAACCGCGACGTAAACGCCTTTAAGCGGTTTGAAAAGCTTTAAAAACCATCCACTAGCAGGCGATTTGCTTTATATAGTGGATGGGGTTTAAAGTAATATCTCGTTCCCAGGGCCTATAGCTCAGTCGGTTAGAGCGCATCGCTGATAACGATGAGGTCGCAAGTTCGATTCTTGCTAGGCCCACGCAGGGACAAGGGGCATTAGCTCAATTGGTAGAGCATCTGCTTTGCAAGCAGAAGGTCAGGAGTTCGATTCTCCTATGCTCCACAGAATGAAACCGGTCTATCTTCTAGATAGGCCGGTTTTTTCATGCCCTAACATCCGTCGTGCCGAACAAGCGCGGAGTGAAAAAGGCAGCGTCGCCCACGATGATCTACTCCGTGAAGCATAAAAAATCCCAGCCCCGTGAAGGGACTGGGATTTTCCTCTACCTACCGGCTTAGCCGGAAGACAGCGCTAAAGAATTACTTAGTGTTCCTCTTAGCCTGCTGGGCCTTGTTCTGAGCCTGGTTCTTAGCCTGCTCGGCCTTAGCGCCTGCCTTGTCAGCCGCGTCCTTGACTTCAGCGGCCTTGTCAGCCGCTTCCTTCTTGACCTCTTCAGCCTTGTCCTTTGCGGCGTCCGCAGCGTCGGAAGCCTTGTCCTTCAGCTCCTCGGCCTTTTCGGCGGCAGCTTCTTTGACTTCTTCAGCCTTGTCGGCAGCCTTATCGGCAACGTCGTTGGCCTTCTTCTTCAGGTCGTCGATGGTCGGCGGCTCCTTCTCGATGGAGATGTCCTCGCGGAAGAAGAAGTAGTACACAGCTGCACCGACACCGGCGAGCAGGATCAGCCAGGACAACACTTTGCCGAAGCCGCCCTTGTCCTTACCCTGGGCCTTCAGGGCCTTTTCAGCGCGCTTCTGCAGCTTCTTAGCCTTGCGTTTGCTGCAGCAGCCACGCTTCTTAACGTTCTTGGTGGCCTGCTTCTTAGCCTTGGCAGCAGCCTTGCGGGCCTTCTTGGCTTCGCGGCGGGATAGCTTCTTGGCTTCTTCAGTGCGTTCCTGTGCGAGTTCACCAATGCCGGCACCGAACTCTGCGGCCTTGGTCGACAGCTCTTGTGCTTTTTCGGAGGCCTTGTCGCTGACGTTAGATGCTGCGTTTGCAGCATTCTTCATCAGGTCAGAGTTCATGGCCTGTTCTGCCTGTTCGCGGGCGGAATTGAGGGCCTGCTCGAAGACATCACCGTAGCGGTTCTTGAGGTCCTTGTAGGTATCTTTGCTGGACTTCTTGTATGTCTTGACGGCTTTCATGCCGAGTTTCAGTAGATCAGAGTTCATGCACACCAGGGTACCTGTGCTGCGAAAAACCTGCAGAAAAGTTGGCGGTCCTGGCGGAATTATCCGTAAGCCATGAGCGAACATCACAACCATTACCTGCTCGGCGTTGGTAGCATGGCGTTTATGACTTTGAAGACTGCAACAGCGATCATGCACACCAATGTTGGTGACATTGAGATCGAACTTTTCGGCAATCACGCACCCGAGACCGTCGCTAACTTTGTTGGCCTGGCGGAGGGCACCAAAGAGTATGTCGAAAACGCTAATGGCACCAACTCTGGCCCCTTCTACGATGGCGCCCCCTTCCACCGCGTCATCGATGGTTTCATGATTCAGGGCGGTGACCCCACCGGTACCGGTCGTGGCGGCCCCGGCTACCAGTTCGCTGACGAGTTCCACCCGGAGCTCCAGTTCGACCGCCCCTTCCTGCTGGCTATGGCAAATGCGGGCCCCGGCACCAACGGTTCCCAGTTCTTCATCACGGTTGCTCCGACCCCGCACCTGAACAACCGCCACACCATCTTCGGTGAGGTCACCGCTGAGGATTCCCAGAAGGTCGTTCAGGCAATTGCGTCTACCGCTACGGATCGCTACGACCGTCCGGTCGAGCCGGTCGTGATCACCTCCATCGAGATCAAACAGTAGTTCCTCTTCCCAGGTTGTACTGCAGGCGTCATGGGCTGATTTCAGCTTCATGACGCCGCGTTCACCTTCTGGTGGACGAGTTGCTAGGCGTCGCAGTGTATGCGGCGCCTTTTTCGTTGGGGGAGTTGTATCTGATGAGGCCCTAAGATGGGCGGCTATGAGCTACTACGGCACTCCATCATCGCCCTATGCTGACTTCTTCCGCACAAGGAAGGTCACAACGGCCTTGAGTGTGCTGATCATCGCCTGCTATTTCGTTCTTAAACCGTCGTGGGCGGGTTTTTCCGCCTATGCGTTGGACAGCGGCCACTGGTGGGTGCTGGTGACGAACTTTTTCGCCCATTTCAGTCTCGATCACTTGTTGCTTAACGTGATGATGATTGTCTTCGTCGGTGGGGAAATCGAGCGGGTGTTTGGCCCGGGCGCGATGCTATTGACGTTCTTCCTGGGTGGGTTTGGTGGAACCCTCGCGGTGTGGGCGTTCGATCCTTATAGTTTGACCGCTGGCGCGTCGAGCGCAGGTTACGCGGTGATGGGTGTCCTGTTGGTGATGAGTCGGGACAAGCGTGGGCCGGCTGTCTTGCTTGGCATCAATATTTTGTATTCGTTTTTCCCGGGGGTGTCCATGTGGGGCCATATCGGCGGCCTAGTTGGTGGGTTTATTGCGGCGGGGATTATCAAAGTGATGTTTCGTCGGCAGCAGGCGGGCAGCCGGGGTGCTCCGTGGAGCATGGGGTAGGGCAAAACTGGTGGCTGTCTAGTTGTCAATTTAGGCCGCTTCGGTGGGTGCACCGGGGCGGCTTTTTGTTGTTCTGGTGTTGTCCCAGGTGGCTGTTTACGACACGCCGGTTGAGCTGCATTGTGTGGACGATTGTGGACAACTGTGGATAACTCTAGTTTTTCCACAGGGTTTATGCACATTGTGGATAACTACAGTTTTGTAATTTTCTAACTGTAAGAGCAAAACACCAGCTAAAGCGCTGAAACCCCAGTACACAGGCATGTGGGAAGAAGTTATCCACAGGATGTGGATTAAACGGTGGATAACGTGGCGAATCCCACGTTGTGAACAAGTTATCCCCAGGGGAGACACGAAAAAAGGAGCCCCTACAAGGGGCTCCTGAAACAGTAGTTTTAACAGCCGAGAATGGCTACGAGGTCTCCAGCGCTAACGCCAGCCGGTGGTCATCAACAAACCCATGATGAACAAACCGAAACCGATCAAGTAATTCCAGGCGTTGAGCTTAGCCATCCAGGCGATCTCGGGGCCGAAGATGTACTGCACAACCAACCACAGCAAGCCGGCGAGCATAAGCCCAAACATGATGATCTTGTACCATAGTGGGGTGCCACTGGAGTTGATCTTCACCGGGGTGCGGTTAGCCGGGGTGGTGGACACCGGGGCGTTCTTCGTTACCTTTGCCTTAGGCATGTGTTCTCCTTAAAAGTCCTTTGCCCATCTTAGGGCAGCAGATCGAAAACGTACACCTGGACGGTGACGGGGGCGTCTTTAATCAGTGGTTGACCCGCTGCTGGGGTCTGCCCGGCGATCTTGCCTTGGTCGAGCAGCACAGGGGTTTTCACCTGTTCCACAACAAGTGCGCTATCGGGTGCGGACCAGCCGACGCCCCGCAGCGTGGCCAACGCTTGGGTGGAGACCAACCCGGTCAGGTCGGGCATGGTGATTCGGTTGCCGCGCGACACCTTCACCGCGACGTCAGAACCCTTAGGTAGGTCACTGCCTTCGCCCTCTGCGCTGACGACGGTGCCTTCGGGCTGGTCGGAATCGATGTACTCCAGGACCGGCACGAAGCCCAGGCTGGTGAGGTTGCCTTCCGCGCGTTCCCACTTCAAGCCGGTGATGACAGGTACGCGTACCTCGTCGACACCAGTGGACACGGTGATCGCGACCTTCGTGCCCTTGGACACTTGGTTGCCGGCCCGCGGCGACTGTTCGATCACGGCGCCCTCTTTCACGGTGTCGGAAGGCTGTTCCTTAACCTGACGATCAAGCTCAAGGCCTGCAGATTCGAGGATCTTTGCGGCCTCTTCCGTGTTGCGGCCAGTCAGATCCGGCACCTCGGTGATTTCTTTACCGGAGGACACAATGAGGGTGACGGTGCTGCCCTTCACAATCTCCGACCCGCTGGCAGGGTTGGTGGCGATGACCGTTCCCCGCGGTGCTTTCGGGTCGGCCTGTTGGCGTACATCGACGGTGAAGCCGGCGTCGCGTAGGCGCGTGGTAGCTTGTTCTTCGCTCATTCCGCTGACCGAGGGGATCGCCACGGTGCTGGCGGTGCTAGTGCTGGACTTGCCGGTGACATAGTCGTAGGCGAAAACCCCGCCGACACCAATGAGGACTACAGCCAGCAACCCCGCCAACACAGCTGGCCAGCGGGAGCCGCGCTCGTCATAGTCGTCGTAGTCATCGAAATCATCACGGGTGTTGACGTCGCGTCCCGCCGGCCTGGGCGCAACCTGTGCGGGTTGGCGGTGGATGTCCGCCGCTTGGGCGGGCTGGTAGGTGGAGGTAGCGGGGTAGGCCTGCGGGGCCGGTGCCGGTGTGGCGGGGATAGTGGTGGTGGGGGCTTCGTGCAGACCGGGGCGCGCGTGTGCCCCGCGGCTTTGGGATTGTTGTGGGGCGACGTGTGTGCGCGCCGCATTAGCAATCGTGTTGCGTGCGACACGGCCTAGGTCATCGGCCATTTCCGTGGCGCTTTGGTAACGGTCAGCTGGGTGCTTGGCCATGGCGGTGAGCGTCACGGCGTCAATATTTAGTGCCTCGGTGGGGGTGAGTCCAGAGATGAATTCCGACGGCGGGGTGGGGTTGTCGTGAACGTGCTGGTAGGCCACGGCAACGGGGGATTCCCCTTCGAAGGGCGGGCGCCCGGTGATCACTTCGTAGAGGACACAGCCCAAGGCGTACACGTCAGAGGCGGCCTCTGCTTTTTTCCCGCGGGCTTGCTCAGGCGAGAGGTACTGGGCTGTGCCAATGACGGCCGCTGTCTGCGTCATCGCCGCGGTGGAATCGTTGACGGCGCGGGCGATGCCGAAGTCCATCACCTTCACCGCACCGGTGTTGGTGATCATGATGTTCGCAGGTTTGATATCGCGGTGGATGATGCCGGCGTCGTGGCTGACCTGCAGCGCCTCGCACACGGGGATTAGGGTGCTGGCGGCCTGGGCGGGCCTCATGGGGCCCTGCTCGCGCACGATGTCGCGCAAGGTGCGCCCATGCACTCGCTCCATCACGATGTAGGGCACCCCCTCCCATTCGCCGGAATCGTACACAGCAACGATGGTCGCGTGGTTAAGCTTGCCGGCGTTGGTGGCTTCCCGACGGAAGCGCTCGCGGAAACTGTCGTCGCGCGCCAACTCTGCACGCATCACCTTCACCGCGACACCGCGACCCAAAAGGGTGTCGGTAGCTGCGTAAACATCCGACATGCCACCGGTGCCGATGACCTCGCCGAGTTCGTATCGGTCTGCAAGAATCATGGTTGGGGGCTCGTTTCGTTCGTGTCGTCTACAGTGCCTGCGGGCGGGGTGTTGCCGGAATCGCCAGTATTACCGTTGGTGGTCGATTTATCTGCATCACCCGGGGTGGTGCCGGTGTCGCCACCAGGCTGATCAGCATCAGAGGGAGTCCGTGGAGTGGTGGTCGTCCCAACGCGGGGGCTCGGCGGCGTATCAGCATCACGGCCGTCATCAGGCTTATCTACAGGCGTGGAGGTGGTGGTTGTCGATTTTGTTGTTGACGTCGGCTCCTCCCGCGGCGTCGTCGGTTCAACAGGACGCGGTGCGGGCGCCCGCGTCGGTTCCGCAGGCACCGTGGTGATCTGGGTTTCGGTTACGACCGTCGGCGTCGGTTTCGGGGTGGTGCCGATCAACCCGAAAGCGTTAGCCAAGATAAACGCCGTCGCACCGATCAAGGCGGTGACCAGCACACCCACCAAGATCGGGATGGCCTTGGACTGCTTCTTCCGCGGCTTAGCTTGGTTGAGGGTCTGCGGACGACGCTGGGCAGCAGCACCAGCACCAGACTGGGCAGCAGTAGCATCAGGGCCCGCGCCGATCGCCTGCTGCAAATGCGTCGTCGCATGCGGATCCACAAAACCACCCGCAACCGGAGCCTGCGAAGGCAACACCGTGGTCGGGGCGTCATTAATCATCCGGGGCGCCGGCGGCCACTGCCCACGCCGAACCGCAGCGATAGCCTGCGCAAACTCCGCACCATCGGCATAACGCGAGGCCGGATCCTTGCGCAACGCAATGCTGATGAGCTCTCGCGCGGCGTCAGAAATCGGAGCATCAATATGCGGCGGGGCCTGGCTAATATGCGCCAACGCTACCGACACCGACGAATCCCCACTAAACGGGCGGGAACCCGACAACATCTCAAAACCCACCACACCCAGCGAATACACATCCGATGCTGGGGTGACATCAAAACCCTGGGCCTGCTCCGGGGACACATACTGGGCGGTACCCACAACCATGCCGGTGCGCGTCAACGCCACCGACTGCGCCGCCTTCACAATCCCAAAATCCGTAATCTTCACAATCGCGCCACGCGCCGGGTCCCCCACAGAGGTGCCGGAAGAATCACGCAACAACAAATTGCCGGGCTTGATATCGCGATGCACCAAACCGGCGTTGTGGATCGCCGCCAAACCAGATGCGGCCTGCTCCAAAATGTTCAGCGCGTCATCCTCAGCCAAAGGCTGCCCACTACCCAGATTCGACAACAAATCCGCCAAAGATTGGCCCGGCACATACTCCATCACCAGGGAAGAATCCTGGTAATCATAGGTGCGCACCACATGCGGATTGTCGATCTTTAACGAGGATTCAGCCTCGGTGCGGAAACGGTCCACAAACTCAGGGGCCGCCGAAAACTCCGGGCGGAGGATCTTCACAGCCACCGGACCCTGCTCCGTGTCCGCCAACCACACGGTGGACATGCCACCGTGGCCAATAACCCTGTTCAAGCTGTAGTGCATCATTGGGCTGCCTCGATTACTGCTCGTCCGATAGGTGCCGCAACAGAACCACCCGTTGCGGCCTGTCCGCGGTCGCCACCGTTTTTCACAACCACAGCTACCGCAATGTCCTTGCCGGGGGCAAAAGCGATGTACCAGGCGTGCGGATTAGAGTTGCGGGAATCCTGCCCGTGCTCCGCCGTGCCCGTCTTGGAGGCAATCTGCACCGAACTATTACCAAGTGTGTGGCGTTCGCTCGACAACATCATCTCCGTCAACTGGGCGGCAATGCCCGGATCAATCCCATCAACCTGCTTCGGCTTCGTCGTGCGCAGAACCTTCAGATCAGGGGCCGTCACCGTCGACACCAGATACGGCTCCATACGCTTGCCGCCATTCGCGACCGTTGCGGCGACAACAGCGTTTTCCAACACGCTCATCGTCACGTCGCGCTGGCCGATAGCAGACTGCCCAAGCGAGGCCTGATCAGCAAGATCACCCAGGGTGCCCGGGTCCATCGGCAAGCCAATGTCGTAGGTGTCCTGCAGGCCGAAATGCTTAGCGACGTCGCGGAGCGGGTCAGGCCCCACGGCCATCGCCATCTCAGCAAAAGCCGTATTGCAGGACAGGGTGAACGCATTCATCAACGTTGTCTGATCCCCGCCGCCACAACGCATACCGTCATAGTTTTCCAACGTCGTCGTCGTGTTCGGCAAGGTGATTTCGGGTGACGCGGTCACGGTGGAATCAGCATTCCACCCCTGGCTTAGCGCCGCAGCGGTGGTAATCACCTTGAACGTCGAACCAGGCGGCAGAGTCTCTTGCGTCGCGTGGTTGAGCAAAGGCGAGGCAGGATTATCCACATAGCCAGCCCACGTCTGCTCCGACGTCTCCGGGTCGACGATCAACGCCGGATCGTACGACGGGGTAGAGGCCATCGCCAAAATTTCTCCAGACGACGGGCGGATAGCAACCACCGCGCCGTCATAATTCTTGTCAGCCAACTGGTGGAACGCCACATTTTGCAGCGCAGGCTGCAACGTCAAATCAATGTTGGCGCCCGCTGGCTTCTTGCCCATCAGACGCTCCGTCAGCGAAGCATTAAACACCGCAGACCCATCCAACACATCGTTATAGCCAAGCTCAAGGCCGGACAAGCCGTAGGTCTCGCTCAAATAACCCTCGACCGGGCCAAACACCAAAGGATCAGTGGGGTAGTGGCGGCCGTTCTCATCCGAGGTAGCCAACACCAAACCTCCCGCGGAAATCTGCCCACGGGGGGTATCCAGAGAGCGATAATAGGTGCGCTTGTTACGCGGATCGTCCGCATAGCCCGAAAAGACCTGCACATACTCCAGGTTGACCAGCAGCACCACACTCATCAGCAGCGTAAACAGGGACGTCAAACGGATAGAACGATTCATCGTGCACCTCCAGCCGCGGCTGATACCTGGCCTGCAGTAGCCCCCGCTGGCGAGTGAGAACCGGAACCCGAGTGTGCGGCAGGGGAGTTCGCGGCGTCAGAAATCCGCAAAATAATCGCCAACAACACGTAGTTCGCCAACAAAGAAGAACCACCCGCCGACATAAACGGAGTAGTCAAACCGGTCATCGGAAGCAAAGCCGAAATACCGCCGACAACCACAAACACTTGGATGGCAATCGTCAAGGACAAGCCCGAGGCAACCAACTTCCCGAAAGAATCACGGCACTGCAACGCCACACGCATACCGCGCGTAATGAAAATGGCGAACAGCATCAAAATGGCCGCCAAACCCACCATGCCGAGCTCCTCGCCCACCGCCGCCAAAATGAAATCCGACACTGCGACGGGAACCTCATTGGGATAACCCTTGCCCAAACCCGTGCCAGACACCCCACCAAAATTTAGACCAAACAAGGCCTGAGACAACTGATAACCAGCAGAATCATAATTGTCGAAAGGATTGATGAAGTTCTGCACGCGAGCCTGAATCTTCGAAGAAATCTGATACACGCCCGTGCCGCCAATAGCGACCAGCACAACACCAATCAGCAACCACGACACTCTGCCAGTAGCTAAAAACAGCATGCCCAACACAGTGCTGAATAACAGCAAAGCCGGGCCGAAATCATTTTCCCCAGCCATGATCATCAAAGCCAAAGCCCAAACCAACAAAATCGGGCCCAAGTCCCGAAGACGCGGAAACTCCATACCCATAAAGTGATAGCCAGCTACCGTAAACAATGCGCGCTTATTGACCAACAATTGGGCAAAAAACAGCAGCAGCAGAATCTTGGAAAACTCACCCGGCTGCACCGAAAATGGGCCAATCGAAATCCAAATATTGGCATCCGCATCCATCGACGTCGGCCACACCATAGGCAGCGCCAACAGCACCAAACCAAGCAGGCCAAGAATATAAGAAAAACGCCCCAAACTGCGATGATCACGCAAAATAAACAACAGCACGACCATCATCACCACAGCAAGCAGCGCCCACATCACCTGCTTAGCCGCCAAATTAGGATTCAGGCGATAAATAATCACCAAACCCAAAGCATTCAACGCAGCAGCCACCGGCAACATAATTTGATCTGCCCGAGGCGCCACAAAACACAACGCCACATGCGCCAGAGTAAACACCCCGATGTAGCCGCCGATCACCCACCCAAACATCTTGAAGGACTCAATATCCAAATTGGATAAAGTAATCGCCAACACCACAGCAGACAGAAGTAACAGACGAAGCTCAGCCCACCGTGGTTTAAAACTCACACCGCGGGACTCATGCTTGGCAGACATCAGCCCACCTCCCGACAATTCTTACCCGGACTATTCAAATCACCCGAGCCTGACGCCGCGGAATCACGCTTGACACACACCGGCAACGCCTCAGAACCCAAACGCTGCAACTGGCCCAGCACATCGTCATAACCAGACTCCGGCAAACCCTCAATGCTCGAACGCACCGACTCTGGCAAAGCACCAACCGTAAACGGAACACAAGCGCGGGAATCCTCTTCCAGACTCACCACAGACACCCGCTTCTGCTCCGACAAACACGCCTTCTGGAAAGGCTTATGCAAATCGATACCAACAACAGAGGATTTAAACCCCTGCTCAACGATCACGCGGTCGCCATCAACCGACACAAAAAAGTTCTTCTTCGACGCGTGATTCACCCACCCGGCGGCCACCACCAAAGCAATAACCACCAACAAAGAAACAATCAACGGCCACACACGCAGCCGCTTAAAAAAACCAGTCTTAGCCCGACCAGAAGGCTGCTCAGCAGGCTCAATAGTACGAATCAACGCCGCACGACCAGCAGCAGTATCCGGACGCGGATCCTCCACACCAGCATTCAATGTACCCGCAACAACCGGATCCACCGGCAACGCAGCAGCCTCAACGCCCCCCGCGGCGTCATCACTATCAAGCCCAACAACATCGGCAACAACAACCGTCACATTGTCCGGACCACCAGAACGCAACGCCAAATCAATCAACTTACGAGCAGCCTGAGCAGGGTCCCCCACACCCAAAGCCTCCTCGATCGTCGAAAAACTCACCGGATCCGACAAACCATCACTACACAACAACACCCGATCCCCCGGGCGAGCCTCCGACGACCACACCGTCGGCTCCACCGGACGACCAGTACAAGCCTTCAAAAT
The DNA here is from genome assembly GCF_021491455.1 of Corynebacterium argentoratense. GTDB lineage: Bacteria > Actinomycetota > Actinomycetes > Mycobacteriales > Mycobacteriaceae > Corynebacterium > Corynebacterium argentoratense_A. Next base: position 86,432 of record NZ_JAKETN010000005.1, on the reverse strand, counting down.
CAGGGAACGCTGCGGATGCGTCGACACATCCTCCGGATCCAACTCGCCCCTGTCGACCAGCGACTGCACAAAGGTGTCATCCACAGTGACCTGCTGCAACACACCATCACGCAGCACATAACCACGCGAATCCCCCACATGGCACCAATGCAACTGTGCGCCATCAAAAGAGACAGCCGTCAGCGTCGTGCCCATGCCCTCTGTCTCCGGACGCACACGAACCTCCTCCGCAATGGCCTGATTACCAGCAGTAGCAGTATCGGCCAACAACTCCGGCGACACCACCCCAGCATCACCAGCCGCAAGCGAGGCATCCAGATCACGGAACTCAGTCACCATCAACTGGCTCGCAACCTCCCCCGCCGCATGGCCACCCATACCATCAGCCAACACCAACAAACGAGGGCTCGCATACGCCGAATCCTCATTATTCTGGCGAACTAACCCGCGATCGCTCGCGGCCGTGAAATTAAGCGCGAGTTTCAACTCAAACCATCCTCAACGCCGTCTGGCCCACAGTAATAACATCCGACACACGCTCCGGCTGCTCCACACGCCACTGGCCAACAAAAGTGCCATTACGAGAATTCAAATCCTCAACAAACCAATCCCTCGAACCCGGACGACGGAACAACCGAGCATGACGAGACGAAGCAAAATCATCCGCAATCACAATGTCGCACTCCGGATGCCGACCAATAACCACCTGATCAAAACCAGACAAGTCATACGCCGGGCCACCAATAACCTCCAACACATCAGCACCAGAAGAACCCGGCACCGACGAAGAAGCTGCCGTGGCAGCACCCTGCACGCCACCAGCAGACGGAGACGGAAGCGCAGACGCTGACCCCCGCGCCGTCATCACTGGAGCCGCAGGCGCCCCACCCACACCCGACAGATCACGGCGCAACTCACGCAACACCGCAAAAACAAACACCCACAAAACAACCAGCAGGCCGATGCGAAATGCGAGCTCCATCAAAAACTCCCTCGTGGACGCACTCAGCGCCCCGTAATCCGAACCTCTAGCTGAGAATGCCCAACAGTAATAACGTCGCCATCACCCAACAACCAATTATCAATTTTCATGTCATTAACAGTCGTGCCATTCGTCGACTGCAAATCAACCAACACAGCATCACGGCCGTCCCACGTCACCTCAGCATGCTGACGCGACACACCAGTATCCGGAAGACGGAAATCAGCCTGCTGACCACGGCCAATAATGTTCGAACCCTCATGCACCGCATACGTGCGGCTCGAACCATCCTGCAACAACAACGTCACAGTCTGAGGCTGAGCCTCCGAAGAAGAACTCGTCTTCAACTGGCCAGAACGCAACGAAGAATCCTCAACCAAATCCACACGAATAGGGCCCGGAACAGACCAACCATTATTACGGCACAAACGCGTCATACGATCCGCGAAATCCACGGCCGCCTCATCCGGAATGCCACAAATATCCTTAGAAGACAAGGACACGCGGAACACATTCGGCACCTCAACCGTGCCCTCGTACGTCTTCGTGACGTTGTCCTCCGCCTCCTGGCGCAGAGCCTCCTCGATCTCAGCGGGAACAACCTTTCCGCCAAAAACGAAGGCGAAACTGTTGTCAAGGCCACGCTGCAAAGAACTATCAAGCTTGGCCATCTTGCCCAGCAACGACATCCTCGAGCCTCCTGTAGTGCGTCAATAAGTCACGCGCCAGTCGGTCCGGCGGCTTACAGCTATCAAACTGGTTATAAAACTGCATATAACCTGGCAATCTGGCATTCGAAACACCATAATCGCTTGTCAATGTTGCCAGTATAGTCACATCAATTAGTGTTTGGGCAGCGTGCGGACCAGATTTGTATAAACGCAGCTGCGGGTTTATTATTTTGAGAGTCGCTTCACGCGGCCATCTGCACTCGGGCGAGTGGCGGAATGGCAGACGCGCTGGCTTCAGGTGCCAGTGTCCTTCGGGACGTGGGGGTTCAAGTCCCCCTTCGCCCACAAAACCCCAACGGGGCCCAGCTTAACGGCAGGGCCCCGTTTTTTCGTGCGGCGGCCTGCCTGTGTCTGGGCCTGTGCACACCCCGCTAGCCCTTGACCTCCTCGTAGCGGGCGAGGGCCTCCAAACGCTCCTCGGCGTGATCCACGATCGGCGCCGGATAATCCGCAGGAAGCTGCCGCATCTTGTGAATATCCTTCGCCGAACACAGCTCCAGCTCGGGCACCCAGCGCTTAATATAACGCGCATCCGGGTCGAACTTTTCGCCCTGAGTCATCGGATTAAACACCCGGAAGTAAGGGGAGGCGTCCGTGCCGGTGCCCGCACACCACTGCCAGGAATGCTGATTGATCGCCGGGTCGAAATCCACCAACACGTCGGCGAAATGCTTAGCGCCCACCTGCCAAGGCATGTGAAGATCCTTCGTCAAAAAGCTCGCCGCGATCATCCGCACCCTGTTGTGCATCCACCCGGTCTTGGCCAGTTGGCGCATGCCGGCATCCACGATCGGGTAGCCGGTGCTGCCTTCCTGCCACGCGCGGAAGCGCTCGTCGGGTTGGTCCCAGTTGAAGTGCTCGAAACGGGGGTTGACGTCTTCCCACATGCTGTTTGGCTGATGGTAGACGAAGTCCCCGTAGAATTCCCGGAACGCGAGCTCCCTGATGAATGCGGCGGCATCCGCGGCCCGAGCAGAATCGTTGCCGCGCACATCGGGCTGTAGGGAACGGATGAGGGTGCGGGGGTGCAGCGCGCCAATGGCCAGGTAGGCGCTGATTTGTGACGTCGCGGGCTTGTCCGGCCGGTCACGCTGCGTGCAGTAACCATCGAGCCGTTCCGTGCGGAACGCTTCCCACTTATCCCAGGCCGTCCACTGCTGGTACTTTTCATCGGGCAGTGTTGTTGCCGCAGCCGCGAGTTCTGCAGGCTCCAACCATGCCTTATAAAAAGATGTGAATACTTTGTAGTGCCCGCCCGTGGTTGTGGTCAGTGTCCCCGGGGTGACTGTGTAGGGGTCACCTACGGCGACCAAAGCGTTGTCTTCGTTGAGCTTTCGCAGCGCCTGCTCTGTTTCTTTGTCCCGGCGCAGCCCCAGCGGGGTGTAATCAGCGCTGACATAGACAGTCGTGGGGGCGGGAAGGTCCTCGACGTAGTTGGCGATCAAGTCCGCAGCGCTGGCGCCGAGGTGCTCGTCTTTCCGGATGACGTCAATCGGGCCAAGATGCTCTTGGAGTTCCGCGAGAGTCTCGTCAAGCAATTGTGCTCGGAACGGGGACACGGTGCGTGGGTAGACGAACACGCGGTGTAGGTCGCCGCGGTTGGGGGCCTCGGCTGTTTCTTGCTGGGCTGCCTCGAGGGCTGGGTGGTCGAAGGGGCGCAGGTCGTGTCGTAGCCACAGGACAGTGCTGGTGGTGCTCATGAGCCTAAGGCTAGCGGCGGGGTCAGAGGAAGCGCTTGCCGAGCTTTAGCAGCCTGCCCATCGTCTCCGGCCCCAACGCCGCAGAGATCTCCGAAATGGTTGCCACCCGCTGCTGAGCGATCGTGCGACTCTGGGTAAATTTCAACAAGCCAACATCGCCATGGCGGCGGCCCACCCCACACGCTTGCATTAAGCCCGTACTCGGTATCGTTCGCCAGGGCGATAGCCTCCGCCATCGTCGACGCAGATTGCAGATATACCACCGGGCCGAAGACTTCCTCTTTAAACAGCCGGGCATCAGAAGGCACGGCTTCTAACACAGTGGGCGCATACAGGCGCCCCTCCATGCCCTCCACCGGGGACGGCAGCGTGAAACCGCCAGTGAGAACGCGTGCGCCGCGCCCCACGGCGTCATTCATGCACACCAGTGTAAAGGTGCGCGTAGGCGTGGCGGCGCGGCCGGTGGGGCGCTAGCCTAGTTGTCATGCAGCCCGGACATTCGCCCAACCAGCCGTTGATCATCCCCATCAACGGGCACACCCCGAAAATTCACCCGACCGCGTGGATCGCCCCCAACGCCACCATCATTGGAGATGTTGAAATCGGCCCCGATTCCAGCGTGTTCTACGGATGCGTGCTGCGCGGCGACATCGGCCCCATCAGAATCGGCGCCCGCACGAACATTCAGGACAATTCCACCATGCACGTCGACGCAGACGCCCCCTGCATTCTGGGCGATGACGTCACCGTCGGGCACATGGCATTGCTACACGGCACCACGGTGGGCAACGGCACTTTGGTGGGTATGAAGGCCACGTTGTTGTCTCACAGTGTTGTGGGCGAAGGTGCCCTGGTGGCGGCGGGCGCGGTCGTGCTCGAGTACGGTGAAGTTCCCGACCGTACGCTTGCCGCTGGGGTGCCGGCGAAGGTCCGCAGGGAGCTCAGCGACGAAGAATCCCAGGCGTTCATCCCGCACGCCGGCCGCTATGTGGAGACCGCACGGATGCACGCCCAACAGTTGGCCGACATGGCGTCGGGTGTTCAGGAGGTAGAGCAGTGAGCATCGTTGCCGACGGACGTGAAAATGTTGGGGGCGTGACGTTGCGCCCCATGGAGGTATCCGATCAGCCGTTGCGCCAGCAGGCCATGGAACGCAACAATGACCTGCGGGAACGTCCTTTTGGGGAGGAGGAGGTCGCTGGGTTTACGGCCTTCGTTCCTCAGAGGGGCGACTATGGTTTCGTGGCGTTATCGGGTGATGACGTCGTGGGGGTTGCGTGGGTCACGTTCGGCCTGGCGCATGGGCGGTCCGGGTCTGCACAGCGCATGCCCGATTTGGTGACCCATGTGGACGAGGCATTTGCCGAGCGTGGGATTGGCAGCGAGCTAGCGGACGCTATTGTGCAGCATGCCCGCGAGGTAGGGCTGCCCGGTGTGCGGATTGCGATCGAGGAGACCAATCGGGCCCGCCGCTACTATGCGCGCAAGGGCTTCGAGTCCACCGAGGCAGAGACCATGGTCTTGTATGTTCGTACCCCGATTTCTCGGGTGGCTGTGTACTGCGGCAGTGCCCGCGGCGCCCGCGGTGATTATTGGGATACGGCGGAATCTTTGGGCCAGCAGTTGGCCGACCGGGGCATCGAGCTGGTGTACGGTGGCGGCGGGGTTGGTTTGATGGGTGCCGTCGGTACCGCCGTCGTCGATGCCGGGGGAGTTGCCTACGGTGTGATGCCCCGCGAGCTCGTCGACCGAGAGATGGCCCACCCCCAGCTGACTCGCCTCGAAGTGGTGGAATCCATGGCTGAGCGCAAGACCCGTATGGAGGAGCTTGCGGACGCGTTCATCGCATTGCCCGGCGGCGTGGGCACCTTGGAGGAATTCTTCCAGGCCTTCACCGGCCAAATGCTGGGTCAACATCAGAAACCAATGGCGCTGATCAATGCGTCCGGTTTCTACCAGCCGCTGATTGATGCGCTGCAACGCATGGTCGACGAGGGCTTCATACAGCAAAAATACTTGGATTGTTTGATCGTGGAATCGACTATTGACGCCGTGTTCGAACGCCTGGAAGCATGGCGCGCGCCGGGCACCAAGTGGGACTAGGTGGGGTCTAGTTGCGTGTGCGGGTGATTGCCCGGATGATCTGCGGCAACCACCCTGCAATACCCAGAACTCCGATCAGGCGGATCACCTGAGTGGCTGCAACGACAGCCCCGGACTGCGCCTCGTCAGAGAGCGCCAGTACGGTCTCTAACCCGCCGGGGGAGGTTGCGAGATACGCATCGAGGAAGCTGATCGACAACCACTGCGACAGTACCCAGGCGGTCGCCGCACAGCCTGCCATCAGCACCGCGATGAACAAGAAAATCGCCGGAAGAAGCCGGGTGATGCGGCGCAAAGCCTGCATGTTGAGCCCGCCGCCAGCCATCCAGCCGATACTCATAAAAGCGAGGATGCGGATGGGCTGGGGGATAGTCACACTGAAGGTTGCTGTGTCACCACCGTTGAGCGCAGCGACAGTCCACGCGATAGCCACTGTGAGGAACATCGGGCCAAGGATGGCGGGAGCCGGCAAACGTAAGAGCTTGCCCAAGGGTTCACCAACTGAGAGAACAACGGCCAGAACCACCAGCCCAGCGACAGTGGGTGCGGGGTGAGTACGCCCCGCGACGTCATGAGTCAATCCCATCAGAGGTGCCAACAGCGGCAACGAAATCGACACCGTGAGCAGCCGAAGATACTGGGTGAGCAGCACAAAGTTGACGTCCGCGCCGAGTTCTTTCGCCAGTGGTGGCATGAGGGATGCGCCGCCGGCAAGCATCGACAAAATGCCGGACTCTTGGCTGACCTCCGGGTGGGTGCGGTGCAAAGCCAAGCCGCCGACCACGCCGATCGACAAAGCCACCACCGTCGCGAAAATTCCGGGGAGGATGAATTGCAGCAGGTCACCGGGGGCGGACTCCACGATCGGTTGAGCTGCGATGACAGCGATGATGCTGCGGACGAAGGTGAAATAGTGGCGGTTTTGCTCGATCTCGCGGTGGGTGATGGCCGCGACTAATGCGGAGGCGATGATCGCCGCCAGAATCCACGCGGCGGGAACGTGGAGGTGCTGCAACACCAGGCCAAACAGCACCGACAGGGCCAGGATGACGCCCCACATCCCAGCGCTACGCATGAGGCGTGCCGGGTGCAGATCGTCGGTCATATCGCGGGGCTCCTGGTGTTGTCTGTGTGGGATTGAAGATTCATGGACAATGAGTCCATTGTTACAGGAATAAGCGTTGGGGCTCACTTTCATCAGTGAGGACGTCACTTGTATCAGTGAGTCATCAGTGAGGACCGAAATTCATACTCGGGACGATGTCTAGGGGACTCTTGGGCAGGGCCGTGAGTGACGGTGGGAATAACTGGGTGCGGGGATGCGTTAGAACTTGTAGACATATCGACAAAAGTCGATGGCTTCAACACCACATATATAGGAGCAGCAACAACTATGAGCAGCACCCCAAGCAACACTGCCGAGCAAACCTACGACGTCATCATCGTGGGCTTCGGCAAAGCCGGCAAAACCATCGCCATGAAGCGCGCTAAGGCCGGCGACCGCGTCGCACTCATCGAACGCGACCCCAACATGTACGGCGGCACCTGCATCAATATCGGTTGCGTTCCCACCAAGAAGCTCCTCACCCAGGCACACGCGCATGAACTCGTTGTCGAAGCCACTGGTGAGAGCAACCATGCGGACGCACTGAAGTCCGCCGAAGACGCACGCGACGCCTTCATCGCTAAACTCAACGCGGCGAACCTCAAGATGGCGGAAACCGCCGGCGTCACAGTCATCACTGGGCAGGCCCGCTTCACCGGCCCGAAGCAGGTGGAAGTCACAGGCGGCGACGATCGGCTCGGGCTCAGCGCCGAGACCATCATCATCAACACCGGCGCCACCACCTTCCTGCCGCCCATCCCCGGCATCGATGGCCCCCGCGTGCACACCTCCACCAGCATCCAGCACATCGATCGCCCCGACAGCCTTGTGATCGTCGGCGGTGGCCCTATCGGCATGGAATTCGCCACCCTGTTCAGCGCCTACGGCACCAAGGTCACCGTCCTCGACGGTGCCGAGCGCGCCTTCATCCGCAATGACGAAGACATCGCGGAAGTCGCAGCGCAGATCATGAACGACCGCGGCGTCACCATCACCGCCAACGCACAGGTCGAAAAACTCGAAGACACCGGGAACGGTGTGGCCGTGACCTACCGCGACGTCACCAATGATGCGAACGAAACCATCAACGCTGACGTCGTGCTGGTTGCTGTTGGCCGCAAGCCCGCGACCGAAGGCCTCGGCCTGGAAGATTCAGGCATCGAGCTGACTGAACGCGGCGCCGTGAAGGTCGACGAGCACTGCCGCACCAACATCGACGGCGTCTACGCTACGGGCGACGTCAACGGTGGGCCGCAGTTCACCTACATTTCCTTCGACGACCACCGCGTCATCATGCACGACCGTTGGGGCGTCGGCCCGGCACGCACCACCGAAGGCCGCATCATCCCGACCACCACGTTCATGGAACCGCCGCTGGCGACCGTAGGCATGAGCCTCAAGGAAGCCAAAGACGCTGGCCGCGAACTGAGCGTGCGCACCAAGATGATCGCAGACATCCCGATCCTGCCCCGCCCGAAGATCGTCGGCCAGCCGGCAGGCATTGCGCGTCTGATCGTCGACGCTAACAGCGATGAGATCCTTGGGGCCAGCCTGCTGTGCATCGACGCTCAGGAACTCATCAACACTGTGGCTGTGGCGATGCGCGCCGGAATGACTGCCACTGAGTTTGTTGAAGGCATCTACACGCACCCCGCGACGAGCGAAGTGTTCAACGCCCTGGGGTAAAGGTCCTTCAACGTCAAAGTTGCCGCTTCGCTATGCTCGATTTTTGATAGCGAAGCGCGCAGCTGACTTTGACCGACGCCGTGCCCGCCGCAGCAATGCGCGAACACCGTAGACAGTGAGTACAGTGCCGATCCCGACAACCGCGCCGGCCAGGGTGTCGCTGAACCAATGAACACCCAAATAGAGGCGATCAACCATAGCTAGCACCACCGCAGCCACACCAAGAGTGCAGTTGATCGCATAACCCACGAAACTGATGGTGGCTTGCCGGGCACGCATGACAGCAAAGATCCACGCGGTGACAATAGCGGCAACCCCTACGACGTGACCCGAGGGCATCGAGCCGTTCGTTTCAACCACCAGTTGCGTGGCTAGCGGTGGGCGCTCCCTGCCAAACAATGCCTTCAGCAGTGGGCTAAGAAGTTGCGCCGTGCTCACGGCAATCACCAGCCACGCGGCCTCAGTCCAACGCGGTTCGGTAGAAGCAATGCCTGCTGTGCCCTCCGTGCGTGTCGGGTTGGCGGTGTGGGTGATGCGGCGGGAGTGGATGTAGGCCATGACGAACCCACTGAACAGGGCAGCCAGCCACACATTGCGCGGCTGTAACAGGTGGTGAAGGGCAGTGAAGATGGTGGTGGCGTGGTCGTTGCGGTGGTGTACGAACCACTCGTAGATTGCGGTGTCCACGCGCACCTCCCGGGGATGATTGCCGGCTTGTCGAAGCCGTGCCGCTTGTCACTTTGACGTCCACCCTACCCGGGTATTCCATGCGTTCACCTTTAGCAGTGTGCACAAATTTCGGCACAGAGGTCCTTTAAAAAACGCCGACCTGCGAAAACAATGACGCCGCGTTGCTCCCTGCCAAAATTTGTGCACGCGCCCGGCAAAAACTACCCGCTGAGTCCGAGCAGGTAGAACCCGCCGAGAAGGATCGACAAAGTCAGCAGGGGTGTGACAACGGTGACGGCGGCGATGTCCTTGTAGGACTTCTTGTGAGTCATGTTGCACACCAGCAGCATGGTCAGGATCGCGCCGTTGTGGGGCAGGGAGTCGAGGCAGACGGACGCCATAGCGATCAGACGGTGCAGGGTTTCAAGGCTGATGCCCTGCTCGACAGCCATGGTGGATAGCTGGTCGGCGAAGGCTTCGAGCGTGATGGATAGGCCGCCGGAGGAGGATCCGGTGATGCCGGAGATCACGCCGGTTGCGGCAATACCCACCAGGAGTGCGTCGCCGTCGATGGAGAACATGCTGGACTTGATCGCGGTGAACACAGCCAAGGAGGCGATGACGGCACCGTAGCCGACCTCGCTGGCGGTGGTGAAGCACGGCAGGATGGCGTTTTTCGCGCCGTCGGATAGCTCGTTGAACATGTTGCGCACCATCTTGGGTCGCATGATGAAGATCAGGATGATGGCGGTGACGATTGCAACCACCACGGACCACACGCCGATGACGGAGGACAGTTTGGTGGCGCCGAATTTGTCGTCGGCGAGGTAGTCGAAGTTCATGTGGCTGGCGATCCAGTGCACGAACACGTAGTTCATGCCGATCACCACGGCGATGGGTAGCAGGCCGAGTAGGCCGCGGATTTTCCAGTTGTCGGGTGTTGACGTCGCGACTGCCGCACCGCCCGCAGCAGGTGCGGCGTGGGTGACCACCGCGGCGTCATGACTGGTGGTGTCGGTGGGGAGGGGGGAGTCGAAGTGGGAGGTGGTGCTGGTGTGGGTGACGACGTGTCCGGCAGGTAGGTGGGGTTCTTGGTCGACGCTGGGGTCGACGAAGGGCTCTTTGCTTTCGTCGGGGCCGAGGTCGGTTTCGCCTTCGGGCAGGTAGAGTTCACCGGCGGCTTTGAGTTGGCGGATGCGGTATTGCAGCCAGGCCATGCCCATGGTGAACATCATGGCGGTGCCGATGAGTCCGATGAAGGGGGCGGCGTAGGTGTCGGTGCCGAAGTAGCGGGTGGGGATGACATTGTGCACCTGGGGGCTGCCGGGTAGGGCTGCGAGGGCGAAGGTGATGGTGCCGAATGCCAGGGCGGCGGGCATGAGGCGTTTGGGGATGCCGGCTTCGTGGAAGAGCTCCATGGCGATGGGCACGATGGTGAAGGCTACGACCCAGGCACTCACGCCACCGTAGGTCAGTAGGGCGGTGGCCAGGACGACGGACAGCATGGCGTGCTTGGGGCCGAAGAGGCGGCTAATGCCTTGGGCGAGGTCGGCGGCCAGCCCGGAGGAGGACATGAGCTTGCCGAAGATGGCGCCGGCGATGAAGAGGGGGAAGAAGCTGACGATGAACTTCCCGAGTGCCGGCATGAAGATTTGTGTGTAGGTGGCCAGTAGCGGGGCGCCTGACATGACGGTTGCGACGAGTGCGGCGATGGGGGCGACGGCGACGACGCTGTGCCCGCGGTAGGCGAGCACGAGCAGTGTTGCGAGGGAGAGGATGATTCCTAGTACTGGGATAAGCATGGGGCCTTCTCATTGTGTGTCCGGGTGGCGGCTGTGTCCCATACACTGGTGTGTATGAGTGAATGTGCCACGGGTGAGCAGGGGGTGGGTTCGACGCGTGAACGGATTGTCGAGTGTGCCAGGCAGTTGTTTAGCCAGAATTCTTTTTCGGCTGTGTCTATTAGGGATATTGCGGATGCGGCTGGGGTGAGTCCTTCGTTGGTGGTCAAGCACTGTACGAGTAAGGAGCGTTTGTTTGAGCTGACGTTGGATTTTTCTGATTCTGCGCGGGCGTTGTTCGCGGGGCCTTTTGATCAGTTGGGGCGGACGGCTGCGCGTGAGACGTTGTTAGCTCCGGTTGATTCGCCTTACTCGATGGTGCGTATTTTGACGGTTGCTGGGGGGTCGGATTCGACGTTGCAGGCGATGGGGCGTCGTGTGGAGGAAGATATTTTGTCTGTGGTTGCTGAGCGGATTTCTGCAGAGGCTCCGGGTGCGAGTCCGTCTCCGCGGTTACGAGCGCAGCAGGTTGTGGCGTTGTTGACTGGGTTGTCGTTTATGCGCAGGGTGGGTGATCCGGGGTTTGATGCGTATGAGCGCGAGGAGTTGGTGGATCACTATGGCAGTGCGTTGCAGCGCTTGCTGGATGGGTGTTGACGCTGCGACGGTTGCGGTTGTGGTGTGTGGTGTGGGGTTTTAGGGGGTGTCGCAGCCCGCTTGCTCGGGTTCTTGGGACTGCGGCACGTCTAGGTGCAACGTGTTTTTTAGTTGCGGTCTTTGAGCTCGTCGAAGATGACGGAGCAGTCTTTGGCACCTAGTCCGTCGACTTGCAGCTGGCTGTAGATTTGTGCTGCTAGGCGGCCTAGTTGTGCGTCGGTTCCGGTGGCTTCGACTGAGTCCATCGCCAGGTTGAGGTCTTTGACGATGAGGTCGGTTGCGAAGCCGGGGGTGTAGTCGTTGTCGGCGGGGGCATTGCCGAGGACTCCGGGTGCGGGGCAGTTGGTGGTCAGTGCCCAGCAGGATCCGGTGGAGTTGGACACGACGTCGAAGAACGCTTGGGAGGTCAGTCCTAGGCGCTGGCCCATGACGAGGCCTTCGGCGACGGCGATTTGTTGGACGCCGAGGATCATGTTGTTGCACAGTTTGGCGGCCTCGCCGGTGCCGACGGGTCCGCAGAGGGTGATGGAGCGGCCCATGATGTCGAGGAGGGGACGGATGGTGGCGAGGTCTTCTTCGCTGCCGCCGACCATGAAGGCGAGGGTGCCGGCTGCGGCGCCTGCGACGCCGCCGGAGACGGGGGCGTCGAGGTAGCGGTGGCCGCGGGCCCCGACGAGTTCGGCGTTGGATTGGGCTTCGCCGACGGAGATGGTGGAGCAGTCGACGAAGGTTTTAGCGTTGTCACCGACGGCGTCAACAATGTCGGTGAGGACCTGTGCGACGAGGCCGCCGTTGGGCAGCATGGTGATGATGATGTCGGCTGCTTGTGCTGCGTCGACGGCGGTGTCGTGCACGGTGACGCCTGCGTCTGCGGCCTTGGCTTTCGCAGCGTCAACAACATCGAAGCCGTGAACGCTAACGCCTGCTTGTGCGAGGTTGGCGGCCATGGGGCCGCCCATGTTGCCGAGGCCGATGACGGCTACGTTGGGACGTGTCATGGTGTGTCTCCTTATTGCCTGGCGGGTGTGGGGTTGGGTGGGTTAGTCCATGACCGGCATGCTGAAGTCTGCGCCGGTGGCCATGCGGGGCCAGCGGGAGGTGACGGTCTTGGTCTTGGTGTAGAAGCGGAAGGAGTCGGGTCCGTGCTGGTTGAGGTCGCCGAAGCCGGAGGCCTTCCAGCCACCGAAGGTGTGGTATGCGATCGGGACAGGGATCGGAACGTTGATGCCGACCATGCCGACCTGGACGCGGGATGCGAATTCGCGGGCGGCTTCACCGGAGGCGGTGAAGATGGAGACACCGTTGCCGTAGACGTGTTCGTTGGGCAGGGCGAGTGCTTCTTCGAAGCTGTTGGCTCGGACGATGCAGAGCACGGGGCCGAAGATTTCTTCGGTGTAGATGCTCATGTCGGTGGTGACGTTGTCGAAGAGGCTGGGGCCGATGAAGAAGCCTTCGGTGAGGGATTCACCGTTGAATTCTGCGTCGGTGGCGCCGTGCTCACGGCCGTCGATGACGAGGTCTGCGCCTGCTTCTACGCCTTCACCGATGAGCTTGTGCACGCGGTCGAGTGCGGGCTTGCACACCAAGGGGCCGTAGGCGGCGTCGGGGTCGAGGGAGTGGCCCACCTTGAGGCTCGGGATGCGCTCTTCGAGCTTGGCGCGGAGGTTGTCGGCGGTTTCCTTGCCGACGGGGACGGCGACGGAGATGGCCATGCAGCGTTCGCCGGCGGAGCCGTAGGCGGCACCGATGAGGGCGTCGGCAACGAGGTCGAGGTCGGCGTCCGGGAGGATCAGCATGTGGTTCTTAGCGCCGCCGAAGCACTGAGCGCGCTTGCCGGTGGCTGCGCAGCGTTCGTAAATGTACTGCGCGATGGGGGTGGAGCCGACGAAGCCAACGGCCTTGATGGTGGGGGAGTCGAGGATGGCATCGACTGCTTCCTTATCACCGTTGATGACGTTGAAGACACCCTTGGGGCCGCCAGCTTCGATGAACAGTTCGGCGAGGCGCAGCGGGACGGAGGGGTCGCGCTCGGAGGGCTTGAGAATGAAGGCGTTGCCGGATGCCAGTGCGGGGCCGGCCTTCCACAGCGGGATCATTGCCGGGAAGTTGAAGGGGGTGATGCCGGAAACGACGCCGAGGGGCTGCCGCATGGAGTAGGTGTCGATGCCGGTGCCGACGGACTCGGAGTATTCACCCTTGAGCATGTGGGGTGCGGACAGTGCGAATTCGAGGACGTCGACGCCGCGGATGACGTCACCCTTGGCGTCTTCGAAGGTTTTACCGTGCTCGAGGGAGAGCATGGTGGCCAGTTCATCCATGTTGGCGTTGATGAGGCTGATCCACTTCATGAGGATGCGGATGCGCTTTTGGGGGTTGGTGGCAGCCCACTTGGGTTGGACGGATGCGGCGAGTTCGATGACCTCGTTGACTTCCTCGGTGGACGCCAGGCTGACCTGTGCCTGGACCTTGCCGGTGGAGGGGCAGAGTACGTCTGCGGTGTGGTTGGGGTTGCCGGGGGTGCGCTCGCCGTTGATGAAGTGGCCGATTAGGTTGCTCATGGGGTTTCTCCTAAAACCTGCGACATTGGGTTGGGATGTAGGGGGAGATTCATTTTTCCGTAAACGTGTCGGCGCTCACGGGATTAGCGGCGAGCGTAACGCGCGCCACAGTCTTGCGCAAGGGTTTGTGTGATGGTGAACACTGTTTACCCCCTCAGTTAAGAATGCAAACGCCCCCTAGCAGCACTGTTAATGCGCACGCTAGGGGGCGAAAGGGGGAGTCCAGACCAAGCCACGGATGAAGTAACTAAGAGGAGAAGAAGCCTCCGCCAGAACCCGGACGCCCAGGCTATTCAGGCTGCACCGGGCGAGCAGACTGGCTAGGACCACTCGGGGTAGTGGGCGCGCCGGGAACGGTGACCCCCGCGACGTCATCAATGGGAGTGGTTGGTTGCTGGGCGTTACCGCCCACCCCGCCGGGCGATTCCGATGGTGAGAATAACAATGACGCCTGTGTTCCGGTGAAGCCGAAGAGCAAGCTGATCCTCAAGAAGAAGATCATCGACAGCGCAACCGGCGACGAAATCCAGACCGACGACGTCAATCAGTTCAACCTGTCTGCGGGTACGCACACTTATGTGGTGACTGTCCCGCTGACTATCACCGCAGACCCGGAGACCGAGGAAGGCAAAGAGCAGCCTAAAATAGAACAAACCCCCAAGCACAGGAGCCCACCATGATCGTCACAACCACCAACAGCGTCGAAGGCCACACCATCAGCCAATACCTCCGAGTCGTCGCCGGCGAAACCATCACCGGCATCAACGCCTTCAAAGACCTCGGCGCAGGCCTCCGCAACATTGTCGGCGGACGAAGCGCAAGCTACGAAGGGGAAGCAGTCATGGCCCGCGAAAACGCCCTCGCCGAAATGGTCACCCGCGCCCAAGAACTCGGCGCAGACGCAATCGTCGGCGTCGCGCTCGACTACAGCACCCTCGGAGCCAACGGCAGCATGCTCATGGTCACCGCCTGCGGCACCGCCGTCAAACTCCAATAAGCCCCAACCCCATCCACAACACCGCACAACAGCGCAGCCCGCGCGCAACAACACTAGAGAAAACATCCACGTGAACAAAACAAAAACACACCAACGACGCCGCGTCGCCACCGCAATCCTCGCAACCCTCGGCGTCGCAGCTAGCGTACTGACCGCACCCCAAGCACATGCCCTCACCATCGACCCCGGAACAGTGCCTGGCCGCACTACGGTCGCCATCCACAACGACAACGGGACCGAATACGACACCCCCGGTGCACACGCACAAGGCCCTGCTGAATCCCTCGCCAAACTGCTGCTCGCACACTGGGTGCTGCGGCACGGCGTACCAGCGGACAAAGCCCTAGTAGACCCGATGATCCGCCTCAGCGACGACGGCATCGCCACCCACCTCGACCACACCTACCCCAACGCCATCCGAGACGTGGTCAACGACTACCACCTCACCGAAACAACCCCCGGTGCCTACTGGGGAGCCACCAGCACCAGCATGCACGACATTGCTCGCTTCGTGCAGGAACTCCGCCGCGACCCCGGAGCCGCACCCATCATCAACGCGATGGCAGGCGCAGCACCCGTCGCCAGCGACGGCTACGCACAAAACTACGGCACCGCCACCATCCCCGGCGTGTGGGCCACAAAGTTTGGCTGGGCCGACGACGGCAGCATCAACACAACAGTCAGCATTGGCCCCGACTACGTGATCGCTGCCCGCACCTACGGCCCCGCCCACCAGCTGACCGACGACCTCGCCGGGGTTCGAGCAGCCGCAGCCGGTGGTGCCGTGACGGCCGCCCCGGGTGCTGTGGGTGGCGCGCCGTCGATCAATGTGGGCTCCTCCAGCGTGCCTGGAATATACGGGTCTGAGTTGAAGGCCCGCTTGGCGCCCAGCGACCCGTTGGGTTTGCGCAACGCGATTCCTGACGCCGCGATCCTCCCACGGTTCTAACGGGTTTTTGTATGTGGATCACTGACAAAATCGGCGGATCGTTCCTCATCGCTGATCCTACAAATAGCGGCTTAGTGACCCTACGAATCACCGGTTAGGAACCCTACAAATATCGGCCTAGAAACCCTACAAATCCCGATTAGCGCTGGTCAAATGATATTTTTGAACAGTGAGTTTAGGTTGATCATCGCGGGCACCGGGGGCCGACCGCCGCCCCTCTATGTGCGCCCTTCGAGGCGTTTTTTGGTTAATGACGTCGCGGTGGCCGCCCATGGATCTTCCGGCCAGGGATGCTTGGGGTATCTGCCGCGCATTTCGGCTCGGACTTGCGAGTAGGGGCCGTCCCAGAAGCTGCGCAGGTCGCCAGTGATAGCTAGGGGTCGGCCGGCGGGGGAGAGCAGCTCGAACAGCACGGTCTGCCCGCACAGCACTGGTGATTCCGCAAGGCCGAAGCATTCCTGCAGCTTGCAGGAGACTTTGGGTTGGGTGGGGTCGCTGTAGTCGACGCGGTGGGTGTTGCCGCTGGGCGCCCGCCACCGTTCGGGTGCGAGTGTGTCGAGTTCGGTTGCTTGTGGCCAGGGGAGGAGTCGGCGGAAGGCATCCAGCAGGTCGATCTTTTTCACGGGGGTGCCGTCGGCGATTTTTTGTAGTTCGGGTGCGAGCCATTCCTCCACCGTGCCAACCCCGCCAATTTCGCCGGCACCGTCGTTAAGCTCGCTGACGTCTGGCCATGCGCCGTGGTGATGCCCCGGTAGCGCCTCTTGGTTAGCCTGGATGAAGGCCATTCGCTCGCGCAGTTTTTGGGCGGCATCACTGAGCGGCTCGAACAGCCCAAGCCCGTGCGTTCGGATCGCTGCCGCTACCGCTTGCGCAGCCTCGTCGGGCTGTAGTTGGACGCGTGTTTCGTTGAGGATGATCGCCCCAACTCGTCGCTCGCGGATACCTTGCAGGCGCCCCGCAGTCGAGTTGTATTCTGCTACAACTTCTTCGCTGAGCATGCCGGTCTGCTCCGCCACCCACAGTGCTTCCTTTTCGCTTAATGACGCCGCGGACCTCACTGTCGCAACTGACGTCACCGACCCGTCACCCCGGCCCGCCCCACCCCGGCCAGAAGGGTTGTGCGCGTTCGACAGGGATACTTCCACGACCGCTAGCCACTCACGGTCAACCAGATTGCTGAAACCTTGATCGCCTGTGGGCAGGCGTACCCTCGTGCCGGAAGCCAATAGGTACTCTGTACCGTCGCTTCCTTTGATCAGGCGTGCCAACTGGCCAGGGTAGGCAAAACCACAGGCCAATCCGGCGCTTACCTCGATTCCCTGTTCGTCCTGCTTACCGACCACCGTTTGTGCACCGGCCGGCACATTAGCCTGATCTCTTCTGCTTATTTGCTGCTTACGTACTAATGCTTCGAACCGCTGTTGGGTTTTGTCGATCCGCTTGCGTTCCGCGGCGGACGCCGGCACCCACCGCGCAACATCTCCCGACGGTTGCGCTGTCAACACTGCCGCCCACCTGGCCGCATCCGTACCCAAGGACAACAGCGCCCCGGCAATCCGTGGATCCGCAGGGATCGCCGCCATGCGCCTCCCCCGCGACGTCACCACTAAATCCGCATCGGAGCCACCCCCAACACCAGAGCCATCGCTATCACCGCCGGAGTCACCCCCAACACCAGCATCATTTTTGGCGGCCAACGCACCTAACGACACCAACAATGCCTCCGCCTGCTGCCACGCAACCTGCGGCGGCGTATCAAACCATTCAACCGGCCCCCAACAGGCCACCTGCAGGCGCGCATCCGTCAGGTCACGCGTGCTGATCTCAGGAGAATTAAACGCCGCAGCCTGCGCATATTCCGCCTCCGACATGCAGCGCACCACACGCCCTGATGCCTCACGTCCCGCACGTCCGGCCCGCTGGTCCATGCTCGACCGCGCGGCCGACAACGTCACCAACCCCGACATTCCGCGCCCCGCATCCCGCCGCGGCACACGCGCCAACCCACTGTCCACAACTGTCCGTACCCCAGGCACCGTGACCGAGGATTCAGCTATTGACGTCGCGACAATCACCCGCCCCACCGCGCCATCTTGCCCGCCTGGGCGTAGCGCAGCATCTTGCTCCCGTGAAGACTGCCGCCCATGCAATGGAACTACACGCGGACCACTTTGCTGCAAACTGGCTGCGCCCCCGTGCCCGCCTGTCCGTGCCCCGCCGTTCTGCAGCTCGGCGTCAACCAGTGCGCACACCGACTCCACCTCGCGTACCCCAGGGGCGAACACCAGAACGGAATGCTGTGGGTCGGCCATCAACTCTCGCGCCGCCACCTTCGCGACATGCGCCCAGAACTCCCGCCGATCCCCGGAAACTCGCCCCGGGTGGGGCGCATACTCCACTTCGACCGGATAGGTTGCGGCTGCCACAGAGATCACTGGCGCCTCAAGAAAGGACGCAAAGCGCGAGGCATCAATCGTCGCCGACATCGCTACCAGTAGAAAATCCTCCCGCAGCAGCGCAAGTTCCCGCAGCATCGCCAGCAGCACATCCACGTCCAGTTGACGCTCGTGGACCTCATCCAGCACGACCGCCCCGACGCCGTCCAATTCCGGGTCCGCAAGTAGCCTTCGCAGCAGCACGCCGGGGGTCACGAACTCCACGCGCCGCCCCGCCTGCGTTTCCCCACGGATCGCGTAGCCCACATCCCGGGCCGAACCGCTCCCCGTTGCCTGCGTTTTCGCCTCAGAATCTTTTGCTGGCCCAGAATCTTCCGCCCCATAGTTTTCCGCCGCAGAATCTTGCTTCTGCCCGGGGTGATTTTCCTTAATGACGCTGCGATGCAACTGTTGCAATCGCCCTGCTGCTGAGCGGACGGCGACGCGCCGGGGCGCAACCACCACAACCTTCTTAGCCTCGTGGCTGTTGGCTGGGTTTTCCGTCCGGGCGGCCAGGATGTTCGCGAGCAGTGGGGGAATCAGTGTGGACTTACCGGTGCCAGGGGGAGCTTCCACCACAATGGTCGGATTGGTGGCTGTGGCGCGCAGGAATTCGTCGACGCAGTCTGCGACCGGAAGACCATTGCCGATATGCTTCAGGTCGAAGGGGAACGACCTCACCCCACCCGAGCCCCCGTCCTTGCCTCCACTGGTGGCTACGCCTTTCACCGGGTTGCTGTCATTGTCGGGCTGTGGTGTGTTGTTCGCCTGCGCTTTCGCCGTGTCCACCCGCATCAGTGTACCGGCCGAGTTCGGGGTTTCGTGGGGTAGCTGAGTGGCGGCGCCGTGGGGGTGCAGTATGGCGGCCGTGTGGTGGTTGGGGTGGTGCCAGCGCGGTGTCATCGTGTGGGGTGTTGCTGCCGGATACACTAAAACCCATGCTGAGCGGCAATACTAGGGCGCTTTACGGCACGGTTGTGGATACTCCGATCGGGCCGTTGAGTGTGCATGCGTCGGAGCGGGGCGTGTGCACCATTGATTTCGGCACGATTTATCGCGGGGCGCGCAGCCACCCCATTGTTGATGCTGCCACTACTCAAATCCGCGAATATTTCGCTGGTGAGCGGCGGGTTTTTAGTGTTCCGATTGATGACGCCGCGTGGAACGACGGTGGGTTTGCGGCGCGCGCTCTGCATGCGTTGCGGGGGATTGGGTATGGGCAGACGTGTAGTTACGGTGCATTGGCGGGATTGGCGGGGAGTGCTGCGGCGTCGAGGGCGGCGGGGACAGCGTGTGCGATGAATCCGGTGCCGTTGTTGATTCCGTGTCATAGGGTGATTCGATCGGATGGGAGTTTGGGGAATTATAGGGGTGGGGTGGGGGCGAAGCGGTTGTTGTTAGAGTTGGAGCAGACATATCGGTCATACCGGTAGGCGTGGCGGCACCTTAGTGAGGTGTGGCCCGGAGCCCTTGTGTCAGTGATTCACATACAAAACGGGACCAGGTTGTGGTCTTTTGCAACAAAGGGGTTCCAGCGGTTGGCTGCGTTCGTTGGATTTTACGAGTGAATGCTGCCGCTAGGGGTAGTTGTCGAGGCCGCGGGTTGGTACATCTGTTCGGTTTTTTAAAAACTTAAAACTTCCCCTACCGGCTACTATATCGATTCTATTCGATTTTATTCGAATGTTTGACTGTATCCACCCTTTCTAGCGGCTGCGCTGTCCGGTCGGTTTTATAGAGTGATAGCAAACCAAAAAGTTGGTTGTATTTTTACTCGGGATTGATCATTTGACCTGTGGGTTTTCCACAGAAGAAGGGGTGTTTTAAATGTACGGAAAAGTTATCAATATCAGTAGCCAGCTCGATAGGTTCGAGGATGTTTTCGACGAAGGCTCTTATGATGATGCTATGCCTGGAGTCGATGAGGGGCCTGTTGGGTTAGCTGAGGGTCTTGTGCTGTGTTCGGATGGGCGAGTGCGGCCTAGTTGGGCTGCTGCTAGTGGATTGCTTTGCGATTATTACGACACAGAGTGGGGTCGGCCTCTGCCGGATGACCCTATCTTGGCGGAAAAGGACTTATTTGAGCGCCTTTCGCTGGAAGGGTTACAAGCTGGGTTGTCTTGGTCGTTGATATTGCAGAAGCGCGAGATTTTCCGCTTGGCGTTGGCTGATTTTGATCCCGAGGTTCTCTCGCTGTGGGATGAACGGGATTTAGAGTTTGTTCTTGAGTGCCCGGGCATTATCCGCAATCCTTCGAAAATTGGCGCGGTGTTGAGCAACGCGCGGGCCACCATCGCACTGCGCGATGAGCCTGGTGGTTTGGTTGGTTTGGTGCGTTCCTTTACCCCTGAAGCACAGCCTCTTCCTTTGTCGTCGGCGGATATCCCTACCTGGACGGAGGAGTCGAAGCAGCTTGCAAAGGCACTGCGTAAGCGTGGTTTTAAATATGTGGGCCCGAAGACAATGTATGCGCTGATGCAGGCGATTGGCCTGGTTGACGACCGCATTCTTGGCGCTTCACCGTTGATTGAGCCGATGTACTGATCTACCAACCAGAGACTTTTAGGGGGTGCTGCTATGCCACTACCACCACAAGCGGAATGGCGATAGCCGTAAGCGCGGTTGGTCTATGTGTACAGCGCCCGACGGTCGGATCGGATGCGCGGATCCGCACGGTCGTTTCATCACAAACGGTGAGACCCTCGCGGACCATTCGAACGCAGCGAAACTGCACAAGGAAGCCCTAGAACAAGGCCTGATTAATGCAGTCGAGGTGGAGGAATGGGATAGGAACACTCATGGGGTTCTTCCGAAAGACATCAACGACGGTCCACGGATGGGTGATTGGTGGGACAACTATCAGCGCACGCAATCTGCCGGTGATGATCAGGATGATTCCGGTTATGAGGGAGATCTGTCGGACGCGAAGCCACCAGCAGCGCGCTACGGAACTTGTGAACCACTCTTGACAATGGATCAGCTCGACGTAGACGACAAATGGGGAGATGGTGAGCCGGTGTGCACGGTGACGCGTGTGGGCAGCGCTGCACGAGAGCCGCAAGCAACCTACGATGAGCCGAATTGGTTCGACTTCCCGCCCTACGAACCTGACGTCGGTGACCCGCCCTTCTAAGCTGGCGGCGCTTCCGAAGCTGCTTGTATGTGAATCACTGACAAAACACCGCCTCGCCCACCACCGCACCCCACATTGTGATTGTATGGAGTACGTCACGCGCCCCACCTCGGGCTGCCCCGACCCACCACCCACTTCGAGGAGGAACAACCGACATGACCACCCAACTCCCCACCACCCAGGGAAAAATTGCCGTAGTGACCGGCGGCTCCACCGGCATCGGCGAAGCGAGCGCCCGTGCCCTCGCTGCTGACGGATGGCACGTGATCGTTGCGTCTCGCAGCGTCGACAAGCTGACTGCCATCGCGGAGGAGATTGGGGGGACCGCGCTGCCCCTCGACGTCACTGATTCTGATTCGGTTGCAGAATTTGCGGCCGCGATTGATCGTTGCGACCTGCTTGTTAACAATGCTGGTGGCGCTAAGGGGCTTGATAGTGTTGCTGATGCTGATTTGGATGATTGGCAGTGGATGTACGACACCAACGTGTTGGGTACGCTGCGGGTCACAAAGGCGTTGCTGCAGAAGCTGATTGACGCGGAGGGGCAGATCATCAACATTGGCAGCATTGCGGCTCGCGTGCCTTATGTTGGTGGTGCTGGTTATAACGCGGCGAAGCATGGTGTGGCTGCGATGACTCGGGTGTTGCGTCTTGAGTTGCAGGGGGAGCCGTTGCGTATTTGCGAGTTGGATCCGGGCCGTGTGAAGACTGAGTTTTCTTTGAAGCGCTTCAAGGGGGATGCTGCCCGCGCGAATAAGGTGTATGAGGGTCATTTGAATTTGACTGCGGAGGACATTGCGGAGGCGGTCCGGTGGGTTGCTAGTTTGCCGGCGCATATGAATATTGATGCGATGACGATTATGCCGCGCGACCAGGTGTAGTCGGCTGGTTGCGGCGGGGTGCGTGACTGCTGCTGTTTTATCGGGGCCGTTGCAGTTTTAGCGGGCCTGTTGGCTTGTGCCATAGACTGTGTTGCATGCACCCTGTTGATGTGGAGATCCGCGACACGACGATTAAGCTCGGCCAGTTGATCAAGCTTGCGAACCTGGTGGAGACTGGCGGCGAGGCGAAGGCGTTGCTGGCTGAGGGGGCTGTGTCGGTGAATGGGGAGGTTGATTCGCGTCGGGGGCGGACTGTTCGGGTGGGGGATGTTGTGGAGGTGGCGGTGGAGCCGTCGCCGGTTGCGGTGCGGGTGGTTGCTGCGGGTTCTGCGGCTGCTAGTGATGACGTCGCGGGGGTTGCGGCGGAGTGGGCGCCTGGGTTCGATCCGAGCGTTTTGGGCAATTTGGATGAGATTCCGATTGCTGGCGGTGAGGATGCCTAGTGCGGGCCTGTTGTGGCTGTGACGCTTAGACTGTCTTAAAACCCAAAATTATTAACTGAAAGCGAAGCTTATGCCTGCATTTATGGCCCAGCACGGGATGCCTTATTGGATCGACTTGATGAGTAGCGATGTCCGCAAGTCGGCGCATTTTTATTCGGAGTTGTTGGGGTGGGAGTTTGAGGAGACGGTGCCGGGGTATCGTTTGGCGCGTTGCCAGGGTTTGCCGGTGGCTGGGTTGATTGCGCAGCCGGAGGATTCGAACGCGGCGGATATGTGGGTGACGCATTTTTTGGCTGATGATATTGAGGCGACGGTTGCGCAGGTTCGTGAGTTGGGGGGTGCGGTTTTTGCTCCGCCGACGGAGGTGCAGTTGGGTTCGATGGCGTTGTTGGCGGATCCGGCGGGGGCGTTGTTTGGTGTGATTGAGCCGCATAGTGAGGAGGCTTTTGTTGCTGGTGGGGAGCCTGGCACTGCGGTGTGGCACGAGTTGACGTGCACTAATCATTATGGGGAGGCTGTGGAGTTTTATTCGGAGTTGTTTGGTTGGGCGACTGCGAGTATTGAGGGTGCGCAGTATACGACGGCGTTGGCGGATGGGGCGGCTTTCGCTGGGGTGTGGGGTGGCCCCGAGTCGCATGTTCCGAGTTTTTGGAGCACGTATGTTGGTGTGAAGGATGCGGGGGCTGCGTGTGAGAAGGCTGTGGCTTTGGGTGGGGAGGTTGTGCGTGAGCCTTGGGACAGTGAGTTTGGTCGGATGTGTGTGGTTGCAGATTCGACGGGTGCGGCGGTGACGTTGTGTGAGGTTGATGAGCCTGTTGTGGAGGGTCATGAGGGTGATCCTTTGGCGGGGATCGACCTGAGTAATTTGTCCTGACGTCGCGGGGGTTTAGGCGCGTAGGTAGGTGGCGGCGTCGCGGTGGCGGCGTCGTGCTTCGGTGGGGACGATGATCATGTGGTCGGCCACGTAGGTTTCGACGGTGATGTTGGCGTTGGTGGTGTTAGGGTGGAGTTCGGCGTAGGGCTGTACGCGTGTGTCGTGGCTGCCTTGTTGGATGAGGGTTGTGGGCCAGGTGTCGGGTTGGAGGATGGTGACGTCGCGTCGGTAGCTGTCGGGTAGCCCGTCGAGGGTGAGCAGGGGGCGGGTGGCGACGAGGCGGTCTTGTGGTTGGGCTGAGGTGAGCGCGAGGGCTGCGCCGGCGGAGGCACCGTACCAGGCTAGCGGGGTGCTGTTCTGGTTTTTTGAGCTAGCTGAAACTTCAGAACTATTCCGCCCACTATTTGTGCTTTGTTCGCGTGCCCATGCGGCTGCCTCCCGTACGCGTTCGACGGCGTCATTTAGTGGGGTGGGGTAGAGGGGATAGTCGACGTCGAGGATGGTGATGCCTGTCAGTTGTGCCAGCGCCGCGACTTCGGGGTGCCATGCGTGGTCGCGGGATGCGCCGTTGCCGCGCCAGAAGCCACCGCCGTGGAGGGCGATGCCCCAGCGTCCGGTGGGGGTGGCAGCAATGGTGCCGGATCCGGTGGGGGTGAAGACGGTGCCGTATGGGCTGGTGGTGGCGGTGATTCCGTCGATCCAGGCGTGGCCGGGCATGGTGTGGTCGAGGGCGGAGCCGAGGAGCATCATGGCGGTGTGGGTGAGGCGGTCGGGCAGGCGCGCGGCCCACTGTTCTAGCTCCCCGGCGGCCTGTTCTAGCTCCTCACCATCCTGCTGCCGGCCCCAGGGCGCGGCGGCGTCCGGCTGGGGGTGGTGCTCCCCGAAGTACCACTGCAGTTGGGACAGCTGTTCCTCATCGTTCAAGGCGTGCTCGATGCTCATGCTTGACCATCGTAGATGCAACCAGCTCGACAATGTATCCCGCGGCGGCGAGAATCATCGGCAGCCCAACCCCGACCCATAGTATGGTGTGCCAGGTTTTGGGTTTGATGGTGCTGGCCTAGGGTCCGATCATGCGGGTGACCTGCTGCAGCTCCAGTACCGGTGTGCTCATGGTAGAAGTTCTACCAGATTGTTAGTCGGCGCTCCGGATCAATCCACATAGGGCTGGATTTATCTGTATCGGGGAAGGCTTCGTAAAACTCCGGAATGTTCGCCGCGATCACATTGCAGCGGAACTCCGCAGGGGAGTGAGGATCCATCGCTAGCAACTGCGCAGCCATCTCCGGACGGACCTTATTGCGCCACACACGCGCCCAGGAATTAAACAGCTCTACATAGTTCGGCTGCTCGCCCCGCTCCTCCATCAGGTTTCGGTACGCCACCACAGCAATACCCAAACCGCCCAGGTCACCAATGTTCTCGCCTAGCGTAAAGCGACCGTTCACCCCAGCCGACGCTGCGTCAGTGCCCTCAGCGTCCGCAGAACCCTGCAACGCCAACGGAACCAGCCCATCAAACTGCTCCACCAGCACCTCAGTCAAGGACTCAAACGCGGCACGATCCTCATCCGACCACCACGAATTCAAATTCCCGACCTCGTCATACTTCGAACCCTGGTCATCAAACCCATGGCCAATCTCGTGACCAATCACAGCACCAATCGCGCCGAAGTTCGCGGCCGGATCCGCATCAACATCGAAGAAGGGCGGCTGCAGAATTGCCGCAGGGAACGTGATGTCATTGACCACCGGATTATAAAAAGCATTCACCGTCTGCGGGGTCGTCACCCACTCATCACGATCCGCCGGCTTGCCAACCTTCGACAAAGAATAATCATGATTCCACTCACTACCAGCACGAACATTGGCCACCACGTCCGCACCCGACGCGGAAAACTCCAAACCCTCATAATCAATCCACGTCTCGGGGTAGCCAATCTTGGCCTTAAAGCTTCCCAACTTCACCAACGCCTTCTCGCGCGTCGCCTCAGTCATCCACCCCAACTGGCTGATCCGCTGGCGGTAAGCATCCAGCAGCTGCTCAACCAACCCATCCATCGCAATTTTTGACGCCGCGGGGAAATGTCGCTGCACAAACTCCTTGCCGATCGAAAAACCGACCAGGTTCTCCGCCAAACCAACAGCACGCTTCCAACGATCCCGCTGCTGCGTCGCCCCCGTCAGCTGGGTGCCAAAGAACTCAAAGTTCGCCTTCGAAATCTCATCCCGCAGCAAACCCGCACGCGAGGCAAGAATGTTCCACTTCGCCGCCAAAATAAAATCAGGCAAGCGCTCCTCAGTAAGCAAACCATCAAGATGCGTCAGATAATCCGGCATCGCATTATTAATAGGCCAATCCGCCTGCGCACCCATCGCCAACAACAACGTCTGAGCGCTGCCCGGCAAGTCAGCAACCGTACCCGGGTTAAAACGAGCCTCCGCGTCGCGCGCCGCAACCACATCCACATGGCCCCGCGCCAGATCAGTCTCTAGGGCAATAATGCGATCCGCTAACACAGCAGCCACCGCGGCGTCATTATTTTTTGTTGCTCCATTATTTTCTGTGGAGTCATTATGTAACGCAGCCCCATCAGCATTGCCTGCAAGCTCACGCTCCGCCGACGCCCACTCGCCCGCCAAAAACTCCTTCGCAAACGGCAACATCCGAGCAATATGCGCACGATACGCCTCCAACACCGGCGCATGCGAAGCCTCCCGATAATAAGCCTCATCCGGCAACCCCAACCCCGACTGATACACATACAAAACAACCTGCTCATCAGCCGCCGACTTCGCTACATAACACGCCACCGGCCCCCCAACCCCCACACGATCCAGCTGACCCGCACCCCGCAAGAAATCCGCAACCGACGCGACGTCAACAAGCGAAAAATCATCCGCCAACGCCTCCACCCCCGGAATCGCCGACTCATCCATAAAACTCCGGTACAACGCGCAAGCTAAACCATCCCCCTCGCGCACAATCGCATGAACCTGCTCTTCCGCCTGGTCACGCAACTGATGAAAATTACCATCCGACGCCCGATCCGCCGGAATCTCATGAGTATCCAACCAACGGCCATTAATTGAGCGGTAAAGATCATCCATGGGCGGTACTTTAGTGGGTATGTATCAACTGAGGCCAATTGTGCGCTACCCACTGTGGTCCGCCGTCATCGGCATATTTATCGTCGTCATGGCGCTACCTGCAGTCCTCGTGCACAGCCACAAAAACCCCACCACATACAGCGAAGTTGAAGTGGGCGCCGGATTCTACGACCTCCCCGCCATCCCTATCGTCAAACCCGACGGCAAACCCCTACGCTGCGAAGACGGCCCCATGGACATCGGAAAATCCTGGCTGTGCGAAGACACATTCCTCACCGGCTACATCGTCGAAGGAATTGAAGATAATGACGCCGCGAAGGAACTGGCCATCAGGCGCCTCACCCGTGGGCTGCGGGATGAAGCCGCCGCCGCAAGCAACGGACCCGACGTACCCGTCGGCGGTGTGTACACCCAACAAGGCCCAGCCCTCATCCTGGACAACGAAGACAATGAGGAACTGACCGCCATGATCCCCTACACCCACATCAACCCCGACGTGCTCACCCCGGAACAAAAAGAAGAAATCGACAAACCAGACTCCGACCTCGCTAAAGCCTGGCTCGTCGCCTACGTCCAAGGTGACGCCCCCTACAGGGAACTCGTCGCACAAACCTTCGCCGGCGCAGGCATCCTCCCCGACGACGCCGACCTGCCCGCGATCCCCGACACCGAGGTGAAAGCATGAGCAAAATATCCTTCTGGTCCCTCTGGATCACCCTGGCCATCGGCACCATCGTCGGCATCGGGGTCATGCAATCCTGGTCCGCCGTCATGCTCGGCGTCGCACTCTCAGTAGTTGAAGTATCCCTCTTTGTCCTATTGCTGCGCCTGCTACCCCAATGGCCCCAAGGGAAATCGTGGTGGCTACTACCCGCACTACTCTGGGGCGGGTTCGCATCCATGGTCATCATCTTCGCCACTGGAATGAGCGCCTCCACTCTCATGATCATGTACGGGCTCGACATGTTCGAAGCCTCCATGGGCGGCGCCTACCCCGAAGAAGCAGTCAAAGCACTCGGCGTATTCCTAGTCCTGACCGCATACCGCAACTTCAACCGCCCGTGGCACGGACTTGTGGTCGGTATCGTCGTCGGCATCGGCTTCGAAGTCGTCGAAAACACCCTCTACGGTGGCACAGGCGCTGTGCTCGACCCAGTTTCTGACGTCGCGGGAACCCTCAGCATGTGGGGCATGCGCACCATTTATGGCCCCGGCATCCACGGTATGCTCAGCGGCATCGCCGGATGGGGCATCGGCCTAGCATTGTTCAGTGCCCAACGCGGCGTCATCTGGCGGCTTAGTCAAGTATGTGGGTGGCTGTTTCTCGCGTTTGCATGCCACTTCACCTGGAATATTCAATGGCCATCGGAAGACACATCGGTCATGGTGATGGTGGGCGTCGGGGTCGTTATGTACAGCACCGTCATTGGTATTGTTGCGTACTCGTGGAAGAAGGCGAAGCAGCCGGACTTTGCGATGGTTCAGTACTGAGCGCAGTGTGCGGTTCTACCTGAGTGCAGCGTGGGGTGCTGCGTTGTTCGTGCGTCTATTTCTGGGGACTGCACTGCGTGCTCATTCGCAGGGATTGCTGGGGCAAATTACAAAAAATGTGGCAAATGTGGTCAATGTTACGCGTGTTAAAGGTGTGAAAGTTGTGTACTCGTGCTACGTTGGTGGGCATGAACTTTTCGCTCCGGCTCCGAACAACACTCGCGCTAGTGATGTCCGCCGTCGTCGCTGTCGTCGCACTCGTCAACGTCAAAGCCGACGCATTCGGCATCAACTCCCCCTCAGGAATTGACGTCGCAAGCTGGCAACACCCCGGCGGCGCACCCATCAACTGGAACGCTGTCGCAGCCGACGGCCAAAAGTACGCCTTCATCAAAGCAACCGAAGGCGTCGGGTACCTCAACCCCCACTTCCTAGAAGACACCAAGGGTGCAGCAGCCGCCGGCATGCTCGTCGGCAGCTACCACATGGCCCGCCC
Source organism: Corynebacterium argentoratense (assembly GCF_021491455.1). GTDB lineage: Bacteria > Actinomycetota > Actinomycetes > Mycobacteriales > Mycobacteriaceae > Corynebacterium > Corynebacterium argentoratense_A. The sequence goes on along the minus strand of NZ_JAKETN010000005.1, from coordinate 57,651 downwards.
AACCCAAAGCGCATCCCTACAAGCAGCCGAGTACGCCGCAGCCCTCGCCACCATGCCGCAGCCCTCCCTGCCCCCAGTACTCGACATTGAGTACGCCGACGGTGTAGGCCCCGTCGCGATGCAAAACTGGGTCCGAGAATTCCTCAGCGAACTCACCCGCCTCACCGGCCGTACACCCATGATCTACACCTACCGCTACTTCTGGGAAAACGAAGTCGGCAACACCACCGAATTCAACAACTACCCACTCTGGATGGCCGCGTACCAGTCGCAGCCCCCGACCGTCCTACCCGGCGGCTGGGACTACATGACCTTCTGGCAGCGCACCAACGACCTCCAGGTCTCCGGAATGCCAACCGTCACGGACGCCAACCTATTCAACGGCACTAAGTCCGACCTCGACGGCTTCGCAGCAGGAATGAATGTCAACCTCGGCCAATTGCTGACCCCCGGAATTGACCTGGGCCGCACCACTGCACAGCTCGAAGCCCTCGGAAACAAAAACCCCGAACTAGTTGGCGCGATCCTCGCACTGGGCGCTGGCATTGTGGCAGTCTCCACCGTCATGACCGTCGCCCAAAACAACGGCATCGACGTCGGCATGGCTAAGCAGATCGCAGAACAGGCAGAAACACTGGCTAAAGCTGGTCAGCTGCCCACAGGCGACCTGCAGACGATGCTGGCGGTCGGCGACTACACAATCGGCGACCTGCTGATCCTGCTGAAGAACGCTTTGAAGGTTGCCCGCGAAGCTGGACTGATCTAAGAAGCTCATCTGATCTGACGTAGCCGCAGCGAACTGGAGAGCCCGTCACTCCTTGGGAATATGTCCCGGGGGTGGCGGGCTTTGTCAGTGATTCACATACAAGGGTATCTGCGGTGGGGTTGGCTGCCGTAGTTCACTACACTCGCCTGCCCGGGTTGGGCAGGCTCATAATCGTTCACCCCGCCACCATCCTCACCAGATTTCTTGTTAGTGAATCGCTTACAAAGGTGTGGGGTAGCGGTTGCGTTGGTGCGGTGGTGTGGTCCGCATCATGGGCAAGGATCAGTCCGCCTTGTCAGCAAATCACTAACAAAAACCGGCAGGCCCCGCCCCACAGCCTCGCAGCAAACAAGACTGCAGCAGCACAAAACCTACCGGCCACACACGACCCAACGGCCGCAGCAAACTAATCGTCGTCGGACGTCTTCATCGGACCCGGGGTCCACAACCCAGACCGCGTCACCAACTCCGTATCAACCTTCGCTTCCTTCGGATCCTTCCCAAGGCTATTCTTACGCAGCTCATAGCGCTCCAAGGAACCCCAGTCGCGCTGCCAGTCATTACGCAAGTAGGAAGGCACTTCGATGGAGTAGTTGATCGCTTCCGCTACACCCATGATGCCGCCACCGTTGTAGTCCTGCCAGGGGCTCAACGTAATCTTGCCGGGGCGGTCCGGGGAGATACGGAACTGCGGCACATTAGTCACACCCGCGTAGTGCCCGAACGGGGTTTGGCAGGGGAACTGCAGCGCAACCGACCAGTCCAACAGCGACGGTGTATCGCCAACGAAGTCGTTCAGGCTGGACAGGGTCGGAACGCGCGGCGGCGTGAACGCAACCCACTGGTCCGGATCCAGGCTGGTGTCTTCTACGACGATGCGAACCGCATTCGCTTCCGGTGCAATTCGATCAAGCGGCACCCGCAGGTTACGCCACGACGGCTCCGGGCCAATATCGATCGGTTCAATCTCACCCAAGGGTTTGGTTTTGCCATTTTCGGTGACACCGTATTCGACAACCAGTTTCTGCCCGTCTTGTAGGACCCCGTTGATGTCGTGGTGCTTGATGCGGCCCGCTGCTGAAACAACGAGTAGCGGCTTGTCCTCACTGCGCTCCGGCAGTTCGTACCACTGGGTGGTGGTTTCTGCCGGGTATTGCAGGCCTTCGGTGTAGCTACCGACGACAGGAACTTGCGTGTAGTCCAGGCCGAATGGCAGGCGGGCCTTGGAGCCGTTGATGCCTTCCTCCCATCGGAAGCCGCCGCTGAGGCCGGATGCTTGGCCGGCGGTGGTGCCGCTGTTGGTGTCTTCTTCGGTGGAACCTGCGATTGATCCCGCACTTTGGGTGGAGGTGTCTACGCCTTCGGAGTCGATGTAGGTGGGGATGTTGTTGGGTTTGAAGTTTCGGGAATCGTCGGTGGTGAGGGATTGCCCGAGGTCTCCACTGGTGGGCTGAAGGAAGGAGTCGTTGGTGTTGGTTTCCACCAGGGCGTCTTCCGCGAGGCCGCATTGCTGGCCAGCGAATGTGCGCAGGTTGCCCAGGCCGATGGAGTAGGCGGGGTATTGCGAAATGAACGCCTTGCCGAGGCTGAGCAAAGAGAACGCCAGGACGAGGGCGGAGACGACTGCGATCGGTGCGGTGATGATGCCGCGGGTCAGTCGCGACGTCGAACGCATCGGAATTTTTGACGTCGCGGGGGCTGGTGTCGCAGTGTTTGTTTCTGCGCCGGTGTGGGGTTCTTTGGAGGAGTTTCGGAGGGTTTGTACCGCCGCAGCGAGCAGGACCATGAGTGCGATGAGCAGCATGGCGGTGGAAGCTTCGATGCCCTTGAACTGGATGCTCTTGTCCCACCAGGGGATGCCGTAGCTGGAGACGTACCACCAGCCGTTGGTGGAGGACAGGGCGATGGCCAGGAGGAATAACAGGGCGCCGATGAAGAGGGTTTGGTTGCGGGCGGATTGTGCGACCATGTGGGCTGCGGCGACTGCTGCGAGGGCGGCGAGTGCTGCGCCGATGCCGGCGTATACACCGAAGTGGTGGGTCCACTTGGTGGGGGTGAACATCATGAAGAACATGGTGCCGAAGAAGACCATCATGAGGCGGTGCGAGGGGCCGGCGGCCGCACCGGGGACTTTGCCGTTGCGGAGGACCGATGCCAGCACGATTCCGAGGCAGGTCAGCATCATTAGGACTGCAAAGCGGCGGGTGAAGGAGCCGTCCACTGTCTGTTGCATGAGGGTTTGGTAGCGGACCCATTCGCTGTACCACGCCAGGGACGGGCCCTTGGCGCCGCGGACTTTGATGGCTTCTAGGACACCGGCGAGGGTTTGGTCGCCGAACACCGCGAGGAGGATGGCGGTTCCCGATGCGAGGAAGGGGGCGAGCATGGCGGCGATGGCGACGCGGCGTCGTGAATTATTTTCTTTGCGCCCTTGGTCGTTGGTGTGTTTACGGGGGGCGCGGCGTTGAACGACGCGGATAAGGGAGGGCAGGCCTGCGAGGAGTGCGGCGACTGCCATGAGGCCGGTGGGGCCGGCGCCGAGGGAGATGGTGGCGATGATGACGCCGACCGCAGCAGGTAGCAAGCGGGAAGTGGCGATGGCGCGTTCGATACTGACCCAGGTCAGCAGCGCGCCGAGGGCGATGACGGGTTCGGGACGGAGGCCGTTGTTGTAGACGATCCAGAAGCCGAGGAAGGACAGCGCGGCGGTCCATTGGGCGACGGCGCGGGTGCTGATTTGCGTGCCGAGGCGGGGCAGGACTTCGCGGGAGATGATGAACCAGGTGATCAGCGCGGCGATCAGCTCCGGTAGGCGCATCCAGATGCTTGCCGTGGATACTTGGGCCATGGCGCCGAGGAGGTCATAGTAGGGCGCGCCGAAGGGGGATTCGGGGACGCCGAACCAGCGGTAGTAGTTGGCCATGTAGGTGGCGTCGTGGGAGACGCGGGCCATGGTCAGCAGGTAGCCATCGTCGGAGGTGTTGGCGCCGAAGATATACCAGTAGCCGAGGACTGCGGCGACGGTGACGTCGATGATGCGGGGCTTGTACCAGTTGGGTGGCAGGATTCGTCGGGAGGAGCGCCCGTCGGTGGTGTCCATCAGGTGGAGGCAGATGAGGGAGATGATGAGGAGGGCGATGCCCCCAAACATGGTGAGGTATTTCCACAGGGTGGGTGAGGAGGTGAAGCGGGAGTTCACTTCGGTGATGGCGTGGAGCCCGTCGGTGGTGACTTGGGTGGGGTCGAGTTCGGTGTAGAAGCCGGTGACTTGTGGGCGGACGTCGCCGTCGATGGTGCCTTGGAATTTGGTGCCGGGGACTTCGGCGGTGGTTTCCGTGGAGGTGGAGCTGATGCTTAAGACCGCATCCTCAGGGAGTTTCTGCAGCTCATCGGCGCTGAGTTCCAGGGGGACTTGGTTGCGGACGATGACGTCGACTCCGCTGTCTGTCGAACGCACGAACAGGCCGCGGGCTGTGGGGTCCTTGGAGTCAGTCGGGAGGGTGCCCAGAACTAGGGATTGGCCTTCGTTTAGCTTGTTGACGTCGCGGAGCGGAATGTCGGCGCTCCAGGTGACGGGCGCGTAGGAGATGAGGGGGGAGGTGAGGGAACCGACCTCCCCTTGCGGCCATGACACTTCTGACTGCACTTGGTTGACAGGCATGAAGGGTGTGAACACAAAGAGGATGAATCCGGCGATGCCGCTGATGATGGCGGCTAGCTGGATTCCCTTTGCTGGCTGCGGAGCTTCTACTGTAGACACGCGGGTAATTCTACAGGTCGCCCTGTGCGGTGCTGGGGACGCTGCGGTGGGGTGGGTGTGATGTGGGTTTTACATGGGGAGTTTGCTGGCGACGACGAAGGGGCCGACTTGTTGTGTGCGCCAGCCTTGGAAGGCTTGGGGGTTGAAGTAGATGCCGCGGAATCGGACGTTGGGGTTGTTGGGGTAGATGTCTTCGGCGAGGTCGTATTTCCAGCCGGTGCTGGAGGTGTCGTCTATTTGGCCCCGGAAGATGAAGACGTCGGGTGCACGCCAAGGGAGGTCGTCGACGGAGCGGTTGAAGTTTTTCGGCGCGGTCCATGATGTGGAGGCAAGGTGCTCCACGGCGTCATTACGCTTGTCGAATTCCCCGAGGGGGTTTGCGTAGTGGGAGGTGAAGGCTTGGAAGCCGCGGTAGGGGTAGTAGGACATGAAGTTTTGCTCGTCGGTGAGGACGACGGTCTCGCCTGGTTTGTAGCCCCAGTCTTTGAGGGTTTTGTCGATGGTGGCGTAGTAGGTGGCGGAGTCGGGGGCGTTTTTGTCGCCGCGTTCGCCGTAGGCGTCGGTGTCGGTGTAGGCCATTTCGATGGCGTGGGAGATGCGGTTGGGGATTTGTTGGGCGTAGCTGAGGCCGGCGATCGCCAGGATTGCGACCATGACGCGGGTCACAGTGGTGGCGGTGGCGGGGCGGGTGACGGCGGGGTAGAAGCGTGGGATTTCGACGAGGCGGAGTTCGGCGAGGGCGAGCATGCCTGCGGTTGCGAGTTGGATGGTGATGATTGCGTCCAGGCGGAAACCGAGGAGTGTTTTGCCTGATAGGGACACGATCATGGAGGTGACGATCCACCCGTAGAACACGATTTGGGCGATCAGCATGGAGCGCACATCCGGATCGGCGATGCGGACGATGAGGTAGGCGAGGCCGAGGAGGCAGAGCAAGCCGACGAGGTTGAACTGCAGCATCGGCATGGGCACTTGGGCGCCGCTTGGGGGCAGGTAGTGCATGGCGGTGGCGCCGGAGTGCGGCTGGCCGCTGAGGATAGCCGTGAGGTAGGGCGCCCACACGGTGGAGGCGATGAGGGCGGAGCCGGCGCCGATGATGAAAAGCCGCAGGAGGGGTTTGATGCTGTGGTCGAAAACGACGGCGAACAGCGCCGCCATGACACAGACGGAGAGCGCGACGACGGCGGTAAACAGGGTGTACATGGCGGCGGACACACCAATGTAGAGGGTGAGGCCGATGAGTGACCAGAGGTTGCCGGTGAGTGCTCGGCGCATCATGACGGTGGCGGCGGGTACACCCATGGTGATGATGGCGGCGTAGGGTTCGTCGGCGCTCATGACGATGGTGATGGAGGTGGTGACGAGGGCGATGCCACTAGCGACGGTGAGGCTACCGCAGATACGCTGCCAGACGGGGACGAGGATGCTGCCCGCGGTGGCGAGGGAGATCAGCGCCCAGGGTTGGAACACTTCCCAACCGGGGATGCCCAGGAGGTTCGCAAGCCGGCCGCCGATCCAGAACCATGCCCCGGGATAGTAGGAGGGCATGTCGATGTAGTTCATGTCGGATAGGTGGCTGGTGTAGCCCATCCAGGTGAGGAATTGGGTGCGGAAACCCTGGTCGACGTTGATGCCGTCGAGGTAGAGGCGGGTGGCTGATAGTGGGATGCCGAGGGTGGTGATCACTAGCGCGGCGGGGGAGAGATAGAGGACTGCATGGCAGAACAATGAGTAGGGGCGGGTGCGGCGTTTGTGCCCGAGTACGGCGCAGCCGCTGGCGACAGCGACGATGATGACGGCACCGGCGGTGGCCAGTGCTTTGGTTTGTTCTGAGTTCGCGAACGCGGGGAAGCTGGTGGTTTTGAGGATTTTCCATGCCAGGAGGGTGAGGATGGCGGCGCCTAGGCCTGCCACGAGGATCCCGAGGAGGGTGCGGGGCATGTCATGACGGTCGAGGTCGTAGTCCTCGCAGACGCTGCGGGCGGGCAGGCGGAGTGGCGTGGAAGGCGTCATGGTGTTTTACTTTACCGCCCCACCAGCGCGGTTTCGTGTACTGGTGGGCGGCGGAACAACCGTGGTTTAGAACGGGAGTTTGCGGAAGATGGGCTTGGGGATGTGCTGGAGGACCATCATCACGTATTGGAAGAGGGGGTGGACCCACACGGTGTCTTTTTTATTAATGACGCCGTCCACTACAGCCTTGGCGACATCCTCACGGTCGACGGTGAGCGGCGCTTCTTCAACATCGGCGCTCATCTTGGTGCGGACTTGGCCGGGGCGGACGAGGAGCACGCGGGCGCCGAACTCGCGGAGGGCTTCGCCGAGTTGTTCGTAGAAGCCGTCGAATCCAGCTTTGGTGGAGCCATAGACGAAGTTGGAGCGGCGAACTTTCACACCGGCGACGGAGCTGAGTGCGACGATGGTGCCGTGGCGTTGGGCTTTCATCTTTTGGCCCAGCAGCACGCCAACGCTGACGCCACCGGTGTAGTTGATTTGTGCGGATGCGACTGCTTTTTCTTGGTTTTGCCACAGTTCTTCGGCATCACCGAGGGTACCGAATGCGACGATCGCGACGTCAACTTCGCCGTGTTCCCATGCGGCATCAATAACCTTTGGGTGTGAGGAGAAGTCGGTGGCGTCGAAGTCGATGACGTTGACAGCGGTGGCACCGGCGGCCTCGATTTTTTTGACCGCGGCGTCGAGGTGACTGGAGGTTTTGCGGGCTGCGAGAGTGACGGTGGCGGAGCCGGAGGAGAGGAATTCTTCGACGATTGCCAGGCCGATGTCTGAAGTTCCGCCCAGCAGGAGGATGTGTTGGGGTTTGCCGACGGCGTTAATCATGAATGGTGTCCTTTTAGATTGTTGACGATCGAATAGCGATTGTGAACGGTTGAACGTCCTGGTCGTTGGTGACCGGCAGGGTTGTAGCCGGTGACCAACGAAGGCCTATACGGGCTGTTTAGAGCTGCAGACGACGCGACATGTCGGAGGCGAAGACGCCGTGGGGGTCGATTGCGTTGCGGGTCTTCAGCCAGCCGTCGAGCTCGGGGTACATTTTGTGGAAGTTTTCCGCGGAGGTGCGGGATTCCTTCGCCAGGTACAGGCGGCCGCCGAATTCCATGACGCGTTTGTCGAGTTCGTCGAGGAATGCGCCAAGGCCGGGTTTGATGGGGAAGTCCACGCAGACGTTCCAGCCGGGCATCGGGAAGGACAAGGGGGCCTTGTTGCCCTCGCCGAACAGCTTGAACACGTTGAGGGCCGAGTAGTGGCCGCTGCGCTGGATATCGCGGATGATCTCCTTGAACGGCTCCACTGCTTCGCGCGGGACAATGAATTGGTACTGGAGGAAGCCCTTGGAGCCGTAGCCGCGGTTCCATTCACCAATGAGGTCGAGGGGTTGATAGAACTGCGTGAGGTTCTGCACCTTGTTTTTGTAAGTGCCGGACTTTAGCCACCACAGTTCACCGACGGCAATCATGGACAGCTTGTTCATGGTGAAGTTCGGGAAGATATCCGGAACCGTGATCAGCTGCGGGGCATTGAACTTGAGGGGCTGTTTCGCCAGCTTCGGTGACAGTTCTTCCAGCTGGGCCAGGGTGGCCAGCGAGCCGCGGGAAATGGCGGCGCGGCCCAGTTTGGGTTCCGGGGAAATGACGTCGAACCACGCGGAGGAGTAGGTGTAGTTCTTCTCGGAACCATCGGAGTGGAATTCGATGGTTGCATCGAGGTTCGGGGTGAGGTCACCGTCTGCGATGAAGTAGGCGGTTTCGGTGCGCGTCATTTTAATTTGTGCACGCAGGATGATGCCGGTCAGTCCCATTCCGCCCACAGTGGCCCAGAAGAGCTCCCCATTGGGATCGTCGGGGGTGCCGTTGGGCTCGAGGTGGAGGACGCGGCCATCAGCGACGAGCAGTTCCATTGATACGACGTGGTTGCCGAAGGAGCCCGCGGAGTGGTGGTTTTTGCCGTGAATGTCCGGGCCGATCGCGCCGCCGATGGTGACCTGGCGGGTGCCGGGCAGTACAGGAACCCACAGCCCGTAGGGCAGTGCGGCCTTCATCAGCTGGTCGAGGGTGACGCCGCCGTCAACGTCCACGATGGCGGTTTCGGTGTCGATGGAGTGAATGACGTTCAGCGGCTGCATGTCGACTACGACGCCGCCGGCATTTTGTGCGGGGTCACCGTAAGAGCGACCCATGCCACGGGCGATGATGCCGCGCTTGAGGTGGTCTGGCTTTTCCGAGTTTTGGTCCGCTACCAGCTTGACGGCCTCGATGATTTTCTCAACGTCGGGGGTGGAGAGCACCTCGGCGGTGGTCGGGGCGGTGCGGCCCCAGCCTGTGAGCTTGCGAGCTTCTGTGTTCAAGCTGCCGTGGGCACCGTGCGAAGCTTCTTGAGCGACGGTGCTGGTCGTGCTTGTGTTGCTAGTCATTGTTTCCCAGGCTACCCGCTTTTTGTCGCTAGTTGGTTGTCGGCGCCTAGGGGCACAGGAGTGTGTTGTGTTGGAGGTTGGGCTTGGTATCAGGTTGGGGAGCTAGGCGGGCGCGTGGATGTGTTCCACGACCCGATTGGGGGTAACAGAAGGGGCGAAAGTTAACTTTTGGGGCGTTTGTTGAAGATTTTGTAGAAATTTTTTATGCCGGTCGACCTGCGAAAACGGAGATTTCTTCAAAATTTTTTCGCTCAGGATGAAACATTTTCAAATTCTGGTCGATAGAGTGAATGAAGGACGGCGCGGCCGGCAAGGGGCCCGCCAACACATGAAAGGACTCGATATGACCGAGGTCATCCACGACATTGCTACTGTTTTCACCAGCCTGTTCGGACACGCTGCATCCATCGCAACCCAGTTCGTTGCAGACGTCACCAAGTTCCTGACCACCTTCTCCAAGTAATTTCCGGACGCTAGTCCAAAGATTTTCCTGAAAGGATTAACATGAACGACCTTCTCAACAACTTCCTGAACATCTTCACCCACCTCGGCAATGGTGTTCTTAACGCTCTCAAGGATCTCATCAACAACGTTGGTGCTGTGTTCACCTCCTCCAAGTAATTTCTTGGACAGGGTGCAAAGCCCTGCATGAAAAGTGCCCCGCTGGGTTTTCCCAGCGGGGCACTTTCGTCTTTATTCTCAGGCGTGCCAAAAAGTGTGCATCTTGGCCTACTGCCGCAGCATTTCCCTAGGTCGCGGTCTTCTAGGTGGCCAAGATGTACACTTTTTGGCACAACCACTTTGTTTAGAGGTCCATGATGGTTCGGATCTCCTCCGGGAGCTCCTCCTGTGAAGAAATCTGCGGTCCCTCATAGGCATTAAGAATCTCATACACGCGCGTCCGGCTGGCACTGTCCAAGATGGGCAGCTCCTGCGCCATCATCATGGTCATCTCGTTACTGAGCGGAGTGTTGGTTTTCTCCGCAGCCATGTGGACCGACTCTTGGGTCTTCTTCTTGAAACCGAACATGTGTAAAACCCTACCGCTTGAAGATGAACAATCGCTGCACAACAAAATTGATGACGGTCGCCGTGCCCTGCGCCAAAATGAATGCAACGCCTGAAGCGATGACGTCAGGCATCATGTCATCGAGTGCGTGGTATCCCAGGGTGTAGCCGCGGACGTTGACGAAGTAGGTCAACGTGTACAGCAGAGCAACCGCTAGGAAGCGCCGCATGGAGGGTTCTGCTTTGAACGTCCAGCGGCGGTTGATCATGTAGGCGGTGATGGTGCCTGCAATAAACCCGATGGTGCGGGCGACGTTGGTTGATGTACCGAAGGCGAACTGGCTGAGCATGGTCAGGCCGAGATCGGGGATGGCCGATAGCGCGCCGGAGATGATGAACTTCAGTCCCTGGGTGGACACCTTGTCGGCGGCCTGTTGGGCGTCGGCTTCGTCCTCGCCGATGAGCAGCGGTGCGGCCGCACCGGTGGCGATCGTCAACTCCAGTTCGTCTTGCATACTGGGCTGCTCAGGTTCATGCAGCCCGTGCTGGAGCGTCTCACCCTGCCTGTGCGCCTGGGTGGGCTCTTGCGCGTCGTCGGGAATGTCTTGTGCCATATCCGCCATCTCTCGTGTGCTCGTTATCGCTGGTAGAGTCCATTGCCGAAGAGGCCGGCTGAACTGTGGCCTAGTGTCCGCCGGGTCGCTCGAAGTGCTCTTTGCGCCCCATCTGGTGCAGCTTCAACCATTGTTTAAAACCGTTGACGTCGCGTCGCTGAACGAGGAAGAACCACGCGAAGCGCGCATATTCTTGCGGTAGCAGACGCCGCATGCCGGGCTGGTTCATGAGGAACCCGCGGTTGCGGTAGGTGAAGAAGCGTTTGCCTTCGTTGTCTGGGTATTGAGTGTGCATCCGGCCGCCCAGGATCGGTTTAAACTCTTCCGAGCCGTCCGGGTGCAGGTAAGCGGCAGACAGGCAGGTGCCGAATTTCAGGCCGCTGCGGCTCAGTCGCCGGTGGTATTCAACTTCATCGCCACGGATAAACAGGCGGTAGTCGGGCACACCGATGCGTGCCATTGCGTCAGCGGAAATCAGAGCGCCATTAAACAGCGATGCGATGTTCGGCAGAAAGTCCTGCTCTTCGACAGGATGCTTGGGGTCGAATAGCTCACTGCGGTAGCGGCGCCATTCAATACCCCTACGCAGCGGGAACGCTAGCTTATCGGGTTCCGCAAGGTTACACACCACTGGGGAGACCTCGTCCAAACAGTGCCGGGTTGCGCAGTCCATAAGGGTGGCGAGTACCTCGGTGTTTTCGGGGCGGCCGTCGTCATCGGCGCACCACACAGCCTCCGCGCCCAAAGCCAAGGCTTGCAAGAAGCCGTAGGCGAAACCACCTGCACCGCCCAAGTTGGTTGCGGAAGGAAGGTAGACGCCGCGATCCCCCGCGACGTCATTAAGTAAATCGCGAACTGCATCCTCGCACCCATTGTCAACAACAATGACCCACTCGACGGGTCGTGTTTGATTGGCGACGACGTCGAGGGATGCGCGCAGCAGGTCAACGCGCTTGTGGGTGACGATCACCGCAGCGACCCGCGAGTCTGCTTTAAGCATCGGGGGACTCCTGTAGCTTCTCTTTTTCCATGCGGGCCAGAAGGCGTCGAACGTGATCGGCTGCGCCTTTACCCTCGTAGGATTCCACAATGTCATCGACGGCACCGGCTTTACGAATGGTGCCATGGTCCACCCACAGTGCAGAGTCACACAGCTGGGCGAGGAAGTCATTCGAGTGCGATGCAAACACCAAGATTCCGGAGCGTTCCACCAGCTCCTCCAGGCGCTTGCGTGCCTTCGCCATGAACGCGGCGTCAACAGCGCCGATACCCTCATCGAGAAGGAGGATCTCCGGTTCGATCGACGTCACCACACCCAACGCCAAACGGATACGCATACCAGTCGAATACGTGCGCAGAGGCATCGCAAGGTACTCGCCCAGCTCGGAAAACTCCGCAATCTCATCCATCTTCTGCTTCATCTGCTTGCGGGTCTGCCCCAAAAACAGGCCGCGGATGATGATGTTTTCGTACCCGGAGATCTCCGGATCCATTCCCACACCCAGGTCAAACACCGGGGCGACACGACCACGGATATGCGCAGAGCCACGAGTCGGTTCATAAATGCCCGACAGCAACCGCAGCAACGTGGACTTACCAGCACCATTGTGGCCAACAAGTCCGACGCGGTCACCCTCGCGCAAATGCAGGTTGATGTCCTTCAACGCCTCAACGACGACAACATTGTCACTATTGCGACCAATGGCGCCGCCAGCGGCACCCAGGAAGGCCTTCTTCATGGAGCGGGACTTGGCGTCGAAAATGGGAAAATCAACGCACGCGTTATATGTATCGATGGAAACCATGGGTGTTGCCTTCCTAAACCCAGTAGGACACTCGGAAGCGCCACTGCTTCATAGCCAGTAGTGCCAAAAGAAGCCCGCCCACCGTACAACACAACACAACAATCCAGTTGAGGGCGTGAATAGGGGCGCCAATCATCGGTGCACGAACGACCTCCATGTAGTGGTACAGCGGGTTTAGCATCGCGATTTTCGCGCGCTCGCTGACAGCCCCACCCTGCTCCGTGAGAGTCTGGGTGGTCCACACAATCGGGGTGACGTAGAACAGCAGCTGTGTCATAGCCTCCAACAGAGGGGAGACATCGCGGTATCGGGTGGCGATGATGCCGAAGAACATCGTCACCCACACACCGTTAACAATCAGCAGCGCCATCGCAGGGATCGCCAGTAGCAGATCCCAACCCAAAGGCCGGGGGAACACCAACATCAGCACAACCCAAATCACCATGTTGTGCATCAAAAACAGGGCCTGCTTCCACACCAGGCGGTAGCAGTGCACCGACAACGCAGAGGGCAGCTGCTTAATGAGCCCCTCATTGTCGATGAAAATATCCGAGCCCTCTTTGATGCAGCCGGAAATAAAATTCCACATGATCAAACCCACGGTGACGTGCGGCAGGAACTCCGCAACCGGGATTTTAAACAGGACGGAATACAAAAGCCCCAGCGCCAAAGCCATCACGCCCGTCGCAATGGTGATCCACAAGGGGCCAAGGACGGAACGCCGGTAGCGCTGCTTGATGTCTTGCCACCCCAGTTGGAGCCACAGCTCATGCTGGCGGAACCCCTTGACCAGGTCATTGATCGCTGCCGACAGCGTCTTTGACTGGGACGGTGGGGAATCCGCGGCGTCAACACGCGTCATGCGCGCAACGTCGGTTGGGTGGTTGGATGATTGACCTAGCACAGTGAACCACCCTAGCCGCAAAGGTCGCTGCCAGGGGAGAAGCGCAGCCTTTAAACTCCTGTAAAGTGTCCTGCATGCCCTATGATGTTGCCTTCACTCGCGGACTGTACAGCAGTCTGAGCGACGGTTGGATCTACCTCAATGGGCACAGTGCACCGCAGATCCCGGAGAAGGTCAGCTCGGCGGTGGCGACCGCTTTCCGCACCTCAGCGCAGATCGTGGACGTCGAGCCCATCACCGGTTCCCATTCCCGCGCACTGCAGCAGGGCCTGTTGACTGGTTCGCATCATGTGGGGTCTGCGAAAAAGGCGATCGCTGACATGGTGGGGGCGCGGCCCGACTGCGTTTTCCTGGGCCCGAACCGTGAAAGTTTGGTGGCGGGTTTCATTCGTGCGATGCGTCGTCGTGTTGTGCGTCGTGGCGCTGGCGTTGTGCTGGCATCCAGCCTTTCTTCTTCTATGTATGACGTCGCGTTGGACGCTGTCGGCGCGCAGGGTGGGATTGGCGCGCAGGGTGTGCAAGGCCCGGTGGATGTTCGTGTGGCGTTGGCGGATTTGGGCAGCGGCTATGTGGACGAGCAACAGTTCGTTGATCTTGTTGATGGATCGACGCGGCTGGTGTTTATTCCCGCCGCCCACAGCCTTGTGGGGACGGTGACGGATGTGCAGGCGATCGCCGACATTGTGCGTTCGAAGTCCCGTGCGTGGACACTGGTGGATGCGTCAATGCTCGCCCCCTACCGTCCGATCAACATTGAAACGCTGGGTGTGGATGCGCTCGTTGTAGACTGCGCCGCTTTCGGCGGGCCGCAAGTATCCGCCCTGGTCCTGCGGGATACATCCATGTTGAAGCGGTTGGAACCCGTGGGCGGATCACTGGAACATGGCGCACTATCCAGCGGCCTGCTTGGTGGAGTGTCGGCGATGGTCGACCATCTTGCGTCCCTCGGCGGGGAACTCGTGGGCACGAGGCGCCGCCGCCTAGCCGGGGCACTCGAGGCCACCGCCGCCTATGTTGATGAGCTCAACGAACAACTACTGTTCGCCCTGCAGAACCTCAGCCACGTGCATGTCGTCGGTGTCAGTGGTGACGCCGTGGACAGCCCGCCGTCGGCAGGCCGCATCGGCCGCGTCAGCTTCGTCGTACCCGGAGTGGATGCCGACACAGTACACCGACGCCTGCTCAACAACGGTGTCGTGACAGAAGTCAGCCCCACGGACCGACTGCTCGAAGCCATGGGGGCGACGGAAGCCGGCGGTAGCATCAGCATCGGCCTAGCGCCCTACAACACCGCCTCGGACATCACTGCACTGGCCAGGGCACTGGCATCACTGGGCTAGAGCGCCCAACTGGCTGCGCTGGGCCTGGCTGGCTGCCCTACCACTTCAGAACAATTTTCCCGCTCACCTCACCGGACGCGAGCAAACGGTGAGCCTCCGCGGCGTCATCAAACGGCAACACAGTATTGACCTGGTGGCGGATCGTCCCATCCGCATACATCGGCCACAACACACCCATGGTCTCGTGCACTATACGTGCCTTATCCTCCACGTCGCGGGCGCGCAAAGCCGTCGCGGAAATGGTGCCCCGCTTGGCCAACAACTTGCCAATATTCAATTCGCCCTTCACCCCACCCTGCATGCCGATGATCACCATATGACCATCCTTCGCTAGAGCCGTGATGTTCCTATCCAGGTACTTTGCACCAATGATGTCCAAAATGACGTCGGCGCGGCCCTTGAGTTCCTCGGCGAAATCCTGCTCGCGGTAATTAATGGCGATGTCAGCGCCGGCGTCGCGGCACAACTGCAGCTTTTCCTCGGAACCGGCGGTCACCGCAACATTCAACCCGAGGGCCTTGCACACCTGAATCGCACACAAACCGATTCCGCCAGCACCGCCGTGGATCAGAACCAACTGGCCCGCGCGAATCTTCGCAAGCATCCCCAAGTTGGACCACACCGTGCACGCAACCTCGACGATCCCCGCAGCCTGCTCAAAACTGAAACCCTCGGGAAGCGGAAGGATCTGCCCCTCTGGCACTGCAACACGCTCCGCATAGCCCCCGCCCGCGAGCAAACAACAGACCTCATCGCCCTCGGAAAAGCTAGTGTCACCAGGATCAACGATGACGCCGGAGCACTCCAGGCCCATGATCTCGCTCGCGCCGGGCGGTGGGGGATAGTGGCCGGCTGCCTGCAAAAGGTCACCACGGTTGACACCCGCCGCCTTGACCTGGACGAGGGCTTCGCCCGGGGCGAGCTGGGGGTCGGTAACCTCGGAGACGTGGAGGGAAGTCTTGTCACTTGGGTCGCGTAATGTGATGGCCTTCATGCTGCCCCAGGGTAGCAAAAACCCCAGATGGTAGACCACCTGGGGTTTTGCTTAACGCGGAGATGAAGGGATTTGAACCCCTGGTCCGTTTCACGGGACGCTCGCTTTCAAGGCGAGTGCATTCGGCCGCTCTGCCACATCTCCATGAGCCGCATTCGGCGCCACATCATGGTAACCGAGTTCCACTCAAAATGTTAACCCAGTCGCCCACCAGCACCAGCCACACCCCGAGCAGCCAGCTGTGAACAGCTTAGTGCGCAGGTTGGGTACTTGCCGCCATGGCGATCGGCGCGTTTTTCTCTGGTGCCATGGCCCGCCACGTGGCCGCTGCGGTAGGGGCGGCGTCAACAGTCGTCATTGGGCTAGTTGCGGAAAGCGCGGCGCTGAAGGCAGAGTAGACGTCTGGACGTGGCCCGTCGATTTGGGAGCACTTTAGCGTTTAGGTAAGGTGGCTAGCGGTAGCGTGTCCGAGCGGCCGAAGGTGCTCGCCTCGAAAGCGAGTGTTGGGTAACCCCCAACCGCGGGTTCAAATCCCGCCGCTACCGCCAAAAGCCCCCTCACCAAAACACAAGGTGAGGGGGCCTTTTTATGGGAAGCCCGTGCATGGCGTGCAAGTGGTCCAGCAGTTGTCGCGCGGGTGTGCACAAATATCGGGTGGGGTGGCCGTCCGCGATCGGTGAACTGGGGAAAAAGACGGTGAGGTGCTCGCCCACCCGAAATTTGTGCATGTTTTCCAACCAACCCACGGCCAACCCCACCGCAGCCTACACCCGCGAATGCAGAAGCCCCAGGCGAACACTAGTCTGCCTGGGGCTTCAACCCCTCAACGGGGCGGGAAGATTAGTCCTTCTTGAAGGCGCCGAGAACCTTGTCGACGCTCTCCTTGAGACGCTCGCCGGCCTCGTCGAACTTCTCCTTCAGATCAGCCTTGACCTGGTCGGACTTGCCCTCTGCTTCAAGCTTCTCGTTGCCGACAGCCTCGCCGATGCCTTCCTTCAGCTTGCCGCCGAGCTCTTCAGCCTTGTTCTCAAAAGCGCTCATGGTGTGCTCCTAATCTGTGCGATATCTGTGTTAGCCAGTGCCGCGGACGGCTGCTGGCTTTTGTGGGTGACGAAAGGAGATAGGGGGTGAGGCTACTTGGCCTCGGGCTGTTCGCCGGCGGTGTCGCCAGCCTTGTCGCCCAGTTTGCTGTCGAGTAGTTCGTCAGCTTTGTTCAACCCTGCTTCAACAGCGCTTTTGGCTTTTTCTGCCATGTCGCCGTCGAGTTTGGAGTCGATAACTTTGTCTGCGACTTCTTCGACTTTGCCTTTCAGTCCATCAGTTACGTTGCGGATCTGATCGCCGAAACCCATGTGCACTCCTATCGTCATGAGGCCACCGTCATAAACGCGGGGCCAGCACTGGCTAAACTACCTGAAGTCAGCGCAAATTGCTGAAGAACTCTTCCATTAAGTGTGCGCATGGTTGCTCCAGCACACCCCCACGGACTGCGGTGAACCCGGGCAACACCGGGTCCCGCAGCACGTCAATCACCGAGCCGCACGCCCCGGTTTTCGGCTCGTATGCCCCAAACACCACAGTCTGGATTCGTGCCGCAGCGATAGCGCCGGCGCACATCGCACAAGGTTCTAGGGTGACTGCTAGCGTGCAGCCCTCCAAGCGCCAACCATCACCAATGACGCCGACCGCATCCCTGATTGCGAGTATCTCGGCGTGGGCGGTGGGGTCCCCGTTGGTTTCCTTGCGGTTGTGTGCGTGAGCGATCTCGACCCCCGCGGCGTCATAAATTACTGCGCCGACGGGAACATCTGCCGGCGGTGTGTTTTGTGCGACGTCAATGGCGCGGCGGAGCATGGTTTCGTCGCGTGCGACCCATGAGGGAGGAGGCAGGGCACTCATGTGTGCCATGCTAGTAGGCGTGATGAGTATGCGACCTGTCTGCATTATTGGCCTCGGTTTGATTGGTGGTTCTTTGCTGCGTGACCTCCACGCTAAGGGCTGGTCGGTGTTTGGTTTTAACCGTTCACCTTCCGCGGTGAAGCAGGCGTGTGATGAGGGCTTTGACGCGTCGAGCTGCCTGGAGGATACGCTGCAGCGCGCAGAACGTGAGGGGGCGTTGATTGTGTTGGCGACCCCGATGCCAGCGATCCCGAGCATGTTGGATGCGGTGGGGGAGCATGCGCCGTCTTGTGGGATCACGGATGTGGTGAGCGTGAAGGCGGAGGTGTATGACCTGGTGCGTGAGCGTGGGCTGCAGGACCGTTATGTTGGTGGTCACCCGATGGCGGGGACGGCGAACTCTGGGTGGGAGGCCGCGCATGAGGGCCTGTTTCAGGGGGCGGCGTGGGTGGTGACGTTCGACCAGGCTGCGGAGGATCCTGAAGGTGTGAGTGAGCAATGGGTCGGACTGTGGCGTGATGTGGCGACGGTGGCGTCTGCGGTGGGGGCGGAGGTGATTCCTGCGCGCGTGGGGGTTCATGACGCCGCGGTGGCCCGGATTTCGCACTTGCCGCACGTGTTGGCGGAGGCCCTGGCGATCGTTGGGGACAACGGTGGTGCGTTGGCGTTGTCGCTGGCTGCGGGTAGTTTCCGTGATGGTACTCGGGTGGCGGGTACGGTGCCTTCGTTGGTGCGTGCGATGTGCGAAACCAACAATGTGGCTTTGTTGGCGGCGTTGGACGAGACGATTGATTTGCTGGTGGATGCGCGTGCGAATCTTGCGGGCGAGGAGTCCAGTGTCGAGGAGTTGGTGGATGCTGGGTATCGCTCGCGGGTGCGTTACGAGGCTCGTGCGGGTGAGGCGCGTGGTGGGGCTTCTGCGGGCGGGAGTAATCGTCCGGTGTTGCGGGTGAAGCCCGGGGCGCCGAAGTGGGTCAGCCAGTTGGAGCAGGCTGAGGCGTTGGGCGCCCGGGTGGACGTGTTCTAAGCACGTGTTTCGGGCGCGCGCAGGCACGCGTACTTTAGGTCAGTGAGTCCCAGGCCGCCAGGAAGCGGTCCATTTCTTCTTCATTGGTGACTGTGATGCGTACGCCTTCGGGAAACGCACGGACGATGACGTTGCGTTCGGTGAGTGCTTGTGCGGTTGCTAGAGCATCGCCGCCGGTGAGGCTTTCGGCGGGGACCCAGACGAAGTTGGATTGGCTGGGTGCCGCGCCGATGGCTGTGCTGACGCGTTCGCGTTGGGTGATGACGTCGCGGGTGCGTTCAAGCAGTTCACTGCGGGCCTCCAGGGAGGCGATGGCTGCGGCTTGTGCGACGGTGCTGACTTCGAAGGGGGCTTGGACTTTGCGCATGGCGGCGATGATGTGGGGGTTGCCGAAGGCGTAGCCGACGCGTAGTCCTGCGAGTCCGTAGGCTTTGGAGAAGGTCCGTAGGCCGATCAGGTTGGGGTAGCGTTTGACCAGTTCAGCGGCGTCGGGGGTGCTGGGGGCGGTGTTGTATTCGAAGTAGGCTTCGTCGAGTGCGACAACGATGTGGCTGGGCACTTTGGCCATGAATGCGTCGAATTCTTCGGCGGTGACGACTGTGCCGGTGGGGTTGTTGGGGTTGCAGACGAAGATGAGTCGGGTGGTGTCGGTGATGGCGGCGGCCATGGCGTCGAGGTCGTTGCGCAGGTCGTCGGTTAGGGGGATTTGTACGGGGTTGGCGCCGGTGACGCGGGCGAAGATGGGGTAGGCCTCGAAGCTGCGCCAGGGGAAGATGACGTCTTCGCCGTCTTGGCAGGTGATGGTGACGAGCTGTTGGCATAGGGTGGAGCTGCCGCAGCCGACGGTGACGTGGTCGATGGTGGTGTCTAGGTGGTCGGCGAGGGCTTCGCGCAGTTCGGTTGCGGCCATGTCGGGGTAGCGGTTGATTGTTGACGCCGCGTCGGTGATCGCTGTAAGCGTGGATGGTAGGGGGCCGAAGGCGACTTCGTTGGAGGATAGTTTGAGTGCGTCGGGCATGCGTTTGCCGGGGACGTAGTCGGGCAGTTGTGACAGGTCGGGGCGGAGGTGGGGTTGGGCGTTCATGTCGGCTAGTTTAGCGTTTTTTTGGTGTGGGTTTTGCTCGCTTGTGTGGTGTTCGCTATGCTGTCTAGAGCTTGCGTAAGCTTGCGTGGAGGCGTGCCAGAGCGGCCGAATGGGACTCACTGCTAATGAGTTGTCCTTAGAAATAGGGACCGGAGGTTCAAATCCTCTCGCCTCCGCAGTTTCCCGCGTTACTGTCGTGGGGAACTTTGCGCCCGTAGCTCAACGGATAGAGCATCTGACTACGGATCAGAAGGTTAGGGGTTCGAATCCCTTCGGGCGCACGTTTGGGAGATCTCCCGCATCCATTAGGGTGTGGGAGATTTTTTGTGTGCGCATTGTCTGCATTCGTGGGGGCCGGGGGTAGTTGTAGGGGGTCTGAAACGGAAAGTAATGGGTGATTGCCCGCACCCTGCTTCACGGCTGGGTGGCATGTGTAGGCTTCACGGCTGGGTGGCATGTGTAGCCGCCAAGAAACGCCTGGTAATGGTGGGATTTGCGGTAGTTGCTTGATCGGGGTACACTTACTCCTCGTTGCTAAAGCAGCATGCGCCCGTAGCTCAACGGATAGAGCATCTGACTACGGATCAGAAGGTTGGGGGTTCGAATCCCTCCGGGCGCACAGATGATAAAGCCGGATTAGTGTTAAAAACACTAATCCGGCTTTTGTTATAGGGTCTATTTTTTATCCCTCGCTGCACCACGGGTATGTCCCGTGGGCGTGAACCCCAGTTTGAAGGAAGGAACACTCCGTGGGCCGATTCCTCTACGCACTCGGCCGGTGGTCGTTTCGTCACCGGTGGATTGTTGTCGTTACGTGGTTGGTGGCGGCGACTGCCCTGGGGGCGTCTTCTGCAACGTTGAACAAAGGCTTCAACGATGTGTTTGAGATCCCCGGCACCCCCAGTGAGGCCGCCGCGGCGTCACTAATGAAGAACTTCCCGGATCAGCCGAACCCCTTGGAGGCTGCGGGTGTCACCGTGGTGTTTGCGGCTCCGGAGGGCCACACGCTGAGTGAACAGCCTTACGCCGGTGCGGTGGAATCAGTGGTGCAGCAACTGGATGCGACGGTGCCGGGCATTATTGATCGGCAGCGTTTCGGCAACCCCCTGACGCTCGACGGGCAGCTGCGCGAGATGGTGCTTGAGCAGTCTGTGAGCGCCGGGCTGCCGGAGGAAACCGCACGTAAAGACGCGAATAATATCTCGCTGATCACCCAGGATGGGCGCATTGCCTATACCTCTTTTGCATTGGATGTTCCGGCGCCGGCGGACGTGACCGATGAGCAGCGCGCCACGATCACAGCGGCGATGGACACCGGGCGCGAACAGGGCCTGCAGGTGGAGGCCGGTGGTGCTGGATTCGGGGATCCGTTGGTGATCAAGACGACCTCGGAGGCTATCGGCATGGCTGCGGCGCTGCTCGTGCTGCTCGCGACCTTCGGGTCGGCGTTGGCGGCGGGTATCCCGCTTGTGACGGCTTTGCTGGGGATCGGCCTGGGCACGACGGGTATTTTGTTGGCGACGCATTGGGTGCCGCTGAATAACACGACGCCCACCCTGGCGGTCATGCTGGGGTTGGCTGTCGGTATCGACTACGCACTGTTCATCTTGTCCCGCTACCGCTCGGAGTTACGCAACCCACAGCAGACCCGCGAGCAGGCGGCAGCCCGCAGCGTCGCTACGGCTGGTTCGGCAGTGGTGTTCGCCGGCCTGACTGTCATTATCGCCCTGGTGGCGCTGGCGATCGTCAACATTCCCTTCCTTAGTTTCATGGGTTTTGCTGCGGCCTTTACCGTGGGTGCCGCGGTATTGGTGGCGCTGACGTTGGTGCCCGCCCTGTTGTCGTTGAGCGGCCGGCGATTGTTTAGTCGGACGCGTTCCGAGGCACTTCGCGCCAGCTCCAGCTCTTCTGACCTCCAGGAGGATGATGACGTCGCCTCGGTTGCGGCAGAAAGCCCCGCGACGTCATCACTTAAAAAGGGTCGCGAGCAGCTGTCGACCCGTTTTTTCCGCAGATGGATCCGGGTGGTGACGAAGTTCCCGGCGATCACCATTGCTCTAGTGATTCTTGGTTTGGGCGCGCTGACGGGGCCGGCGCTGGATCTGCAGCTGTCCCTGCCGAACGACACCCTGTCCAACCGCGACACCACCCAACGCAAGTCCGCGGATCTACTGGCAGAGGGCTTTGGGGAGGGCATCAACGCACCATTTTTGATTGTGGTTGACGCCCACGACGTTGATGTTGATGCCCCCGTGCTGTCCGGCATTGCCCAAGGTGACCGGTCGAAAGCTATCGGCGCTGCCTATGCCTATACGGTGCAGCAGCTCAGCGTGAACCCGGGCGTCAAACACGTCCAGATCATCGGAGCCAGTGCCGACGGTTCGGCCGCTCAGATGCTGCTCACCCCGCGCACCGGCCCGAGCGACCCCAAAACGACCGCGCTACTGGGCGCACTGCGCAGCCAGGACGCAGCCATTGAGTCCGCAACCGGAGTCGACGTAGGCATCACCGGGCTGGCGCCGATCCAGCAAGATGTCACCACCCGCCTGTACAACGCCCTGCCAACCTACCTGGCCGTTGTGGTGGGGCTGGCGCTGGTGCTGCTGCTGATCGTGTTCCGTTCCATTGCGGTGCCGGTGATGGCCAGCGTCGGGTTCCTGCTGTCCGTCGGCGCAGCGTTCGGCGCCACCGTGCTGGTGTGGCAGAAAGGCCTGTGGGGGTTGGTGAACACCCCGGGCCCACTGATCAGCTTCATGCCGATCTTCCTCATTGGCGTGACCTTCGGCTTGGCAATGGACTACCAGGTGTTCCTGGTGACCCGCATGCGGGAACATTTTGAACGCGACGGGGATGCTGACGCCGCGGTGGAAGATGGCTTCATCACTGGCGTGCCGGTGGTCACAGCTGCCGCACTCATCATGATTGCGGTGTTTGTGGCGTTTATCGACCAACCCCTACCGTTCATCAAGATCTTCGGATTCGCCCTGGGCGCTGGCGTGTTGTTCGACGCGTTCTTCGTGCGCATGGCATTCATTCCCGCGGCAATGACCTTGCTTGGCCGCGGCACATGGTGGCTGCCCAAGGCGTTGAACCGCATACTGCCGCGCGTCGACATTGACTAGGACATTGTTTAGGGCGCTGGCCCCCGCGACGTCATTAAACAATAGGGGAACACAGCGGAACACTGTGCGGCCGCGGCAAACCCACAACAAGCAGTTGGATAGGATGAAAACCCATGAGCACCTTTGAGCTGCGCAACACCCTCGACGGCAGCGCCCACGGCCGCACCGGAACCATCCACACCCCCCACGGGGACATCCAGACACCCGCATTCATCCCCGTGGCAACCAAAGCGACCGTGAAAACACTCACACCCGAACAGATCCGCCAATGCGGCGCGCAAGCCATTTTGTCCAACGCCTACCACCTCTACCTGCAGCCTGGACCGGACATTGTTGATGAGGCCGGCGGCGTCGCCACCTTCGAAAACTGGCACGGACCCACCTACACCGACTCCGGCGGATTCCAGGTGATGAGCCTCGGCGTCGGGTTTAAAAAAGTCCTGGCGATGGACACCTCCGGCCTGAAAGAAACCGACATCAAGGCCCGCGGCAAAGACCGCATGGCGCACGTCGACGAAGACGGCGTGGATTTCCGCAGCGTGATTGACGGTTCCAAGCATCGCTTCACCCCCGAGGTCTCTATCCAGATCCAGCATCAACTGGGCGCGGACATCATGTTCGCCTTCGATGAGCTCACCACCCTTGTTGACACCCGCGAGTACCAGGAATCCTCCGTGGAGCGCACCCACCGCTGGGCCAGGCGCTGCCTCGAGGAACACAACCGGCAGACCCAACTGCGCGCAGACAAACCACTGCAGGCACTGTGGGGTGTGGTCCAGGGTGCCCAGTATGAAGACTTGCGCAGGCAAGCCACCCGTGGGCTAGTGAGCCTGTCGGACGAATTCGAAGCCGAAGGCATGCGGGGATTCGGCGGCTACGGCATCGGCGGCGCCCTGGAGAAAGAAAACCTTGGCACGATCGTGCAGTGGGTATGCGATGAACTGCCCGTAGATAAGCCGCGTCACCTGTTGGGCATTTCAGAGCCCGATGACTTGTTCACCGCAGTTGAAGCCGGGGCAGATACATTCGACTGTGTTGCCCCGACCCGTCTGGGCCGCCGCGGAGGGGTTTACACCCTTGATGGGCGGATGAACTTGAAGGGCGCGCGCTTCAAGCGGGACTTCACCCCGATTGATGAAGAACTCGGCGGATACGTGTCAGAAAACTACACCCGCGCCTACATCCACCACCTGCTGAAAGCTAAGGAGTTTCTGGCGGGCACCCTGTGCACGATGCACAACCTGTTCTTCATGCTCAAGCTGGTGGACGACATCCGCGCCAGCATCGACGGTGGCTACTACTACGAGTTCCGCGACGAGTTTATGGGGCGCTACTACGCAGGCAAAAAATAGCACCGTAGCGAAGGATAAAATTGGCGCGGTCGCGGCGAAGATTCTTCCAATTCCATGTGTTGTTTGTCATGGCTCTATGGTGCATCGCCGCGAGCAATGCGCGCATCGGGGTTTGCCCGGATTTAGCCCTGATCTACAACCCCGAGGGGCACCCTAGTCAGTAGTTTTCGTGAGTCTTCACCCAGCGGATCACCGCGTAGGTGACCGGCATGATCGCAACCTCTACCGCCGTCTTCCACAGGAAGCCAACGATGGTGTAGTTGATGGTGTCGCCGACGGTCGTGATGCCGATGACCGGTGCAGCGATCAGACAGAACACCAGCGTGTCGCCAAATTCACCCACCACCGTAGAGCCAAGCAAACGTGCCCACAAGGTTTTTTCACCCGTGCGCTCCTTAATCTTCACCAACGCCCACGAGTTCAGCAGCTGGCCAACCAGGTAGCCCATCAGCGAGGCGGCAACGATGCGGGGCACAAGCCCGAGGATTGCCGCGAATTCATTTTGTTGTTCATAAAAGTCAGCTTGAGGCAGCGCGATAGCAATGTAGAAGGAAAACACCGCGATAAGCATCGCAGCAAACCCCGTCCAGATGGCACGGCGGGTAGCGCGGAAACCGTAGCACTCTGCCAGGACGTCACCGATGACATAAGCCAAGGGGAACAGGAAGAACGCCCCGTCGGTGATGATGGGGCCGAACATAACACCTTTAGTGGCGGTGATATTCGAGATGATGAACACCGCTACAAACAATGCGAGCAGGATCGGGTAGTAGGACTTTTGGACTTGGATAAAACGGGCGTTACCGGACGACACCGCAGTGTCGCCCCGCCCAGATGCGAGTTTAGGCATGCACAGTATGGTGCCATAAACTTCCTAATTATGTCGGCAGGACGCTACGCCCCGAGCCCCAGCGGGGACCTACATTTCGGAAACCTTCGCACGGCGTTGCTCGCCTGGCTGTTCGCGAGACAAACCGGTCGCGAGTTCATCATGCGGATCGAAGACGTCGACTCGCAGCGTTCTTCAGCCGAATCTGCCGCCCGACAGTTGGATGACCTGGCCTCCTTGGGGCTGGATTGGGACGGGCAACCGGTGGTTCAAAGCTCCCGCCACGAGGCCTACCAAGCGGCATTATCACAGCTAGAGACCTACGAATGCTTCTGTTCGCGCCGGGACATCCTGGAAGCCTCAGGTGCGGCCCACGTGCTGCCGGGCTGTTATCCAGGTACCTGTCGTGAGCTGACTGAACAGGAGCGGGAGTCGCGGCGTCAACAATTTGCTGAACAAGGGCGCGTGCCTGCCGTGCGATTGCGCAGTGACGTCGAGGAGTTCGAGGTTGTCGATTATTACAACGGCCGCTACGTGGGGCCGGTGGATGACTTTGTTCTTCGGCGAGGGGACTGGGCCTACAACCTGGCGGTCGTTGTTGATGACGCCGCGGGAGGGATCGACCAGGTTGTGCGCGGGGACGATCTGCTGAGCTCTGCGCCGAGGCAGGCGTACTTGGCGTCGCTGTTGGGTTATGCGGTGCCCGAATATGTGCATGTGCCGCTGGTTGTTAACGCGGAAGGAAAGCGTTTAGCCAAGCGCGATGGGGCGGTGACGTTGCGGCAGATGCTCGAGCAGGGCCTGACTGTGGAGGACGTTGTGGAGCAGTTGGCTGGGTCGATTGGGGTGCCCGGTGCGCGTACGGCTGCGGAGATATTGGAGCGCTTTGACCCTCAGCTTTTACCCCGCGATGCTTACGTGTGGATGCAGCTTTGACGCAAAGGCGGCCAACAAAATCGCGGCAGTGTCTCGTTGCGTGAAACAGCACAAGTCCCGCAACGACCGCGACGCCGAGGCGAGGCGGCTGCTCGCACTAGTGGGACTAGAAGGCGAGGTAGTTACCCGAACTCCGATGCACTTATCAGGTGGTGTATCTGATCGTTAGCGGGATGGGGTTCGGATACGAGAAAACCCCCTAGCTGTGAGGCTAGGAGGTTTCATTTGGCGGAGGATAGGGGATTTGAACCCCTGAGGGATTGCTCCCAACACGCGTTCCAGGCGTGCGACATAGGCCGCTAGTCGAATCCTCCACGTGAACTAAAACGTTCAGACCAAAACCATACACACCCCCGTGCCACAAAGCAAAACCCCTGCGGTGCCCTAGCTGCACTAGACGCGACGCCGCCCCTCCGCTACACTGTTTGATGATCTCGCGTGGCGTTATCTCATGAACTCCCCCAGGGCAGGAATGCAGCAAGGGTCAGTGGGCTCTGTCGGGTACGCGAGGTCCTTTATTTTTATGGGGGGTCGGGGAATGTGCACATTTTCGTAATCCGTCGCGTTCATACTTAGGATGCACTAGACTGGCCTGCGTACGTGGCGCCAAAAACGCCAGGCATGCCAAGCAAGCACAGCACCCCAAGTAGGAAGGCGGCACAAGTCGATGTCAGCATCGCTCACAAGCATGAACCCGGAGGAGCTCGCCCAGTTCACCGCTGAGATCAAGGCCAAATACGAGGAATTCAAAGCACAGAACCTCTCCCTTGACCTCACCCGCGGCAAGCCCAGCTCAGAACAACTGGACTTCTCCGATGACTTGCTGGCACTGCCGGGCAAAGGTAACTTCACCGCCTCCGACGGAACCGACTGCCGCAACTACGGTGGGCTCACCGGTATCAAAGACATTCGCGAGATCTACGCAGAGCTGATGAATTGCGACATTAACAATGTTTACTGCGGCGACGCATCGTCGCTGAACATTGAGTTCGACCTCATCTCCTTCGCCTACATGTTCGGCACCCAGGATTCACCCCGCCCCTGGAAGGACGAGGCAAGCGTCAAGTGGATCTGCCCCGTACCCGGCTACGACCGCCACCACACCATCACCGAGCACTTCGGCTTCGAAATGGTTACCGTTCCGATGCTCGAGTACGGCCCAGACATGGACGCCGTGCGTGAACTCGTCAAAGACCCGACGGTCAAGGGCATGTGGAACGTCCCCACCTTCGGCAACCCCACCGGCGTGAGCTACAGCGAAGACGTCTGCCGCCAGCTCGCCGAAATGGAAACGGCAGCACCGGACTTCCGGATGCTGTGGGACAACGCCTACGCAGTGCACACCCTGACCGACGAGTTCCCCCCGGTCCACGATGTTCTCGCCATGTCGGAGGCCGCCGGTAACCCCAACCGCTTCTGGGTATTCACCTCCACCTCGAAGATCACCTTCGCGGGCTCGGGCGTGTCCTTCTTTATCTCCTCCAAGGCCAACCTGGATTGGTACGCCAAGCACGCAAACGTCCGCGGCATCGGCCCCAACAAGATCAACCAGTTGGCACACGCCAAGTTCTTCGGCGACGCCGAGGGCGTGCGCGCAATCATGCGCAAGCATGCGGGTTCCTTGGCGCCGAAGTTCAACCGTGTTCTCGACATTCTCGATGAGCGCCTGGGTGGGCGCGACGTCGCAACCTGGACCAAGCCGGAGGGCGGCTACTTCATCTCCCTCGATGTCGTTGATGGCACCGCCTCCCGCGTCGTTGAGTTGGCGAAGGAAGCCGGCATTGCCCTGACTGGCGCTGGCTCCACCTTCCCCCTCAAGCAGGATCCCAACGACCGCAACATCCGACTCGCCCCCTCCCTGCCCCCGGTAAAGGAGCTCGAGATCGCTATGGATGGTGTCGCAACGTGCGTTCTGTTGGCCGCCGCTGAAAAGCTCGCCAACTAGGACCCGCGGCGCGGGCGAAACGCAGCGCATTGCTAGTCCACGCTAGTCCACTTACGATGGCGAACACGAGGGTGAGTAACTCAAGGTGAACTGGGAAGAGACCGCCTACTGGGTTGATGGGTTGCTGCCTGGCACCCCATCAATCGAGGTCCGCAGCGGATTCCACATCGGAATCACCACGACTGCTGCGCAGGATAATGACGCCGCGACCGCAGCGGCATCACCTGCCTCCGGGCAGCAACCTCCCGCGGGCGACACCATCGCCGTCACCCTTGATTTTTCAAACATCGACACCGGGCTGGAACACGAAGGACGGGACGTGCGCTGCGAACTGCTCGCGGTCGCCCACCAACCCGACATACGCAGCCACCTGGTCACAGTCGCCAGCCGACTCCGCGACACCGCTCCCCATGAGCCTGCTCAACCCGGAACGCTCCTGCCTCACGCGCTGCCCGCGACGTCAACACCCCATGTGCTCCTTGTGGTGCCATGGGTATGGGACGGGCCCGTGCCCCAACTCGATGAACCGGAGCGACTGACGCTCATGCTGCAAGTGCTCCCCCTGACACAAGCCGAATACGACTACGCCATCACTTACGGTGTGCCCGCGCTGCAAGAAAGCATCGCGCAGCAGGGCATCGACATCCTTGACCTTGCCCGCGGCAACGGCTAATAGCCCTCGGCAGCTGGGTACCCCAGCCGTCAGCCAGGCCTGCGGGGATAGCCCACAACGGCTAAGGTAGGGGAGTGGCTTTATACCGTAAATACCGCCCGGCATCCTTCGGGGAAGTTGTCGGCCAGGAGCATGTAACCACCCCACTATCCGCAGCGCTCGATAGTGGGCGAATCAACCACGCCTACCTGTTCTCCGGCCCGCGCGGCTGCGGCAAAACATCCTCAGCCCGCATCATGGCGCGCTCCCTGAACTGCGTCGACGGGCCAACCTCAACCCCCTGCGGCAAGTGCCCCTCCTGCGTGTCGCTCGCCCCGGGCGGCCCCGGCAACCTGGACGTCACCGAATTGGACGCCGCCAGCCACCGCGGCGTCGACGACATGCGTGACCTACGCGACCGGGCGTTCTATGCGCCGGCGGACTCCCGCTACCGCGTTTTCATCATCGACGAGGCGCACATGATCACCAACGAAGGCTTCAACGCCCTGCTGAAGATCGTGGAGGAACCACCAGAGCACCTCATCTTTATCTTCGCCACCACGGAGCCGGACAAGGTCATCCCTACCATCCGCTCTCGCACCCACCACTACCCATTCCGCCTGCTCACCCCGCCCGATATGCGTGGTCTATTGCAGCGCACGTGCGAGGCCGAAGGCGTGCGCGTCGATGATGCCGTCTTCCCCCTCATCATTCGCGCAGGCGGCGGTTCCCCCCGTGACTCCCTGTCCATCCTGGACCAGCTGCTTGCCGGCGCTGGCGAGGAAGGACTGAGCTACGAGATGGCCGTCCCACTGCTCGGTGTCACTGACTTTTCGCTTATTGACGCCGCGGTTGCTGCACTGTCCGCACGCGATTACGCAGGCATGTTCGGCGCCATCAATGACGTCATCAACGCAGGCCACGACCCCCGACGCTTCGCCACAGACCTACTGGATCGCCTGCGGGATTTGATGGTGCTGCAGGTCGTACCAGATGCAGTTGCCGCAGGGCTGATCGACGTGCCCGAAGACTACGTACCAACCCTCCAGCAACAAGCCCAAGCGTTCGCGCCGGGCACTTTGTCATGGTTGGCTGGCGAGCTCAACTCCGGCATCGATGATTTGAAGGGCGCGACCTCTCCGCGCTTATTGCTGGAAGTGCTGTTTGCAAAGATGCTCGCTGGTAAGAGCGCGGCGGTCGCTGCTGTGGGCAATGCGGCGGGCGCCGCTGGAGCTACAGCTCAGGCGGCAACCACGCCTGCGTCTGGGGCATCTGCACCCGGTGGCTCAGCCACTGGTGCTGCTGGAGCTGGGCCGGGTGCCATCCCCGATAACATGCCTGGGGCCGCCATCCTCCGACGCCGCATGGGGCTGGCTGAGCCTGCACAGCAAGAACAACCTGCCCAGAAACAACCGCCGGCTAAGCCTGCACCCGAGCGCATGCCAGCCGAGAAGCAGGCGGAGCAAGTGCAGCCTGAGCAGTCGCAGTCTGCAGAAGACCTGCTTCAGACGCTGAACACCAAGTGGGCACACATCCGCTCACTGATCAGCAACAAAAATGCTGTCGCCGGCATCCTTCTGGCAGAGGCAAAAATTGTTGGAATCAATGGCGACACGGTGCTGATCGGGAATAACACTGGTGCCCTGGTGCAACGCCTCAACGCCCCCAGCAACAATGACGTGATCGCCGAGGTCGTCTCTGCAGAACTCGGGCAGCAAGTCAGCGTCGAATGCGTGGTGGGCACCCACCCCCGGCAGGCGGGCGGGGATAGCGCCCCCCAGCCCGCCGCCCAACCCGCGCGCACGCAACAATCGCCACAGGCAGAACAACCAGCAGAGAAGCCGGCCGAAAAGTCCGAAGAAAAGCCGGAAGAAAAACCATCAGGGGGGCAAACAACTGCTGCCCAGTGGGCGGCACCCGTGGCAAAACCCTCCAAGGCTGAGCAGCCAGAGGCACAAGACAACCTGCCCCGCTGGAAACAAGCCGCCGCCCGCGGCAACGCCAAACTACGTAACCAACAAACCTTCGGCGACGGTGTCCCCCTGCCACCCGAACCAGACGACCCCTACGGCTACCCGCCGGATGAATCCATGCCCGGTGGATTCAATACCCCCGCACAGCCGAAAGCAGCCGCCAGCAACCCGCAGGTCGAAGCACAACCGAACCCCCGCGACGTCAACACCCCACAACCCGACGCCGCGCCCAACGACGCACCCACACAGCCACACACCAACCCCGCGGACCCCAGGGACAGTGAGGAAGAAGAACTCATCAGGGAAGCACAAGGCACCGGCAGCTACGACCGGCGCGACGCAAAAGCAGTCGCCATGGACCTACTCGCCCAAGAACTAGGCGCCCGCCCGCTCTAAGCGAACAACCGTGACGCCACAGCGGGCAGGCCGCTAGACTGGCCGACGAATCAACAAAAACCTCAACAAGGAGACACAATGACACAACCCGACATGAGCCAACTGATCGAACAAGCCCAGCAGATGCAGGCCCAACTGCAGGCAGCACAGCAGGAAATCCTCAACTCCAGCGTCGAAGGTGAAGCCGGCAACGGCCTCGTCAAGGTCACCATGCACGGCAACGGCACCATCAGCGACGTACGCATCGACCCCCAGGTCGTCGACCCCGAAGACGTCGAGACCCTCCAGGACCTCATCACCGGCGCACTCCAGGACGCACACACCAAGGTGTCCAAGCTCGCCGAGGAAAAGATGGGCCCCCTGTCCCAGGGCTTCGGCAACGACGCACTCGGCGGACTGTTCTAACCCACCCTTGACGGGGAATGCGCTAGTACGGTCCTGCGCCTTGCCCACAACTTAAACCCCGCAGCCAGGGAACTGAACTAAAGAATCAGCCCGCTTGCGGGGTTTTCCCTTGTAATCCTGCGTAACGGGTACACTAGGCACTCGTGTTTGAAGGACCACTGCAGGATCTCATCGACGAACTCTCCCGACTGCCCGGCGTCGGGCCCAAAAGCGCCCAACGCATCGCATTTCACATCCTGCACCAGGAACCCGAAGACGTCGACCGCCTCATCGCCGCACTTGGCGCAATCCAAACTGGCGTGCAATTCTGCCGCATCTGCTGCAACATTTCCCGCCAATCCGTCTGCCGCATCTGCGCCGACAGTGGCCGCGACCGCAGCCTCATCTGCGTTGTTGAAGAACCCAAAGACATTCAAGTCATCGAACGCACAGGGGAGTTTTCCGGCCGCTACCACGTGCTTGGCGGCGCACTCGACCCACTGGCTGGTGTCGGGCCCAAAGACCTCTCCATCAATGTGTTGCTGCAGCGTATCGGCGGTGTTCTCAAAGATCGCGAGCTGGCCGACTCCACCCCGGAATCCCCACTATATGATGACGCCCCGGAGGTCACCGAAGTAATCATCGCCACCGACCCCAACACGGAAGGCGAAGCAACGGCGTCGTACTTGGCGCGGTTGCTGAAGGATTTCCCAGGGTTGACGGTATCGCGTTTGGCTTCCGGAATGCCGCTGGGCGGTGACCTAGAGTTCGTCGACGAGCTGACGCTGTCGAGGGCGCTGAGCGGCCGCCACGTCCTCTAGCCCCGCCAAGCCCAGCGACTACAGCAACCGCGCTGAGGGGCAGTGGGCTAGCGCAGGCGCTCCTTGCGCAGCTGATCAACACAGTCAATATCCAACGGTGCCAACTCGTCGACAGCAACCCCCATCGCGCGAGCAAGCAGCAGATCCGCCAACTCGGGGTTGCGGGCAAGCGCAGGGCCATGCATATAGGTTGCGATGATGCTGCCCTGCACCGCACCCTCTACCCCAACATCCTCGGGGCTACGCGAACCATGGGCGTCACAATTGCCGACGCCGCGGGTCAACCTACCCAGCGGTGACGCATCCGACCCCAAAATGGTCGCGCCCATGTGGTTTTCAAAACCCGTCAGCGGCGCCGTCAAACCATCAATGAGTGGTGTTGATGCAACCTCGCCAATGGTGCGTTTACCCAAAGAGGAGGTCGTGGCGTCAATCAACCCCAGCCCATCAACTATGCGCCCTGCGGCGCGGAAATTAGTTCCAAGCACCTGCAGTCCAGCACAGATCGCCAGGATTGGGCGCCCAGCCTCGGATGCGCGCTTCAAACCACCGTCAGCAGCCAAGTGTTGTGCCGCCAAAATTTGGGCAGTGTCTTCGCCACCACCCACGGTGTAGATGTCTAAGGACTCTGGTATCGCATCACCGTAGCGCAGCTGCTTGACTTCCGCGTCGATGCCACGCATCCGCGCACGCTGACGCAACACCAGGGCATTGCCATCGTCGCCATAGGTGCCCAACACGTCCGGTAGGACCAGTCCGATGGTTAACATTTAGCCCTCCTCGGCGGTACGTGCGGATGCTTTTGCAAGGTCGCGCTTCAAATCGCGGAACGCAGTGTAGTTCGCGAGCACCTCGACCCGACCGGGCGGGCACGCACGGATCGCATCAAGCGTGTTCTTCACCAATTCATGCTCGATCGACGCATAGGTCAAACGCACCGCAAGATCAGTGCCGCGCTCGCCGGCAGCAACCACCGCGACGTCATCAAAATCTTCGAACTTTACATCCCACAACCAGGACAAGTCCTCCCCATCAGCCACCTGACCATTGACGGCAATGACCAGGCCATCGGCGCTACGATCAACCATCGACAGTGCCTCCTGCCAGCCAGCCGGGTTTTTCGCAAGCAGCATGTGCACCTGGCGGCCCTCAAACTCAATGGTGGAGTAACGACCCGCGACCTCCTTGACCTGGCTCACGGCGTCAACAGCCTTCTGCGTATCCGCGCCACCAGTGACCGCTGCCGCCACAGCCTGCGCCGCATTACCGCGGTTAGCATTACCAGGAAGCTGCAGTGACAAGGAGAAACGCCCCTGAGGGGTCACAAGGTCCTCGCCCTCCAACCAATAATCGGGTGCAGGACGGCGGAACTGATGCCCATCCGCCAGGGGCTTAGTCGCACACCAATCCACACCATCCTCCGAACGCACAATGTGACTCTCGGTGCGGGGGCACGAGGTGGAATCCCCCGTCCAACCAGCGCCAGCAGCAACCCACACAACATTGGGATGATCGAATGCAACCGAGGTCACCATGACGTCGTCACAGTTGGCGACCACAGTCATCTCCGGGCGTGCCTGTAGACATTCGCGCAAGCGCCGCTCGATAGTGTTGATCTCTCCAACGCGGTCCAGCTGATCACGCGAGAGATTCAACAGCACCAAACAATCTGCATCAAGCTTGTCCGCGGCGGCAGGAACATGCAGTTCATCGACCTCCAGCACCACACGCTCCGCACCGCGACCCTCCAACAGTGCGGAGATGATGCCGGCGTCCATATTGTCCCCGCCCTCATTGCTGCACACAGGGGAAGTGGTGCGCATGGCAGCGGTCAGCATGCGGGTCGTCGTGGACTTCCCGTTCGTGCCAGTCACGATCGATACCGGCCGGCCAGCGGCAAGATTCTCCATCAGGCTGGGGTCAATAAACCCCGCCACTAGTCCACCAATCATGCCGCCGGCACCACGACCCGTAGCTCGTGAGGCAACGGTTGCGGCTTTCGCAGCAGTGACCGCGACGGCGGTCCTAGCGCGCTGAATAGACTTGCTCTTCATTGCTTACAGTGTAGTACCGGGGGCCACATCTTCCACGAGCGACATGAACTCCGCGTCACTGACCAGGGGGATCCCCTTGCGGTCGCCGTGCATTGCCTTACCCGTTAGGTTGTCCCGCTGATTACACACCACAGCGGAGGTCTGCCGCGTGAGCTTTTCCGAATACGCCAACCCAGTGCGAGCCACCGCCTCGATGATGACATTCGGGTCCATCTCGATCTGCGGCGACACAACAATCTCCATACCCTGCACCAGCCGGTCGCGCAGCACACCCGGATTGATAAATGGTCGCGGTGCGTTCGCGGCGTCAATACGCACAATCGACCGCTGTAAACCAAAGCGATCCCCTTGGATCTCCTTCGGCGTGCGTTCCGCGAGCTCACCTTTGCGCAGCTTGCTGAACATTTCCCACACCAATTCGGTGGATTCGCGGGATACGGCGGCCTCCGGCATCATCGCCCTGCTTATTGACGCCGTGGGATCGACGTCCAGCCCAAGCGTGCGGGCGCAACCACGGATGCGGGTGTCCTCCAGGTACACCCCTTGGCGGCGCAGCGTAGATAAGGTGTCCACAATCCGCGTCGGGCGGGGCAGGCGGGTGAAGTTACGGCGCTGCTGGCCCTTGCGGCCGCGCCCCTTCGACCCCTTGGAATGTCGACGCTCCAGCCGCATGACCGCCCGGGTCTCAGACACAATGAAACCCCAGGTCCGAGGCGCATTATGCATAATGACAGTGCGGCCATCCAAGAAGCGCCCAATCGTGCGAGTCAGACTGGAATAACGGGGGGCCTGCGCAATATCGTCCTCAGTCAACCCATGCAGATGCTTCGGCCCGATGTCAGTGCCGGGATCAAACACACAATGGAATTCATTGACGACGTCGCCGGCCTCAGTGCGGGTTTGAATGTCCAAGGACACCAGGCGCGACGTCGAAGGGTGAATACCCGAGGACTGGATGCTCACGACTGCGTACGGTGCCTCCTCAGGGGGAGCAGGGCGATCGAAGCGCGGGGGAGTGACGTCTTTACGACGGTATGTTGCCGACTCTTGCAGCTGCTGCACGTACTGGGTGTACTGAGGGTAGGAACCCGGCTCTGGCACATGGCGCTTGGACTGCTGATGCTGATGGCGCTGCTCGCGCGGCGCATTGGACTTACTCGGTTTTGGTCCGCTGGAACCAGTAGTACGGGGTTGGGTGCCTGCACTGTCAGCTGGGCCACGCCGCCTACTACTGTGGCGACGCCCCCTGCGCTGATTAGAGCCACCACGAGAGTTACCCAAGTTGGCCGCATTGGGCGTGCCATCTGAGCCTGTGTTGGTACTGTCGCCGCGCGCATTCGGTCGCTGCGACGCCCCGCTGTCGTCAGCGCTCTGCGGTGCCGCCTGAAACTGCGGGCGGGACTGCGCTGGGCGCTGCTGCTGTTTGCCCTTCTCAGCGCTTTGATTAGTGTTTTGGTTTGCGTTGTGTGCCTGCGAGGACCGGCCGCGGCGAGAACGCGACCGACGGCGCCGTGAACGCGAAGACCGCCCCGAACCCTCCTGCGGGTTTCGGCGGCTGTCTTCGCTGGGGGAATTCTCGCTAGTCATTGCGCTTCAGTATAGCGCCTGCGGTTAACCCTCGACGTCTACATCAGCATCCGTCAACAACGTTCAAGGCACACACTCCGGGCCCAGGCTACAAACAGACGAGTTTAGACAGAGGCGTTGAGCTTGACATGCTCCGGAGTGAGCTCATCCAACTTATTGACGCCCAACAGCTTGCATGTGCGGGTCATCTCGTCACGCATGATCTCCAAAGTGCGATCCACACCCTCCTTGCCGCCAGCCATCAAACCGTACAGGTAAGCCCGACCAATGAAGCAGAAATCAGCACCATGGGCAACCGCCGCCAACACATCAGCACCCGACATGATGCCCGTGTCCAAACCAAGCACCATATCCGGCAGAGCCTCACGCACCTGCGGAAGCAAATGAAGAGGCACCGGCGCACGGTCCAACTGGCGGCCACCATGGTTCGACACCACCAAACCATCAGCACCATGGTCGGCACAACGCCGCGCGTCCTCCACGGTCTGCAAGCCCTTCACCACCAAGTTGCCCTTCCACAAATCCCGGATCCAATCCAGGTCATCAAAAGTCAACGTCGGGTCGAACATGCTATCCGCCAAAGACGCCACCGTTCCAGAATGGCGAGACAAAGAAGCAAAACTCAGCGGCTCGTGCGTGAGGAAGTTAAACCACCATTCCGGACGGTACGCGGCGTCAACAACCGTCTTCGCCGTCAACTGAGGCGGAATAGTCATGCCATTACGCACATCCCGCAAACGAGCACCAGCCACGGCAGTGTCCACCGTCACGACTAGCGTTGAAAAACCAGCATCCGCAGCCCGCTGCACCAGCTCCTTGCTGCGCTCACGTTCACGCCACAGATACAACTGGAACCAGCGCTCACCCTCCGGAGCATGCGCCGCGACGTCCTCCATCGAAGCCGTACCCATCGTGGACAAGGTGTAGGCGATGCCGGCATCAGCCGCCGCAGCACTGCCACCATATTCACCCTCGGAATGCATCATCCGAGTGAAGCCCGTCGGAGCAATCGCCAAAGGCATCGACCACTCGCGGCCGAAAATAGTCGTGCTCAAATCCGCATCAGCGACGTTACGCAGCACACCCGGCTGGAACTCGATCTCGCGAAACGCGCGCCGGGCCTTGTTGATCGAAATCTCGTCCTCAGCAGCACCATCGACATAATCAAACGGCGCAGTAGGCGTGCGGCGCTTAGCGATCGCCCGCAAGTCCCACACGTTCGCGGCTTTAGACAGGCGACGTTCCTTGAAATCGAGCGTCGGCTTAGCGAACTGCATCAGAGGCGCAAGGTCGCTGTACTTCGGTACGCGGCGCTTCAGGGCCGGGGGAGTGGGGCGCGAAGGGGACATAACGTGTGCCTTTCTACGGCTGGTGCGGGTGGGGCCCGTTGGGCCTTGTCGTGATTTCACAAGTGTAGGACTGTGTTCGTTTTAGGGGGAACCTTACCCCCCCTAGATGGGGCGAGTGGTCCTCGCGGCGGTGCAGGTTGCCTCATTCGCCGTTCTTTCGCCGCTCCATGGGATACAGAAAACCGGCAGATTTGCCCTTTGTGCGACGGCCACCTGGGAAAATAAACCGCCGGAAGCAAAATCTGCCGGTTTTTTTGTACGACTTCTCTATGTGCAATGGGTGCAGCGCCCATCGTGGGCGCTGCGCTGATTAGCTCAGGGCGCGATTGACTGCGCTAGTAACTGCCTTCAGGGAAGCGTAGGTAATGGAGCCGGCGATACCGACGCCCCAGAACTTCGACCCATTGACGTCCGCCAGTACATAGGCCGCAGCCTCTGCATCGTCACCGGCGGAGCGAGCGTGCTGGGTGTACTCCTGCACCTCGACGTCAATCCCGACGCTTTCCAGGGCGTTCGCGTAGGCAGCGACTGGGCCGTTGCCGCGGCCCTCGATCTTCATGGCCTCGCCGCGCAGCACGATATCGACCGTGATGCGGGCCTCGTCGCGTTCGGTAGACGCGGCGTCAATAGCTACGCTGACCTGCTCCAAGGGGGTGGTGGCGTCCAGGTATTCGGTGGCAAAAATGTCCCACATCTGCTTGGATGCGACTTCGCCGCCCTCGGCGTCGGTGACGGCCTGCACCACCGAGGAGAACTCGACCTGCATGGGGCGGGGGAGGTCGATGCCGTGGTCGGTCTTCATGATGTAAGCGACGCCGCCCTTGCCGGATTGGCTGTTGACGCGGATGACGGCCTCGTAGTTGCGGCCGACGTCCTTGGGGTCGATCGGCAGGTAGGGGACTTCCCACTGTTCGCCGCGCAGCTGTTCCCATGCAACGCTGCTGTGGGTTCCGCCTGGGGTGACTTTGGCTGCCATGGCGTCGAGGCCCTTGTTGACGGCGTCTTGGTGGGAGCCGGAGAACGCGGTGAATACCAGGTCGCCGCCGTAGGGGTGGCGCTCAGGAACGCGCAGTTGGTTGCAGTATTCGACGGTGCGGCGGATCTGGTCGATGTCGGAGAAGTCGATTTGCGGGTCGACGCCTTGGGTCAGCATGTTCAGGCCCAGGGTGACCAGGCAGACGTTGCCGGTGCGCTCGCCGTTGCCGAACAGGCAGCCTTCGATGCGGTCGGCGCCGGCCATGTAGCCCAGCTCGGCTGCTGCGACGCCGGTGCCGCGGTCGTTGTGGGGGTGCAGGGACAGGATGATGGAGTCGCGGCGGTTCAGGTTGCAGCTCATCCACTCGATGGAGTCGGCGTAGACGTTGGGGGTGATCATCTCCACTGTGGAGGGCAGGTTGATGATGATGGGGTTGTCGGGTGTGGGGTCCATGACCTCGACGACGGCGTCGCAGACTTCTTTGGCGTAGGCCAGTTCGGTGCCGGTGTAGGACTCGGGGGAGTATTCCCAGCGCCAGTTGGTGCCGGGGTAGTCCTTGGCGATTTTTTTGATCAGCTCGGCGGCGTCGGTGGCCAGTTTTTTGATAGCTTCTTTGTCTTTGCGGAAGACAACGCGGCGCTGCAGGATAGACGTTGAATTGTAGAAGTGCACGATCACGTTTTTGGCGCCTTCGCAGGCTTCGAAGGTGCGGCGGATCAGGTGTTCGCGTGCTTGGACGAGTACTTGGATGGTGACGTCGTCGGGGATGCGGTCGCCTTCAATGATTTCGCGTACAAAGTCGAAATCGGTTTGGGAGGCGGAGGGGAAGCCGACTTCGATCTCTTTGTAGCCCATTTTGACCAGCAGGTCGAACATGCGTCGTTTGCGTTCGGGCGACATAGGGTCGATCAGTGCTTGGTTGCCGTCGCGCAGGTCAACGGCGCACCATTGGGGTGCGTGGGTGATTTTTTTGTCGGGCCAGGTGCGGTCGGGCAGGCGGATGTCTTCGACTTCTTGGGCGAAGGGTTGGTAGCGGTCGACGGGCATGGAGGAGTTGCGTTGTTTGTTCCATGCGGGTTGGCCGGGTGCGCGGTCGCCGGTTGGGGTGGTGATTTCTGCGGGGGCGGTGAAGAAGGTGTCGTTTGCCATGGGGCTTTCCTTTTCTTTGGTGCCGCGGGGTGTGCGGCTGTGTGGAAGTGTTGCGGGGTGCTGCCGGCAAGCGAGAGTGTCCGCGGCGGTCCGGCTGTTAACCTTGGTGTCCGCCGCGGCGCGTAAGTAGCCCGTTGATTTGCCCACGCGTGTGCCCGTGTGGGCTGGGGTGGGGTGCTGTAAACATGTGACCGACCATACCACTGTGTGGGATGGTCTTTCCAAAATGGGGGTGATGACGTCGCGTTGTGTTGCGGCGGGCTGGGAGGTTGTAGCGGTCCGAGGCCTGGTTCGCGTGTACGGCGTTGCCCTTTATTCTACTGTTTCCTGCAGTGACCCTAAGAGGGTCGAGCGCTCTGATACTTGTGGGGTTTAAGCGTCGGTGCTTTGTGCAGGTGAAGCCTCGCTGTCAGAACCTGTGGCTTCTGCATCTTCTTCGGCGGTTGTTTCGGCACCTTTAATAGACAGTGCGATGGCGGCTGCGAACATTGCGATGAGAGCAGCGCCCATCCAGAGGTATTGGATGCCTTCGATTTGGAATTTCTCGCCGAGGATGAGGTAGCCGAGGGTGAATGCGACGATGGGTTCGCCGATGGTCATCGCTGGCAGGGACTGTTTGAGGTTGCCGGCGTTGAAGGAAAATTGCTGCATGACGGTTCCGACGGTCGCGGAGAACACGAGCATGTAGGGCTCCCAGTTGAGCACCAGGCCCAGTGGACCGTAGTGGAGGAAGATGTCCACCACAGCCTTGGACAGTACGGCGACATAGCCGAAGATTCCGCCAGTGATGACGCCCAGCAGCAGTGCTTTATATTTTTGGGGTCCGCGCTTGGCGATGTAGTCCAGTAGTAAGAAGCCTGCGATGCCGATGATAAGTGCGAGGATCCACCTGTTCAGTGGCGGGTGGGTGAGCCCTGCGGCCGGTTTACCCATGATGACCAGGATGGCGACGGCGGCAGTCAGTACACCGGACCAGAACATCTCTCCGAAACCGATGCGGCGTCGTGCGTAGTGTGCTTCGAGAGGGAAGGTCAGCATCAGTTTGAGCACCAGGATTGGTTGCACGATGAGCACGGTGCCGAAGCCGAAGGCGACTGCTTGGAGACCGTAGGCGATGAGTGCTGTGGATGTTCCTGCCCACCACATGGGTTGCCGCAGGGCAGCGACGAATGCTTCGCGACTGTCCCCTGGGGCGTCTTGGGCGATGCGGTGTCGCACGACGGTACCCCAGGCAATGGTCATTGCCGAGGCGAACGCGAAGAGCACCGCTAGGTAGGAGTTATGCACCCGAAAAACCCTAGTAGATTGGTACGGGATTTGCGTAGATGTTAGCATTTCCTGGAGTGGAATGTCGCGGTCTCGTGCTCTTTTCTGATCTCTTTTACCTGCTGTTTAGTTGTTTTTGTGTGCCATGTTCGGTGTAGGAAGATGTGATTAATGACGTCGCGTTCGACTGTCGGTCCCCAGTTGTTTGCGGTGTCGGTGGGTTTGGTGCCGTTGGGGTTGGCGTTTGGCGTGTTGATTGCGCGGTCGGGGTTTGCTTGGTGGTGGGCGCCGTTGTTTTCTGTCCTCATTTATGCGGGTTCGATGGAGTTTTTGGGTGTGGGTTTGGTTGTGGGTGGGGTGAGCGTTGCGGGTGCTGCGCTGACGTCGTTGATGGTGAATTTTCGCCATATCTTTTATGGCTTGACGTATCCGCGGGAGGTGGTGCGGGGGAGGTTGGCCCGGGCGTATGTGACGTACTCGTTGACAGATGAGACGTATGCGATTGTGTCGGCGGTTCGGGCTGTGGGACCGGTGGCTGATCCCGCTCGGGCTACTGATTGTTCCTTCAATCCAGCCGACTCGCATGGGCTTGCTGAGCAGAGTTCCACTCAGGGTTTGTTGCAACTGTCAGGCCGTGAGTTGTTGGTGGTGCATGTGGTGTGCCAGTCCGTGTGGGTTGTGTCGGGTATTGTGGGCGCGGTGGCGTCGTATGTGGTGCCGGAGGGTGTGCATGGCGTGGAGTTCGCGTTGACCGCGCTGTTTATTGTTTTGGCGTTGGAGTCATTGCCGCCCGGCCGTTGGTGGTTGCCGGTAGGAGCGGCTGCGCTAGTGGGGGTTGTGGCTTCTGTTGTGGTGCCTGGTCGGATGTTGGCTGCGGCGTTGAGTGCGTATTGGTTGTTGCTGTTGGGGGCATATGTTCTTGGGGGTTCGTCTCGTGTGGGGCGTTAATTCTCCTGGTGCGTGGGGCTTGCCGCAGGGGATTACTCCGGCATATGCGTTGTCGGTGTTGCTGGCTGTGGGCGGGGTGACTGTGTTGTTGCGTTGGCTACCTTTTGTGGCAGCGCGTATGGTGGCGCGCTCGGGTTTCGCGCGGGTGTTGCGTTTGTTTATGCCGGTGGGGGTGATGGTCGTGCTGGTGGTTTATTGTGTGCGTGGTGTGCTCGATGATGCCGTAACGGCTGGGGGTGGGCGCGGTTATGTTGCGGTTGTTGCGGCTGTGATGGTGACCGTTGGAGTGCATTGGTGGCGGCGCTCCGCGGCGTCATCAATTCTGGTGGGGACTGTTTGTTATGTGCTTTTGGCTAGCTTGTGGCTGTAGGTGGGTTGTGGTGCGGTAGCATTAGCGGGAAGTAAGATACCTGTCTTCTGAAAGGTGGAATCCTCGTGGCACTGATTGTGCAAAAGTATGGCGGTTCGTCGCTGGAGTCTCCGGAGCGTATCCGCAGCGTTGCCGAACGAATTGTTGCCACGAAGAAGCGCGGGCACGATGTTGTGGTGGTGTGCTCGGCTATGGGGGACACGACTGATGAGCTGCTCGACCTTGCTGCCGCTGTGAACCCGGTTCCGCCGGCTCGTGAGATGGACATGCTGCTGACTGCTGGCGAGCGCATTTCGAATGCTTTGGTTGCCATGGCGATCGAATCTTATGGTGCGAAGGCACAGTCATTCACTGGTTCGCAGGCGGGTGTTCTTACAACGGAACGTCACGGTAACGCGCGCATTGTGGATGTCACTCCGGAGCGTGTCCGTGAGGCTCTCGATGAGGGCAAAATTTGTTTGGTGGCCGGTTTCCAGGGTGTCAACAAGGACACCCGCGACGTCACAACCCTAGGCCGCGGTGGTTCGGATACTACTGCTGTTGCCTTGGCGGCTGCGCTGAAAGCTGATGTGTGCGAGATTTACTCGGATGTTGATGGTGTGTACACCGCTGATCCGCGTATTGTGCCGAACGCTCAGAAGCTTGAAAAGATCTCCTTTGAGGAGATGCTGGAGCTCGCAGCTGTGGGTTCCAAGATTTTGGTGCTTCGAAGCGTGGAGTATGCGCGCGCTTTTGATGTGCCGATTCGTGTTCGTTCTTCGTACAGCAATGACCCCGGCACGTTGGTTGCCGGTTCGATGGAGGAGATCCCCGTGGAAGAAGCAACCCTGGTTGGCGTAGCCACCGATACGTCTGAGGCAAAGGTGACCGTTCTGGGTATTCCGGACACGGTGGGGGAGGCTGCGAAGTTTTTCCGTGTTCTTGCGGACAATGAGATCAACATCGATATGGTGTTGCAGAATGTGTCTTCGTTGGAGGACAACCGCACGGATATTACGTTTACGTGCCCGCGTGCTGATGGGCCGCGTGCGATGGAGTTGCTGAAGCGCTTGCAGTCGGAGGGCACGTGCGAGAACTTGCTGTATGACGATCAGATTGGCAAGGTGTCGCTGATTGGTGCGGGCATGAAGTCCCACCCGGGGGTTACTGCGGTGTTCTGTGAGGCTTTGCGTGATGCGGGTGTGAACATTGAGTTGATTTCGACTTCTGAGATCCGCATTTCTGTGATCTTGCGTGAGGCGGATGTGAAGACTGCTGCGAAGGCTCTGCATGATGCCTTCGAATTGGGTGGCGAGGAAGAGGCCACTGTTTACGCTGGTACAGGCCGTTAAAGGGAGCTTGTTGTTATGACTACTGTCGCTGTTGTTGGTGCTACCGGCCAGGTGGGTCGCGTGATGCGTACCTTGCTGGAGGAGCGTAATTTTCCGGTGGATACGGTGCGTTTCTTTGCTTCCCCGCGTTCTGCTGGGCAGTCGTTGTCTTTCCGCGGCGAGGACATTGTTGTTGAGGATGTGACGGCTCAGACTGTTGAGTCTTTGCAGGGTATTGACGTCGCGGTGTTTTCTGCTGGCGGTGCGGCTTCGCGTGAGTACGCGCCGTTGTTTGCGCAGGCTGGTGCCCGTGTGGTGGATAATTCTTCGGCGTGGCGTAAGGATCCTGAGGTTCCTTTGGTTGTGTCGGAGGTGAACCCGGAGGCTCTGAATGAGGTTCCGAAGGGCATTATTGCGAATCCGAACTGCACGACGATGGCTGCGATGCCTGTGTTGAAGCCGCTTCATGACGCCGCGGGGCTTGTTCGTCTGCATGTGTCTAGCTACCAGGCGGTTTCTGGTTCTGGTTTGGCTGGTGTGGAGACGTTGGCGAAGCAGGTTGCGGAGATCGGTGATCGTAATGTGGAGCTGACGCATGATGGTTCTGTCATGCGCGAGACCGTGGCGGATTCTGAGTTCGGTCCTTATGTTGCTCCGATTGCGTTTAATGCTTTGCCGTTTGCTGGCAATTTGGTTGATGATGGGTCTTTGGAGACTGATGAGGAGCAGAAGCTTCGTAATGAGTCTCGGAAGATTCTTGGTTTGCCGGATTTGAAGGTTGCTGGCACTTGTGTGCGTGTGCCTGTGTTTACTGGGCATACGTTGACGATTCATGCTGAGTTTGAGCGTGCGATTACCCCTGAGCAGGCCGTTGCGGTTCTTAATGACGCCGCGGGGGTTGAGGTTGTGGATGTTCCGACGCCGTTGGATGCTGCGGGGAAGGACCCGTCATTGGTGGGTCGTATTCGTCAGGATCAGTCGGTGGATGACAACAAGGGTTTGGTGCTTGTTGTTTCTGGTGACAATCTGCGCAAGGGTGCTGCGTTGAATACGATTCAGATTGCTGAGTTGTTGGTGCGCTAGTTTTTGTGCGCTGGGGGTGGAAAAAGGGTGGTCGCGGTGTTTTTCGTCGACCGCCCTTTTTGTGTTGTTGGCTAGCCGGTGTGGGCGCATTGGTGTGCTCCTTTCACTGCGTGTGGTTTTCTTGTGCCACCGTGTGTACCACAGTGTTGACAATTGCAGCGCTTACTTTGTTGAAGTAGTTGCGCAGTAGGGGTCTGGGGTGTAGTCTAATGACGGCGTTGAGCTGGAATTTTACTGAAATCCTGTGGATATGTCCCCTTTTATGGAAATTTCCTGTCATCAGTGCTAGCGTGACCAGAGAAGTTTGTCCAATTTTTTTAGGAGTTTATTATGCGGCGTTCTTTTGCTGCTGTAGCGGCTGCGTCCGCTTTCGCTTTGAGTGTGCATGCTGCACCTGCTTTCGCTGAAGAGGCTCAGCAGTCGGTTCCCGCTGAGGCTGCACCGGCACCTGCTGAAGACAAGCAGCCGGCAGCGGACGGCGCTAAGGCTGCACCGGCACCTGCTGAAGACAAGCAGCCGGCAGCGGACGGTGCTAAGGCTGCACCGGGTAAAGAAGCTGAAGGTGAAAAAGAGGGCGAAAAGCCTGCTCTGAACATCGGCGATAACGGC
Organism: Corynebacterium argentoratense; assembly: GCF_021491455.1. Classification (GTDB taxonomy): domain Bacteria; phylum Actinomycetota; class Actinomycetes; order Mycobacteriales; family Mycobacteriaceae; genus Corynebacterium; species Corynebacterium argentoratense_A. The sequence continues at coordinate 12,907 of NZ_JAKETN010000005.1, read as the reverse complement.
TACGTTCAGCCCGAAAACGGTTTCACCCGTGGCGAGGTCGTTAAGACCGAAGAGAAATTCACCAACGACAAGGGTTGCAACAACTGCACCCGCACCACCGAGACCATCAGCAATAAGGTCAACCTCGAGGGTGCTGCAGTATTCAACATGGATCTGAAGGACTACTCCAACAACGGCTTCACCAAGAAGGTCTGGAATCCCAACAACCACCCGAACTTCAACCCTGAGGGTGACAAGAACCCCGAGGGCGCTGGTCCCGGCAACGTTGAGATGCAGCATTACCTACTCGGCAAGAGCATCATCGCTTGGCGCCCGGTGTTCGCTACCGACTACCCGATGAGCACCGCTGAGATCACTATCGATCTTCCGGATGAAGGCTACGTGGCTTCTGACGCTACCAGCTGGTACGTCGACCGTTACCTGCCTGCTGTCGGTGGTAAGCAACAGCCTTACAAGAACAAGATGGTTCCTTCCGAGGTAACTGTGGTGGGCAAGAAAGCTACCGTCAAGTTCGCTTCCCCGATCGACGCTTACAGTGGTTGGGCTGGTGTCTTCACCAAGGACTACGGTGAGAAGGGCTTCGACAAGATCAAGAACGCCAACAAAGAGGCGACCATGAAGGTCACCGGCGAGTGGGACGTCGAGAAGATCAAGAAGATGACGGAAGAGGCTAAGAAGGACGGCAAGACCCTCTACGGCAACCCCATCGCTTTCAAAGATGGCTCCCTCGAGAAGGTCACCGAGACCTGCGATTGCCCTCCGGAAGAAGATCCCGGTAACCCCGGTCACAAGCCCAGCAACCCCTCTGGTTCCTCTGACGTGCCCGGTTGGTTGATCCCCATTGCTGCTATTCCGCTGATCCCGGCTCTGGTTGGTTCCTCCACTGGTTCCTCCACCCCGGCTCCTGCAGCTCCTGTTGCAGAGGCTCCGGCTGCTGAAGCTCCCGTGAAGGGCATTGAGAAGGGTGTTGCAAAGCAGCAGGCTCCCGCCGCTTCCGAGAAGCGCGTGCTTGCTAACACCGGTGCTGACGTTGCTGGCCTCGCTGGCTTCGGCGCTGCACTGATGGCCGCTGGCGCTTTCGTCGCTGGTCGCCGCCGCAAGTAACATCACAACTTAGTCGGGCCCCGCGGGGCCCGACGGGTTAAATAACGCCCGCCGCACTGTTTAGTGCTGGCGGGCGTTATGCGTTTTTTGATGCGCTGTTTTTTAGATGACGCGCAGTCCGGGCGAGTCTTCGCCGCTGTTGGTTTCGGTGGAGGCTGCGATGATGTCGGCGCGGGCGCGGGCGACGCGGGACCGGATAGTTCCTACGCGAACGCCGGCGATTTTCGCGGCCTCTTCGTAGCTAAATCCCAATACTTGGGTGAGGATCAATGCTTCACGCCGCTCTTCTGGCAGCTCGTCGATGAGCAATCGGGCGTCGACCCACTCGGACCAAGAATTAGACGTCGGGGTGGTAGCTTGTGCGTCTTCGTATTCGGTTGCGGACTTCAGCGGTCGGGCTCGATCGTGGCGGATGCTATCTACCCATGTGCGGCGCGCAAGGGAAAGGATCCATGTGCGGGCGCTGGAGCGTGCGGCGAAGCGGGGCAGTGCCCCTAGGACGCGCAAGAAGGTTTCTTGGGTGAGGTCATCGGCAGTGTCGGGGCTGCTGAGGTGCGCGAGCAAACGCCAGACGTCTTTGTGTGTGGCACTGATGAATTCATCGAGGGCCTGACGGTCACCACGGCCGGCTTTGAGCGCTAGCTGGGTGACGTAGGCGTCGGTTTCTACGTCGGCATAGGTCACGGTGTTCTACTTTAGCAGGGGGTGCTTTTGCCTAGTGACTTTCCAGGGTAGTGCGTAGGGTGTGACAAGCTGTCGTGTGCGCTGGCTGAGTGGTGCGTGCCCGATCATAGGTAATTATTAATAGGTTTCCAATTGATTGGCTCGAAATGGTTTGCGGCTTTTCCTATAGAGGTGTATCTTATGAATTGTTAGAAATTCATAGGGCCAACTTAAGCAGAGTGCTTAAGTGATGCAGAGGACCAGCCCCCGCTGCAACACCGGCCCGGGAGCATAACTCCCACACTTCGTATAAAAGGAGCAACGCATGACCAACCAGTCTGCATCCAACAACATGCCCAACGTTGACGACATCGTCAGCCGCGGCCAGTGCCCCGTCGCCCACGGCGCTGCCACCTCTCTCGCTGGCGCTCCTGTTGCCAGCGAGAACCACTCCATCACCACCGGCCAGCAGGGAAGCGTCGCACTGCACGACTTCCACCTGATCGAAAAGCTCGCCCACTTCAACCGTGAGCGTGTCCCGGAGCGTGTCGTCCACGCTAAGGGCTCCGGCGCTTTCGGCGAGCTGACCGTCACCGAGGATATGTCCCCGTACACCTGCGCGGCACTGTTCCAGAAGGGCACCGTCACCCCGATGCTCGCCCGCTTCTCCACCGTCGCCGGTGAGCAGGGCTCTCCCGATGCATGGCGTGACGTCCGCGGTTTCTCTCTGAAGTTCTACACCTCTGAGGGGAACTACGACATCGTCGGCAACAACACCCCCGTGTTCTTCATCCGTGACGGCATCAAGTTCCCCGACTTCATTCACTCCCAGAAGCGCCTCCCGGGTTCCGGCCTGCGTGATGCGAACATGCAGTGGGATTTCTGGACCCGCACTCCTGAGTCCGCACACCAGGTCACTTACCTCATGGGCGACCGCGGCATCCCGAAGGACTTCCGCCACATGGACGGCTTCGGTTCCCACACCTACCAGTGGATTAACGAAGCTGGCGAGCGTTTCTGGGTGAAGTACCACTTCAAGACCCGTCAGGGCTGGGAAACCCTCACCGATGCTGAGGCGACCGAGCTTGCAGGTCAGGACGCCGATTCCTCCCGCACCGACCTGTACGAAGCTATCGAGCGCGGCGACTTCCCCGTCTGGGATGTCAAGGTGCAGATCATGCCGGTCGACGAGGCAGAAGGCTACCGCTACAACCCCTTCGATCTGACGAAGACTTGGTCGCACAAGGATTACCCGTTGATCCACGTTGGTCATTTCGAGTTGAACCGCAACCCGCAGAATTTCTTCGCTCAGATCGAGCAGGCTGCGTTTGCGCCTTCTAACTTGGTTCGCGGTATCGGGTTCTCCCCGGATAAGATGCTGATCGCTCGTGGTTTCGCTTACGCTGATGCGCATCGTTACCGCGTGGGTGCGAATTCCGAGCAGTTGCCGGTGAATGCTCCGGTGTGCCCTGTGAATTCCTACTCGCAGGATGGTGCGATGACGTACTCTTTCCAGGCTCCGACTCAGCCGGTGTACTCGCCTAATGGTGAGGGCCGCGACAATGGTGCTTTGGATCCTGAGGGTTCTTCCGGTTCCGGTGTGACTGTTGGTGTTGCTGGCGATCTGGGCCTGTGGGACACCCACGGTACTGACTTCACTCGTGGTGCTTACGTGCAGCATGCCGAGGATGATGATTTCATCCAGGCTGGCATCCTTGTGCGCGAGGTGCTTGATGACGCCGCGCGCGAACGCTTGGCGGGCAACATTGCGCGTGCCATGGGTGGTGTGAACGAGCGTGTTGAGCAGCAGTGCTACGAGTACTGGACCAACGTTGACGCTGACCTTGGTGCTCGCGTGAAGGAGCTTTTCCAGGCAGCTAAGTAAGGCCGTCTAAGGGGTCAAAAAGGGCGGGCATGTTTCTTGAAGTCGAGAAACATGCCCGCCCTTTCGTCGGCATTATGCCTACATGACACTGATTATGTTGTGTGCTGCTCCTGTTCGGTGTTGTAGATGGAGCGACCAACATAGAAGTTCGACACGCTAGCCACCACAAGCAGGCCCATAACAGCTAAAACCACGCGAACAAGATTGTGCCAGTCAAACCCGCCCACAGCGGTGTCCTGGACAAACACCCCGATGACCGCCAGTGGCAACGCAACATAGCTCAGAACGCTCATCACATTGACCTTGGACAAAGCATCCGGGGCTCGCACTACAGCGATAGCCGTAACGACTGCGGCCACAGCCGCAGCAACAAACAACACGGCAGCAACAACACTAAGCATTAGCGGCGCCCCCTAGACAGCATCCGGGCCAACGACACTGTAGACAGGCCACCAAGCAACGCCGCCAGCACAGCAACTTCGAAGACAATAGAGACGTCAGCAAACACGCTCCACACCAGGAACACGCCGACCATCCCGTAGAAAATCAGATCGGACATCACAATCCGAACCGCAGCACTGCGGGTGCGCACAACAATCACCAAACCGACCCCAATACACAACGCGAACGCTGCAATTCCGGCGCACGAAACCCAACCAAACCAAGTCGGTACAGACTCAAAATTCAACACCTTAAGCCCCTTCCACCGCAGGCCACAGCCTACGTTCCATATCGGCCAAACCGTCCAAAACTTCCTGCTCATCCGCACCAAAAACGGCCTGCACCAGCAAGTATTCCGGAACCCCCGCGGCGTCATCAATCACACCAATGCTCATGGTGCCGGGAGTCATCGTGATCGACGTCGAAAACGCCGTCACCAACGCATCAGAGGTCACCCGCAGCGGATAGCGCACCACCGCAGGATGCATCTGAGACTGCGGCCGAAGAGCATCAACAGCGATCGACCACGCACCAGCAAACACCTGGCCAATCAGCCACAACGAATACACAACCCAATGGGCAAACAATCGCATCCTAATGCCCCTCTCCGACTGCATCAGCAGGATCGCCCAACACAGCGTGCTGGTAACTATCCACATCAACCAACTGGGCGGAAGCATGATCCACTGCAGCAAACAACGGGCCAACCGCAACGAACATAGCCAAGGACACAGCCGCCATAGCAGCAGCCGGGGCCAGACGCGGCAACGTCACCACAAGGCCCGGCGGAGTGCGTTCCGCATCCGTATCCTTGCCCCAGAACACCTCACGCCACAGGCGCAGCATCGAAAACAGCGCACCAAGCGACGCAACAATAATCACCCCAATGGCAACCCACGCCTGGGTATCACCCGAGCGCGCAATCTCCATCACGGCGAAAACCTTCGCCCACACACCGGAAAACGGCGGCAAACCAACGATCGAAAACGCGCCCATCACAAACACGGCAGCGACCAAAGGATCACGCCGCGCCAGACCAGACAACTGGTGCAGACGCCCCGTGCCGTAGGTTTCCTCGATCGCACCGGTCGTCAACACCAACGCGCCGATAGTAACCATGTGGTGCAGCATGTAGAACAAACCAGCGGCCAGCGCCGACTTCGGATCGGAGGCAACAAAAGCCAACATGATCACGATGAATGGCATGCCGCCCACCATCTGATAGGCAACCACACGGCGCATCGTGTACTCGCCCAAACCAGCGAAAGAACCGACCATCATCGACGCGATCGTGAAGATCATAATCAGGTCCGACCAGCGAGTATCCAGACCGAACACCACCGTGAAGATGCGGAACAGTGCGTACACCGCAACCTTTGTGTGCAGGCCGGAAAACAGCGCCATGACAGCCGGAGACGTCCCGGGGTACGTGCGGGGCAGCCAGGTGTGAACAGGGAACACACCGGCCTTCACAACCAGCGCGATCACCACCAAACCCATCGCCACAACAACAGGCTTGTCACCACGCGCCGCGCCGGCTAGCACCGCAATGTTCGCCGACCCATAGGTGGCGTACACCAAGCTCACACCAATCAGCAGCACAGTCGACGTCGCCAGGTTCACCAACACGAACATCCTGCCGCCCGCCAGACGCGACCACGTGCCCGTCATAGCAATCAGGCCGTAAGAGGGCAGCAGCATCACTTCGATAAACACAAACAGGTTGAACAAATCACCCGTCATCAACGCGCCGTTGACACCCGCCGTCAGCATCAGCGCCAACGCCGGATAGAACCGAGCGCGGGTTTCCCCCACAACAGTGGCGAACCAGTTAGCCGTTAGCGCCACCAATGACGTCGCGACAATCATCAACGCAGTCACACCATCGGCGACAAACGGGATGGCGACACCACCCGTGTACAGGCCAACGTTATGGGCCAACGGGGCATCATAGGTGGCGGAATACAGCCACAGGCCAGCAACAATGCCGAGCGCCGGCACCGCGAAGTGCAGCACATCGCGTGCCACCCCACGGACAATCACAGCCAGCGCAGCAGCAACCAAAGGAACCGCCACAAACAGCGGCAGCATCGAGGCAGCATCCAAGGCCGCGCCGTGGGAAGCGCCTGCTGCAGCAAACATCTGCGTCATCATCTACTGCTCAGCTCCTTGAGTGCCCTGAGCGCCATGAGTGTCTTGAACGCTACTGCTCGCACCATCGTGTTGCTTCTGCTGTTGCTTCTCGTGCCGCTGCCGCTCAGCCTCATGCACAGCATGCACACGGCGTCCACGACGACTAGTCGGAGAAATAGGGGAGGCCTTACGCGCACGCGAATCCAAAGAAGACTCATGCTCAGGGTCCTCCGCACTACGCGTATCATCCGAGCGGCCCAACGCCGCCAAAGCCAACATGAATGCCGTCGTCGCCATCGTGATCACAATTGCCGTCAGCACGAAAGCCTGGGGCAGAGGGTCCGCGGCGTCATCAATAGATGTGCGCCCAGCGAAAGGCTCACCGCGCCATGCGCCGATACCCGCAGCCAAAATAATCAAGTTGGTCGCATGGCTAATCAAACCCATGCCAATAACAATGCGGACCATTCCGCGCTGGAGCGCCAAGTAGACACCGCCAGCCATCAACACAGCAATAGTCAAGGCGATAATCATCGGCGATCATCCTCTTTCTGTTCGCCGGGTGGGGCAACCGTCTGCGCGCTAGCCCCACCATTCGTAGCGTTGGGGGTCGTAGCGCTGGGGATGAAGCGGGCGCCAACCACCGAATGCACCGGCGAGGTTTGAGCCTCACGCTCCGCGCGGGCCTGTTTGTGAACATCCGACGCAGGCAGTGGATTCGACGTGCTGCGAATGAAAGGCAGCAGCACCTTGTCCACGCCCGGGCGCCGAGTCCCACCCAAAGCATTGATAGCCAACGTGACCATTCCGAGTACCGCGAGGAACACACCGACGTCAAAAATCATGGAGGTCGTCACGTGCTCGCCAGCGATATGTCCGTGGATCGGGAAGAGGAAGGACCCCTTCAACAAACCAAGGAACCCAGAGCCAAGGGCAGTCAACATGCCCACACCAGTCAGGATGAACGGCAGGTTGGGGCGAACAATCCGACGGTCAGCAGGCTTAGACAAGTAAGCCAACATGATCGCACCGCTGGCCACCAGAGCAGCAATAAAGCCACCACCAGGGGCATTGTGGCCACGCATGAAGATGACAAAGCTCAACACGAGCAGCACCGGCGACAGCACCTTCAACACTGTGCGCAGCGGGATTGAGTTGCTGAGCTCCATACCGAAGGGCGCGGGAGTGTCCTCATCCCGACTATGGCGGGGGATCGAGCCGACCACCGCGGCGATCACCACACCAGCCATGCCCAACACGCTGAGCTCACCCATGGTATCCAGCGCACGGAACTCAACCAGGATCGTGTTGACAACGTTATTGCCGCCCGAAATGCCGGGGGCTTCCTGCAGGTACCACATCGCCAAATCCGGCCGACCGTGGCGACCCACCAGCGTGTACACGCCGATGAACGTCACGATACCAACCAACACCGCCAAGGTGCCAGCGGAAAACTTCTTGGTGTTGCCCGTCTGTAGGAAATCCGTGGGCTGGAAGCGGACAACCATCATCATCACGACCACAATCAGCAGCTCCACCAGGAACTGCGTGAGGGCAACGTCGGGCGCGCCCAACAGCAAAATCTGCAGGGTCACACCGACGCCTGCGATGCCCAGCAACACCACAGCCAACAGACGATTGTGGGTGCGCACCAGCGCCAGCACGCTCACGACCACGATGATCAGCGGCAGTACATCCATCGGCTGGTCAATCCCCGGAACACGCGGCGCAAGCTCGATACCCGTCGAGCCGGGGCTCAGCAGCACCCCACCGGCGAGATAGAGGATCAGCAGCAGCGGGTAGGTCAAGTGACGTGAAGGGCTGAGGGAATCCGCCATTGACGCCGCAAAACGACCCCACTTTTGTGAACGGTTGTAGAGCTTATTGAGCAGATCGTTACCGGTTGTCGGGAAGAAGTTCTTCGGGGTGATCCACTCAAACAGTGCGTGACGGTAAGCCACCATCACTAGCGCCACGCACATAGCTACCGCGGAAATCAGGAAGGGCAACGTGATGCCATGCCACAGTGCCAAATGCAGGTGGGCCGGATGCGCCGTGGGGGCCGCGGCCGCCACCAAGGAATCGATGGGGGAGTCCAGACGGGATAGGAAAAAGACGATGGGTAATGACGCCACGCCGGGCAACGCGGCAGGCAGCCACAGGCGCACAGGTGCTTCGCGTACCTCCGACATGTCACGGCGACCGTCGACAAACGCGCCGAACACCAGCCGGGTGGAGTAGGTCATGGTGAAAACAGCGCCACTGAACGCGGCGATAAGCAAAACGATTACACCGCCGTTAGCTAACGGTGCACCGGTGAAGGCCTCCAGCATGGCTTCCTTGGACACGAAGCCAAACATCGGTGGAATAGCCGCCATCGACAAAGCGCCGATGACCACAGCTGTGAATGTGAAGGGCAGCTGCTTGTACATTTTTCCTAGGCGGCGCACGTCACGGCTATGTGCTTGGTGGTCAATCACGCCAATCAGCATGAACAGCGAAGACTTGAACATGGCGTGCGCCAGGGTGTGCACCGCAGCAGCCGCCAAAGCGAAAGGGGTTCCAACACCAATGGTGGCAACAATCCAACCAAGGTGGGACACCGTCGAATAAGCAGTGAGCTTTTTCAGGTCGGTCTTTTGAATAGCGAATAGCGAGGCCATCACGGCAGTGGACATGCCAACGCCGATCAACAGAACATTCCACACATGGTTGTCATGGAACACTGCGGAGAAACGAAGCAGCACGTACACACCGGCCTTCACCACCGCAGCAGCATGCAGAAACGCCGACACGGGGGTGGCCGCAGCCATCGCCTCAGGCAACCAGAAGTGAAAGGGCAACTGGGCAGACTTCGTAAACGCCGCCACAGCAAACAACACAGCCAAGGCGGTCGCCATGCCTGGCCGCTCTACCCAAAACTCCGACTGCAAAATCTCATGCAAATCAGTGGTGCCAGCTGCTGTAGCGGTGATCGCAGTGGCGGCCAAAAGGGACAAACCGCCGGTGAACGTCAACACCAACGTGCGGATAGCTCCCGCTTCGCCACCGGAACCAGCGCGCGCGATCAAGAAGAAGGAGCCAATAGAGACAAACTCCCAAGCGATAAACAGCACCACAATGTCATTAGCCAGCACCAGCAACAACACAGCCAGCATGAACGCCGACATGATCACATAAAAACTCGTATTCGAGTCCTTATGGTGCAAATAGCTCGCCGAATAGATGAACACCACCGCGCCCACACACAGCGCAAGCATCGCGAAGAACACGCTGAGCGCATCGCCACGGAACGCGACGTCAATATGCTGACCAGGTGCGGGGAAATCCCGCACCCACCTGGCCGACCATTCGACCGCCCCCGAACCATCCCCGCCAACTGCAAAAACGGTGGGGAATGTGCCCGCCAACACGCCGGCTGCGGCAACATACATCAGTCCCAAAGGTACACCCGCTGCGCGGTCCATAACCCGGACCAGCACAGGGGAGCACACAACAGCTAAAGCTGCTATGCCAAGAACAATCATCAAAGACACGGGGCTTTTCCACCTACGATCGTCACATTTTCACCGTTTTCCAACGTTACCAGTGTTTAGTCCCGCGCTTGCCCGGTGCGCCTATCAATAAGGCAGCCGCAAAACCCCTACATTCATCAAGCATGAGGCTAAAGTCGCGCACCCCCCAGATACTTCTCGCGCTCGCAGCCGTGGCCACCGTCGCCTGCGGCGCAACCTATACTGCGACGACCGACACCGGCATCGCATCCACCTGGACCGGGCCCGAAGAACCCGAAGGGGCCCCCAGTGCGCAGATTGACGCCACCACAGCCCAAGCTCTCACCGAAGCTCGCCGCGCGGCGGGCGAAGCCGCAGCCCAAGCAGGGTTCCTCGACACCGGCGTCCAAGAGCTCAAGGGCGGCATCGGGCAACTCAGTAGCCGATCCGGCGAGATCATCGACGGTGCCGCACAACTGCACGACGGCGCAGAACAGCTCAACCAGGGGCTCATCCAACTCCAAGCCGGCACGGGGCAGCTCGGCAACGGAGCCACCCAAGTCGCCGACGGAGTCGCCCAAGCCGTTGAACAGGTGCAAGCAGTAGCCGTCATTCAGTCCCAAGTCCTGGGCGCCATGGACCAAGCGGACAAAGAACTCGCCCGCTCACAAGACCCCGACATCGTCAACCTCCGCGGCCAGCTCAAGGAATTGCGCACCCAAGCCGAACAATTCGGCATCGACGGCGAACTCGCCGACAAACTCGACCAGCTGCGCAGTGGTTCCCGCGAAGTCGCTAACCAACTCGCGGTCCCCGGCTACGGCTACCACGACGGAATCTACAAAGCAGCACAAGGCGCAAAGCAACTATCCGAAGCCACCGGTGAACTAGACAGCGTGGCCAAGCAAGCCACCGATGGCATCGGCCAACTCGACCAGGGCGCCACAAAAATCGCCGACATGTCCGCAAAAAACCAAGACGCCGTCGCAGGCGTCCAACGCGCACTCCCACGCACCAGCGCAACCCCCGCGGCGTCAACAAGCGGAAACAACACTGATGACGCCGCCCCTGCCGAACGCGGCAGCCTGCCCCCACTGTATGCAGTACTCATTGCGGCAGCCACGCTGCTTGGCGCAACGCTGACCCGCATCAACGCGAAGAAGGATTGGTGGCAGGTTCTTGCGATTTCTACAACCGCTACCGTCACCTACGCCATCTTGGCAGGCACGGCGACAGCCGCTGGGGTCGTGCAGGCCTGGATTCTGCTGACCGTTGCAGCCTATGGGGCGACAGCAGGCACCCAGTGGGCGCGCCGGGCACTGGGACCAGCAGTCGGAATGCCGCTGATTTTTGCTACTGTCGCAGTTCAAATTGGTGTCGTGACCTGGGCGTGGAAGCAGTCCACTGCGGTAGAGCTTGGCCGCGGGTGGGAAATTGTCAACGCTTTGATGCCGGTGAACTACCCGGCGTTGGGCTTGAGCACACTGGGCAATAATGGTCTGGTCGCGCCGATGCTCCTGTCCCTTGCGGTGGTTGGTGTGCTGGCGGTGTGCACCGTGGTCGGCAACGGCCTGTCGCAGCGCGCAGCCCTGCCGGAATCAGAACTGGAATCAGAAGAGGCCTAGGGGCGCAAAAACATACCTGGGTATGACGATGCGTAGGGCTTGCTGTCGGTAGCATGAGCGCCGTGGCAGCCGCAGCTGAGCGTCGGGGTCATTGTGTTGGTTGCGCCTATATCTCTATGCGACGTGTGAAAACTAGTGCAATCGTTGTGTTGATGGCCGTGATGCAGCTCGTGTTCATTGTGTGCGCCCTGGCTCTAGGCTTTGTGTTGGGGTGCCAGGACAGCTGGCGGCAGGCATGGTTTTGCCGCTCATACTGGCAGTAGTCCCGGGGATTGCTGTGGTGGCGTGGCAGTCGTTGCTATCGATGCTTATCAGGTCTTTTACCGCGCCCATTGGTATTGCGCTTGTTGCATCCGTTCTCTCTATCGGTGTTTTGGTTGGGGGTGCGACGGCTGCCACCTACGGTCTTGCACCCGCTATGTTGACCAGCGTCATGTGGATGGGAAACACGGCGAGCGCGAATGCGCAGAACCTCACGTGGGGGTCATTCATCCCCTATGCCGTTGCCGCCCTGTTTTCCACTGTCATAGCTTTCGTAGTTGCTGCTGTGTTTTTGAATAGGACGGACGTTCGGTCATAGGGCGGCTCGAGCTATTCGTAGTGGGTCCACATGCGCAATACGTGCACCACCTGCTCGTCGGGGAAGACCTCGTAGACCAGCCTATGCTGGATGTTTATTCGGCGTGAGTAGCAACCGCTAAGGTCACCCACCAGTTTTTCGTAACGGGGTGGTGTCGCGAATGGATCTTCGCCGAGCAACTCGAGCAGTGCCTGTGCCTTGCGCTTAAGGCCCGACGCTGCGAGCTTTTTCGCGTCCTTTTGCGCTAAGCGGGAGAAGACCACGCGCCACGTGCTCACCAGTCGAGCTCCTCGGAGCCGGCTTCGATCCCCTCGCTGCGAGCGGTCTGGATTGACTGAGTCATTCCAGGGATAGAGCTCAAGTGGATGGTTTCTTGGATCGCTCGCCAGTCGTCTTCCCCGACCAGCACGGCATTGCCCCGAGCACCGGTGATTGTGATTGGTTCAGCATCAGCATTGACTTGGTCAATGAGCCGATATAGCTGAGAGCGAGCATTAGTGGCGGCGATGGCAGTCATACCTAGAGCGTACGTTATTACGTACGTGTCTGCAATGGTGAGACGATCAGTAGCGCCATATCGACAAGGGCGTTGCCACACTCAGTTCATGCGCTGGTAAAACCCCAAACCCGACCCTCACTATCCCGGATGCGTGGTAGTAATCGATACCCTGTACCACGGGCTCATTGCCCTGTACGCATGTACGCGATACTGGACCCTACACGGTGAAAGAAGACTTGAACTTCCTAGCCAGGCCCAGTGGCGTGCCATAAGGTGTGGCCGAACCCAAAAAAGGGGGCGGTCACGTGCATCCCACTGATAGCTACCAACCAGCGGTGCTCAGGCCAACAGTTTAATGGCTCTTCCGTTTTTAGAGTGCGTTGATCTTCCCCTGCAGCTGTCCGGAGTGGATCAAGCACCGCAAGATGTAGTGGTTGAGATTCCTGAAGCCCAGGGCGATCCCGCGCAGGTGCTCGAGCCTGC
>NZ_JAKETN010000004.1:0-296912 GCF_021491455.1 Corynebacterium argentoratense | reverse complement strand
GAAAAACGATAATTTTATATAGTTTTGTTTGTTGGGAAGGCGTCACTTGTTTGTTGGGTGGCGTCTTTCCTTTTTTGTGTGGTCATGATTGGGGGGGTGTTTGGGTGGTGGGGTGTGTGGGTGTTGTCTGTGTGTGGGGTGTGGGGTTGAACGATTATGAACCCGACGGGTGGGGTGGGTGAGTGTAGTAAAGCAACACACACCCTACACACCCCTGGGGCAGCAACGATTATGTGCCGTGAGGCGAGTGTAGTAAAGCAACACACACACCACACACAGCCCTTACACACAAGGCTTATGAGCTGATGCTGAGGATGCTTCCGAGGTGGTAGGCGAGGAGGCTGAGGGTGATGGTTGTTGCGAGGTATGTGGTGGCTTGTTTGGCTTGGTGGTTTCGGATGAGGTCGCCGATTTCGCGGGCGAGGGTGGACCATGTTGATAGGGCGACGCAGAGTCCGGTGGCGATGAAGAAGTGTGTTGTTAGTTGTTGCTGGAACTGTTCGTTGGTGAGAAATGTTGTGTAGTTTCCGGGTGGGGTGGTTTGGCTTCCGAGGATGAGGGAGGCGGTGATGTTTGCGGTGAGGGTTCCTTTGTAGGGGCCTAGTTTGGTGTGCAGTAGGTAGCGGATGAGTCCGCCTAGTGCTGCGCCGAGTATAAGTGTGGGGGCGAGGTGGGGTGATTCGATGAGGTGTTGGAGGTTAGTTTCGTGCACCACGGTTGCTCCTTGTTGTGTGGTGGAGTTTGGTGCCTGTGAGGTAGCCGGTGATGGCGAGGGTGGGGATGAGTATGAGGATGAGTGTGGCTGTTGTTGGGTGGTTTGGGAGTGGGGCGTGTATGGCTTGTGTGTATCCGCTGTAGGTGGTGAATCCTCCGAGGATGCCCATGCTGATTAGTGGGTTTTTGGGTTGGAGCCAGCCCATGAGGAAGCTTCCGGCGGTGTTGCATAGTAGGAGTGCGGCGGTTGTGGGGATGAGGCTGCTGATGATTAGGTAGGTGAGGGTGCCGAGGGGTGCGCCGAGGGCGACCATCGCGGCGTCATGGTGTGTGTATTTTGTTGTTTTGGGGGCTTTGGGGAAGCTCCAGGTGTTTTTGGTGGGGGTCATGGGAAAACAATAACGCAGCCCGTTTGTGGTTGAGAAGAGGCTGCGTTGATTGTTGTGGTGTGTGGTTGTTTTATGTCCAGCCGGTGCCTTCGGCGTTGACGTAGTTGCGTACTTCTTCGGGGGTTGCTTTGAGTTTGGGGTCGAATTTGAGGTAGGCGGCTGTTTCTCGGGCGATGAGGCCGGAGAGGACGAGGAGGCCGATGAGGTTGGGGAGTGCCATGAGCCCGTTGAGGATGTCGGCGATGGTCCATACGACTGTGAGGGAGGTGGTGGCTCCGACGAAGACGACCATGGTGAAGATCATGCGGTAGATGATGGAGGTGCGGGGGCCGACGAGGCGGGTGAAGCAGCGTTCGCCGTAGTAGGACCATCCGAGGATTGTGGAGAATGCGAAGAATACGACGGAGATGGACACGATGGTGCCGCCCCATTGGCCTGGGAGGCCTGCGGAGAAGGCTGCTGCGGTCATGCTTCCGGCGCTGACGTCGGTGTTCCAAGTGCCGGTGCAAATGATGACGAGTCCGGTGAAGGAGACGACGATGATGGTGTCGATGAAGGTTTGGGTCATGGAGACGAGGCCTTGGCGGACTGGGTGTGTGGTTTGGGCTGCTGCGGCGGCGATGGGTGCGGAGCCTAGGCCGGATTCGTTGGAGAAGAGGCCGCGGGCGACGCCCATTTGGATGACGAGGAGGATTCCGGAGCCGACGAAGCCGCCGGTTGCTGCGGTGCCGGTGAAGGCGTCGGTGAAGATCAAGTGAAGGGCGCCGGGGATTGCGTTGGCGTGTGCGATGAGTACGATGATGGCCCCGACGATGTAGATGATGATCATCATGGGGACGAAGGCGGAGGTGACGCGGGCGATTGCTTGGACGCCTCCGAGGAGGACGGTGCCGACGAGGATGAAGGCGATGATGCCGGTGATCCAGGGGTCGATGCCGAAGGTGTCTTGGAGTCCTGCGGCGATGGCGTTGGATTGGGTCATGTTGCCGATGCCGAAGGATGCGAATACGGCGAAGAGGGCGAAGGTGGTGGCTAGGGTTTTGCCGAGGGGCCCTTTGATTGCTCGTGAGAGGTATACCTGGGGGCCGCCGATTTGTTCGCCGCGGCTGTCGGTTGTGCGGAAGCGGACGCCGAGGAATGCTTCGGCGTATTTGCTGGCCATGCCTAGTAGGCCGGTGATCCACATCCAGAAGAGGGCGCCGGGGCCGCCGATGGAGATGGCTGTTGCGACGCCGACGATGTTGCCGACGCCGACTGTGGCGGCGAGGGCCATGGTGAGTGCTTGGTAGTTGGTGATGTCGCCGCTGCCTTCGTCGGATCCGTCGATGAGTCCGTGTCGGAGGGCGCGGCCGAGTGCTCGGAATTGTAGGCCTTTGAGTCGGATGGTGAGAAAGGCACCACAGCCTAGTAGTAGGGGGATGAGTAGGAATGGTCCCCATACGAATGAGTCGAACCTGTCTAGGGCGCTGATGAGTGAATCCACGGTGGTTGCCTTTCTTGCGCCACGTGTGGTTCGCGACGTCGTTGTTTTTTGTTTTTGGTGATAGTGGTTGGTTGTGCTGGTTGCCTTGTGTGTCCCTGTGGTTGCGCAAGACTACGCGCTTTAGAGGTATAGGTCACAACGGGTTGGCTCTTGGATACTATCGCACAAAGTGTTGTCTGGGGGACTAGCATTGGTGGAGGAAGAAAAAATTACACCATTTTCGAGGAGTCTCCGATGCCTGATCCCCGCGCTGGTCAACCTGCTCGACCGGAGGATTTGATTGATGTTGCTCAACTTGTGACGGCGTATTTCACTTTGTCGCCGGATCCTGAAAACCCTGATCAGCAGGTTGTTTTTGGTACGTCGGGCCACCGAGGGTCGGCGTTGGATGGGGCTTTTAATGAGGCTCATATTCTGGCTACGACGCAGGCGATTGTGGATTATCGTCGGGGGCAGGGGATTGGGGGGCCTGTGTTCATTGGGCGGGATACCCACGCGTTGTCTGAGCCGGCGATGGTTAGCGCCCTTGAGGTGCTGTTGGCCAATGATGTTGAGGTGATTGTTGACGCCGCGGGGCGTTACACGCCTACGCCTGCCGTGTCGCACGCTATTTTGGCGCATAATGCTGCGCTGGAGGGTGGGGTGCTGGGGGTGAGCCCGAAGCGTGCTGATGGGATTGTGATTACGCCTTCGCATAATCCGCCCCGTGATGGTGGCTTTAAATATAATCCGCCTAATGGTGGTCCGGCTGATACTGATGCTACGGACTGGATCGCAGCCCGTGCGAATGAGTATGTGCGCGCTGGTTTGGATGGAGTGAAGCGCACGAGTGTCGCAGGGGTACGCGATCCTCGGTGCCAGTTGTTTGATTTCCGTTCGCATTATGTTGCGGACTTGCCGGATGTTGTGGACGTGGAGGCAATCGCGGCGTCAGGATTGTCGATTGGTGCTGACCCGATGGGTGGTGCTTCGGTCGATTACTGGGGTGCTATCGCGGAGGCGCATGGGTTGAATCTGACGGTGGTTAATCCGCTGGTTGATCCGACGTGGCGTTTTATGACTTTGGATACGGATGGTCAGATCCGTATGGATTGTTCAAGCCCTGATTCTATGGCCTCGTTGGTTGCGAATCGTGGGACTTTTGACTTGGCGACCGGCAATGATGCTGATGCTGACCGCCATGGGATTGTCACCCCTGACGCGGGGTTGATGAATCCCAACCATTACCTTGCTGTGGCGATTGATTACTTGTTTGCGCATCGTCCTGGTTGGGGGGAGAACACGGCTGTTGGTAAGACTCTTGTGAGTTCTTCGATGATTGACCGCGTGGTCGCGAATCTGGGGCGGACGTTGGTTGAGGTCCCGGTCGGATTTAAGTGGTTTGTGCCGGGGTTGATTGACGGCAGTGTCGGTTTTGGTGGTGAGGAGTCTGCTGGTGCGTCCTTCTTGCGTAAGGGGGGCACTGTGTGGTCGACGGATAAGGATGGAATTATCCTTGATCTGTTGGCTGCGGAGATTACCGCGCGTACTGGTTTGACGCCCTCGCAGCGTTATGCGCAGTTGGAGGCCCAGTTTGGTGCGCCAGTGTATGCCCGCACTGATGCTCCTGCTAATCGCGAACAGAAGGCGGTGCTGAAGAAGCTGTCACCGGAGCAGGTCACTGCCACTGAGCTGGCGGGCGAGCCGATCAGGGCGAAGCTCACCAGTGCGCCCGGGAACGGTGCACCGATCGGCGGTCTTAAAGTTGTGACGGACAACGCGTGGTTTGCTGCTCGGCCTTCCGGAACGGAAGACAAGTACAAGATTTACGCCGAGTCTTTCGGTGGTGCTGACCACCTTGCCCAGGTGCAGCAGGAGGCCCAAGCTCTGGTGGCGTCCGTGTTGGGTGCTTAGCTGCGGCGAGCACGTGGCCCTTGCTGTGAAGATCCCGAGTGTTCGCTGTGATGTTGCTATCGCCTTCCCAAGGGCCAGTGGTTTTTGCCTGCGCGTCGTGTAGCGTGTTGTGACGTGGCTACTGATGATTGTGGGGCCGAGGTGAAGGGTACGTCTGCGGAGCAAACATCCGGCTCCGTGACAGTTGCCCTTAGCGGATGGTCGGCTATGGATGCTGTGGCGGTGCTGGCGCGTTTCACCCTAGCCACCGTGTGGATTGCCAGCGGTGTTTTAAAGATGAAAGACCCCGGCACCACCTTGCTGTCCGTGCGGGCTTATGAACTTTTTCCTGACGCCGCGGAAAGGTTCATCGCCCTTGCCCTGCCGCCGCTTGAGGTGGCTTTGGGCGTCTTGCTTGTGCTTGGAATCTTTTTGCGCGCGACGTCAATAATTTCCGCATTGATCTTCCTCGCTTTTATCGCAGGTATCGCATCTGCATGGGCGCGTGGTTTGACCATCGACTGCGGATGTTTCGGCGGCGGGGGCTACAATTCTTCGGTAAACCCATGGACCTACGTTAAGGAGATCCTCCGGGACACCGCATTTATCGCTCTGGCTGCGATCGTTGCGTGGAAACCACTAAACAAGCTCGCTGTGTGGCCTTAACCAGGCTGCACCGCGGCTATCAACACAACACTTATAGGGAATAATGAGTACCAAAGTAAAAAACCCGAATCAGAAAAGCTACGGCTTCATTATCGCGCTGCTAGTTATTATCGTCCTCGCGCTCGGTGTGATTAGCTACATCGTGATCAGTGGTAACAAAGCGCAGACTGAACAGCGCGAAGCGTCCATGGTTGCGGTCGATAACCTCGAGGTGTCCTACAAGGACAACGCTATTACGCTGAAGTCTCCCGCTGCGACTGCCGATACTCCGCAGGTTGACCTGTACGAGGACTACTCGTGCCCCCACTGCGCAGAATTGGCGGAGGCAGCGGACGCCGACATGCTCAAGGCAATCGAAGAGGGCAAGCTGGTTGTCCACGTTCGCACCCTGAACTTTATGGATCAGGGCACGGAAGCCAATTCCACACGTGCGGGTGCGGCAGCCTTGGCTATTGCCAAGAGCGGCGACGCCCAGGGCTACTGGAACTACCGCGCAATGTTGATGCGCGACCAGACCATGCTGCGAACCTCCGATTGGGATAACGCCAAGTACGGTGACGCTGCCGTGGATTACAACGTGCCCGACGATGTCGTAAACGAGATCAAGGAAGGCGCCGACATTGACGCGATGAAGGACTTCGCTTCCGCCAATGCTGATTCTTTGAAGGCTGCCATCGGCAAGGTGAGCTCCCCGCACATCCTGTACGACGGTAAGGATCTTGATCTTCGTGACGGGACCGGCTGGCTTAAAGAAGTTACGGGCTAAGCCCTAAGGTCTAACGGGTTGCGGGGGCGTACTTCGCCCCCGCAATTTGTGCTTTATGCTTGGTGTTTGCCTGTCGTTTGGCTGGTGATGTAGATTATCAAGGGTTGGCAGCGACCGATCACGGTTGAGGCCGCAGGGAGTTCCTCCTCCGCGAGGTTTCCACCTTGTTTATCAAGGGGCTATGGCGCAGCTGGTAGCGCACCACACTGGCAGTGTGGGGGTCACGGGTTCGAGTCCCGTTAGCTCCACAAGAAGACCCTTCATCTTTTATAGATGAAGGGTCTTCTTTGTTTCGTAGAGCAGTGGGGGCTGACGGGGTACCGGCGGGGCAGAGTGCTAGGTTACATTTTCTGAATGGTGTAATCGGCGGTTTAATTTTTGTTTAGTGTAAGCGAAGTATCGCACGATGGGGGTGGTTCGGAGTAGTATGGGGCCATGTCCGACAACGAAGTCTTCACACAACTGTCTACCGAAGCCGCCCTCGAACTGATGGGAACCGAACAACTAGGCCGCGTCGTCGTCCGCCGAAGCGACGATATGGATATCTTCCCAGTGAATTTCGTCGTAGATGGCGGCGCGATCTACTTCCGCACATCCGAAGGTAACAAGCTGTTCAGCCTCTCTTTGAACAACGATGTGCTGTTCGAAGCCGATCACGTTGACCTAGACAACCACGATGCATGGTCGGTGATCGTCAAAGGCACTGCGGAGGTTCTCCAAGACGCCGCAGCCATCCACCACGCAGATAGCTTGGACCTCACCCCGTGGCTGCCGACGCTGAAATACAACTACGTAAAAGTCACCCCGAACAGCGTCAGCGGCCGCAAGTTCCACCTCGGCGAAGAGCCACAACGCTACTAAGAATTAGAGCTGTGCACGCCACCACTGGTCATATGGAGTGACCGGTAGGTGGCGTTTGTGCTCTCCGATGCGCCACAGATGCTCCAAACGCTCGTGTGCTCGCGCGGGGATGGCATCGTCGGGCACCGCCCCCTCGATGTAGTCGTCGATCTCGCGGTAGCTCACGCCCAACGCGACCTCGTCTGGCAGTGCAGGACGGTCATCCTCAAGGTCGGCTGTTGGAACTTTTTGCCATGCCCGCTCTGGGGCGCCCAGGTGCTCAACTAGTTGTGCCCCCTGGCGCTTCGACAACCCGAACAGTGGCATGATGTCCGCCGCCCCGTCACCAAACTTCGTGAAGAAACCCGTGACATTTTCCGCTGCGTGGTCAGTGCCGATGACCAAAGCCTTGCGCTCAGCCGCCACCGCGTACTGGGCAAGCATCCGCATGCGAGCCTTCACGTTGCCTTTATTGAAGTCGGAGATCCCCGACGCGGCGTCATCATCCAGGGCGGCAACCATGGCGTCGACGCTGGCCTTAATGTTGACGGTGACAGTATCGTCCGGATTGATGAACTCCAAGGCCATCTGGGCATCGTCCTCGTCCACTTGGACGCCATAAGGCAAACGGACAGCGGTGAAGCGCGCTTGTGTCCCCTCGCTGCGGAGCTCTTCGCAGGCAATCTGCGCCAGCCGGCCGGCTAGCGTTGAATCCTGGCCGCCGGAAATTCCGAGCACGTATCCGGCGGTGCCAGAATTGGTGATGTAGTCCTTCAAGAGGTTGATCCTAGAGCGGACTTCGGCGGCCGGGTCGATCGTTTTTTTGGTGTGCAGGGCAGCGACAATGGCCGCGCGTGTCTCGTTTATCATGATCTCCATGCTAGAGGGTTTGGTTTTTTGGCGCTGATTGGTTAATATTGCTCTTCGTGTCGTAGCGCTGTTGTGCCTGCGATTGGTATTGGCCCTCAGAGCAGAAAGGAGCGCCCGATGAAGGTCCGCAAGTCCCTTCGGTCGCTGAAGAACAAGCCGGGCGCCCAGGTTGTGCGCCGTCGTGGCAAGGTCTACGTGATCAACAAGAAAGAGCCGCGTTTCAAGGCTCGCCAGGGCTAATTTTTTATGCGCCCTTGAAGCGGGCTGGGTAAGTAATTCTTACCCAGCCCGCTTTTTCTATGCTTAGAGGGCAAAGAATACATTTTCCGGTAAGGGTGAAATAAGTAACACTTGGATCTTTTTTCGGGTGCTCTGTGCTGGGATTTTTCTTTTTGTTCAGAGGTGTGGGGGTGGGCGGGCTTCAGGTGTGCGACAACGTTGTAATTTCAACCCGTGCGCGGGGGACAAGATGTTGTGCTCGCTTAGTTCGTATCCTGGGAATTCCCTTGATGTAACTACTATATGTAGTGCTACTTGCGGAAAATTACCACAACGTATAGTGTTTCTTGGTGATGAGGGGAAGCCTTCACAAACCCCCAAGAAACCGTCACTCGTAGAGCTTGAACCCAAGGAAGACTTATGGCTATCACCGTTTACAGCAAGCCCGCTTGCGTCCAGTGCACCGCTACCAAGAAAGCACTTGACCGTGCCGGCCTTGAATACACGGTCGTAGACATCAGCCTCGATGGCGAAGCACGCGACTACGTGATGGCACTCGGCTACCTCCAGGCGCCCGTAGTGGAAGCTGGCGGCGAGCACTGGTCCGGATTCCGTCCAGAGCGCATCCGCAGCCTCGCCGCACAGGTCGCCTAACAGGCGCACCGCACGCCCGAATTCCCCCACGGAGAATCGGGCGTTACTTCTATCCACCCCGCGCAACGCAGTCCAGCAACCAGGAGCCCACCGTGCTCGTCGTCTACTTCTCATCAGCGACCGAAAACACCCGCCGTTTTGTAGACAAACTTCAGCTGCCCAACGTGCGCATCCCGCTCCGAGCCAACGAGCCCGAACTCGTCGTAGATGAACCATACGTCCTCGTATGCCCCACCTACGGCGGGGGAGTATCCATCAGTGGTAAACAAGGAAAACCCGTCCCCATACAGGTCGTAAAATTCCTCAACAACCCGCACAACCGCAGCCTCATCAGAGCGGTCGTCGCCGGTGGTAACTCCAACTTCGGAAGTGACTTTGGCAAAGCAGGCGACGTCATCGCCGCCAAATGTAACGTTCCCTACGTCTACCGCTTCGAACTCATGGGCAACGACGAAGACGTCGCAACCCTACGCAATGGATTGATCGCCAACGCACCCACACTGGGCCTGCAACCCCCACGCGTCGCCTAACCTCCGCGACGTCATCAAAAGACAACAAACCACACGCACACAGGAGAAAACCTATGGACGCACACCTCGGTGCCAGCGTAACTGGAAACGCCGCCTCAGAGAGCATGGACTACCACGCACTCAACGCCCTGCTTAACCTGTACAACGAAGACGGCCTTATCCAATTCGACAAAGACCGGGAAGCGGCCAACCAGTTCTTCCTCCAACACGTCAACCAAAACACCGTGTTCTTCCACGACCTGGAAGAAAAATTCGACTACCTCGTCAACAACCACTACTACGAACAAGAAGTAGTCGACAAATACGACTTCGCCTTCATTAAAGCCCTCTTCAAGCGGGCCTACGCAGTCAAATTCCGCTTCCCAACCTTCCTCGGTGCCTACAAGTACTACACGTCCTACACGCTCCAGACCTTCGACGGCCGACGCTACCTCGAACGCTACGAAGACCGCGTCTGCATGGTGGCACTGACCCTCGCTGACGGTGACACAGCACTCGCTGAACACCTGGTTGACGAGATCATGGCCGGCCGCTTCCAGCCCGCCACCCCAACCTTCCTCAACTCCGGCAAAAAACAACGCGGCGAACCAGTTTCCTGCTTCCTGCTTCGCATCGAAGACAATATGGAGTCCATCGGGCGAGCCATCAACTCCGCACTCCAGCTGTCCAAGCGAGGCGGCGGCGTTGCCCTGCTGCTGAGCAACCTGCGTGAGTCAGGCGCGCCCATTAAGAAGATCGAAAACCAGTCCTCCGGTGTCATCCCCGTGATGAAGTTGCTGGAAGATTCCTTCTCCTACGCCAACCAGCTGGGTGCACGCCAAGGCGCCGGAGCGGTATACCTTCACGCCCATCACCCGGACATCATGAAGTTCCTGGACACCAAGCGCGAAAACGCGGACGAGAAAATCCGCATCAAGACGCTGTCGCTGGGCGTGGTCATCCCGGATATCACCTTCGAACTGGCCAAGCGCAACGACGACATGTACCTGTTCTCCCCCTACGACGTGGAACGGGTCTACGGCAAGCCCTTTGCTGACGTGCCGATTTCTGAACACTATGAAGAAATGGTCGAGGATCCCCGCATCCGTAAGTCGAAGATCAACGCACGACAGTTCTTCCAAACCCTCGCGGAGATCCAGTTCGAGTCTGGTTACCCCTACATCATGTTCGAAGACACGGTGAACAAGGCCAACCCCATCGCTGGCCGAATCACCCACTCGAACCTGTGCTCCGAAATTCTGCAAGTTTCTACCGCGTCCGAATTCAACCCGGACCTCAGCTACAGCCACATCGGCGAGGACATTTCTTGCAACCTTGGCTCGCTGAACATCGCTAAGGCGATGGATTCCCCGGATTTCTCCAAGACGATTGAAACCGCTATTCGTGGATTGACCGCCGTGTCCGAGCAGACCAGTATCGATTCCGTTCCCTCGATTAAAAAGGGCAACGATGCGGCGCACGCCATCGGACTCGGTCAGATGAACTTGCACGGCTTCTTCGGTCGTGAAGGCATCTTCTATGGCAGCGAGGAGGGGCTGGACTTCACCAACGCTTATTTCGCGGCCGTGATGTTTGAATGCATCAAGGCTTCCTGCCAGATCGCCAAGGAACGCGGCGTCCGCTTCGAAGGTTTTGAGGATTCTGCGTATGCGTCAGGTGAGTTCTTCGACGGCTTCGATCCGGAAGATTTCGCCCCGAAGACCGACAAGGTCAAGCAGCTGTTCGCTAATTCCAGTATTCACACGCCCAGTGCCGAGGAATGGGCTGCGCTGAAGCAGGACGTCGCGGAGCACGGCATGTTCAACCGAAACTTGCAGGCAGTTCCGCCAACAGGTTCGATTTCTTACATCAACAACTCCACGTCGTCGATTCACCCGATTGCGTCGCGGATTGAGATCCGTAAGGAAGGCAAGATCGGCCGCGTGTACTACCCGGCGCCGTACATGACCAACGACAACCTGGAGTACTACCAGGATGCGTACGAAATCGGGTTTGAAAAGATCATCGACACCTACGCTGTGGCGACGAAGTACGTGGATCAGGGGCTGTCGTTGACGTTGTTCTTCAAGGACACAGCCACTACCCGCGACATTAACCGCGCGCAGATTTACGCGTGGCGTAAGGGCATCAAGACGATTTACTACATTCGTTTGCGCCAGACAGCCCTTGAAGGAACCGAGGTTCAGGGCTGCGTGAGCTGCATGCTCTAGCCCGTGTGGGTCGGGGGATTGTGGTGAGTCCGAGGGCTTCTCGGACTTCGTGAAGCAGCTGTCGTGCGTGGGCGGCAGCTGCGTGAGGGTCTTGATCGCGTATTGACGTCGCGAGCGCCATGTGGGCGCGCATTGCTTCGGCTTTGGGGTGGGCGGGCTGTAGCCCGAGTTCGGTTCTGCCTTGGCTGTCGCAGTGTTTGCTGCTGGCGCTGCCCTGTAAAAGCCAGCGCGGTAGCCTTAGACGGCGCTTAGACGGCGAACATATTTTTTGGAGGCGTGACGTGGGCACACATATTGGATCGCACTCGGTGCAGCAGGAGCTGTTCCACATCGTCATCATGGGGGTTTCAGGCTGCGGAAAGACCACCGTGGCGGAGGCTCTCGCCGCCCGCATGGGTGTCGGTGTGGCGGATGCGGACAGCTTTCACCCTAAGTCCAATAAGGACAAGATGGCTGCGGGAATCGCCCTGAATGATCATGACCGCTTGCCGTGGTTGAAGCAGCTGCGGGATTGGATGGGGCGTGAAGACGTCGCGGGTAACCATTCTGTGATGAGCTGCTCGGCGTTGAAGCGTAGCTACCGTGATATTTTGCGCCAGGCCCCCGGAGACGTCGTACACATTCAGCTCGACGTTGACCGCGATACGACACTCGAGCGGATGACCAACCGTAAGGGACATTTCATGCCGCCTTCGTTGTTGGATTCCCAGCTGGAGACACTGGAACCCTTGGACGATGATGAGCTAGGTTTCATCGTCGACAACACCCGTCCCCTCGAGGAGGTCTTGGATGTGATTCAGGAAAAGCTGGAAGATATGGGTGCGTTGGCGACGATCTGGCTGAATTAGCAACCTCAAAATGAAAAACTCCCGGCCCGATCTGGTGTGATCGTGCCGGGAGTTTGCTTGAATGTTAGCGGTGATTAGTTGTCGTTGCCTTCGCGGGAACCGAGTTCTGCATCGATGCGCAGCAAACCGGAGCCGTCTTCGCCGATGAGGCGCAGGCGGTCAAGGATTTCCTTGACGGTGGACTCTTCTTCGATCTGCTCGGCGAGGAAGCCATCGAGCAGCGGGCGGGAGTCGAAGTCGCCTTCGTCTTGAGCGAGCTTTGCGAGGTCGCGGATCATGCCGGAGATCTTGACTTCGTGAGCCAGCGACGCTTCGAAAGCCTCGACAGCGTTGGTTACGGACAGCTCGGGGACGGAGATGCTGCCGATCTGGGGGACGACGTCGCGTGCCAGCATGTGGTCAGCGAACATCTGAGCGTGTCCGAGTTCTTCTTCGGCCTGGAGTGCCATCCAGTCGCGCATACCGACGAGTCCGAGATCATCGAGGATGAAGGACAGTTGGCGGTACACCATGGAGGCCTCGTATTCGGCTGTGACCTGGGTGTTCATCGCTTTTGCGAGAGTGTCATTGAGTTGCATGAGCACCAGTGTAGCGAGTGTTTGCACAGCTCGCATCCTAGAGTGTGCTGCCCTTATTGCCTTTATCCTTACCCAAAGAGTGCAGCTTAGGGGCGCATAAGCCCCCGGGGGAGCATTGAGTGCTATGGGCGGGTACTGTTGAAGGGACTAAAACCGTATCCCCTAGCACCCTGAGGAGCACGTGGTGGCGCCCAACCACACCCCTATTTCTCCGGCGCAGCATGAAGCGCACCCCGAAGATCGCAAGGCACCGATCCTTGCCATCAACTGGAACACGATTCCCGATGACAAAGACCTTGAGGTTTGGGATCGTTTGACCGGTAACTTCTGGCTACCGGAAAAAGTCCCGCTGTCTAACGATATTAAGAGCTGGAACACCCTCAATGAGCTTGAGCAGCAGATCACCATGCGTGTGTTCACCGGCCTGACCATGCTGGATACTATCCAGGGCACGGTCGGCGCTGTGTCTTTGTTGCCGGATGCAGTGACACCCCATGAGGAAGCGGTGCTGACGAACATTGCGTTCATGGAATCGGTCCACGCGAAAAGTTATTCCTCTATCTTTATGACCTTGGCATCAACCCCAGAAATCAATGATGCATTCCGTTGGTCGGAAGAAAATGAAAACCTCCAACGCAAGGGGCACATTATCCTCGACTACTACGAGGGTGATGATCCGCTGAAGCGCAAGGTGGCGTCGACTCTGCTGGAGTCCTTCCTGTTCTATTCGGGCTTTTATCTGCCGATGTATTGGTCTTCGCATGCAAAACTCACGAACACAGCCGATGTTATTCGCTTGATCATCCGTGACGAGGCCGTGCACGGCTACTACATCGGCTACAAGTATCAGCGTGGCCTTGAGAAGCTGAGCCAAGCGGAGCGGGATGAGCAGAAGGAATGGACTTTCGATCTGCTCTACGATCTCTACGAAAACGAAATCCAGTACACCGAGGATCTTTACGACGAGCTCGGCTGGACCGAGGACGTGAAGCGCTTCCTGCGCTACAACGCCAATAAGGCGCTTAATAATCTGGGCTATGAAGGACTGTTCCCCGCTGACGAGACGAAGGTATCGCCGGCCATCTTGTCGGCCCTATCGCCGAACGCGGATGAGAACCATGACTTCTTCTCTGGTTCGGGTTCGTCCTACGTGATCGGCAAAGCAGAGAACACTACTGACGACGACTGGGATTTCTAGGACGCTATTGGAGCGTTGTTTTCCTCAGCCCCGGGGCAATCCCCTGGGGCTCCATCTTTAGTATGACTTCCATAGGGTGGGTATTCGAGGTGGGGGAGAAGGGGCAATCCGCCAAAACGGGAGTGTTTTAGCTCACAATGTGGCACGTCTGGGGGCAGTTTTTGAAGATTGCCCGCTAGGGCTTGCGCTTGTTATTTTCCCGGTGGCCCTGTCGAAACAGGCGCCATACATGGGTAAACAACCCGAAAGAGGCGCCGCCTAGAAGGGGTGCTTGGGTCAAGCAACAATCGTCACAATAGCCACGCAGGCACCCCTAAGCTGCTGATTTTTTAAAAATCGGACTTAACGCAATGGGGGTCTACGGGTTATGATTTGTGCGTTGTTTCATGCGTAGTCAGGAGGAACCTATGACCGCTGTAGCGCCAAAGGGAGACCACGAGGTCTTCCCCGCTCGGCCTGCGCCAACAGGCAATACCCGTAAGGGTGGCTTTGCCTGGAAGATGCTAACCACCACCGACCACAAGACTCTGGGCATCATGTACATCATCATGTCCTTCATATTCTTCTTCCTCGGTGGTTTCATGGCTCTGCTTATTCGTGCAGAGCTGTACCACCCCGGCCTGCAGTTCTTGACGAACGAGCAGTTCAACCAGCTGTTCACCATGCACGGCACGGTGATGCTGCTTCTGTACGGCACCCCGGTTGTGTGGGGTTTCGCGAACTACATCATGCCGCTCCAGATTGGTGCGCCTGACGTAGCCTTCCCCCGTCTGAACGCCCTCGGCTTCTGGTTCACCATGATCGGTGGTGTCATGATGCTGTCTGGCTTCCTGACCCCCGGCGGTGCAGCTGACTTCGGTTGGACGATGTACTCCCCGCTGTCTGACGCCATCCACTCCCCGGGTGTCGGCTCCGACATGTGGATCCTCGGTGTTGGTGTCGGTGGTATCGGCACCATTGCCTCTGCGGTCAACATGATCACCACGATCCTGTGCCTCCGCGCACCCGGCATGACCATGTTCCGTCTGCCGATCTTCACCTGGAACATCCTCATCACCTCTCTGCTGGTGCTGATGATCTTCCCGATGCTGACCGCAGCCGCTCTGGGCATCCTCTACGACCGCAAGCTCGGCGGCCACATTTACGACCCGGCTAACGGTGGCTCCATCCTGTGGCAGCACCTGTTCTGGTTCTTCGGTCACCCCGAGGTGTACGTCTTGGCTCTGCCGTTCTTCGGCATCGTCTCCGAGATTTTCCCGGTGTTCTCCCGCAAGCCCATGTTCGGCTACGCCGGCCTGGTCTTCGCTACCTCTTCGATCGCTGCACTGTCAATGGCTGTGTGGGCACACCACATGTTCGTTACCGGCGCGATCCTCCTGCCCTTCTTCTCCTTCATGACCTTCCTGATCTCCGTTCCTACGGGCGTGAAGTTCTTCAACTGGGTGGGCACCATGTGGCGCGGCCACATCACCTGGGAAACTCCGATGATCTTCGCCTTCGGCTTCATCGTAACCTTCCTGTTCGGCGGTATGACCGGTATTATGCTGGCCTCCCCGCCGCTGGACTTCCACGTGTCTGACACCTACTTCGTGGTTGCTCACTTCCACTACACCCTCTTCGGCACCATCGTGTTCGCTTCCCTCGCAGGCGTATACTTCTGGTTCCCGAAGATGACCGGTCGCATGCTGGACGAGCGCCTCGGCAAGATTCACTTCTGGCTGATGTTCGTCGGCTTCCATGGGACCTTCCTGATCCAGCACTGGCTCGGTAACGAGGGCATGCCGCGTCGTTACGCCGACTACCTCGACAGCGACGGCTTCACCACCCTGAACCAGATCTCCACCGTGTTCTCCTTCGTGCTGGGTATCTCCTTCATTCCCTTCATCTGGAATGCATTCAAGTCTTGGCGTTACGGCGAGGTTGTCACCGTGGACGATCCGTGGGGCTACGGTAACTCCCTCGAGTGGGCAACCTCCTGCCCGCCTCCGCGCCACAACTTCACCTCGCTGCCGCGTATCCGCTCCGAGCGCCCTGCGTTTGAGCTGCACTACCCGCACATGGTCGAGCGCATGCGCGCTGAAGCCCACGTCGGTCACGCCACGAAGGAAGTACTCAAGCGTGACGCTGATGATATGAAACGCGAAGAAAAGGCCTTGAAGAACTCCTAGAGCCTTAGAGCTTTCCTTTCCTACGCATTAAAGCCGTGAGTCTCCCCCGCAAGGGTTGGGGGCTCACGGCTTTTCTATGTCTCGGTGGGGTTCAGGTGCGCAAGCCACACCCGGTTTAAGTGTTTGGCTAAGCAAGTGCAACAATAAGGACGTGAATTCATCGACTAGTCTTGCCAGCGACATCACCGTCAATCTCTCACCCGGTTTGGTTCCGGCCGTGGTTATCGTCTCGGGTGCGGACCGCCCCGGCGTCACAGGAGCGTTCTTCCGGGTGTTGGCTTCGCATCAAGTCCAGTTGTTGGATGTTGAGCAGTCGCAGTTTCGGGGGCGCCTCAACCTGGCGTCGTTGATTGGTGTCGATCCAGCTAGGGTTGAAACCCTCAAAGAGGGGCTTAGTGAAACCCTCCGTGGTTTTGGCCAATCGGTGAGCGTCGAGGTGCAGGAGACATTGCATTCCACCCGTCCGCTGTCGACACACGCGGTGGTCGTGCTGGGTGATCCGGTGACTGCCTCCCATGTGTCGCGCATCGGTCAGACGCTTGCGGATTACGGGGCGAACATCGATACGATCCGTGGTATTGCTGACTACCCGTTGACCGGTTTGGAACTGAGTGTCAGTGTCGCAGACCCCACGCCTGGTGGTGGTGTGGCCATGCGTAAGGCACTGGCGGAGTTGACTCGCCAGATTGGGGTGGACATTGCTATTGAGCGCGCTGGGTTGCAGCGTCGCTCGAAGCGTCTGATTTGCTTCGATTGCGACTCTACGCTGATTACTGGCGAGGTCATTGAGATGCTCGCTGCCCGCGCGGGTCGTGAGGCTGAGGTTGCGGAGGTGACCGCACGCGCGATGCGCGGTGAGTTGGACTTTGAGGAGTCTTTGCGCGAACGTGTTCAGGCTCTAGCTGGTTTGGATGCTTCCGTTATTGATGACGTCGCGGCGGAGATTGAATTGACGCCGGGTGCGCGCACCACGATCAGGACGTTGAAGCGGATGGGCTACAAGGCCGCCGTGGTCTCCGGCGGCTTCATCCAGGTACTTGAGGATCTTGCACAGGAGTTAGATCTTGATTACGTTCGGGCCAACACGCTCGAGATTGTTGACGGCAAGTTGACCGGTCGGGTTGTGGGCAAGGTTGTCGATCGTGCTGCGAAGGCTGAGTTCCTGTCTGAGTTCGCGGCTGATTCGGGTCTGAAGATGCATCAAACTGTCGCTGTCGGCGACGGCGCTAACGATATTGACATGTTGTCGGCGGCCGGCCTGGGCATCGCCTTTAACGCGAAGCCCGCGTTGCGTGAAGTTGCCGATGCGTCGGTCAATCACCCGTTCCTCGACGAGGTTCTTTACATTTTGGGTATTTCCCGTACGGAGATCGACAAGGAAGATCTGTCTGACGGTTCCTTCCGCAGGGTTCCGTTGACTACGTCCGAGACCAACACCTAAACTTCCATCAAAAGCTACCGCCCATAAACAAGTATTTAGGAGCACCTTATGACTAACCCTTTTGATCCCCAGAATGACCATCCAGGAGCAGGGGAGCAGCCTCAAAGCATGCCACCACAGGGGCAGCAGCCCCAACAGCCGCAGCAGCCCGCTCAGCCGGCTTACCCCCAGCAGCCCGCTCAGCCGGCTTACCCCCAGCAGCCTGCTCAGCCGGGCTATAACCAGCAGCCCGCTCAGCCGGCTTACCCCCAGCAGCCCAATCCTGGTGCGCAGCAGCCCAGCTTTGGTCAGCAGCCGAACTACGGCCAAGCGCCCCAGTTTGGTGCGCAGCAGCCCGGCTACGGCGCGCCGGCGGCCCGCACCTTCGGCACGTTCGACGCGATGGAATCCTTGAGCTTCGGTGCGCGCATGCTCGGTCGCGACGTCGTCCAGTGGCTCATTGCCGGTGCCATTCCCGCCGTCGTGATGATTGTTGCGTTTATCTTCGGGATGGTCGGCATCACCGCAATGAGCGACAGTGCAACTAGCGGTTATTCCGGTGGCTACTACACCTATGAAGAGCCCAGCGCCGCTGGCGACATTTTCGGCGGCGTCGGTCTCGGTGTATTCATGCTGGGTATGGTCGTGGCCAGCGCGTTGATGATCATCTACAGCTTGGGTGTTTACCGGGTCTCTGCCCTCGTCTTCAACGGACAGTCCTTCACCTGGAAGGATGTCTACAACCTCAAAGGCACCGGCAAACTCTTTGGCGTGATTTTCTTGACGGCACTAGCCGTCAACGTCGGTATGATGCTGTGCATCCTGCCGGGTATGGTTCTGGCCTTCCTATTGGTCTTCGCACCTGCTTTTGCGGTCCTCGAACCCGGCCGCAGCCTAGGAGATGCCTTCAGCCGTTCACTGACCCTGGCTAAAGAAAACGTTGGGCCCACGCTGATTCTCGTGCTGCTGTCGGCAGTCATCATGTGGATCGCAAGCATGATCATCATCGGCTCCGTGCTGTTGGCCCCGGTGTTCGCATTCGCCTACGGCCACGCCATTCGTCGCGCACAAAACATTCCGGTTCCGGCTGTTTAAAACGAGGTCCATTATGTCTACCGCCACCCGACCAGCTCGCCCACGCAAGCGTAAAAACACCGGGTGGGTTCCAGATCAGCATGGCGCATGGGCCATGGTTATCACCCCCTACGTGCTAGGTGTTGCCCTAGCCCACCCCGTGTGGGCGCACCTACCGTTGGGGGTTGCGTGGTTCAGCGGCTACTTCGCCTTTTTCGCCGCCGGCCTGTGGCTGAAAGCACCGCTGCGGCGTAGAGGCACCTACGTTCGGCCGTTGACTGTCTACGGTGCGGTTGCCGTTCTCGGATGCTTTGGTGTGCTCGCCATGACGCACAGTAGCGTCGCCCAGCTACTAGTTGCCGGAGTGTGCTTTGTCCCACTGGTAGCGGTGGCCGTGTACGAGGCCTACCGCAAGCGGCCTCGATCGGTACTTTCCGGCGTAGCTACCACGATTGCTTCAGCCGGGGTGTTGCCGGTGTGCTTGCTGGTCGCCGGTAAGCCAGTGCTGTGGGGGCCGACGATCATCCTCGGCCTGTATTTTTCTTCAACGATCTTCTACGTGAAGACGTTGATTCGGAACCGTGGACAGCGCCAGTGGTTGAACTATTCCATCGCGGTGCACCTTGGCTGCGCGATAATTGCGCTGGTGCTAACACTGGCAGGCGTCGTTCATTGGTCGGCCATCGTATTCTTCCTCGCTGCAACAGTGCGCGCGTGGTGGATGCCCGTGAGCGGTGAACAACGCCCCAAGCCGTGGAGCCCAAAACAGGTAGGTATCCAAGAGATCTTCTGGATCATTGCGGCATCAGCGGTGGCAGTGTTTTCCGCATAAAAACCAAAGTTTTAGACTAAAGCCATGAGTCGTGTCGACACACATAGTCCTCAGCGCAGGGTTCGGAAGACTCTGGACTCCATTAGAGTCGTGAAGTTTTCCCTCCGAGCAGCTCTGGTAAATGGAGTGCTGGCCTTCATCTACAGTTGGCCGCGGTGGGTTGCTTTCACCTTCGCGCATGGCCTGATCATGTCTACGGCTATTGTGTCCGCAGTGGTGCGCTTTGGTCGCTACTGCGAAGAAGACATTGACGGAAGTCTTAGCTGCTCCAACCTCGGATGGAATGGCTTTCTAGCAGTCATCGGCCTGTTGGGCATCGCAATGTACATCACCGTTGGCTGCGTCTGGGCCCAACGCAGAAGCAACGCCAAACCACGTTTAACGAGCACCGTTGCCTCAGCATGTATTTTGTCGATCCCTATGATGGCGGGCGTTGTGGCTTTGCTGCTGGGGCTCCAGTCCTACAACAGCTTCGGCCTGACCTCTGACAATCACCTTTTCCTGATCATCTGTGCAGTAGTGATGGGCAGCGTGGTGATCGTGACAGGACCAGTGTCTTTCGACCCTGCTGCCTATGCAGACGGCCACGGCATCGCGGTGGCATGGTCCATCTTTAAAACCAATGTGCTGCGAACACTCGTGCTCATCGTCGCAACCATGCTGTTCTTTGTCACAGCTGTGATCTGCAGCCACCACGAATATACGCTGCCGTTCATCCCGATGTTTGTCCTAGGCACACCCGTGGTGGCGTTGGTGTGGTTGGAATGTTTCTGGCAATCTGTCGCACGTATCGACCGGCTACCTGTACCGAAGCTTCGCTAGGTCTTCCCCACGGCGTCATTATCCTTGTGTAGTTTCCGCCGGGGGCTAGCAGTGGCCATCGCAAGGAGCGACACCCCAAGACATCCGCCAGCTATAAGTGCAGCCAGTGCCGTGCTGCCGGGGGATAATGCGGACTCCCAACTGCGCGGTCTGTGCGTGGTTGACAGTTCAATAGCCTGGGTGGTTTTTTCTTCTTCGGCGGTGCTGCTTAGTGGCGAGGTCACCGCATGCACGGGGGATATGTAGCCGGTTGCGGGATCGCTGTTGTGGAACAAATGCTGCCTGAACTCCTCTGTTGAAGCGTTCGGATGGCGCTGCTTGAGGGCCGCGACAATGCCGGTGATGATGGGCGCTGCGAAACTCGTTCCGATGATCGGCTTGGCTGACTCTCGGGGACCGGCGGGGGCAAATGCTTCGATGAAGCCCTCGCCTCGGGGGTCGAGCCCGTAGGGTACATGCCCCTGCGCGGCGATCAGCTGCTCTACGTTGTGCGGAGGCAGAGCGTACTGCGCCGGCAATCGTGGGCTGTCCAAAGCGCTGACGCTGATAACCCGTGGATCGGCCCCGGGAAAAATGGTGTCGCCGGGTTGGCAATTGGGGCTGTTGTTACCGGATGCCGCAACGACCACAACACCTTGGGCCTCTGCGCGATCGATGACTGTGGCTAGCTGCTGTCGGACTACCGCTGCTGTATGTTCGTCAGGCGCGCACGCGACCACCGAAAGGTTAATCACGTCAACTCCCATATCGAGGGCGATCGAGATGGCGTCGATCATTGTCGCGAGGTTGCCGCCGGGATCCTGATGTTGGTTGTTGGTGATGGCAGTGGTCTGCTTGATGCTGATGATCTCTACGTCAGGCGCGATGCTTGCGATCCTGCCTGCCACGATGGTGCCATGCCTGTCGCAATCATCGAATGGTCCGAGGGTGATGTCTGCCGCTGATTCGCCAAGACGCTCAGCAATGACGTCGCGTCCGTCCACGACGTTGAGCGCGGGGTGCTGGGCCACACCTGTGTCAATGACAGCCACGGTCACTCCGCGTCCGGTCGCAAAATCTTGGAGTGCGGCCAGCCATGGTTCTGGTACGGCATCCGGGGTGGGATCGAAGGGTATGACGTCTGGGCAGATTCGTTCAACTGCAGGGACATCGGGTGGGGCAGTGGTGCCGTCGTTTTCCTCAGGCTCTTCGGCGTGCGTGGGTGCGATGAGATACAACGGCCACAACGCGGCCATGACAAGGGCAGCCAGCGCGTGGTTGCGTCTTCTGCGAGTAGGCGCGGCCATCACATGCTCCTGAGCATCTCAAACACACCAGCTAGGTGAAGCGCTAGGGGAATGCAGGCGACGAGAGCGAGCGTTTCGAGCCGCTCCAACCAGGCGATGGTGGTTGGCGAGAGTCTGTCCAACACCCCGGCCCACCGGGTGTGCGTGAGCGCGCCGAAACACATGAGTATCGGTGGTACCCACGCCCAGAGATTTAGAGACTGGGGGCTGTGCGCTGCGACTAGCGCCGAAGCAACAATTGTGGACGTGGCCCAACACCACAGCAGCCACTGGGACAACCTATCGCTGTGCCGGACGCTGTGCAGCCCGATCGCTGCGCCGACACACACCACAAATGCCAGAGGGAAACCGCCAGCGGAATCCAACCCGATGCGGACACAGCCCCATATAGCCACCGCGCATACCCCTGCGATAGCTCCAGAATGGATAGCGGCAGCGCGTTCCGCGTGCTCGTCGGCGTCTGGCTGAATGTCCTCACAGTGGTCAATATCGGTACCGGGACCAGGCAAAGTGGGTAACTTTAGCCCAGCGAATCGGATGCTCACATGAGCAAGAATCACCAAAACCACCAAGCTCACAGCCACGCACACAGCAGCGACGGAAGTTACCGATGCGTGGGGAAGAAACCACGCCCAAGAAGACAACAGTCCCACGCTTGCGGCGCTTGAGGCAGCGGCTACCCACATGACGATGCGGCGCGCGATGGATCTTTCGGCCTGGCGTTGGTGATCAGAGACAAAGGGGCTAAGCCGAACGGTACTCAGCGCCGGTGGATGGGCCACCACCAGGATGGACGCCCCACACGTGGCGGCGCACGCAGCAATCACCGAATAACCCACGGTAGATTCGGGAGCTCTACACGGGCCCAACCCGCCAGCGCCGAAGCTACAGCTGGCCGCCTCAGAAAAAGTCGTATAACCCCCAACCATCACCCAAGCAGCAGCCGCGGCATAAGCCATCGTGGCTCCTGCCAACACCATCGCCGGGGCATAATGCTGCCGATCCTTCTGTGTTGCGCGAACAGACAACAACCACGTCACCAGAGCAAAGAGCAAGCAACCGCCTGCCAGCAACGCACTGGATGTGGAGGTGACCGCCACGTCTGAATCAGCCACCGCCGACGCCACCCGACGCGCCCCACCCGACAACAAAGCAGCCGCCGCCAGACACGCAGCCACCAGAGTCGGCACCCCCAACGGACTTGGGGCCGGAACCGACGCGACGTCAACAAGTGATTCGGCAGCATCCTTGAGTATCGTTCCCTGCGCGCCATTATGAGGCATCAGCACGATGCAGTCCCCAGAGACCAGTCCGAGCTCGCCCAAAGGCATGCCCGCATCCAACGGCTGCCCTAAGGGAGTGCGCGCCTGCCAACTGATGCTCAATTCCGGTGCCCCAACCGCGTCGATAATGTCGTCCAAAACTTCCGCGAGACAACTACGCGCCGGGACTTCAATAGCAACCTGAGGCAGGCGCGTGCGTTTGGATGCGTGCAGTAAGTCAATACGGACTGCAAGCTGGATCAACCCATGCATTACCCCGTGTGTTCCCCCCTCTGTTCCCCGTTCCGCCAGCGTTTGCGTTTCGGCGCTGGCGTGACCATCGGAGCTTGAGGTGGCCACGGCCGAATCCGGTGTCACGGATGAAGAGTGCATTAGAAAACCCCCACATGAATAAAAAAATTTTCCCCGAAAAGCTGCGCGAGTAGCGCACTGTCGCCTAGTATAGGCCGAAACTGCACACAATGGGGCAGCTTTTACACGGGGAAGAACAATTTTTTAGTGATAGTGGGGGGACAATGTCCATGTACGCGACGTCGATTTACACACCAGAAAGTCACGTTGTTTATCCGCTGAGCGAGGCACGCAAACAGCCCGCTCCACCTATGCCCGAAGGCAGCATCAGTGTTGACGCCGTGCCTGCCGCACCGCGCCAACAACCCATGCCGCTCATGCGCCTGGCGGTGCCGATAATCATGGTGGTAGCCATCGGTGCTGTCATCGGGCTGATGCTGATGTCGGGACAGGGTATCCACCCCATGATGATGATTTTTCCCCTCATGATGCTGGTGAGCATGGCGGCGATGTTCAGCCCACCAACCGGTGACGATGTCGATGACGTGCGCCGAGGCTACGTCCGCCACCTGCGCACGGTGCGCACCGTAGCCATCGACCACGGGCGAATCCAACGCGTCGCGCTCGCCCACAAGCACCCAGACCCGCAGGTCCTGTGGTCTATGGTCGGATCCCGCCGAATGTGGGAGGCAAACACCGCCGACGTCGACGATCTGGCGGTGCGTCTGGGGGTCGGCTCCGTAGCACTGTGCACCCCGCTTGATGTCGCCGAACCCACCTACAGTGAAGACGCCGACCCCGTGTGCGCCATCAGCCTGCGGCACGTGCAACGAAGCGTCGGGATTGTCGAAGACGCCCCCATCACCATGGAGTTTGCGCACTTCACCCGCGTGGGGGTTGGTGGGCCCCAAGCCGCGCAACACATCCGGGCCCTGATCAGTAGCCTCACGTTCTCCTACGGGCCCGAAATGCTTTCCGTCGAAGTAATCGGCGAAGGATTCGAATGGGTGAAGTGGCTGCCGCACACCGTTGGGCAGCCTGACCGGGGCGTCGCAGCAGTCAGGGTGTTGATTCTGAGTGAATTAGACGCAGGCATGATCAGCAGCGAAGAGATCGACGATCTCATCCACGATGGGGGACCACAACACCAGGGCTACAACATCGTCTTCGACGTAGTCACAGCACCTGATGCGCCCACCATCGGACGCATGCGCCAATCGGATATTTACTTCGATGTGCGCGACGGGGATATCCGTGTGCCATCGGCCAACGGAATGGACACCCTCTGCCGCGCAGATCTGTTGAGCGAACAATTAGCGACCGTCACCGCCCGGAAAATGTCCGGCTATCGACGCCCCGTAGAAATAACCGGAAAACGTTCCACGCGCCTTCTGCCACTGCTTGGATACGACAACCTCCACCAGTGGAGAACCACCATGTGGTCCACACGACGCCAAGGGCGCGACAGGCTACGGGTGCCCATCGGACTCGACCGCCAAGGACGACCCCTGGTGATCGACCTGAAAGAATCCGCGCAAGGGGGAGACGGCCCCCACGGCCTGCTCATTGGTGCAACCGGCTCAGGAAAATCCGAACTTCTACGCACCCTCGTCGTCGCCTTGGCAGCAACACACAGCCCAAGCGAACTGAACATGGTGCTCGTCGACTTCAAAGGCGGCGCGACCTTCCTTGGGCTCGAACAGCTACCGCACACCGCTGCAGTGATCACCAACCTGGCAGAAGAATCCATCCTGGTGGAACGCATGCACGTCGCCATCAGCGGTGAAATGAACCGCCGGCAAGAACAACTACGCAAAGCCGGAAACTTCGCCAACGTCGACGCTTACAACGAAGCAGCCCACCGAGCGGGCACCGAACCCATGCCAGCACTGTTCATCGTCATCGACGAATTCTCCGAACTGCTGGCACAGCACCCCGACTTCGCCGAACTCTTCGTCGCAGTCGGCCGCCTGGGGCGCTCGCTCCACATCCACCTCCTTCTCGCCAGCCAACGACTCGAAGAGGGAAAACTCCGAGGACTGGAATCGCACCTGTCCTACCGCATCGGACTCAAAACTTTCTCAAGCGCAGAATCTCGCCAAGTCCTCGGAGTAACCGATGCCTACACGCTGCCTTCACGCCCAGGCGCCGGATACCTCAAACGAGACGCCGAGGGTGTCCTAGGATTTCACACAAGCTACGTATCCGGCCCACTCGAAGCCAAAGAACTCGCACAACCAACCACCACACAAGCCCCAGGCCACAACGAAAACTCCGCAGTTCAACCATTCACCCTGCGCACCTTACAAGCACAAGCGCAGGGACAATCGGCAGACGCGGCGTCATCAACCAATGACAGCCAACACAACGCCCAGCCTGCCACCCGCACCACCCTGCTCGCAGCCATCGCCGAAGGCGCCCAACAACAAGCCGGACGCCGCGGACTGCGCGCCCACTGCATGTGGCTGCCCCCACTACCACCACGAATTTCCCTCGGGCAGCTCATCGGAAGCACACAACCCAACCACGGTGAACACGCTGGCACCGCCGAGGACGCCAACACCCTAGCCTGCACAATAGGCATCATCGACCGCCCCTACCACCAACTCCAAGACCCCTTCGTGCTGGACATGGGTAGCTCCGGAGGACACATGGCGCTCTGCGGAGGCCCACAATCCGGAAAACGACAGCCCTACGCACCCTCGTGCTATCCATCGCCGCAACACACAACACCTCCCACGTCCGCTTCTACATCATCGACTTCGGCGGCGGGCTCCACGACCTCAACAGCCTGCCCCACGTCGCAGGAATCGCAGGCAAAAAAGACAAACAACGCGTCGAAAGGATCATCGACGAAGTAACCGGACTGATCGACAACGCACAGACAAACACCAGCGACCCACACCACACCATCCTCATCATCGACGGATGGCACGTCCTCGGCCACGACCACGAACACCTACTCGACCGATGCGCCCGCATCGCCGCAGACGGCCCCAGCAACGGAATCCACCTAGTGATGAGCACCCAACGCTGGACAACCGTACGCCCCGTCATCCGTGACCTCATCCACCAGCGAATCGAACTCAAACTCGCCGAACCCATGGACTCGCTCATCGACAGGAAAGCACAAATGGCACTCGTGGGCGCGCCGGGCAGAGGGCTCACCCCAGCAGGCGAACACATGCTGATCGCACACACATCACCCCAAGACACCGCCCACGTATGCACCATGACCCAGGGCATGCCACCAGTACCAGCACTCAGAGTGCTACCGACACACCTACCGCTGCAACAAGTCCAAGCAGAACTCGACGCAATGACAGCCAGGGGACAGGGGGCCACACCACAAGACGGCACCCACTGGATCCCCCTAGGAATAGGCGGAAGCGACCTCGCGCCCGTCGGCTGGACACCACACACCAGCCCACACCTACTAGTCATCGGTGCACGTGGCTGCGGAAAATCCACAACCCTACGCACCATCATGCAAGGCATCAGCGCCATAGGCAGAGAACAAGCACGAATGATCGTCATCGACCACCGACGACGCCACCTCGGCATGCTTGAGCAAGACATGCTGGCGGCCTACTGCCCCGCGACGTCAACAAGCACAGAAGCGATAAAAAATCTCTGCGTCACGCTGAAAAGCCGACTGCCTGGGCCCGACATCAGCCCAGAACAACTACGCGAACGCAACTGGTGGAGCGGACCAGAACTATATCTCTGCATCGACGACGCAGACCTACTGGAAGAACAACTACTGCTGCCGCTCAAAGAATTCCTGCCCCTATCAGCAGATATCGGCCTTCACGTAGTGCTAGCGCGCAAAGCCGGAGGCTTCAACCGCAGCCTCTTCGGCCCACTTATGAGCGAACTCAAAGACCAAGTGCCGGACGTCATCGTGATGGACGCCGACCGCGAAGACGGACCAATCTTCGGGGTGAAAACCACCGCACAACAACCCGGCAGAGCCGTTCTGGTGACGCACGGCCACAACGCCGGAACCATCCACATCGCTCAACCCGACACCCCACACACCCAAACGGAACAATAATCATGAACACCCCACACACCGACAAAGCCACGCGCTGGACAGTCAACGTAACCCTCGGACAAGCCGCCACAGTGTTCAGCATCATCGACGACAACACCGGCCAACGACACGGGACAAAAACCTACCGCTTCGACCTACCCTACGAAGGACTCCAAGACGGCTGGGCAGTAGCCGGGATCATCCAACAAATCAGCGACCTGATCGGCGCCGCCGAACGCGACGCCGTCGACGCACAAGCCGCAAGCCCACAACACATCACCATCAACATCACCGAAGAACCCAGCCGCAGCGACTCCGATGCCAGCCAAGAAACCGAACAAACCTCAGCGGGAGTACAACACCTTATAACCGCGCTGCAACAAAAAGGCTACGACGTCGACGCGCAGAACCCCCAGGAACCCACAGAAGAGACCCCCAGTGCACCACAGCCGACGCACACCACGCAGGCAGAACAAACCCA
Source organism: Corynebacterium argentoratense (assembly GCF_021491455.1). Taxonomy (GTDB): domain Bacteria; phylum Actinomycetota; class Actinomycetes; order Mycobacteriales; family Mycobacteriaceae; genus Corynebacterium; species Corynebacterium argentoratense_A. The sequence continues at coordinate 269,382 of NZ_JAKETN010000004.1, read as the reverse complement.
GCCACAAGCCACACCGCAACGCTCGCACATAGAGCGACCCACGCGACGTCAGCACCCAAAGAAACACCGCATGCGCCCACAAGGCCGCGGGAAAACCCGCATCCAAACGACCACCATCGCGGCAGCCGCAACTCTAGTGCTCGCTCTGTCCGGGTTCTTCATCCTGACCTCCAACGGAAGCGGCCAAGAACACGAACAGTCGCACGCACAGCCCACCACCAGCCGCGCCGCAGCCCCGGCCCAGAGCACGCCAAGCACAACAACAATCACCCCAGGCCCCGCGACGTCATCAAGTCAAGCGCAACAGCCCGCCACCACCCGAGAACTGCACGGACTGAGCTTTCAAGCACCACATGGCTACGAGGCGCAAGAGCTACCCGACGGGCGCCTCCAACTATCAGGCCAACATCCAGAGCTGAGGATCTACTTGGCACGCGACGACCTTCACGGGACTGACGCCGACCTGATCTTGGAACAAATGAGGCAGGAAATCACCCAATCGCCGGGCACCGAACTCGCAACGGACAGCGCTTTCGGTGCTGAAGCAAGAGACACCGGACTGTTTTATACGGAAGACCCAGGTGACGGCAGCGCGACCTATTGGGCGGCATGGATTGAACAGGGGCAACTGATCAGCGTCGGATGTCACGCGCAGCATTCACTAGAGATCAGCCACCGGGCACTGTGCCGCGCAGTAGAGCACACCGTAAAACTCAGCGGCTAACAATGACTATGTAACTGGGATTGAAAAACTGCAGCTCAGATGGGGTTGCGAAAAAAATTTAAAAATTTTTAGGTTCTGGGGAACCTGCCTCAAAGACACTACGTCTAATACGTATGAAGGGAATTTAAGGGAAAAATTCTCTAACGGGGGGACAACCACCGTGAAGCACCCTTCTGAAAAGAGCAAGCATCGTTTAACAACGGAAGGTGGGACGACACAATGTCGACACTATTTAGGACTGAAGCTGATGTGATGGTCGCGACCGCTGGTCGAGTCGATGACGTCAACAACCAAGTGCAAGGCGAACTCGGCCGGCTGCGGGGAGTCGTCGACGGGGTCCGCTCCAGCTGGGAGGGTGCTGCACAAGTGTCCTTCGACAGCTTGATGCAGCGCTGGAACACCAGCGCACGCGACCTTCAAGACGCGCTAGCAAGCATTTCGGACAACATCCGGTCCAACGCGAAGCACTTCGAAAACGTGGAAGCCGACAACGCTGCGGCATTCAACCAGGTTGGCGGCCAGGGGCTGGCCCTCTAACAACTGCCAGATCCACAGTCCAGACAATCTCACGAGGAGACAACACACTATGAACAGTGCAATCAAGTACCAATTCGGTGCGATCGAAGCAGCCGCCGCAGACATCAATGCTTCCAGCGGACAGATCAATGCCATGCTGGATGACCTAAAAAGAGGTATCCAGCCGATGGTCGCCACCTGGGAAGGTGACTCTGCAACCGCCTACCAAGAAGCCCAGATGAAGTGGGATAAAGCAGCCGCAGAGCTCAACCAGATTCTTGCGACCATTGCTCAAGCAGTGCGCCAGGGTAACGACCACATGTCGGAAATGAACCGCGCAGCAGCTTCGAGCTGGATGTAACAAGCCTGCTGCGTTCGCCGTGAGCACGGTGTGCGCAGCACATTAAAAAATAGATCGATTGACCAATGTAGAGAAAGGAGGCTGCTTGGAACGACACTAGGAAAAACTATGAGGACACCCTCCCGGTTGCGCAGGTACTGTTGAACTAGACCGATCCCCCGGAAAAACAAACGCGCAGCCGGGAGGACGCATGTTCGGGGAACTTTAACATTTGTTTCGGACCTGCTTTTCCGTTATTATTCTTGAGTTCGAGTTTGGAAGCTTCCAGCAGTTGTCAAGTCCTGCTGAAAGCAGCAGGCTAGTGCGGGTCTCCACCGGCCGCCGTACCTAACGCCTTTCTGATCTTGTGTGGCTGGCAGTCCTAGACAGACTTATAAGGAGTCATTTTGTCTACTTTCCACCCTAAGAGCGGTGACATTACCCGTAAGTGGTACGTCATCGACGCCACTGACGTGGTTTTGGGTCGCCTGGCTTCCCAGGTTGCAGACCTGCTGCGCGGCAAGGGCAAGCCCTACTTCGCACCCAACGTTGATTGCGGTGACTACGTCATCATCGTCAACGCTGACAAGGTTCACATTTCCTCCAACAAGCGCGACCGTGAGTTCCGTTACCGCCACTCCGGTTACCCGGGTGGTCTGACGACCATGACCCTGGGTCGTTCCATGGAGCTGCACCCCGAGCGCGTCGTCTTCGAGGCTATCGAGGGCATGATGCCGCACAACAAGCTGACCCGCCAGTCCGTTAAGAAGCTGCGCGTGTTCGCTGGCGCTGAGCACCCCTACGCTGCTCAGAAGCCTGAAACCTACGAGATCAAGCAGGTGGCACAGTGACCGATCAGAACATCAACGACAACTTGGTAGCTGAAGCTGCTGCTGCAGCTAGCGAAGAGTTCACCAACACCATTGGTGATGCAGTTGCAGTCGAGGCTGAGGCTGAGGTTGCTGCTCCCGTTATCATGGATGGCCCCATCCAGACTGTTGGTCGCCGTAAGCGCGCCATCGTCCGTGTTCGCATGGTCGAGGGCAGCGGTAAGTTCGTCTGCAACGGTCGTAGCCTGGAAGAGTACTTCCCGAACAAGCTGCACCAGCAGCTGATCAAGGCTCCACTGGTCCTTCTGGACCGCGATGGCCAGTTCGACATCCACGCTAACCTCACCGGTGGTGGCGCTAGCGGTCAGGCAGGCGCTTTCCGTCTGGCAATCGCTCGTGCACTGAATCTCTACAACCCGGCTGAGCGTGCCGCCCTCAAGAAGGCCGGCTTCCTCACCCGTGACTCCCGTGCCGTGGAGCGTAAGAAGGCTGGTCTGCACAAGGCCCGTCGCGCACCGCAGTACTCCAAGCGTTAAGTCTTACTTTTACGCTGCTCGACACCGCGCCGTTCACTGCTCGTCAGTGGGGGCGCGGTGTTTGTGTTTTTCAGACGCTTACTCAAGCGCTTTTACCCCCGGGGTACCGGGTGGGGGTGAACAGGGGATCAACGGCTGTGGCGTCTGTGATTGGTGGGGTTGAAGTTGATCCGTCCTCTCGAGGATTCTCAGCAGAACTCCAAGCCGGAAACCAACCAGCAGGTCATTCCCTACAAGTTCGGTAAGGAAGGCGGCTACAGCTTCGAGGTAACCCCGAAGTCCGAAGGCGAGCTGAAGCTCAACCTCACCGGCGCAACCGCCGAGTTGCTTGCCGCACTCAAGGAAGGCGGCAGGGAAAAGCATAAGGTCACCGACATCAACTGCACCGCTGAAGGCACCCTGGCCACCGTCAAGGTTGAAAAGGGCGACGACGTCACCCCGCCTCCAGCTGATCCCCGTTCCAGCGACCTCGGCGACAACACCTTCGTGAAGGTTCTGCTCGGCATTGGTGGCGCTAGTGCAGTTCCCGGCGGACTGTTCGCTCTGCTGAACAACGCTGGCCTGCTGCCCCCTCAGCTCGCTAACCTGATCCCCGGCCTGAAAGCTCCGGCTCCCGCACCTGCACCGGCTGCAGCTCCTGCTGAAGAGCTCGGTAAGGGTCTGCCCAAGAACTAAGGCATACGCGGTCACGCATTAGTTCACTCATCGCCCGTTCTTTTGACGCGAGCACTCTCTTCTAAAAAGGGTGTGAGCGCTCAAAAGGGCAGACTTTTGCTCTTTTAAAAGGCGCGAAGCTTTTTCACATCGGTCGCTGATACACTCTCCCATCGGGAGCTAATAGCGCTGCCGGATAAAGGGAGAACAGCTAACGTGGGACAGAAAGCACAAGAACAGCAAGCAAAGCCTCGTATCGGATCGAGGATCCGCCGAGTCAGTGGTATCGACGGACTGCGTGGTGTTGCTGTTGCTGCTGTCGTCATTTATCACTTTTTCGGAGACGTCTTCCCCGGTGGGTACCTCGGTGTTGACGTATTCTTCGTGCTGTCTGGGTTTTTGATTACCTCTCTGCTCGTCCGGGAAAAGGTCGCTACCGGTACGGTATCCCTGAAGCAGTTCTGGATTCGTCGCGCTCGACGCATCTTGCCCGCCGCGCTCACCGTGCTTGCTATAGTCACAGTTCTTTCCGCGATGATTGGTGGAGACGCAGGCGTCGGACTTACAGCACAATTTCTTGGAACCCTGGTTTTTGCTAATAACTGGGTTCAGATAGCGGGCTCGCACAGTTACTTCGCAGACACCGGTGTGCAAGTTTTTGCTCACTATTGGTCTCTGGCGGTCGAGGAGCAGTTTTATTTGCTGTGGCCACCACTGTTCGCAGCTATCACGGGGGGCCTTGTTGGTGGGCGTGCCCTGCGCGGTGCAGCCCTACGCACCCGTTTGACTGCGGCTGCGGTCTTAGCGACGATCCTCGGGGCGGTGTCTTTCGCCCTGATGGTTGCCTTGTATAACCCTGAGGCAGACCCTACCCGCGTGTATTACGGAACCGATACGCATTCTTTCGGTTTGCTGGTGGGCGTAGTTCTGGCGATCATGATGACTTCCGACAGCGCAGATGCATCGGATTCCTGGCCTCAGCGGCGAAACCCCTTGCGTATTCCGCTGGTTGCTGCATCACTAGGTGTCCTTGCGGCAGCAGGCCTAGTGGCGCTGTTTTTCACACTGCCCGATACCAGCCCGGTGACATACAGGGGAGGGCTACTCGCGGGCTCGATTCTGACGGCGATCGTGCTGGCAAATGTTGTAATGGAAGCTGGCCCGGTCAGCTACCTCATGCGGGTGCGTCCCCTTCGGTGGTTGGGAGAGCGTAGTTTTTCGCTCTACCTATGGCATTGGCCGGTGATTGTGCTGCTGCGTGAGTTGTTGTTCGGTTATAGCTGGGGGCGTAACCCGTGGCTGCTGGGTGTGCTTGCGTTGGTGATTTCTGTGCCGTTGAGCCATTGGTCGTATGCCCGGGTGGAAACCCCCATTCGCCGTAAAGGCTACCGTGGCGCGATTCGTGGGTGGATCCGCGAGGCAGTGTCGCCGGGGCCCCAGTCGCGGCGTATCGCGGTGGGGTATGCGCTGGTCACTATTTTTGCCACGGGCTCGATTGCTGCGTTCGCTTTGTCCCCGAATCAGACGACCTTGGAGCGTGACCTGGCGGAGATCAGTGCAGGTAGCGGTAGTGACGCGCCAGAAAAGGCGCAGTCCGTTGAAGAGGTGAAAGAAGTTCGGGCGATGCCTACGGGGGATCAGATCACGGCCATCGGCGATTCGGTGATGCTCGCTAGTGCACCAGCGCTCGAGGAACGCTACCCTGGTATCTACATTGATGCGGAAGTTTCCCGCGCGATGTTGTCTATTGGTCCGACGATCGACCAGCTGGAGGCAACTGATTCGCTGGATCCGTTCGTGGTGTTGGGTTTTGGCACAAATTCCGCGATTGAGCCGGAAGTGATCGACGAAGTCATGGACAAGCTAGGTCCGGATCGCATCGTGGTGGTGACGTTGCCTTATGGTGATCGCTACTGGATTCCGATTTCTCAACAGACAATTATTGACGCCGCGGAACGTCACCCTAACCTGTATGTTGCGGATTGGTGTCACGCCGCCCAGTCGGATCCGTTGGCGTTGCGCCAGGACTTGATCCACCCGACTGAGGAGGGTGCGGTGTTGTACGTGGATGCGGTGACGGCAGCGTTTGAGCAGTGGACCTTGCAGGATGAGGACGCCAAGGTGATCCCCGAGGTGTGCTCTTAAATCCTTGGCGGCTGTCTGTGCGGCCTGTGAAGACCACTCGGTGGCCTTTTGGGGGCATACTTGGTGGCTATGAGTCGACTTTTTGGTACTGATGGTGTGCGAGGCCTCGCTAATAAGGCTTTGACTGCGGAGCTTGCGTTGAAGCTGGGTGCGGCTGCAGCTCACGTTTTGACCAGTGAGAATCGCACGTCTAAGCGTCGACCTGTTGCTATTGTTGGTCGCGATCCGCGTGTGTCGGGGGAGATGTTGGCGGCGGCGTTGTCTGCGGGCATGGCCAGTCGCGGCGTCGATGTGTTGCGTGTGGGTGTTTTGCCGACTCCTGCTGTTGCTTTCTTGACTGATGATTATGGTGCGGACATGGGTGTGATGATTTCCGCCTCGCATAACCCCATGCCCGACAATGGCATTAAGTTTTTCGCAGCCGGCGGCCACAAGCTGGCTGATGAGGTTGAAGACGAAATTGAGCGCGCGTTGCACTCCCTTCCGGAGACGGGCCCTACCGGCCATGGCATCGGTCGTGTCCTGGAGGAAGCCCATGATGCTCAGGAGCGATACTTGCAGCACCTGTCGGAGTCTATGCCGGCGAACTTGGAAGGCATCAAGGTAGTTGTTGACGCCGCGAATGGTGCGGCTTCAGATATCGCACCGTTGGCGTATGGTGCTGCGGGTGCTGAAGTTGTGGCAATTCACCACGAGCCTAATGCCTACAACATCAACGATCGTTGTGGTTCGACCTACATTGAAGAAACTCAGCGTGCAGTCGTTGAACATGGGGCTGATATTGGCTTGGCTCATGATGGTGACGCCGACCGTTGTCTTGCTGTGGACGCAGAAGGCAACGTTGTTGATGGGGACCAAATTATGGCGATTTTGGCGCTGGCGATGAAAGACAATGGCCAGCTGACCAAGAACACCCTCGTCGCCACGGTGATGAGCAACCTAGGCCTCAAGCTCGCCATGGACGAAGCCGGCATTACCTTGCGCACCACGGCTGTCGGTGACCGCTATGTGCTCGCTGACCTTACTGATGGGGGTTATTCTTTGGGCGGTGAGCAATCAGGCCACATTGTGCTGCCTGACCACAGCACCACCGGTGATGGTGTGCTGACCGGGCTTGCGTTGATGTCCAGGATGGCCGAAACGGGACTGAGCCTCAAGGCTCTCGCAGGAGCCATGACGGTGTTGCCGCAGGTGCTGATTAACGTACCTGTTTCGGACAAGTCGATCATCGCTGAACATGAACGCGTCGTTGCCGCAATCGCCGCGGCAGAAAGTGAACTCGGCACTTCTGGTCGAGTACTACTGCGCCCGTCTGGCACTGAGGAACTATTCCGAGTCATGGTGGAGGCGGCCGATGCAGAGACTGCCCGCAAAGTGGCTGGACGCCTCGCCGCGGTCGTGGCAGATGTCTAAAGTCACCTGGACGCCGCAACCCCCGCGACGTCATCAATAAAAAACTTTTTTAGACCCTCGTGGAACCCACGGGGGTTTTTCTACGTCCAAGTATGTGAGGGGAAAAATCCACCGGAAAATTTTAAGCACAACAACGCAAGGGGGACACATGCGTAACGACATGGACGTTGACATTGATGCCGCCATAGAACTGCTCAATGAGCTTGTGCGCGAAGCACACACCCAGCTCGGAGCACATAACGCGGAGATACCCTTTCTACCTGCGCAGGCTTTGGGAAGGGACTTTCGGGAGCACGCCATCGCACTGCACGGGATGATGATGCGCGTTCATCGCAACAACTATCGACAAATGCGATGGATGGCAGGGGTCAGTGAGAAAGGAATCTCGCTGGTCAAACAGTTGAAAGAACAGGATTTGTCAGCGCAGCGCTGGTTCGACACAGGGGGAAACGATGACTAGTTACCCAGCAGTACGTGATTACGCCGCGTCCGTCGACGCACTCCATGCGGGTTCCCGCGGACTGTACGGAGGGCCTGCCGTGGGTGCTGCGGAAATATCCGAACGTTTCGCGTCGACCGTAGGGCTGGACACAAACGCCTTGCGCGCAAGTGGGCGAAGCACCCGCGGCTCTGCGGACATGAGCACGACGAACTATCTGTGGCCGCTGCTTCGGCCGATCGTGCAGATTGCTGGGCGAGAACTCATCACGCAGGGCGTAGGCGGCATTGTTGGGATGGTGCTCAAAGGCCTCAGCGATGCGGATGAAGTTGAAAAAGACAGCAATGATGCAGGCAACACGATTGACGTAATTGAGGCGGATATGGATGCTCAGACGGCGTTCATCGCACGCCAACTTAAAAACCTGATCGATGGGGTGGTCGCTAAGCTGAGCGTGATTGACTCGGTTGAACATCCAGCAGTGTTTGCCCAAGTCGTTGAGATAGGTGCCGGGCTTATCGACCAAGCGGCCAGTATCCTTCTGGGTGCCGCCTCCGATCGCGATACTGCTCTGCACGAATTACTCGAAGCTCTCACTGCGAAAGTAGAAGCGATAGCCTCCTGCGAGCAGCGATGCCCGGCAGTCCTGGAGACAGAGGATCCGGCTGCGCAGGAGGTAACCACGCAGCCAGCAGGCGCATGCAACACACCCCAGCCAGTCGGAGGCGGCTCTGCCTCCGGTGGTGGGGGAGCCGGTGGCGGTGGTGGAGGAACCGGTGGTGGCTGGAGCGCCCCAGTTGGTGGGGCGCCTGTCGCTCCGGCGGCTGCAGGTGTACAGCAGGCTCCACCCGCTCAGCCAGTGGGACAGGCACCAATGGACGCTGCTCCATCCGGACAGTGCGCATGCGCTGACACCCAGCACAGCTCCACGTGCGCGTGCGGCGACACTGCTGAAGATCAGAGGAAGCAATCGGAGCGGACTGGCTTGCGCACACCCGTGCAGACTTCTGCTGCGCATTGCGACACCGATGACACATGCGGCCCCAAGCCCGGCACGCCCACTGTTGATGCGCATGACGAGGATCAAGACAGTGCTAGGGACACCGACGAGGGTGCAGATAACGGAGCCAATGATGGGCAGTCGGACGACTCTGGCGACGGTGACAACACCGGTGAGCAAGGAGGACTGCTTGCGCGGATCTTCGGGGTGGACTTCAACCTCGGCGACCTGTTGCACAAGGTGGTCGGCACCGGTGGAATTGGAATGCTTATTGCCGGAATCGGTCAGCTCGTGCAGTACGCAATTGCTCATGGGGGCGAGCTAGTGAGCCACATTCAACAGGGGATCGGACATGTGGTCAACCAGGTGAATCACACCCTTGGGGCATGGGGCATTGGCCCCCATGCGGCACCCCCGGCGGCGGCGCCTGAACCCGCTCAACCTGCAGTGGCACAGAATGTGACTGCTCAAGCCAGCCAAGAGCCTGTGTATGACTATCCCAAAGAAAAAACTGCAGCAACTCAAGCTGCACCAGCAGTGAAAGGTATCGTCCGGACAGGAGGACAGTGGACATGAACCCAGAATTTTCCCGCATTCTAGATTCCTACCGGCAGCAAGCCGAAGAACGCCTACGTCAATTTGATGCGGCTGTGGAAAAAGCAATTCAGCAGGCTAATGCTGTGGGTAAGAAAGCTGATACTGCACCTAGCGGATCAACTGCAGGTGCAATCAACCCCCTGAATGAGAACGAGTCCACCGAATCCGTGGACCACACGCCCCAAGTATCCGGTCTACGCCCACGCAAGCAACGACGCCCGGCGGTGGAACACAGCGGGGCGTCGTTGTACGGGCTGGGTTGAGTCTGCTAGATCAGGCTTGCATGTGAAGCAATCTCGGAGTGGGGGATGGTGTCGAAACCCTTCCCCTTTGCTTCGTTGTCTGAAAAACCGGCGTATTTCTTTTCCCCAGCGAGCTGGTGAAGTAAGAAACCGGTGATAAGCCCGCGTGCGATTTCACGGGGACCAGCCTTGGGTAAGCCCATCCCGATGGCCATGCTGAACATTGCGTTTTCTGCAAAGCCAATGGATGTGGCCTTTTTGATTTCACGGTAGACCACGGGGCCGCCGTAGTTGAGTGCGACCTTTGCCGGGTTCCCGGCCTCAAGCAGTTGGTTTTCGGCGGAGCCAATGATCAACCCGGGGATGTTAAGCAGACGGGCGATGTCCTCCGCCGGTGGGGTGGTTACAGACGGGTACGCAGCGACAACTGCCTTCAGTGCGGGACGATCCGAAGCTGCGAGGATGGCAGCGCCACCGCCCATGCCGTGGCCAACGACGCCCAGTTTGTTCGGCGAGACGGTTGTTTTACCGGTGCCGAGTTTGACACCCGCGAGGATCTGCAGGCAGGTTTCCAAGTCGGAGGCGAACCCTTGGGTGTCGGGGGCGATACCTTTTTCGGTATTGGGAGCGGCGACGACGATGCCCCAACTAGCTAGGTGGCGTAGCGTCGCGTGGTAGCGCGAAATATCAGTCATCCAGTCGTGCCCGAAGGCCACTGCGGCTCGCCCCGAACCGGATGCGGGGGCGTAGACCTTACCGGGAATACCCACATAGTTAAGGTCGCCGACGAGGACCCGTTCCGGTCCGCGTTTGGATAGATACGCTAGGTGCTTCTTCAAATTCTCAGCCACCCCCATAACAATAGTGGAATGCAGGTACTATAGGCGGCATGTGTGGAATTGTCGGATATGTAGGTCACCGTAGCGGTTTGAATGTTGCCCTGGAAGCACTCCGTCGAATGGAGTACCGAGGCTACGATTCCTCAGGCATTGCGGTGGCTGATGGTCACGGCGGGTTGGGTGTCGTCAAACGCGCCGGCAAGCTCGCCAACCTGGAAGATCTAATTGAGGAAGTCGGGGCTGACACCCTTCAAGGATCGACTGCTATCGGCCACACTCGTTGGGCCACTCACGGTCGCCCCACCGATGTCAACGCACACCCACATGTCAGCTTCGACAACAAAGCTGCGATCGTCCACAACGGCATCATTGAGAACTTTGCACCGTTGCGCGCTGAGCTTGAAGCCGCTGGTGTGGAGTTGAAATCCGACACGGACTCAGAGGTTGCTGCTCACTTGCTCGCCCGTGCGTACAACGAGGGCGACACTGCCGGCGATTTCGAGGCCAGTGCGCGCTTGGTGTTGAGCCGCCTGGAGGGTGCTTTCACTCTGCTGATGATGCACGCAGATCATCCAGGAAAGATCATCGCCGGTCGCCGCTCCACCCCACTGATCGTTGGCGTGGGTTCAAACGAGATGTTCTTGGGCTCGGACGTCGCTGCCTTCATCGAATACACGAAAGACGCCGTCGAGCTTAACCAAGACAATATGGTGATTATCACCGCTGATGGTTACGAAATTTTCAACTTTGATGGCACCCCTGCCCAAGGCAAGCCCTTCCGCATCGATTGGGATCTGGCCGCTGCAGAAAAGGGCGGTTACGACTCCTTCATGATGAAGGAAATTCATGAGCAACCCGCAGCTGTGCGTGACACATTGGCAGGTCACTTCCAAGACGGCCGCGTGGTGCTGGACGAGCAGAACCTGAGCGAGTCCGACATGAAAAACCTCGACAAGGTTTATGTTGTCGCCTGCGGCTCTGCGTACCACTCTGGTCTTCTCGCAAAATACGCTATTGAACACTGGGTGCGTATCCCGGTGGAAATCGAGGTGGCTAGCGAGTTCCGCTACCGCGATCCGATTTTGGATTCCCGCACCCTCGTTGTTGCTATTTCCCAATCAGGTGAAACTGCGGACACGCTGGAAGCCGTGCGCCACGCGAAAGCCCAGGGGGCGAAGGTTTTGGCAGTGTGCAACACCAACGGTGCACAAATTCCTCGCGAAGCCGACGCAGTGCTCTACACCCACGCGGGACCTGAAATTGGTGTGGCTTCCACTAAGGCTTTCTTGGCCCAGGTCGCAGCCAACTACATCATTGGCTTGGCTTTGGCACAGGCTCGAGGAACCAAGTACCCCGATGAGATCGCCCGGATTTGGTCCGACCTGGAGTCCATTCCCGCGCAGGTCGAACAGGTGCTGACTTGTGAGGAAGAAATCCTGAGGATTGGAAAGAACCTCGGAGCCATCTCGACCATGCTCTTCCTAGGCCGCGGAGTAGGTTTCCCGGTTGCCTTGGAAGGTGCGCTCAAGCTCAAGGAGCTCGCCTATATTCATGCGGAAGGTTTCCCCGCAGGTGAGCTTAAGCACGGTCCGATTGCATTGATTGAGGACGATTTGCCGGTGGTTGTGATTGTTCCTTCCCCCCGCGGCGTCAAGACCCTGCATTCCAAGATCGTGTCCAATATTCAGGAGATTCGCGCCCGCGGTGCAAAGACGATTGTTATCGCGGAAGAGGGTGACACTGCCGTTGAACCCTTCGCAAATTGGTTGGTGCGCTTGCCTAAATCCTCGACCATTATGCAGCCGTTGCTTGCCACAGTTCCCCTGCAGTTCCTTGCTGCGGAAATCGCCCGCCAGTGCGGCAACGAGGACATCGATAAGCCGCGCAACCTTGCGAAATCCGTCACCGTCGAATAGTTAGACAGCGTCGTTAGCACCATGAAGAATCGAGCAGCAGTAGCTGCGGTGATCATCAGTTCCCTTATTTCCTCAACGTTGGTGGGGCAAGCGTCGCCAGTAGCTCGTGCTGCAGGCCTGCATTACCCTAATCCACCGAAGCAGGAGGTCCCGAAAAAGCCTGCCCCCGATGCTGGTAGTTCCTCGGCGTGGTGGATTCCGCCAGTAGTGTTGTTGGCCCCACTTGTCGCTGTCTTCGGTTGGCTGCTTGACCATGCCGGTCATCCCGCAGGATTGATCGCCCCGTGGTCTCGTAGAGGCTAAGTGGTTGCGATGCCAGCACAGCATGCACGCGCCGGGATGACCTCTGGTGGTTGCGCCGAGACCACAACTGGGGGATTGTGCGGGACCCCGGTGTATACCCCGCAGCAGGTGCGTCGTGCTGAGCAGCCTTTGCTCGCGGCACAGGGTCTGGCCCTCATGCAGTCTGCCGCGTTTGCCGTGGCTGTCGAAGCCGCGGACATGCTGCGCTCCGGCAGTACCACGCTGGGGGTTTATGGGTCGAGGGTGCTGGTTTTGGTGGGGGCCGGGAATAACGGTGGTGACGCCCTGTTCGCGGCGGCAGAGTTGGCGCGTAGGGGTGCACAGGTGAGGGTTGTTGCTTCCTCGGATTCTGTGCACATTCAGGGGGCGGAGGTTGCGCGTCGGGCCGGTGTGCGGTGGCTTGATTCTCCGAGCGCCGTGGGCGCTTTTTGTCCTGATCTGATCATTGATGGTTTGTTGGGTATTGGTGCGGAGGGGCCGCTGCGTGGTTCTGTGCGTGAAGTGATTGATGACGTCGCGGGGTGTGCGGCGGCAGGTACACCGGTGTTGGCGGTTGATCTTCCTTCTGGTGCTGATCCCATGGGTGGGGCGGTGGATTCGGCGACGTTGGTGGCGCAGCGTACGGTGACTTTTGGTGGTGTGAAGCCGGTGCATGTGTTGCGACGGTCGGTGTGTGGCCGGGTTGTGTGCAGGGGTTTGGGTATTGATGAGCAGTTGCGCCGCGAGCTTCCATGGGGGCTTAGTGTGGATGGGGGTTGTTGGCCGGTTCCGGGGGAGGAGTCGAATAAGTACACCGGTGGTGTGGTGTCGGTGTATGCGGGTAGTTCTGCGTATCCGGGGGCTGCGGTGTTGGCGGTTGCGGGTGCGGTGAGGGCGACGTCGTCGATGGTTCGTTATGTGGGGCAGTGTGCTCAGCAGGTGTTGTCGGCGTTTCCGAGTGTTGTTGTTGGGGCGGGGCGTAGTGATTGTGTTGTTGTGGGGCCGGGGAATGCGACTGCTGTGGGGGATCTGCTCGACGTGCTGCAGCGCGATGTTTCGGTGGTGGTTGATGCTGATGCGTTGACGGCTATTGCTTCGGGAGGGCATCGGGTGCGTGAGGTTCTTCGCGAGCGTTATCGTGCCGGTTTGTTGACTGTGTTGACGCCGCATGATGGGGAGTTTGAACGCCTTATGGGTAGCTCGCCGTCCCATTATGCTTCGCGGGTGGATGCTGCGCGTTGCTTAGCCAAGGAACTTGGGGCGTGTGTGCTGCTCAAGGGTCATACCACGGTGGTGGTTAGCCCGGATGATAACCAGCCGGTGTTGATTGTTCCTTCGCGATCTTCGTGGGCGGCGACCCCGGGCTCGGGGGATGTGTTGTCGGGGGTGTTGGCTGCTGTGGTTGCTGCGCAGCCGCGCGTGGAGTCGGTGGCTGTGGCTGCCTATGCCCATGCGCTCGCGGCGGCATCATTTGATGCTCCATGTGATGCGCGCCAGTTAGCGGATGCGATTAGTCCGGCTGTTGCGGAGATTGTTGCGAGGTGGCGTCGTGGTGGGTCCTAGAATGGTTAGCTATGGATATGGCCTATACCGAGATCAATCTGGATGCTATTGCGTCTAACACCCGTGTGTTGTGTGATGCTGCGCGGGAGCGGGGGGCGCAGTTGATGGCTGTGGTCAAGGCCGATGGTTACAACCATGGGGCGGTGGATGTTGCTCGGGTGATGGTTGATAACGGGGCGGATCAGTTGGGGGTTGCCACGTTGGCGGAGGCGCATGCGCTGCGTGATGCGGGTATTGATGTGCCGGTGTTGTGTTGGATTTGGTCGCCGGAGCAGGATGTTGAGGCGGCGGTGAGTCGGGGGATTACCTTGGGTGTGCCGAGTGTGAGGCACGCACGCAGGGCGGTTGAGGCCGCCGATGTTGTGGGTGGGGAAGTGCTGGTGACGGTCAAGGTTGATACTGGTTTGAACCGTTCGGGTGTGGACGAAGCAGAGTGGGTGGAGTGTTTTGGGCTGTTGGCTGCTGCCCCACGCGTTCGTGTGACGGGTGTGTTTAGCCATTTCAGTTGTGCGGATGGGGGTGATGACGCCGCGGTGGCTGCGACGGATGCGCAGATTGCGGTGTTTGAGCGTGCTATTGGGTGCGCGCGGGAGTGTGGTTTGGAGGTGCCGGTGAATCATATTGCGAATTCTCCGGCGGTGTTGTCGCGCCCGGATGCGTATTTTGACATGGTTCGTCCGGGTCTGGCGTTGTATGGGATCGATCCTTTGGAACGGCCGACTGAATTGTCGGCGCGGTTGCGTCCGGCGATGTCGTGGGCGGGCAGGGTGACCGTTGTGAAGCCGATTGCTCGGGGTGAGGGCACGAGTTATGGGCTGACCTGGGTGGCGCCGGAGGATGGTTTTACCGCGGTGGTCCCTATTGGGTATGCGGATGGTTTGGTTCGTGCTGCTCAGGGTGCATTAGAGGTCACTATCGCGGGGCGTCGTTACCCGCAGGTGGGCCGGGTGTGTATGGATCAGATTGTGGTGTGGCTGGGCGATAATGCGCATGAGGTCGCGCCGGGTGATGAGGCTGTGGTGTTTGGCTCGGGGGATCGGGGCGAGATGACGGCTGATCAGTTGGCGCGGGGCGTCGGCACGATTGCTTACGAGGTTGTGTGTAGCCCGAAGGGGCGGACGGTTCGCCATGTGGTGCGTTCGCGTAGGTGCGAGTCGATGGCGGATACGCAAGCGTTGGGCCGTGAGATTGGTGCACAGCTGGTGGCGGGCGACGTCATTATTTTGGATGGTCCTTTGGGGGCGGGTAAGACGACGTTTACGCAGGGGTTGGCGCAGGGGTTGCAGGTGAAGGGGCGTGTGACGTCGCCGACGTTTGTGATTGCGCGGGAGCATCGTTCGTTGGTTGGTGGGCCGAGTTTGGTGCATGTGGATGCTTATCGTTTGTTTGGGGAGGACCCTGAGGGTCATTCGGATGCTGGTGCGGATCCGTGGGGTGCATTGGATGCGTTGGATTTGGATAGTGAGTTGGATGAGGCCGTGGTTGTTGCCGAGTGGGGTGGGGGTTTGGTGGAGGCTTTGTCGGATAGTTATGTGTTGGTGTCGTTTGATCGGGAGAGCGCGGTTGTGGTGGATCCGGAGTCGGAGGCTCGGTTGATTACGTGGCGGCGTGTGGGGCGGGGCTAGACTGCTAGGCGTGCTTTTAACTATTGATACGTCGACGCCGGTGTTAGTTGTGGGCCTTGTGCGCGCGAGCGATATGCCTGGGGGGCAGGGGCCGGTTGTTGAGGTGTTGGCGACTCGCGAGATTGAGGATTGCCGGCAGCATAATGAGTTGCTTGTGCCGACGGTGTTGGCTGTGGTGGCTGAGGCTGGTATTCAGCTTGATGACGTCGCGGGGGTTGTTGTGGGCTGTGGGCCTGGGCCGTTTACGGGGTTGCGCGTGGGGATGGCGTCTGCGATGGCGTTGGCGGATGCGTTGGGGGTGGAGTGTGTTGGTGTGCGGTCGTTGGATGCGATTGCGGTGGATGCGTTGCGGGTTGTGGGGGATGTGGTGGATGCGTGCAGTGTGCTTGTGGTGACGGATGCGCGGCGTCGTGAGGGGTATTGGGCGCGTTATGAGTGCGGTCCGGGTTTGCCGAGGTTGGTTGAGGGGCCGGAGGTTTCACCGCCTGCGGAGATTGTGGGGGACGTGGATGTGTTGTGTGTGCCCGATGATGCGTGGGAGCGCAAGGTTGGCGCGCGGGGTCGGGTGGTTGTTGGGTGCCCGTCGGCGTGGGCGTTGGCGAAGCTTGCTGTTGGTGGGGTGACGGTGGATGTTGTGCCTTTGTATTTGAGGCGCCCGGATGCGCAGGTTCCGAAGGCGATGCGTTAGTGATGGGCGCGGATCCGGTGTTGGCGCAGTTGGATGGTGGCGCGGTGTTGCGCGTGTTGACGGTGGGGGATGCTGCGCGTTGTGCGGAGTTGGAGCGGGTGTTGTTCGCGGGGGATGATCCGTGGTCTGAGCAGGCGTTTGTTTATGAGTGTGGGAATCCGTCGACGGTGTATGTGGGGGTGGAGGATGCCGATGGTCTGTTGGTGGGGTATGCGGGTGTGGCGCGTTTGGGTCCCGTGGATGATCCGGAGTTTGAGGTGCATACGATTGGGGTGGATCCTGGATGCCAGCGGCGTGGTTTTGGTCGCGCGATGATGGATTGTCTGGTGGGGGTGGCTGACCAGGCTGGGGGGCCGGTGTTTTTGGAGGTCCGTACGGATAATGGGTCTGCGATTGCGATGTATGAGTCTTATGGTTTTGAGCGTATGGGGGTGCGTCGGAATTATTACCAGCCTTCTGGGGCGGATGCGTACACTATGGTTCGTCCGGCGGCTGTGTGAGTGGCTGTTGTGATGTTGGGGCGTGTTTGTGCGCGTCGTCGTTTGTGATTGAGAGAGCCCGAGTTATGCCTGTTTCTTCTGTTGTATCTGCTGCCAAGTCTTCTGTGGGGGAGTCGTTGTTGCAGCCGGGTGGCTCGTTGGTGGTTCTTGGGGTGGAGAGTTCTTGTGATGAGACGGGTGTGGGCATTGTTCGGGTGACGGCTTCTGCGCAGGGTGAGGATCCGCAGGTAGAGATTTTGGCGGACGTGGTTGCTTCGTCGATGGAGCAGCATGCGCGTTTTGGCGGCGTGGTTCCGGAGATTGCCTCGCGGGCGCATTTGGAGTCGATTGTGCCGGTGATGCGTGAGGCGTTGCAGGTGGCGGGTATTGAGCGTCCGGATGTGGTTGCTGCGACGGTGGGGCCTGGGTTGTCTGGGGCCTTGTTGGTGGGGGCGAGTGCTGCGAAGGCGTATGCCGCAGGATGGGGTGTTCCTTTTTATGGTGTGAATCATTTGGGTGGGCATGTGGCTGTTGCTAATCTTGATGATGAGCCGTTGCCGCATTCGGTGGCGTTGTTGGTTTCTGGTGGGCATACGCAGTTGTTGGAGGTGACGGGGGTGGGCTTGCCGATGCGTGAGCTCGGTTCGACGCTTGATGACGCCGCGGGGGAGGCGTACGACAAGGTGGCACGTTTGCTGGGGCTGGGGTATCCGGGTGGTCCGGTGATTGATAAGCATGCGGCGCGTGGTGACCGTAAGGCTATTGATTTTCCGAGGGGTTTGTCGAAGAAGTCGGATCCGGCCTATGACTTTTCTTTTTCTGGTTTGAAGACGGCTGTTGCTCGTTATGTCGAGGCTGCGCAGCGTGAGGGGCGGGAGATCAATGTTGATGATGTGTGCGCGTCGTTCCAGGAGGCTGTGTGCGATGTGTTGACGAAGAAGGCTGTGCGGGCGTGCGTGGATACGGGGGCGAAGGTGTTGTTGTTGGGTGGGGGCGTGGCGGCGAATTCTCGTTTGCGCCAGTTGGCGGAGGATCGTTGTGGTTCGGCTGGTATTGAGTTGCGGGTGCCGAGGTTGAAGTTGTGCACGGATAATGGGGTGATGATCGCGGCGTTGGCGAGCCAGTTGATTTCAGCTGGGGTGCAGCCTAGTGATCTGAATGTCGGGGTGGATCCGTCGTTGGAGGTGGAGATCCCGAGCGTGTAGCGGGTGTGTGCTGGCTGTCTGGTGCTTGTGGTGTGTGAGCGTTGAAAGTTGGCACTCTCGTGGGTAGAGTGCCAATAGACCCAGTTGTTCACCCGCGACGACGGCTGTGGTTGATTTTCCAAGTCAACTTTCACACGGAGGAATACTCGTGGCAAACGTTAACATTAAGCCGCTCGAAGACAAGATCCTTGTCCAAATCAACGAAGCCGAGACCACCACTGCATCTGGTCTGGTTATCCCGGATTCCGCTAAGGAAAAGCCGCAGGAAGCTACCGTCATCGCTGTTGGTGCTGGCCGTTTTGACGAGTCCGGCAACCGCATCCCCGTCGACGTTAACGAGGGCGATGTTGTGATCTTCTCCAAGTACGGCGGCACCGAGATCAAGTACCAGGGCCAGGAGTACTTGATCCTCGCCCAGCGCGACATCCTCGCCGTTATCGAAAAGTAAGAAGGCCCCTTTTATGGCTAAGCTCATTGCTTTTGACCAGGAAGCTCGCAAGGGTATTCAGGCTGGCGTTGATACCTTGGCGGATGCCGTCAAAGTCACCTTGGGCCCCCGTGGCCGCAACGTCGTGTTGGATAAGGCCTACGGTGGCCCCACTGTCACTAACGATGGCGTGACGATCGCCCGCGACATTGATGTCGAGGATCCTTTCGAAAACCTCGGTGCTCAGTTGGTGAAGTCTGTGGCTGTCAAGACCAACGACATCGCTGGCGATGGCACCACCACTGCTACTTTGCTGGCACAGGCTTTGATTCACGAAGGTCTTCGGGTGGTCGCTGCGGGTGCCAACCCCATCGAGCTCAACCGGGGTATCGCTGCGGGTGCTGAAAAGACTGTCGAGTTGCTGTTGGCTCGCGCCACGGAGGTCTCCGATAAGCAGGAGATCGCCAACGTGGCTACGGTGTCTTCGCGTGACCCCGAGGTCGGCGAGCTGGTCGCAGCTGCGATGGACAAGGTGGGCAAGGACGGCGTTGTGACTGTGGAGGAATCCCAGTCCATCGACACCACCGCTGACATCACCGAGGGCGTGTCCTTCGACAAGGGCTTCTTGTCGCCGTATTTCATCACCGATGTGGACGCCCAGCAGGCTGTGCTGGATGACGCCTTGGTGCTGCTAGTGCGCAATAAGATCTCCTCCCTGCCGGACTTCCTTCCGGCGTTGGAGAAGATCGTGGAGTCCGGCAAGCAGGTGCTGATCATCGCCGAGGACATCGAGGGTGAACCCCTGCAGATGCTGGTGGTGAACTCCATCCGCAAGATCTTGAAGGTCGTTGCAGTGAAGTCCCCGTACTTCGGTGACCGCCGTAAGGCATTCATGGATGATCTCGCCGTGGTTACCGCCGCAACGGTGGTTGACCCGGAGGTCGGAGTTAACTTGAACGAGATCGGCATGGATGCCTTTGGTGCTGCTCGTCGCATCACCGTCACCAAGGATCGGACTGTGATTGTTGACGGCGCGGGAACTCACGAGGCCTTGGAGGCTCGCCGTAGCCAGATTCGCCGCGAGATCGACAACACTGACTCCACCTGGGATCGCGAAAAGGCGCAGGAGCGTTTGGCTAAGCTCTCCGGCGGTATTGCTGTGATCAAGGTGGGTGCCGCTACGGAGACTGAGGTTGGCGAGCGCAAGCTGCGCGTCGAGGATGCCATCAATGCGGCTAAGGCTGCCGCTGACGAAGGCATCATCGCTGGTGGCGGTTCTGTGTTGGTTCAGATCGCTGCCGAGCTGGATGAGTACGCAGAGCAGTTTGAGGGCGATGCTCAGATCGGTGTGAAGGCACTGGCCCGTGCATTGCGTAAGCCCGCCTACTGGATTGCTGCCAACGCTGGTTTGGACGGTTCCGTGGTCGTGTCGAAGATTGCTCAGCTGCCCAATGGTGAAGGCCTTAACGCTGCCACTTTGGAATACGGCAATCTGATCGAGCAGGGGATCATTGACCCTGTGAAGGTGACGCACTCCGCTGTCGTTAATGCCACCTCGGTTGCTCGCCTGGTGCTGACTACTGAGGCTTCGGTAGTCGAAAAGCCTGCGGAGGAAGCCCCCGCCGCAGAAGCTCATCATCACCACCACTAGGACGTTGTAGTCCGCTGCTGGAGGTTGTGCTCCATCAGCGGGCTGGTGTGTGAGAACAAGGGGTGTTGTCGTGCACGCTGCAGTGTCGACGGCATCCCTTTTTGCGTGCTCGGGGATGGCTGTGAGCAGCCAAGTGTATGTGCTTTACGGCTGATCGCGATAGTGTTAAAGGCCGATGGTTGATCATGATGTGTGAAGGAGTTAGCAGTGGCCGCTGCAGAAGCAGACCGCGAGCTTGATGCGCTAGTGCCTCAAGCTGCAGCTGGCGACCAAGCAGCGCTGGCTCGCATCATGGCTATTATTCAGCCTCCACTGCTGCGTTATACCCGCGCTAGGATCACCGGCGGCAGGCACCCCAATGCCGAAGACGTGACGCAGGAAATCTGCCTGGCCGTCGCGACGTCGATTCCCAATTATGTGGACCGGGGCCGTCCTTTTATGGCCTTTGTCTACGGTATTGCAGCGAACAAGGTTGCGGATGCGCACCGTTTTCTGGCCAGGGATGTTGCTAACCCGACCGAGGATGTTCCAGAAACCGAGCATGACTCTTTCACACCAGAGCAGTTTGCGCTGGTCAGCGAGGGTAGTAACAGAGTGCGCCTTCTTCTCGATTCATTAAATGACAAAGCGAGAGAAATCATCACCCTGCGTGTGTTTGTCGGTCTTAGTGCGGAAGAAACTGCAGAGATCGTCGGTAGCACACCTGGGGCGGTTCGCGTGGCGCAGCATCGTGCGTTGGCGTCTCTCCGTAAAGCACTTGAAGAGCAGGAGCTGCAATGAGTCGCGAGTTTGAGCCTACTGAAGCCGACCTTGCCGCTGCCGACGCATACCTTGATGCGCTCTCTCGTGGTATTGATCCCAGCGATGGAAGTGACGCACTTGCGGCTATGCTGCTAGACCTGCGTCAAGAAGTCCATGGTGATGTTGCATCTGCTCCTGTTGCAGCCGTTGCTCCCGATCACGCCAATGGGGGAGCGCAGGTTGTTGACTTGCGGTCCCGTCGCGCCCGCAGGGCGGCGCATAGCGTGGATGATTCACGACGCCGCGGTCGTCGCGTCGGCCCGTTTGTGAGCGGCCTCATGGGCGCTGCGGCCGCCACCCTACTAATCGCTGGTGGTGGGGCAGCCGTGTACAACTCTGAACCAGGCGACGCCCTATTTGGCATGAACCAGGCACTGTTTGGCGATCATGCTGCTGTGATCGAATTGGCCACCACCCTGGAAGAAGCCAACACCCGCAACGCTAACGGTGATGTTGCCGGCGCTTTGGAGCTGCTGGAGCAGGCTAAGGCCATGGCTGCGGATATCAACACCAAGAATGTTGAGCAAAAGAAGCCTGCAGAAGAGCCCCGTCCTCGAGCAACTGTCACCGAAAGGGTCACCACCACGGTCGCTCCGGAGCCAGTCCCGGCAGAGCCCAAGTCCAGCGAAGCACCGACACCCGCTCCGGCGTCAGCGGCACCGACTGTGACCGTCACGGTTGTTCCTGCTCCTGGAGATCCCGCCTTCCCCGTAGACGGTAACGGCATTGAGGTAGACGAGGGTGGCAGGCCCCTGCCGACCACCAGCGTCCCCGTTCCTTTGAACCCCGACGCTGAACCCGGCGTCATTGTGAACCCCAAAACCCCCTAGCGCGGCGCGCTATGCTCCGCGCTCTGGCTCCTCGCCGTCAGTGGGGTCATCAGATTCAGTGACTGGGCCGTCATCCACACCGGTTTCCAAAAACCAGTAGGAGTATTCCTCTGCTGACATGTTCTCGAACATTTCAGCTTCGGCCTCCTCTGGGGACGGGCCAATGTATTCGTCGGTTTCTTCGTCGTACAGTTCCTGATCGGTGAACAACATGTCCTTCACCGCTTTCAATGCTTCCATGTGCTGTTTGCGCTCAGCGGTTTCGGCACACGCTAACCAGCCGTGGCAGAAGTCCCAGGTCACATAGCGCATCGGGTCTGGATTGGGGGAAGGCTCGTGCACTGGCGCAAGCTCGCCTCCAAGGCTGGCAAGCATGTTGGTGCGCATGATTTCCCAATCGTAGTAATGCATTGCGTCACAGTCGGGGCACGTCATGCAAATACCCAGGTAGCCTTCGGGCTCCAAGTGGGCTTTGAACGTGCAGAGCAGATCG
Organism: Corynebacterium argentoratense; assembly: GCF_021491455.1. Classification (GTDB taxonomy): domain Bacteria; phylum Actinomycetota; class Actinomycetes; order Mycobacteriales; family Mycobacteriaceae; genus Corynebacterium; species Corynebacterium argentoratense_A. Next base: position 247,147 of record NZ_JAKETN010000004.1, on the reverse strand, counting down.
TAATCCTCCCGAACCTGCTGTTCTTCCTCAGGCGTCAACGGCAGCATCTCGGCTGCATCGTCTTCATCACTGATGAAGGACGCAGGGTCGTTTGGGTCCCCCTCGAACGGGTCTGGTGGCATCATGTGGTCGTCCGTCACAAGCACCAGATTAGAGCAACCCACACACTGGGGGTAAAAGGGGCTAATTGGGGTAGGGTAATGGTTTATGACGAGCACACGCGTACCTACAGGTGGGGATGACCCAAACAAGGTGGCCTTGGTTGGCCTGACATTCGATGATGTTCTTCTGATTCCGGACGAATCCAACATCATTCCATCCGAGGTAAACACCTCTAGTCAGCTCACACGCAATATTCGCCTGAATATTCCGCTGATTTCCGCTGCGATGGATACCGTTACCGAGGGGCGCATGGCTATCGCCATGGCTCGTCAGGGTGGTATGGGTGTGCTGCACCGTAACCTTTCCATCGAGGACCAGGCCGAACAGGTCGAGATGGTTAAGCGCTCCGAGTCCGGCATGGTGACTAACCCTGCGACCTGCACCCCCGATATGGCCATCGGCGAGGTCGACGCATTGTGTGCACGCTACCGTATCTCGGGCCTGCCGGTAGTTGATGCTGACGGAACCTTGCTGGGTATTTGCACCAACCGTGACATGCGCTTCGAACATGACTTTGATCGCCGCGTCTCGGAGGTCATGACCCCGATGCCACTGGTTGTGGCGCGCGAAGGTGTCTCCAAGCAGGAAGCACTGGAGCTGCTGAGCAAGAACAAGGTAGAAAAGCTCCCGATCGTTGACGCCGATAATAAGCTCGTTGGCCTGATTACGGTCAAAGACTTCGTCAAGACCGAGCAATACCCCCATGCGTCCAAGGACGCCTCAGGTCGTCTGCTGGTAGGCGCTGGCATCGGAACGGGTACTGACTCGTGGGAGCGCGCAGGTTCGCTCGTGGACGCTGGCGTAGACGTGCTCGTCGTCGACACAGCCCACGCGCACAACTTGGGCGTGCTGGAAATGGTGTCGAAGGTGAAGCGTGAATTCGGTGACCGGGTCGACGTCATTGGTGGCAACCTTGCGACCCGCGCTGCCGCGCAAGCGATGATTGACGCCGGCGCGGACGCCATCAAGGTTGGTATTGGTCCCGGTTCTATCTGCACGACCCGCGTTGTTGCGGGTGTGGGCGCACCCCAGATCACCGCGATCATGGAGGCATCGGTTCCTGCGCACAAGGCTGGCGTTCCGATCATCGCCGATGGTGGCATGCAATTCTCCGGTGACATCGCCAAGGCTTTGGCAGCCGGCGCATCCACAGTGATGTTGGGTTCGCTTCTCGCAGGTACCGCTGAGGCTCCCGGAGAGACCGTCGTGGTCAATGGCAAGCAATACAAGATGTACCGCGGCATGGGCTCCTTGGGAGCTATGCAGGGGCGCGGCTTGTCGGGCGAAAAGCGTTCCTTCTCCAAGGACCGCTACTTCCAGGCCGACGTCAAGAGCGAAGAAAAGCTTGTTCCTGAAGGCATCGAGGGGCGCGTGCCCTTCCGTGGCCCGCTGGATCAGATCACCCACCAGTTGGTCGGTGGCCTGCGAGCAGCCATGGGCTACACAGGTTCGGCTACCATTGAGGATCTTCACAACGCGAAGTTCGTCCAGATCACCGCTGCGGGCCTGCGTGAGTCCCACCCTCACGACATCCAAATGACCGTCGAGGCACCCAACTACTACCAGCGCTAGTGTGACCGAGCGCTGGAACTGTAACAAGAAAAGAAGACAACACCGCTATGCGTGATTACGTAGAAATTGGCATGGGCCGTGAGGCTCGTCGCTACTACAGCTTGAACGACATTGCCATCGTCCCCTCCCGCCGTACCCGCAGCTCCAAGGACGTGGACACCACCTGGCATATCGATGCCTACACATTCAACATTCCCTTTGTTTCTCACCCCACCGATGCGCTCGCAACGCCGGAGTTCGTCATTGAGATGGACCGCCAGGGTGGCCTCGGTGTTATTAACGCCGAAGGTCTCTGGGGTCGCCATGCTGATCTGGAGGGTGCCATCCAGCAGGTCGTTGAAGCAGCGCGTGATGAGTTCGACTGCATTAATGAAGGCAACACGCAAGGTATCGCAAAACTGCAGGAGCTCCACGCGGCACCCCTGGATACCGAATTGCTGAGCGAACGCATCGCCCAGGTTCGTGCCTCTGGGGCCACCGTGGCTGTGCGAGTATCGCCGCAAAATGCCCGAGAACTCGCGCCTGTCGTGATCAAGGCAGGTGCCGAACTACTGTTCATCCAAGGCACTATCATCTCCGCTGAACATGTGGAGGCAGGCGGGGAGCCCCTCAACCTCAAAGAGTTTGTGGGTTCCCTGGACGTGCCGGTGATTGCAGGTGGCGTCGGTGATTACACCACTGCACTGCACTTGATGCGCTCCGGTGTTGCGGGTGTCATCGTTGGTTCTGGCCAGTCAACGAACGACCTTGCCTTGGGTGTGAGCTCGTATATGGCAACCGCCATTGCTGACGTCGCAGCAGCTCGCCGTGACTACCTGGACGAAACCGAAGGCCGATATGTCCACGTCATCGCTGACGGGGAAGTGTACCGTTCCGGGCAGGCTGTGAAGGCTTTCGCTTGCGGAGCTGACGCAGTGATGCTGGGGATGCCGCTGTGCATCGCACAGGAAGCCCCCGCCCCCAACACCTACTGGCCTTCCGTCGCCGCGCACCCGCGTTTTCCTCGAGGTGCAGTTGACGAGGTCTTCTTCGAAAACTTCGCTGGCGGCCAGCCCACCCTTGAGACCGTGCTGCATGGTCCTTCGGCTTCGGCTGGCGGCGAACTCAACTTCGTAGGCGCGCTGCGCCGTACCCTCGCTAAGTGCGGGTACACCAACCTCAAGAGTTTCCAAAAGGTCGACCTTGCAGTAGAGCGCTAGGCGCAAACAAGCAGCGAGCACGAACACACAATCCGCAGGTATCACGTAGGTAGCCTAACCACGGGTGCGGTAGGGTAGTGGACGTGACTGATAATGCGACCGTAAACCACCGTCCAGTGCTGGTTGTCGACTTCGGAGCCCAGTACGCGCAACTCATCGCACGCCGCGTACGCGAGGCCAACATGTACTCCGAAGTCGTCCCGCACACCGCAACAGCCGAAGACATTCGCGCTAAAGATCCAGCAGCGTTGATTCTCTCAGGTGGACCCTCCTCTGTGTACGAAGACGGCGCACCCAAACTCGATCCCGAAATCCTTGAACTTGGTGTTCCCGTATTCGGCATCTGCTACGGCTTCCAAGCGATGACCCACGCCCTCGGCGGCGTTGTCGCCAACACCGGCATCCGCGAATACGGCCGCACAGACATGATGGTCGACGGCGGCATCCTCCACGAAGGCCTCGACACCACCCACAAAGTCTGGATGAGCCACGGCGACGCCGTCCACCAAGCCCCAGAAGGCTTTACCACAACCGCGCACTCCGAAGGCGCCCCCGTCGCAGCCTTCGAATGCAAAGAGCGCCGCATGGCAGGCGTGCAATACCACCCAGAAGTACTGCACTCCCCGCATGGCCAACAGGTTCTCGTGCGCTTCCTCACCGACATCGCCGGCCTGGAACAAAACTGGACCGCCGCCAACATCGCCGAAGAACTTATTGACGCCGTCCGTTCACAGGTAGGCGACACCGGCCGCGCCATCTGCGGACTCTCCGGCGGCGTCGACTCCGCCGTCGCAGCAGCCCTCGTACAACGAGCCATCGGAGACCGACTCACCTGCGTCTTCGTCGACCACGGACTCCTCCGTGCAGGCGAACGCGAACAAGTCGAAAACGACTTCGTCGCAGCAACCGGCGCAAAACTCGTCACCGTCGACGAACGCGCCAACTTCCTCAAGAAACTCGCCGGCGTCACCGAACCAGAAGCCAAACGCAAAGCCATCGGCGCAGAATTCATCCGCTCCTTCGAACGCGCAGTCGCCGGAGTCCTAGAAGACGCCCCCGAAGGCTCAACCGTCGACTACCTCGTCCAAGGCACCCTCTACCCAGACGTCGTCGAATCCGGCGGCGGCACCGGCACCGCCAACATTAAAAGCCACCACAACGTCGGCGGCCTTCCCGACGACGTCGAATTCGAACTCGTCGAACCCCTACGCCTACTCTTCAAAGACGAAGTCCGCGCAGTCGGCCGTGAACTAGGCCTCCCCGAAGAAATCGTCAACCGCCAACCCTTCCCCGGGCCCGGCCTCGGCATCCGCATCATCGGCGAAGTCACCGAAGAACGCCTCGAAACCCTCCGCGCCGCCGACCTCATCGCCCGCACCGAACTCACAAACGCAGGCCTCGACGACCAAATCTGGCAATGCCCCGTCGTACTCCTCGCAGACGTTCGCTCCGTCGGCGTCCAAGGCGACGGCCGCACCTACGGACACCCCATCGTCCTACGCCCCGTCTCCTCCGAAGACGCCATGACCGCCGACTGGACCCGCATCCCCTACGACGTCCTCGAAAAAATCTCCACCCGCATCACCAACGAAGTCCCCGACGTCAACCGCGTCGTACTCGACTGCACCTCCAAGCCTCCAGGAACCATCGAATGGGAGTAAACAAGTAGATTCTTGGTTGTTGTAGCGGCGGCGTGTTGTCGGTGTTCGACTACATTCGCCTAAGGGCTCATAATCGCTCACATCGACACCACGCCGCCGCTTAGATGAAGGTCAAGACTACTTGGGGTGGTAAGCGGAGAGAATCGTTCGTGTCAGAACCCTGACCCGCCGCTTCGATAAAGCTCAAGACTTACTTAGCCTCCCCGAGAAGAAGATAAGGTGCGCTGCGGATTTTTCCACAGCGCACCTTTTGCATCCCACCCGCTAAAAAGAGCTAACCGTTAGTTGTTAGCACTCGCAGGCTCGGGAGCAACCGTCTTGGTAACAGTCACAGTCGGGATAGGCGTTGCACTACCACCGGTAGCTGCATCTGCATCGTCAGAATCCATGATGGGGTTGCCTTCCTCATCGAACTCTCCGGTCTCTCCGGGCTGCAGCGGCGGGCCATCGATGCTGTTGTTGGTGTTCACTTCGCCAATACGTGCATGCAAGTCGATGGTCAAGCGCTCACCAGAAAGCATGTCATTCAAGTATCGATTGTCCTGGCAGAAGGTGGAACCCACTCTCACGGAGCATTCAACAGTCACAGGCACGTGGTGGGGCAGTATCACGGTAAACGATCCCACACCACCGTCGACCGTGATACGACGGGGTTCATCGAGAGGCTCCAGATCACTTAGGTCCAACACAGCTTCACCATTGCCCAAGTCGTAGTAGTCCGCTAAGGATTCAGTATCGGGAACATAGATCTCTTGGCTCTGGGCGACAATCGTGGTGTCGCGATCGATGGAACCAATACCAATCACCATGCCAGCGATACCAGTGAGCGTTGCCAGAACAAACGCCCCCAAAGCAGCCCATCCTCGCGCGTATGCCGCGAAAGTGAAGATCGCGAAGAACGCAACGATGGAGATCGCGAAGATCACAGCCGTAAACGTTTCAGCCGCACCCCCTCCGAGCAGCATCGTGGTAGCCAAGACAAGCAGCGCAATACCCACGCCAAAGACGAAGAAGAACCATCCGAGGACCCGCAAAAACACACTGGTTGGAGCGGTAGTATTCGTCTCTGTCACAGGCGCGGTGATGGGAGCGTAAGGCGTTGCGGTAGGCATGCTCTCTGTGCCAGGCAACCCTTCAGACATCTCGCCGTATGGCTCAGACGATGTGTCGGAGGTTTCTCCGGTGACGGGATCCAGCGCAGCACTGTCGAACTCTGGTGCGTCGCTTTGCTCCGGCATCTGTGCCTGCTGGTCCGGATCATTTAAGTTTGGGTCTTGAGGACCAGGGTCGTTCGAGGGAGGAGTGCTCATGAGGGGGCTCGTTTCGTAGCTAGGTTGATAAAAAGACTGTTCAGTCGCCGTTTGTGGTCCGTAAGCCTGCGGATTCGGGTTTGCCCGTGGCCCCGTAGTGGGAGGAAAACCTGCAGGGGGCTGGGGCTGCTTCATGTACAAAAGCCATGCGACCAGGGCCACTCCGACGAGGGCAACCATCGCACCGATGGAAAACAGTGGCATGTCCCCGGCGAAGAAGCGGAAGGGGAAGAACCCGAACAGTGCCGACAGTACGATCAAGACGATCGCAAGGTCGCGGTCACGCGAGACACGCGGGTCTTTGTTCCAGTTGATCAGTGCGCCGGCGGGGCTGACAGTCAGTCCCTCCCGCGGCATTAGCAACCAGCACAGGACGTACAGCCCTACGCCGATGCCCACCAGCGTGGTGAGTATGAAGATGATGCGGATAAGGATGGGGTCGATCTGGTAGCGGATGCCGATACCTTCACAGACACCGCCGACGACCTTCTTGTTGGCGCGGAAGGGGCGTGTAGACCACGCTGCGCTGAGGGAACTTTGTGCCGGCTCCTGCGGGGGAGGGGGCGGCAGTTGGGGGTTGTTGGTGTTCATGCTTTAAGTATCGGCGTGGGTTGAAAGGAAAACATCAGGGTTTTCCCCGATTTTTTAAAGATCAGGGTGTGGTTGGATTGTGAGCATGAGTTCTTATCCCGCGTTCGTGCGCAGCGCCGATGATCGGATTATTGGGGGCGTGGCAGCAGGCATCGCCGCCCAGTTTGGCGTTAATGTGTTTTTGATGCGCCTGTGCGTGGCGGTGATTTCTGGCGTGATGCCTCTGTTCGTGCTGCTGTATGCCGCTTTGTGGGTATTGCGTCCGGTGGGGAAGGTGCAGGGTGTGGGGTCGAAGGTTCCCCAGCCTGTGCAATTGTTGTTTGGCGTCGCTGTGTGGGCGGTGCTGTTGTTTGTGGTGTTTCCGAGTACGTATTTCGCGGTGTCGTTGTTGCCTTTGGGGGCTATTGCGGTGGGGGCTGTGTTGGTGTGGCGCGCGTGGGATAAGAATTTGGATGCTGCTGGGGGACTTCAGGAGCGCGGTTTTGTTGTGCCTGTGGGCGCTGGGATGGCGTTGGTGTTTGCAGGGTTGTTGTTGATTTTGGCGAATTGGGAGAACCGCGCGGCGTTTGTGGGCAGTATGGTTGCTGCTGCGTTGACGTTTGCTGGGATGGTGGCGTTGAGTTTGCCGTTGGGGGTGCGGTTGTGGCAGGAGCGTACGGCGCGTGCGGCGCAGGATGAGCGTGCTGCGATTGCTTCTCAGTTGCATGATTCTGTGCTGCAGACGTTGGCGCTGATTCAGAAGCGCAGTGATGACGCCGCGGAGGTTGCGCGTTTGGCGCGTGGGCAGGAGCGTCAGTTGCGTGCCTGGTTGTTTGATTCTCCGGTGGAGCAGGAGTCTGTGTTTTTGGCGATTGATCAGGCTGTGGCTGAGGTTGAGGATTTGTTTGGGGTGCGTATCGATACGGTGAAGGTGGGGGAGGATGTTGTGGCTGATGCTGCTGGTAGTGCTGCTGTGGGGGCTGCGCGTGAGGCGATGATGAATGCTGCGAAGCATTCGGATGCGGAGTCGATCAATGTGTTTGTGGAGCATCGGGGTTCGCGGTTGGAGATTTTTGTTCGAGATAGGGGGAAAGGTTTTGACGTCGCGTCGGTGGCGGCTGATCGTCATGGGGTTGCGGAGTCGATTGTGGGTCGGGTTGAGGGTGTTGGGGGTAAGGCGTTGGTGAAAAGTGGTGCGGGGTATGGAACTGAGGTTTCTTTGAGTGTTCCTGTTGTAGGGTGACAGTCATGGTTAAGGTCTTTTTGGTGGATGATCACCCGGTGTTCCGTTCTGGTTTGCGTGCGGAGTTGGGTGCTTTTGCTTCGCTGGAGATCGTGGGGGAGGCCGGTTGTGTTGGTGAGGCTGTCGAGGGGATTGTGCGTACTGCTCCGGATGTGGTGTTGCTGGATGTGCACATGCCTGATGGTGGTGGTGTGGGGGTTATTCGTGGTGTGCGGGCGTCGGGGACGGTGGAGCGTCCACAGTTTTTGGCGTTGAGTGTTTCGGATGCTGCTGAGGATGTTATTTCGGTGATTCGTGCGGGGGCTCGGGGGTATGTGACGAAGAGTGTTGGGGGTGCGGAGCTCGCGGAGGCTGTCGCTCGGGTGGATTTGGGAGATGCTGTGTTTTCTCCTCGTTTGGCTGGTTTTGTGTTGGACGCGTTTGCTCAGCCGGATCCGTCGGTGGACCAGTCTCGTGGGGGTGCTGAGGCGCTGAAGCCTGATGTGGATTTGGTGGACCAATTGACGCCTCGGGAGTTGGAGGTGTTGAGGCTTTTGGCCCGGGGGTATACGTATAAGGAGATTGCGTCGGATTTGTTCATTTCTGTGAAGACTGTGGAGACGCATGCGTCAAATATTTTGCGCAAGACTCAGCAGTCGAATCGTTATGCCTTGTCGCGGTGGGCGAGGGAGCGCGACCTCGATTAGAGGGAGGTTAAAAGTGTAGAACACTCAGGCGTTGCTATTCGCACACATGTGTGTCATGATGTGCTTATGGTTGGAACGAGTGTTCGGAACCTCCCCAAGGGGGAGGTTCACGCAGATAAGCAGGCTGTCATTAGCCAACTGCGTTCTCGTTTGCCCGGTGTTCCACAGTGGAGCGCCCCTGTCCCTGCAGTAACCACGCTGTGTGAGGGGGTGGAGTTGAAGCGCCGCAGCATGAACATTATTAATGATTGCCCAGCGCTTGTAGTGGAGCTTGCTACCCGAATAAGTGCTGGTGGTGGGTGGGTTGTCCTCATTGCTTGTCCGGATATTAACCTTGCGAACGTTGCGGAACATGGCCGATTGGATCGCATCGTGTGGATCCCCAACCCGGGGTCTATAACTACTGCAGTGCAGCTTTTTGTTGAATCTGCAGATCTTATTGTTTGTGGTGGCTTCGACGCTCACCCCGCCGCTATCCGCGCATTACGGTCGAAAATAAACTCTAAAGATTCTTCCGCAGCGGTGATGTTCATCGATTCGCACGTATCGCACACAGCGCACGGTATGCGCAAGGCATCTGCTTTTGGGACGGGCAGCATGGACCTGGAGATCGATGCCTACGTCCAACACCTGCACGGCCTCGGGCAGGGGATGGGGCGTATCCGTGGCGTTGATATTGCGATCAGCGCGCAGACACGCAGCGGCCACAAGCATCGCGGCGTCATTACAGTCGGTGAACAAGACAGGCGGGCCATCATTAATATGCACAGCGCTAGGCACACGCAGGAGGAAGATTATGCGTACGGCAGTGCTGTGGTTTCCTGACTGGCCGGTCGTGGCAGTTCGGCGTGCACACGGTGAAGCACACTCAACGCCCGTGATCATTGCCCAACAACATGCGGTTTATGCCTGCTGCGGGGCAGCACGAGCCCACGGCATACGCAGGGCAATGCGGCTACGCTACGCCAGGGCACTAGCACCCGAGGCATTAGTGTTCGACCGCGACGACGACCTGGCGGCGCGCATGTTCGAACCCATCGTGCAATCGCTATCCCACATCGCAGCCACATGCGAAGTGCTACGTCCCGGGCTACTGGCGCTCAACATGGATGCGGTGCAGCGCTACTACAAGCAACCCGAAGACACCCTAGCCCAAATGCTCATCGACGCCAGCGCATCCGCAGGGGTGGACTGCTTCATCGGTATCGCCGACACTATGCACACCGCACTCATCGCCGCACGCCGACAACATATCGTGCCGCCGGGCGGCTGCGCAGACTTCCTAGCGCAGCAACCAGTAGGGGTACTGCACGCCTGCTACGAGGAAGGCACCGAACTACCAGGACTGCTGATCGAGATGGGAATACGAACACTAGGGCAGTTCGTCGAACTTGGGCGCACAAGCATCGGCGACATTGCCTCGCGTTTCGGCGCGGCAGGCATAGAGGCCTACGAGATCGCAACAGCCAGAGCACAACGCGACGTCATCACCCAAGAAAAACAAGAGGAACTCGCGGTGTTCGTGGAACCAGAATTGCCAATTACTCGCGTAGACGAGGCCGCATTTATCGCCAGAACACTAGCCGCACAGTTACACGAGAAACTTGCAGCAGCCGGTGTGGTCTGCGACCGCGTAAAAATCCGCGCCTACAGCAACCACGACGACATGCACGAACGCGTCTGGCGCACCCGTGACGCACTGACAGAAGCCGCAACCGCGGAACGCGTCCGCTGGCAGCTCGCTGGATGGGTCAGCGGCCCCCTTCGCGGCATCGAACTCATCCCACTAAGCATGCACACCCCCAGCACACGAAGCGTGCTAGACGATGACGCCGCGGACGACAGCGCTGTCGCCAGGGCCATCGCAACCGCGCAAGCCCAATGGGGTGCCGAACAAGTGATGATTGCCCACGCCGCAGACGGACGTTGCCCCACGCAACGCGTCGAGTTCCTCCCCTACGGAGACCGACCACTAGAAGACGAATCCACGACCACTCCCTGGGTGGGAGCGATCCCCGGACCCCACCCTTCACGCATCTTAAGCAAACACGTGGATGTCGTCGATTCCACAGGACAAGCAGTCATCGTCAACGCTGAGGCCGAACTGAACAAACCAGTCGCCGCACTGATCGTAGAAGGTACGACGCACGCAGTCACCGCATGGGCGGGGCCCTGGGCAGAAGACACCGGATGGTGGACTGCTACGCCGACACGCAGAGCATTCCTACACGTCGCCACCAGCGAACAAGCATTGCTTCTAACCTGGTCAGACGGCCGGTGGATACTCAGCGGAGCCTACTAACCCCCAACCACTAGCCGCGGATGTCGACAACCACGCGGGTGGGATTGTCAAGAAGCTCAATGGAATGAGGGTGCTTGCCCTTCATACCAATGATGAACTGGCTATGCCCCTCAAAAGTGCCACCGTTAACAACCTGCTGAACCACAGGCCCATGGCCAGGAACCGGCGCCAACACAGGATCCTCAATACCCAACTCGAAAGGATAAGTAGTCCCATCGATATTGATATTGAGGAAGGTATCGCCCTCCACCTCAATCGGATGCCCACTAGCCTGCTGAGTCGGAGCATCAACATAATCAGCAAACCAGCCCGGAGTCCCCTGCCCCTGAAGCTCGAAAACCACACGATCGAAACCCTCGTGGGTGCCGGTGCGCATGGTGGTCACAACCAACTGGGCAGGGGCGCCAGCGGACTGAGTCTTCTTAGCTTCGTTCGCCTCACCCAAAGGCAACAAACCAGCCTGCGGAGATGACGCGGCGGTGCTGCTATCCAACGTCGTGGAGTCTGTCGTTGACGGTGCCTGGCCGCACGCCGACAAGCCCACGAACAAGCCTGCAACACACAGGCCAGAAAAGGCGCGTACTCGGCGCGTGCTGAATGCACTGGAGACATGAAACATACCCGGAAGCCTAACCGAGCAGCCGCCAGGGGAGGGAGCCCATAGGGCCATTCTGCACAGGTTGTAACGCGATTGTTAGACAATTGTGAAGTTTCGACCCAGCCAGCATCACCCCCAAGGCGCCTATAGTAAGAGCATGACTACATGCTCCACCAACGTCACAGAACCGCTAGCCGGAACCGCAAAAACCGGCACCCTCTACGTCGCCCTGGAGCACCTCCACGGGTGGGGACGCGACGTTAGCGATGGCGAAGCGTTCGGCCACGAACTCAACGAAAAAATCACCGCCCACCTAAGGGCCGCGCGAGCATCACTACAACTCATCCGCAAACCCGGACGCAGCGGCCAACACCGCAAACAACGCTGGCTCTACCTGTGCTACACCGGCGACGGACACACCGAACCATGGATGGAAAAAATGGCCGTCGACGGGCCCGAAGACCTCCTACGGCTCGACCTCAGCGGACCCGGACGAAACACCCACCTAGGTGCACAACCCACCGAAGACCCCATCGTCTTAGTCTGCACCCACGGCAAACGAGACAAATGCTGCGCCCTCAAAGGCCGCCCACTAGCCGCCGCCATGCAAACCTGCTTCTACGGCGACGACGTCTGGGAATCCTCCCACACCAAAGGCCACCGCTTCGCCCCCTCCATGATCCTGCTGCCCTGGGGATACTCCTTCGGCCGCCTAGCATCCGGCCCCGCAATCGAGATGCTCAAAACCTTCCACCAAGGCCAACTATTCCTCCCCGGCAACCGCGGCCGCGGATGCTTCGACGCCCCCGGCCAAGTCGCAGAACTAGTAGTAGCCAACGCCCTCATCGGCGAAGGCGAAACCGTCGCGCCGGGCAGCCTCATCGTCGAAGCAGCCGACAATGAGCATGAAAAAAGCGCCGGAGAAGCACTCCGGCGCGTCATCCACCCTGACGGCCGAACCTGGGATGTCTACCTGGAGCAACGCGACGTCAACAATGTCATCACGTCCTGCGGCGACGAACCCAAAAAGGGCCGAGCATGGGTAGCTGTTAGCGGCGCATAATCTTCTTGGACAACCAGTTGCCGAACAACTGAGCAACCTGCACGATCACGATAATCACAGCGGTCGCCACCCAGGTGACATTCCAGTCAAACGCTTGGTAACCGTAGGTGATGGCGAAGTTACCCAAACCGCCGCCGCCGACATAGCCGGCCATCGCCGACATATCGACAACCGCGATAAAGGCAAAGGTGTAGCCCAGCACCAGCGGGCCAAGGGCCTCGGGGATAATCACCGTGCGAATGATCTGCCACGGGCTTGCACCCATCGCACGAGCCGCCTCGATGACACCAGGATCAATACTGACCAGGTTTTGTTCCACGATGCGGGCGATACCGAACGATGCGGCCACAATCATCACGAACATGGCAGCGTTTGTACCGATGGTGGTGCCAACAACACCGCGGGTGACCGGGCCAAGAGCCGCCAACAAAATAATGAACGGGATTGGGCGAATAAGGTTCACCACCACGTTCAACAAGCTGTACAGGCCCTTGTTCGACAAGATTCCGCGCGAACGCGTGGTGTACAGCAGCACACCCAGTCCCAAACCAATGATGCCGGCAATAATCAGAGTGCTGACAACCATGTACAGGGTGTCAACGATAGCTTCTTCGAGTTTGGGAGTCAGACGATCCCAATTGGTTGCAACATAGGTGACGTTCATCGGATTTCCTCGCAGTCAGTGGTGGAGCGCAGACGGTCGTAGAACCCCTGCACAGCATCCTCATCGCCAGTCAGACGAACGGTCACTTTGCCGAAACTGTGGCGCTGCAGGGTAGTCACACCGCCATGGACGATGGAGATGCGGGCGCCGGCCTCTCGGGCAGCGGCAGCGGCAGCGAAGAATCCGGAATCCTCGGTGAGGTTAACGGTAAACAGTCGCCCCTCGCCGGCAAGCAGATCATCGGCCTCAACCATGTCTGGGGTGTTACGCAATGACGTCGCGACAAAGCGCTGCGCCACGTCCGTTTTCGGCGCGGAAAAGACGTCGTAGACCGAACCGAACTCCACCACGCGGCCATCCTCCATCACGGCGACTTTGTCGGCGATGGAACGCACCACATCCATTTCGTGAGTGATGACTACGATGGTGATGCCAAGCTCCTTGTTGACCTTTCGCAGAAGCTTGAGCACCTCCTGGGTGGTGTCAGGGTCGAGGGCGCTGGTGGCCTCGTCCGCCAACAGAAGCTGCGGATTTGTCGCTAGCGCTCGGGCAATGCCGACGCGCTGCTTCTGGCCACCCGACAGCTGCTCCGGGTAGTTGTTACCGCGATCGCTCAGACCAACGAACTCCAGGAGCTCATTGACCCGAGCCTGGCGTTCACGCTTCGGCATTCCGGCAAGCTGCAAGGGGTATTCAATGTTTCCCGCAGCTGTACGCGACGTCAGCAAATTAAATTGCTGGAAAATCATGCCGATGCCTCGTCGAACATCGCGCAGCTTCTTTTCCGGCATACCAACAATGTTGGTTTCGCCGACCAGAACCTGCCCACTGGTGGGGGTTTCAAGGCCGTTGATCATACGGACAAGGGTGGATTTGCCGGCGCCAGAGTAGCCGATAATGCCAATGACTTCGCCCGGCTCGACAGACAGGTTGATGTTGTCGAGCGCAGTGACGCTGCCGCCCTTGGTGTCAAAAACTTTGGTCAGGTCGCGAAATTCTACGCGCGTTCCTGTCGCCATGGTGGTCCAATCTAGCTGGGTTTTTAAGAAAGCTTCTTGAGGATTTCTATGAGCTCAGCCTTGGGGCGGTTGACTCGGATGGAGGTTCCGTTGGTGTCTTCAGCCTGAGCCTCAGCGACCTCGGGGGTGTGGTAGATCTCGATGAACTTCTGGATGGCCGGATCATCTTGGTTTTCTTCGCGGGTGGCGATGACGTTGATGTACGGATCCGAGGTTTCACCAGTGGGGTTATCCTTGTACGCTGCGCTCGCTGGGTCAATTCCGGCGCGGCCCAGGAAGTTGTTGTTGATGACAGCAGGCTTGCCCTCACCATATGCAACGGTGGTTTGCTCAGGGGCGATTGGATTGATCTTCACCTTTGACGCTGCTTCGTCAATATCAGAAGGGTTGGGGGTGATCAAGCCTTCTTCTTTGAGCTTTAGCAGACCAGCGGTGGCGAGAACGTTGATCGCACGAGCCTGGTTGGTCGGATCGGAGGGAATAGCGATGGTTTCGCCCTCGATGCCGTCGATGGAATCGTGGCCCTTCCAGAACACCGACAGGGGGACAATGTAGGTGGAGGCCACCGGCACGAGGTTATCGTTTTCGCCCTTGTTGTACTGGGCGAGGAACTTCAAATGCTGGAAGGCGTTGGCGTCGATGGTTCCCTCGGACAATGCCTTGTTGGGTGTGGAGTAGTCGCTGAAATCGACTACTTCAAGATCCAGGCCAGCGGCGTCTGCTTGCTGCTCGATAACTTCCCACGCCTTGGAGGACGCTTCAGTGGTGCCGACGCGCAGCTTCAGATCTTGGTCGTCATGGGAGCACGCAGCCAAGGTAGAAACGCTGATGGCTGCTGCTGCTACGAGGCCGGTGATGCGGCCAAAACGGCGGATAGTGGTGTTAGTCATGTTAGTTACGCTCGCTATTCTCGATGCGCTCGAGGATCTTCTTCAGGTCTTCCTTGGAACGCTTGACGGGGACGGAGGTGCCGCGGGAGTCCTCAGCCACAGCTTCGGTGACCTCGGGGCTCTGCCAGATTTCGACCAGCTTGGCGATGTTTTCGTTGTCCTGGTCCTCTTCGCGGGTGACGAAGGCGTTGATGTAGGGCTCGGCTTCTTCGGAGGAAGGATCATCCTGGAACACGGAGGACTTGGGGTCGATGCCCGCGCGGTCGAGGAAGGAGTTGTTGATGATGGCCGGGCGGCCTTCGCCGTAGGCGACCGGGGTCTGGGCGGCATCGACGGGGGTGACGGTGACCTTGGACTTGGCCGGGTCAATGTCGGAAGGGTTGGGGGTGACCAGGCCGTTTTCCTTCAGGGTGACAAGCCCTGCTTGGACCAGCACGTTGATTGCGCGGCCCTGGTTGGTCGCGTCAGAGGGGATAACGACCGACTGACCTTCGATGCCGTCGAGGGAGTCGTGATCCTTCCAGAACAGTGCGAGGGGGACGATCTCGGTCGAACCGACGGGAACCAGGGTGTCGTTTTCGCCTACGTTGTACTGGGCTAGGAATTTCAGGTGCTGGAAGAGGTTTACGTCGATGTTGCCTTCCGACAAAGCCTTGTTGGGTGTGGTGTAGTCGGAGAAGTCGACGACCTCAAGGTTGATGCCTTCATCTTTGGCCTTGCTTTCGAAGACTTCCCAAGCCTTCTTGGAACCATCGGTGGTGCCGATCTTAATGGTGTCGCCGTCGTTGGCATTTGAGCATGCTGCGAGGCTCAAAGACAGTGCGCCGGCGAGGGCTAGTGCACCGATGCGGCGGATGTTGTGGTGGGACATGGTGTCTCCTCAAATTTAATAGACAGAGCTTTCTAGTTTCGTCGGGTAGCTTAGCAGCAGATCGCAAAAGTGTACAGCTCGGTCTAAAAATTGTTTTAGATGTGCGAAAAAATTGCCCGACTGTTCTATTTTCGCTATTATGTTCGCATGTCTACGTTCGACCCGGGGTATGGTTGGAACGGCGCAGGTTTTCTGGGGCCGGCCGACTCTAAAGGTTCACCTTTGCCCTGGTCAAGCCTGTCTAGCCTGCTCGATTCTGGCACGGTAGGAACCTTGAAACCTGCCCGGAATGTGCTGTCTTTAAAGGAAAAGGGCGCAAGTAGGATCGCTGAAGAGTGCGAAGGTGGTATTGAACAGCATGGTACAGCTGCGCAATCGGCGGTACCCTTCGCGGAACTCCACGCCAGCAGTAACTACAGCTTTCTCATCGGGGCGAGCTCCCCGGCAGACATGGTCCGGGCTGCACAAGCGAGCAGCCTGAACGCACTCGCCCTATTAGAACGCGATGGGCTCTACAGCGCTGTGCAATGTGCAGAAGCCGCGGCGCAGACAAGCGTCGGCACCATCTTCGGCGCCGAACTCACCCTGAGCCCAAGTATCATCCTTCCCGTAGTGGTCACTGGGTCGGAAGGCTACAGGCGACTATCGCGGACAATTAGTGACGCCGCGTTGGCTGCAGGCTCCAAAGGACAACGCTGCTATCCGAGTGTTGAGGAGCTAGCGGATATCGCCCAAGGCCATTGGATTGTCCTGGTAGACGCCTCGCACGATGAGGAACTCATCACAAGGATTCTCGCTGCCTTCGGCCACGACAACGTGTTTGCAGAACTTCCGGCAACTGGGCAAGCCGATGATTACGATCACCACGTGCGCTTGCGTGCAACCGGGGCGCGATGCATCATCAGTACTCGCCCGCGGGCAGCAACCAAAGGGGACGCCCGGGTTGCAGCAGCAAAACAAGCACTCCACAATAAGCAACACTTGGGCGCTGCTCAAGGGCAGTTGCACCCTCTGGGTGCCACGTGGATCAAAAGCGGCGCATCCATCCTCCGACGGTACCCAGATTGTGCGGATGCAGTGGCCGCCACAATAGAAGTCGCGGAGCGCTGCACCTTCGAGCTAGACCTAGCCACCGCGCATCTACCCCCCTTTCCCGTGCCAGAAGGTACTACGGAAATCTCCTGGTTGCGCCAACTATGCGAAAAAGGGTGGAGACGCCGCTATGGTGGCGCGCCTGCGGACGTTGCGCGCGCAGCATGGCTGCAGGCAGTGCATGAACTCGACGTCATTGAACAATTGGGATTCCCGGGATACTTCCTTATCGTTCACGACCTCACCGAATTCGCCAGACGCAACACCATCTTGTGCCAAGGCAGGGGCAGCGCCGCCAATTCAGTCGTGTGCTTTTGCCTGGGCATCACCAACGTGGAACCCATCGCAAACAAGCTGCTGTTTGAGCGCTTCCTGTCCGCAGAGCGCGATGGCCCACCCGACATCGACATCGATTTCGAATCCGGCCGCCGCGAAGAAGTCATCCAATACGTCTACCAACGCTACGGTCGCAACAACGCAGCGCAGGTCGCCAACGTCATCACCTACCGCACCAAAGGAGCTATACGTGACGCCGCCCGCGCACTCGGCTACCCCCAAGGAGTATGCGATGCGTGGGCCTCAGGGCAGGCAGCAAGTCAGCCGCCCGAACGCGTGCTCGAACTCGCCCAACAGTTGAAGTCGAGCCCACGACACCTGGGCATTCACTCGGGCGGAATGGTGATCTGCGACCGCCCCATTGCAGAGATCGTTCCAGTGGAATGGGCGCGCAAGAAAGGGCGAAGCGTCATCCAATGGGACAAAGACGACTGCGCCGCAGCCGGCTTAGTGAAATTCGACCTCCTGGGCCTAGGGATGCTCGAAGCCCTGCATCACGCTATCGACCTAGTCCAAGAGCAACACAATAGGACGATCGAGCTGTGGCAGATCGACTGCCAAGACCCAAAGGTCTACGAAATGCTGTCACGGGCAGACGCAGTGGGCGTGTTCCAAGTGGAGTCCCGGGCGCAACTCAACACACTGCCACGGTTAAAGCCGCGCACTTTTTTCGATCTGGTGGTCGAGGTTGCCTTGATCCGCCCAGGTCCCATCCAAGGCGGCTCGGTGCACCCCTATATTCGTCGGCGCAATGGTTTGGAGCCAGTTACCTACGACCATCCGTGCCTGAAACCTGCTTTGGAAAAAACCCTCGGCGTGCCGCTGTTTCAGGAACAACTCATGCAGATAGCCAAAGACGCCGCGGGTTTTAGCGGGGCAGAGGCCGACAGTCTGCGCCGAGCAATGGGTTCGAAGCGTTCGCCCGAGCGCATGAACGCCCTCAAGCAGCGCTTTTTCGAAGGGCTGAAAACTGCCCAAGGCATCGAGGGCGCCACAGCTGAGGTTCTGTGGAACAAAATGGTGGCCTTCGCCTCCTATGGTTTCCCCGAGTCTCACTCGCAATCCTTCGCTTCATTGGTGTTTTATTCTGCCTGGTTCAAGCTGTATTACCCTGCGGAGTTTTGCGTGGCACTGTTGCGCGCCCAACCGATGGGTTTCTATTCGCCGCAGTCGCTCATTAGCGATGCCAGGCGTCACGGCGTCAAGGTTTTGCCCGTGTGCGTGCAGGCCTCTGCTGATCAGGCGCGGGTGGAAAATGGCGCTATCCGCCTAGGTTTGGGCAGTATCAAGGGGGTGGGTTCTCGGGCTGCGCAAAGGATTGAGGGCGCCGCACAGGACGGCCCTTTTAGCTCGATTGCTGACGTCGCGTCGCGCGCCGGGTTGAGCGTGGCGCAGGCGGAATCCTTGGCGCGGGCGGGGGCGTTTGCGTGCTTTGGTCTGACGCGGCGTCAGGCGTTGTGGGAGGCAGGGGTGGCTGCGACGCACAATCCGGGGATGCTTCCGGGGATCGACATTATTCATGCCCCTGCGTTGCCCGGGATGAGCGAGTTGGAGCTGCTCAGTGCAGATATTGCGAGCACCGGGGTGACACCAGACAAGCAGCCGATGGAGTTGTTGCGTGAGGCGTTGGACGCACGCGGCGTCATCAGTGCAGATAACTTGATGGCTGTGGAGGATGGCACGCGCACATGGGTTGCGGGGGTTGTTACCCACCGGCAGCGCCCTAGAACTGCTGGTGGTGTGACGTTTCTGGGCATGGAAGACGAGACAGGTTTGATCAACGTTGTTCTCAGTCCGGGTGTGTGGCGGCGCTATGCCCATGTGGCGGGCAGCGTGAAGACCTTGATGGTCCGGGGGATTGTGCGTAATGCCTCTGGTGCGGTCAGTATCGACGCTGATGCGTTGGCTCCTTTGCATGCAGAATCACTTAGTCGAGGTAGTCGAGATTTCCGTTGATGCTTATGTATAAAGGTCTGCATGGATAACAATGACGTCGCGGGACCTGCCGTCGCTTTCGACGCTATGGGTGCGGTGGGGCAGCAGTTGCGTCCGGTGTCGGATAGTTTGATTAAGGCGCGTCTTTTAGCGCGGATGCCTGTGTATGTGGTTGCGTTTGTTGCTGCGCTGGCTGCGGCGGTGCTGCATAGCCCGTGGTGGTGGATTGCGGCAGCTCTAGCTGGGGTGAATGCTGGGTGGCAGTTGTGGTTGATTCCGCATCAGGTGCGTTGCATTGGGTGGGCTGAGGGGGAGAACGATCTGTTTATTTCCCGCGGTAAGTTGTGGCATACGACAACCATCGTTCCTTATGGGCGGATTCAATATATTGATATTGATTCGGGCCCGATCGATTCGCGTTATGGTTTGGCCAACGTGAGTTTGAATACCGCCAGCACGAAGAGCATCACGAAAATTCCCGGTTTGCCTGCGCAGGAGGCGGAGGAGTTGCGGCGGCGTGTGTCGCAGAAGGCGAAGACACGAATGAGTGGTATGTGATGCGTAAGGTTGCGCGCGTTACCCCGTTGATTGAGGCGTGGCAGTTATTTGTTGCGCTGGCATTTTTTGCGATTACACAGGGGCGTCGTGGGATTGTTGACGCCGCGGTGGCTGTGCAGAGCAGTTCACTTGTGGGATCCCATCAGGTGGCAATGGCTGCGGTTGCTTTGGTGGCTGCGATTGTGGTTGCTTGTGTGGCGTGGCTGTTGTCGGACATTTGGTGGCGGGCACGTGGCTACAGTCTCGATGGGGAAGAGATTGTGTTGAAGTTTGGTGTGCTGTCGAAGGAACAACGGGTTGCTCGCTACGACAGGATCCAGGCGATCGATATTGTGGAACCGCTGCTTGCTAGGTTGTTCGGTCTGGCTGCGGTGCATGTGGAAACCGCGGGCGGGGAGGATACCCGGCTGGAGATTAAGTATTTGACTCGCGCGGATGCTGATGCGTTGAAGCGGGAGATTTTGGGTGTCACCGCAGACACACATATTGACGCTGCGACGGCCGCTGCCACCACCGATGTTGCGATTGACGCTTCCACTGCTGACTCTGCTCCCACTGCTGACGCTGCCGTGATTCCGATGAAGCGTTCGTTGATCGCTGCCGCCTGCACCCTGTCCACTGTGGTGGGCGCTGTGTGGCTGATCGTTTCCTTCGCGGTGGGGCAGTGGGTGTCAGCTTTTGCTGCGGTGTCGATGGTGGCGGGCGCTGGGTGGAAGATCGTCAATGGTTCATGGCTGTATCGCTATCGCGTGGCGCGGGTGGATGGGCGGCCTGCTTTAGCTGTTGAGTACGGTTTGAGTACCCGGACCAGCAAGAATGTGCGCCTGGACAAGATTCGTGGTGTGCAGATTACTCAGCCTGTGCTGTGGCGGCTGCTCGGCTGGTGGCGCGTGGAGGTTTCTGTCGCCGGCTACGGGGTGCTTGATGACGCCCCGGTGGTTCTGCCTGTTGGGCAGTGGGACGACGTGGTCGACGTCTTGGGTTTGGTGGCGCCCGGTGTGCGGGTGGAGCCGACGCCTCCGCCCCGCGTTGCTGATGAGGACTACTTAGGCTCTGGTGACGGTGGAGCTGAACAGGCAGGTGGCTTTATGCGCCGTGGCGCAGTGGGGGTCTATCAGTGCCCGCCGGTTGCGCGGAGATTCGGGCCGGTGCATGCGCGGGTTTCAAGGCTGGTTTTCGGTGGTGAGGATGCGGCATCTGTGCTGTATAAGGGCTGGTTGCGGCGCAAGATTAGCATTGTGAAGCCCGCCGATGTTCAAGAGGTGAGTGTGACGCGAGGGCCGGTGAGCCGGGTACTCGGGATCGGGACTGTCCGCTTCGATTTGGTGAAGGGGCCAACCTCCTTCGAGGTGGATGACCTGCTGTGGGAGGATGCCGTTGGTATTGCCACAGTGATGCGTGGGCGTTGCTTAGATCAGCTTGCCTCCCCCTAATTGGGTAAAAATTTAAACAAAATATTCAATGAGCTGAACTTTGCTCTAGGGTATGATGTGAACATCCGCTTAAAGGGAAGGTTAACAACCATGTCCATTCGATCCAGGCGTCTTAACGGACCTGCAGCTCGTGGCACTGCTCTTGCAGTAGCCGCACTGATCGGTGCAGGCAGCCTCGCAGCATGCAGCAGCGATGATGCTTCCTTCAGCAGCTCATCAGAAAAGGCTGGTACCGGCGAACTCAATGTCGTAGCTACCACAACCCAGATCTGCGACTACGTCAAGCAGATCGACGCACCCGACACAAATCTCACCTGCCTCCTTGCCCCCAACGCATCTGCGCACGAACATGAGATGACCAAGGAGCAGATGAAGGCACTGTCCGAGGCGGACTTGATGCTCGTCAACGGTGTCGACTTGGAGCACTTCCTCGACCAGGCCGTTGATTCCAGCGGTTTCAAGGGCACGATGGTTGTGACCACCGGTATCCTCAGCGCAACTGATCTTGATGGCAAGCCGGTCAGTGACGCAGACCTTCCCTACACCATCGACCGTGGCATCAAGAAGATCGACGTGCAGCCCTGGCCCTTCCCACCGGAGGAAGGCGAAACCCAGGCGGAGTTCGCGTACGACCCGCACGTGTGGACTTCCCCAGAAAACGCGAAGATTCAGGTCGAAAACATCGGCCATGCATTCGAGGAAGCCCGCCCCGACCAAGCAGATGTGTACAAGAAGCATGTGGGGGCCTACACCCACAAGCTTGATGAACTCAACACCTGGGTGAAGGAGCAGATCAACACGATCCCCGAACCCAACCGTGTGCTGTTCACCAGCCATGATGCTTTCGGTTACTTCTCTAAGACCTACGGCATTAAGTTCATCGGTGCAGCTCTGAGTGACTTCAACGAGCAGCAGGATGCGACCGCTGAGCACATCGCCGATGAAGCACAAAAGGTTAAGGACTCCGGTGCCGTTGCCTTGTTCGCGGAGAACTCCAACAACCCCAAGTCCATCGAAGCAATCGCCAAGGCTGCTGGCGTGAAGGCCGTCATCGGTGACGACGCCCTTTACGGCGACTCCCTCGGCCCGGCTGGTAGCGAAGGTGAAACCTACATTGGTTCCATCGTCCACAACGTCACGAACCTCGTGGATGCTTGGGGCGGACACGCAACCCCGCCGAACTTCAACTAAGACCCTCTTTATCTGGAACACAGGCTAGCCGCCGCCACATCCTGACACCATCGGGACACCTTATGAACACTCTAAAATTCCACTCCTCCAACCTCACATACCCAGGGGCGGGCTCGAACGTCGCGGTCACAGGACTCGACCTCGAGCTCGCCCCCGGGCGTGCACTGGCCCTCATTGGGCCCAACGGTTCAGGAAAAACCACCTTCCTCAAAGCCATCCTCGGACAGGTCCACGCCAGTGGGACCGCAGAAGTCCTTGGACGCGAACCCGGCAATGCGCCATCCGGCAGCATCGGCTACGTCCCACAACTGGCAGACCTCGACGCAACCTTCCCCGTCCGTGCACGCGACGTCGTCACCATGGGGCTCATCCACAAACACGGGCTCTTCGGCAGACTCAAGTCCGCCGATGCACAACGCGTCGACTCCGCACTGGCACAAGTAGACCTCCTCGACAAAGCACAACAACGATTCGGCACTATGTCCGGCGGGCAAAAACAACGCGTCCTCCTCGCGCGTGCCATCGCCGCACAACCCAAACTCATCCTGCTTGACGAACCCTTCAACGGACTCGACCAACCCAACCGCGACGCCCTGCTCAGCATCATCGAAGAAGTAAAAGCCGAAGGGGTATCCGTCGTCGTGTCCACCCACGATATTTCGCTAGCGGAAGCCGTTGCAGAACAACTCCTACTGCTCGCCGGCCGACAGGTGGCCTGCGGCAGCCTCAAAGAGGTCATGACAGATGCCAACATGGCCGCCGCATACGGAGGTCGGGCTCGCGAAGTGGCAACGGAGATCGCCTGTGCTTGACATGCTGCTGGAACCCATCACCGGCGCACCCTACCTCACGCGAGCATTCATAATGCTCATGGCGCTGGGAATCGTCTCGGGCCTCGTCGGAGTGATCGTGAACCTCCGCGCACTCGAATTTAACGCCGAAGCCTGCGTGCACTCCATCTTCCCCGGAGTAGTCGCCGGTGCACTCTTCGGCGGAATCGACGCGATCATCCCCTGGGCTGCAGCGGTGGGGGCTATCGTTGCCATCGTGTTGACAGCGGTTCACCGCAAACACCCCTCCGAAGCAGGCACCGCAGTCGTGCTCACAAGCTTCTTTTCCCTCGGCATCGTCCTGTCACTCAAAAAAGGCGAAATGTCCGGACAACTCGAAGCCCTGATGTTCGGCAGGCTCCTCGAAATCAGCGAACCGCGCCTCATACAATCCCTCATCGTCTGCGCCTTCGCCTACGCCGTGATCGCGCTGTCATGGAACAAACAAGTCTTCGTCGCTTTTGATCGCCAAGGCGCGAGTGCCTCAGGGATCAACGTCACCCTCATCGATCTACTACTCAACGGTGCGATCGCTGCAGTAGTTGTCGCAGCATCCACCGCAGTGGGCGTACTGCTCGTCATCGGATACCTTGTTATCCCCGGTGCGGCAGGCAGACTCGTAGCGGGCAGCATTAAAACCATGGCCACCATCGCCGTGCTCCTCGGAGCGATCGGCGGCTACATCGGCATGCTGGCCCTCGACATCCCCACAAGCCATTCCATATCCCCCCAAGCCTCCGTCGCGCTATCGGTCGTCGGGCTGTACTTCATCATGCTCGCAGTATCTAAAGCAGCACCCAGCGCATTCGCAAGCTCCGCTACGGAAGGAGCCCGCTCATGATACTCAATGTCCTAGCCCTCCCCATCGTCGAGGTCATTATCATCGGCGCACTCGCGGGACTAGTCGGGGTGTACGCGGTACTCAACAACAAGGTCTTCTTCACCGAATCCATCACCCACGGAACATTCCCTGGTGCCGTCATCGGCGTCGTCCTGGGCGCGCACTTTGGACTCGACCACGCAGGGCTGTCCCTCATGCTTTTCGCTGGCGCCACAGCAGCTTGCGTCCCCTTAAGTTGGCTGATGTTCGTGCTGGCTCGCAAATCAACCATGTCGCCACAGTCAGCGGCAGGTGTTGTTCTCACACTCGGTTTTGCGCTCGGATACTTCCTCAACAAATGGTTTGCGCCACTACCACTGAAAATCGAAGGCTTCCTCGCCGGCAGCGTTCTTAACATCCACCGAACTGATGTGCTCGCCGCAGCAATCGTCTTCGCAATATCACTCGCTATCACCGCCCGGTGGGGCAACACCCTCATCTTCTACGCCTTCGACCGCAGCGGATTCCAAGCACTCAACAGTAAACACACAAGCATTGCAGGACGCAGCATAGCGCCCACCGCGCTCGCCGAAATCGCAATGCTCACCATGATTACCTCGACCATCGTGGTGCTCATTCCCGCAGTCGGAACCATCCTTGCCATCGCTCTAGTGGCAGCACCAGCAGCGGGGCTTGCGCCGCGCATGAACAGCCCGCAAGCCTTAATGATCGCAGCGCCCATAGCCGGCGTCATCATTGGACTTGCAGGACTCGCAGTCGCGATCGTATTTAATCTTTCTGCAGGTGGAACCATCGCACTGGCCGCGGGTGCGTTCTACCTAGGGTGCCGACTACTATAAGCATCTATGCACATTCAGTCGTTGCCACAAAAAACCCAAGACTATCTCAAAGTAATTTGGGACATCTGTGAACGCACTGAAACCCCAGCATCCAACAGCGCAATCGCCGACGCACTAGGAGAAAAAAACTCCACGGTATCCGAGGCAATCAAACGCCTCAAAGCCCAAAAACTCGTCGAGCACAAGCCCTACCAAGGGGTCACCCTCACAGAAGAAGGCGCCAGCCTAGCCGTCGCAATGGTCCGCCGCCACCGGCTCATCGAAATGCTCCTATGCGACACACTTGGCTACACCTGGGACGAAGTACACGACGAGGCCGAAATCCTCGAGCACGCAGTCAGCGACAAATTCCTAGACCGCGTCGACACCCTACTGGGCCACCCACATCGCGACCCCCACGGTGACCCCATCCCCCGCGCCGACGGCACCATAGACACCGTTGGAATCCGCGACCTATCCAGCGTCAACATCGGCGAAAGCGCCACCGTCGAACGCATCCGCGACCGCGACCCGGAACTCCTGCGCTACCTCGCGCAACGAGGCATCCTACCAGGCGTAACCGTCAGTGTCGTCGACACCCCACATTCCTCGCTCAAAATGCTCAGAGTAGCAGGCGCCGATGAACCCGTGGCCCTCGCCGACAGTCAATCCTGCGCGATCGTCGTCAGCTCCCAGAAAAACCAAGCTGCCGCCACGCCTCGTACACAGCAATAGCCGCACAATTAGCCAAATTCAAACTCCGGCGCCCCTCCAACATCGGAATCTTCAACTGCTCCGTCACACGAGGATGCGCCAACGCCTGCTTAGACAAACCCGTGGGCTCCGTCCCAAACAACAACACGTCACCAGGGACAAACTCAATATCGGTATAACGCGTCGACGCATGCGCAGTAAAAGCAAACACGCGCGCACCCGGCAGCGCATCCAACGCGGCGTCAAGATCATCATGAACACGAACATCCGCCAAATCGTGATAATCCAAACCCGCCCGCTTGAGATTCTTATCCTCAAAGTTGAACCCCAACGGGCCAGCGAGATGCAACCGCGCCCCAGTACACGCACATAAACGAATCGCATTACCCGTATTCGGAGGGATGACAGGCTGATCAAAAATCACGTTGAGCACCTGCAACAGTCTAGACTAGGGTGCGTGACTGCAGTGAAGCTAGACGGAACCCTCTACCGCAACGAAATCTTTGAAGAGCTACAACGTGACGTAGCCACACTCAAAGAACACGGCATCGTGCCGGGCCTAGCCACCGTGCTTGTAGGCGACGACCCCGCGAGCCACGCCTACGTCAACATGAAGCACCGCGACTGCGAATCCATCGGAGTGCGATCCATTCGCAAAGACCTCCCCGCGGACGTCACCCAAGAGCAACTGCTCGCAGTAATCGACGAGCTCAACGCCGACCCGGAATGCACCGGCTACATCGTGCAGCTCCCCCTACCTAAGCACCTCGACGAAAATGCAGTCCTTGAGCACATCGATCCAGCCAAAGACGCCGACGGGCTGCACCCCGTCAACCTAGGGAAACTCGTACTGGGTGAGCCTGCTCCGCTACCGTGCACCCCCAACGGTGCCATCCACTTGCTTCGCCGTTTCGGCGTAGAGATCGCGGGCAAGGAAGTAGTCGTCATCGGACGCGGCGTCACCGTAGGTCGACCCATCGGGCTGATGCTCACCCGGCGCAGCGAAAACGCCACCGTCACCTTGTGCCACACCGGCACCGTCGACCTGGCAAAGCACACCCGCGAAGCAGACATCATCATCGCGGCCGCAGGTGTGCCGCACATGCTCACCGCCGACATGATCAAACCCGGTGCCGCCATTCTCGACGTCGGGGTGTCGCGCAAAGACGGCAAACTGTTGGGCGACGTCGCACCAGAGGTCTGGGACGCCGCAGGTTTCGTTTCCCCCAACCCCGGCGGCGTCGGGCCCCTCACGCGCGCCTTCTTGGTTCGTAACGTCGTCAAAAGTGCACTCAAAGCACTCGAATCCTAAACCAAACCGCTACGGCCACTACCCGCACACATGGCTCAACTCAGCGACAGGGACAGCACAGTTAACCTGGAGGACAATCCCCACGACCGTGCCTTGGCGCCGTCAACACTAACTCCTTTACAGCAGCGGCTGGCGGTCGTTCTCTTCGTGATCGGATTCGTGATCTCCGGTGTGTTTTCGCTGACGGAGCACTGGCGCCGAGCCACCTTCATGCTCGGACTATCCCTCGCGTGGCTAGCAGTCGTGCGCGCCCGCTGTGACTCGCGCATACTTGGGGTGCTGTCGGTGCGCAGTAGGAAATTTGATGTGCTGTTCTGCTCGGCGCTGGGCACCGTGATGATGTTCCTCGCAGCCTCAGTCGACGCACTAGGAAGCTAGGCGTTCACCAGGCTGCGGCTAGTCAAGGCTGCCGAGGAAACGCCGCACAATATTGTCCATCTGGCGGGTTTCGGTGAGGAACGCGTCGTGGCCGCAGGGGGAGGAAATCTTGGCCATCCCCAACAGGTTGCCTAGGTTGCGGGACAGGTGTTCCTGCTGGTGGTAGGGGTAGAGGATGTCGGTGTCGACCCCAACGATCATGGTGGGCACCGTGATGGAGGCTAGAGCCTTATTGAGGCCACCCCGGTCGCGGCCAATATTGTGGCGGTTGAGCGCGTCGGTGAGGATCACATAAGACCCAGGGTCGAAGCGCTCAACAAGCTTGTCTGCCTGGTAATCCAGGTAGCTATCCACCGCGAAGCGCTGATGCTGATCCCAAAATGGTCCCATAGGGTTTTCGCCTCGTTGCGCATCAGCACCGAAGCGCTCATCAATTTCCAACTCACCTCTGTAGGTCAGGTGTGCGAGCCTGCGTGCGGATGCCAGGCCTTGATCTGGGCGGACTCCGCTTTCGTAGTAGTCCCCGCCTTGCCAATGGGGATCGTTGACAATTGACATGATTTGGGTGCTCTGGATGCCGATCTGCCAGGCGCTAGCCCGAGCAGACACCGCGATGACCATGGCGGCTCCAACGCGATCGGGGTAGAGCGCTGCCCATTCAAGAGCTCGTGCACCACCCATGGAACCACCAATGACGCCGTGAAGGTGATCGATGCCGATTGCCTGCAAGGCTGCGGCCTCCGCACGAACCATGTCTCGAATGGACAGGGCAGGGAAGCGGCTACCCCACACACCCCCATCTGGGTGGGGTGAGCTAGGGCCTGTGGAGCCGCTGCAACCACCAAGAACGTTGGTGGAGATGATGCAGTACTGCTCGGGATCCAAGGCTTTGTTCGGGCCTAGAAGCTCGCACCACCAATCCGAGACGTTGCTATCTCCCGTGAGGGCATGCTCCACGAGTAGGTATTTTGCCCCCGGATGGGGGTCTCCCCACATCTGCCAAGCAATGGAGGCATCGCGGACGGTGGCACCCGCTTCGGTGGTGAAATCTCCAATGGATTGGATGTGTAGGGTCATGCACACAGCTTAAATGGACAGCTTGGTCTATTGCAAAGATTGCTAGGTGCGCAACAAAAAGGCGCATAATGCGCCCCTAAACGGTAGCTTTAACTATTTGCCTTCGCCCCACGCTTCGAAAACGGTGGTGTCCGCGACGTCATCAATAGTGCTTCTGCTGGCAGTGGCCCCGGCTGTAGCAGACAGAGTGGTCGGCGTGTGGGGCTCGGAGTATTCATCGAGGCCTTCATCGCCGGACGTAGTCGCCCACATGGGGGAGACGCCAGGCAGAATCAGGATGACCAAGAAAGCTAAAACGCCGCAAATAGCTGAGGAAATAGTGGAATAGTCCGCAGGAACGTACCACAGGCACGCGGCGCTAATCGCCATAACGGTCAGCCAACCCAAAGGCAGGATCCACTGAACTTTCAGATTGCGAGTGGCCGAATATTCAGCCCAATCCTCGCGGGGGAAGCGGGCCCGAGCCTCATTGCGGATACGGCGCAAGCCATTGGCTGACAAGCCGATAACCGCGAGGATCATCAACCCCGCGCCGATCAAGCAAATATATAGCTGACCTGCGGCGAAGCCATAGGTTGTGACTGCTGCTGCCATGGCCAAAGAAACAGCCTCGCCCCACCGTGCAGGGGGAAGGGTGGTGGGGTCAATGTCGGGGTACAGCCGGGTGAATTCTTCAGATCGCATGGTGGTAAGGCATCTTGTCGTCAAAGTGTCGCAGGTCTGGATCAAACTAACTGTGTAGCTGAGGAGAGTTATCTAGTTGCTATCGACTAGCTCACGGTGCTGTGTTAGGTTATTCTAAATCAGTCCTAATAGGAAAGCCTAAAGCAACACCCCCTATTCCCGTGCAGGAGCATGAATTGAACAAGCTGACCGCGCGTCGCCTGGGCGCCTTTATCGCATCCGCAGCATGCGTCGTTATGGTTCCGGTCGTCGGCACAGGAACTGCCCACGCCGCTGGATGCGGTGAATTCGACTGGGGCTTCCGCCAGAGCTTCCGAAACTACCTCCGCGGCCCCATCGCCAACGGCAAATGGGAACTCGACGGTGTCGGGTTCAAAGGCAGCGAAAAGGGCGCCGACGGCGCATTCGTTTTCGAGCCAAGCTCCATCGAAAAAGACAGCGCCACCTCCGGCACTATCAACCTCGGCGGCAGCGTCCACTTCCTCGGCCACAAGCACGGTGAGTGGCTGTTGGACATGGACATGACCGACTTCAAGATCAAGGTCGACGGCAACACCGCAAAGATCCAACTGGACTACAAGTCCTATACCTCTGACATGGACTTTTCGAACCTTGTCAAAGGCACCCCGATCAGCGGCGATGATGTCACCATCGCAAACATTGCTCTGAACAACACCCCCAACTTCGATGGGGAGATCGACCTTTCCGGCAACGTCACGCTGACTTCTGAAGGCAACGACCTCTTCCTCGGCCAGTACGGCTCCGGCGGACAGATGGACCCGGCTAGCGGAAAAGTCAACGCTAAGGGCCAGTGCACCGGCTCCAGCTCCGGGGGCGGCTCGGGATCCGGCTCCGGTGGTGGAAGCAACAACGATGCCAAAGAGATGAAGATCAACGACAACGACCACCCGTTGATCAAGAGCATCAAAGAGATGAACAACTCTATGGTTGCCACCAATCAGACCATGCTGACCGGCGGCGCTCTGATCGACAACTCCGAGAAGTTTGCTTCGAAGGCTTTCCCCAACAGCGGCGGCAATTCTAACGGTGGATCCGGTAACTCCAACGGCGGTAACAGCGGTGGAACAACCTCCGGTGCCTCCGGCGGTGGTGCATCAGGCGCATTAGGTAATGGTGCAAGTGGTGCCGCAACCGGCGGTGCTAGAGGTGCTGCTGGCAGCGCTTCAGGCGCAGCCGCAGGTGCTGCCAGCGTTGGGGGAGCGGCGGGTACATCGCGCTCCGCAGGCGCAGCTCAGGCCGGCCAAGCCGCAACCTGTGATGCCGAAGGCTCCAAGGGCGTTGAACAAGCCACTGCAGCGTGGGGCGTGAAAAAGTCCTTCCAAACCTACATTTCTGGCTCTATTGCTAAGGGCAAGTGGGACCTGGACGGCGTGGGCTTCGGCGACGGCGCCTTCCAATGGAGTGGTAGCCAAGGCGCAGTCGATACCGAGGCTAAGTCCGGTACCGTCTACTTCCCGGGATCCATCCACTTCACCGGTCACCACGGCATCCTTGACATGACTATCGCGAACCTTGAGGTTCAGTTTGAGGGCAACTCCGGCAGCCTGATCGCTGACGTTAACTCCAACGACATGGAGGGCAAAAACACCGATTACGGCCGCGTAACCCTAGCTAACCTGCAGTTTAGCAACCTGACCGTGGGCGACACTAGCGTCAGCGGCAGCACTAGTTCTGTGGCTTTGAGCGCAGCTGGTGCGTCAGCATTCGCAGACTTCTACGAACCCGGTATCGATCTTGACCCGTTGAGCTTTAACGCAACCCTCGGCGGTAGTGCAGACTGTGCTACCGGCCAAGGCGGTTCCGGTGCAGGCGGCGGCAGCGGCGCCAAGTCCGGTGCAGCAGCCTCCTCTGCTAAGAATGCCGCAGCCAAGATGGGTAAAGACGGCGCCTCCTCGAACGAAGGCAGCAGCGAGTTCAGCAACAACGGCGGTGGCAACTTCAAGATCAAGTCCACCTCTGAAGAAGGCAGCAACCAACCCCTGGGCTTCACCGAAACCCTCCTGCTGATGATCGCAGCCTTTGTTGTTGCGGGCGGTGCACTCGGATCCTTCGTGTTCCGTAACCCGGCTGGCCGCTAAAACCACGTTTCTACATAAGGATGACCCTCGTCGTGAAGAAAACTTTCCGAAGCACACTCGCAGCACTAGTGTGCGGAGCCGTAGCACTCGTCGGCTGCTCTACCAATTCGGTGAGCACCAACACCACTGATCAAGAGCTTCGTGAAAAGATTAGCAACTCGGGCGAGCTGCCAAACCCCCGTGACCTCGAAGGCGTCGACGAGGTCAAGGACTTCGGCGAGCCCGTCCCCGTAGCCGAAAACCCGAACCCCACCCTTCCGGTCGAGCTCACAGATGCTGACGGCTACGACGTGACGGTCACCGACATTTCCCGCATCCTGGCGCTGGATCTGTACGGCAGCTACACCAAAACCCTCATCGGTCTTGGCCTGGGTGACAACATCGTTGGCCGCACCGTTTCATCCACGGAAGAGTCCCTGAAGGACCGCCCGTTGGTGACCCAAGGCGGCCACAACCTCAACGTCGAAGCTGTGCTGAGCCTTGAGCCTTCCCTGGTGATCGTCGATCACTCTGTGGGACCCCGCGACGCAATCGATCAGATTCGTGATGCCGGCGTCACCGTGGTCGTGATGGAACCAGAACGCACCATCGACAGCGTCGGTCGTGACATCGAAAACGTCGCAGGCGTCGTTGGTGTGCCCGAGGTTGGCGAGAAGCTCGCCAAGCGTTCAATGGACGACATCGCCAAGGACCAAGAGGCTATCGCAGACCTCATCCCCAAAGAACCCATGCGCATGGCATTTTTGTACGCACGTGGCAACGGTGGCGTCTTCTTCATCCTTGGTGACGGCACCGGTGCGCAGGACCTAATTGAAGGCATTGGGGGTATTGACGTCGCGGCGGAAAATGGCCTCAAAGACGCAGCGCCCGCCAACGCGGAAGCACTCGCCAAAATCAACCCGGACATGTTCATCATGATGACCGACGGTTTGAAGTCCACTGGTGGTGTTGAAGGCTTGCTCCAACGCCCGGGCGTCTTGCAGACCACAGCAGGCCAGAAGCAGCGCATCGTGACCTTGCCCGACGGACAGTCCTTGGCATTCGGTCCGAACACTGGTGAGGTACTGCTGCGTACCGCATTGGCCGCATACAACCCTGACGCCATCAAGTGAGCGGCACGGCAGTAGCGGGCGCGCACAGTCACGCGCCCGATGTGTTTGCGCGGCGTGCGCGCAGGCGGGTTGTGTTGTTCATTGTGCTGGTAGCGCTACTTTTCGCTTCCGCCGTCGCATCCATCATGATGGGGCAGTATTCGCTACCGATGTCGCGTGTGCCCGAGGTGTTGTTCAATGGGCCCTCGGCTCAAGGTATTGACGCATCAGTGGTGTGGAATATCCGCTTGCCCCGCATCGTGCTTGGTTTGCTGGTGGGCGCTGCCCTTGGTGTCGCCGGTGCATTGATGCAGGCAGTCTTCGCGAACCCCTTGGCGGAGCCCTCCGTCATTGGTGTCAACAGTGGTGCCGGTGTGGGAGCCGCCATCGCCATCGTCTTCGAATGGAAGTTCCTTGGGGCATCGACTGTTGCTTTCGCGGCGTTTATCACCGCAGTGCTCACCACCGCAGTTGTATACCAGCTGGCTCGCTACCAGGGGCGGGTACATGTGGTGAACCTCATCCTCACCGGTATCGCCATCAACGCTGTCTGCGGCGCGGCCATTTCTTTCATGCTCTACCTGGCACCCACTACCAACCGTGAGCAAATCATCTTCTGGCAGATGGGTTCCCTCAACGGATCACAATGGAAGCATGTGTGGGTTGTCCTTCCTATCGTGGCTGCAGGTTTGTTGTTCTCTTTCACGCTCGGGAGCAAGCTCGATACCCTCGCGCTAGGTGACAAAGCGGCCCGCCATCTTGGCATTAATGTGCCGGCACTTCGCTTGGCTGCAATCGGTGCATCGACCCTTTTGACGGCGGGTGCGGTGGCTTACGCGGGACTCATCGGATTTGTCGGTTTGATCATTCCCCATCTTCTGCGTGGAATCACGGGCCCATCCAACAAGGTTCTCCTACCGGCTTGTGCTCTGGCAGGTGCCGCGCTTATCGGCATCGCCGACTTGGTAGCACGCACGATCATCCCCTTCGCAGATTTGCCCATCGGAATTTTCACTGCGCTGGTCGGTGGCCCGACGTTCTTCATCTTGCTACGACGCATGATGGTTAAGGGGACTCACTAACATGGCAACTCGCCTTAACACCGGTGTGCAGGCTCGTTCCGTGGGCGTATCCATCGGCGACAAAGAGCTTCTACGCGACGTCACGATGGAGGCAAAGCCCGGCACCGTCACTGGGCTCATCGGCCCCAACGGAGCCGGCAAATCCACGCTGCTTGCTGCACTTAGCGGCGACCTTTCCTACACGGGCGAGGTCGACTTGTGCGGACTATCGCCCGACAGTGCCACGGCCCTGGACATGGCCCAGGTTCGCTCCGTGATGCTGCAGGATGTCGGAGTGTCCTTCGCCTTCTTGGTTCGCGATGTGGTCAGCATGGGCCGTCGCCCCTGGTCCCGCACCGAATCGGCAGACAATGACGACGCGATTATTGACGCCGCGATGGCCGCCACCGAAGTTGGACACCTGGCGCACCGCGACGTCATGACCCTGTCTGGAGGTGAACGCGCACGCGTAGCCTTCGCGCGAGTCATCGCCCAGCAAACACCCGTCGTCATGCTGGACGAACCAACAGCCGCGTTGGACATTGGGCACCAAGAACAAGCAATGGGGCTGGTCCGGGCGATGGCTGCACGCGGGGCCGCAGTCATCGTGGTCCTACATGATCTTAACGCTGCGGCAACATACTGCGATCACATCGTGTGCCTTGCCGACGGCACCGTCGCAGCGTCCGGGACTGTGGAAGAGGTGTACACCTCCGAAACACTGAGCCGTGTGTACGGATGGGATATTGACGTCGTGCACCTGCCTGACGCTTGCCCCGCTGATCAACCAAGAATTCACGTAGCCCCACGTCGTGGGCAGATAGCCGCCGATGATTTCCACGGCATCGGCACACACACCTTCTAAGGAGACCACCATGAACCGTTTCACCCGCGCAGCTATCGCGCCCGTCGTCGTGGCCAGTGTGCTCGCCGGCTCAGTCGTAGCACCCCAGTCACAGGCAGCCGAAGATGCAGGCGCATGTAAAGGGCTGATTGCCGATGGCACCTTTGACTGGGCCATCAAAGAGTCCTTCCAGAACTACCTTGTGGGCAAGATCGCCAAAGGCAAGATGGAACTCGATGAGGGGGTGAAGCGCAGCGACAGCACCAAGGTGTTTACCTTCCCGGTTAACGCAGCGAAGTCCAAGCTGGAGGGCAAGAGCTCCGCCACTATCGCGCTCGATGGAAAAGTGCACTTCACTGGGCACGATCACGGCACCGGCCCGATGCTGGACATGACGCTGTACGACCTTAAGGTGGAGGTCATCGGCGATACCTTGACCCTGTACACGGACTACGACTCGCGGGCCTTTGTTAATACGTCCACAAAGGGGGATATGGTTCATGGCGATGACGAACCCATGGTTCGTGTCAAGCTTGATAAGGCCCCGGACTTCAGCAAATCTGGTGCGTTTTCGGCAACGGCTAAAAAAGTATTCCTGATGAAGACTGGCGTCGATGTGTGGGGTGGCTTCTATGACACAGAAACTGAGCTGGCTCCGCTGACAATCAACTTGACGACCGATGGCACATGTGACGGCGGCGGCCAGGGCGGTAACGGCTCCGGCAGCAGTGCCGGAAGCAGTGCTGATAGTGGTTCCTCCGCCGTCGAAAACCTGTGGGACAAAATGTTTGAAGTACTCGGTGTACTCGGCTTGTTTGCTGGTTTCTTCGGTGGGTTCTATGCCTTCGCTAAGACGCGTGGTTTCATTCGCTAAGGCGCCTAGCTGAAGCTCCGAATGTGGAGCTCCACCCCGAAAAGGGGTGAGCTACTAAACCGAGCTGTCTACTTAAAACCACAGTTGAATGCTGGGGTTTTTTTATTTTCACGGCGTACCTGTTTGTAAATAGACCGAGCGGTACGTTAGTGTTGGGGTCAACGCACGAGCGATACCTCTAGCCTCCGGTGGGCGGGGACGCTCCAACAATGAAAGGTAAAAAATGACTGACAACACTCACCGCAGCTATGACAATTCCGGTGCCGATTCTTGGGCCCTTGAAACCCGCTCTATCCACGCCGGCCAGCCGGTCGATAGCGACACAGGTTCGCGCAACCTCCCCATTTACCTCACCTCTTCCTTTTTGTTCAATAGCGCAGAACATGCGCGTCAGCGTTTCGCGCTGGAAGACTTGGGCCCGGTATACAGCCGCTTGACCAACCCCACCGTTGAAGCAGTCGAGCAGCGTATCGCGTCCCTCGAAGGTGGCGTACACGCTGTGCTGTTCGCTTCGGGGCAGGCTGCAGAAACTGCAGCGATCCTCAACGTAGCGCGCGCCGGCAGCCACATTGTTTCCTCCCCTCGCTTGTATGGCGGTACCGAGACTTTGTTCGCAGTTACCCTTGCGCGCTTGGGTATCGAAACCACCTTCGTTGACAACCCCGACGATCCTGAATCCTGGGCCGCAGCCGTTAAGCCAAACACCGTTGCCTTCTATGGTGAGACCTTCGCCAACCCTCAGGCTGATGTGCTTGACATCCCGGCTATCGCTGAGGTTGCACACGCCCGTCAGGTGCCGCTGATCGTTGACAACACCTTGGCAACTGCGGCACTCGTTCGTCCGCTCGAGCTCGGTGCAGACATTGTGGTCGCGTCGGTGACGAAGTTCTACACCGGTAACGGCTCCGGGCTGGGCGGCGTGCTCGTCGACGGTGGTTCCTTCGATTGGACAGTCGAACGTGACGGCCAGCCTGTCTTCCCGGATTTCGTCACCCCGGATCCCGCCTACCATGGTCTGAAGTATGCAGACCTCGGTCCTGCAGCTTTCGGATTGAAGGCTCGTGTTGGCCTGCTGCGTGACACGGGTGCGGCACCTTCCCCCTTCAATGCGTGGGTGACTGCCCAGGGTCTGGATACGTTGAGCCTGCGAGTCGAACGCCACAACGAAAACGCGTTGGCCGTCGCAAAGTTCCTGGACGCCCACCCCAAGGTGGAGCGGGTTAACTACGCTGGGCTTGAGAGCTCCCCGTGGTTTGAGGTCAAGGAGAAGCTTGGTCTGCGCTACACGGGATCCGTATTGTCCTTCGATATTAAGGGTGGCAAGGATGAAGCGTGGGCCTTCATCGATGCGTTGAAGCTGCACTCCAACTTGGCAAACGTTGGTGACGTACGCTCCCTGGTGGTTCACCCGGCAACCACGACGCACTCTCAGTCCGACGAGGAGTCCCTGCGGCGTGCTGGTATTAATCAGGCAACGGTACGTCTGTCGGTCGGTATTGAGCATATTGACGATATCATTGCTGACCTTTCCCAGGCATTCGACGCAGTCTAGGGGGCTAGGCTTGCGAGGTTCTCGTCCTCGTGCGATCGTGTCTGTGTGTTAAACGACCTTTATCCCTGGTGGGCTGTGTGCCTGCCAGGGATTTTTCCGTTTCTTCTGTTTCGGTGCGGAGTGAATGGTTCCCCAAGGGGAGTGTGACCTCCATCTGGCGGTTGATGCTGCTGTGTCTCGATATCGGCTTGTTTAAGTCAAGGATGGGCTACCCCAGGTGAGGGTAATTTATTGTTTTTTGGCAATATTCATTGCCTTGCTGTCCTGTGGTCTTTAAGATAAGCCTTGCTTGTTGCTCATGCGCGGCGATGGTGTCCCTCGGATGTAGGGGCGGATTATTCGCCCGTTGAGCAGCGAAAACGCACCCTTTTATCCCCACACTTTGAGGAGACCTAATAGATGGCTATCCGCACCCGCGCTGTAAGCGCCCTGGCCGTGTTTGCCCTGACCGTTCCCACCCTGGCAGCCGTTCCCGCTGCACACGCTGAAGAAGCACCCCAGGTTACCTGCAACAAGGTTGACAGTGGTTCAGTCGACTGGAGCTTGCGCGCAAGCTTCCTCAGCTACCTGAAGATGAAGAACTTCAAGGCTTCCTACTCCTTCAATGGCCAGGAAAACCCTGAGAAGCTCATCTGGGAAGTCAAAGACGCCCCCATTGAAGTCGACAGCGCCTCCAAGGCTGTCATCCCGCTAAAGGGAGAATTCAAGGGGCAGTCCCACCCCGCAGGTGATCAGTTCGTCCTCGATATGGCCCTCAGCGACGGCAAGCTCCACGTTGACGGTAACAAGGGCTTCCTGACCTTCGATGTGAAGTACCGTCCCCTCGAAGGCGAGATGGTGGGAGGTGCACCGGTCCAGCCTTTCAAGACCAAGGATGACCTGAAACTGGTTGAGTTTGACTTGAAGGAGGCAGCTAACTTCAAGGAAGGCGAGGTGGCTCTTCACGCGGACAAGACTGTGCTCACCGCTGCCGGTAACGAAGTGTTCGGTGGTAACTATGGCGCCGACAACAACACTTTTGCTCCCCTCGACGGAACTTTCACTGTTTCCAAGAGTGCCGACTGCAAGCCCCCGGCAGGCAACGACCCCGGTTCCTCCGCTGGCAACGGCGCGCTGATCGGCATCCTCGCAGTCCTCGGCGTCATCGGCGCAATCATCGCGGCCCTGATGAACTTCGCAGGCGGCGCAGGTTTCGCACTGCCCTTCCTGCCCCGCTAAGCACTAGCGACACAGTCTAGTTGGCGCGACATCCGCATAGCCCGACTAGTGTGCAGCGCCCGGACCACGGCAGTGGCCGGGCGCTTTTGCATGCATACTAAGTCGCCGCCTACCTAGCAAGAAGTGGGGCTATGCGCTGTGCCGGGAAGGCTTTCGGGAATTGGACACAGCACGGACAATCATCGCAATGATTCCCACCCCGATAAGCCCCGGAATGACAAACTTCAGTGCCGTAACAACGGGTGAAGGGGGATCCAGCTCCTTAGCGCACCGTTGCAAACCTTCAGCAATATCGTGTTCCAAGCTATTGAAATCCCCGGCACGGTCGTGGAATAGCTGGGCACGCAGCTTATCTAGCTCGGTGCCACTGGCTGCCTGACTATCCAGTGCCTTGGCGATATCTTCCGCCGGGTTATCTCCGATTCCAGCGGCCGCCGAAAGGGCCTCCTCGCGTGAGTAGCGCTGGGTCTTATCCGTGCCCCCACCCAACTGATCTGACAGGGGAGAGGAGTCGACGCCGGCATCCTCCGCGGTCACATCAATGAGCTGCCCAATACCCTCCTTAGCCCCCACAGCGTCCATGCGGCGTTGCAACTCGGCAAAGTCTTCGCCAGCAGGACCGTTCATGGTGAAGTTACGAATTGCCGTGCCCAAACCCGGGTCGGCCTCGTCTAACTGATCGAGCCTCTTTTGCTTCGCATCAGACTCAAGAGTCGACCAAAACTTCGTCAGCGGTGAAGACTGGTCGGATGCTTGCACCACGCATTGGCCTGCTTGGTGATCAGTGACCACCACGGCGTCATCACCCTCGGCGACAGCGATGCCGCTACCGGTCGCAAGAGTCACGCATAGCATGGCGCCGGAGAGCGAAGCCCAGGCAGTGCCCTTTAATACGGGAGCCGTGGTGGGGGACAAGCGCATGAATAAACCTCCGGTAGATGACAGCCTTAACTGCAGAGAATTCTACTCCGCAACAGTAGAGCCCCGCCTCTCGTTAGTGATGATCACAGTCGACTGTGCCACGCGACAATACAGATACAAACTCAATAACGTTAGCTGCATAGCATTCATAAGGTAGTAGTATCGCCAAAATGTATAAACACTCACTAGCGGTCCTCTGTGCCGCAACCGTAGCCCTGTCCGGTGTCGTCGCCCCGGCCGCGACCGCAGCAGAAGACAACGGCTGCAAGCCCGGCGTGATCTCCGGTGACTTCAAATGGGGCGTATCTAAGGAATTCACCGACTACCTCGGCAGTCCTCGCGCCCACGGCACCTGGTCCTTCACCAGCGGGGCAGGCCATGTCGCCGACAAGCCCAAGGGCGAGATGATGTGGGAGGTCAACCACAAAAAGGCCACTTTCGATGGGCGCGACGCAACCCTACCGATCCTGGGCAGCTACCACGCAGACGCGCACGACGGAGTGCTCAAGCTCGACTTGTCGAACCTTGAGCTCGAGACTGGCGGGGAGCTAGGAAAACTCCGCGGAGATCTGGTGTACAACAGCTTCGACCGTAACCAGGCTGGTGCCAAGCCCGTGGAGCATCGTCTCGACAATGTGGTGCTGGGTAAGGTTCGTCTTGATCAACCGATCCGCGTGACCGGCATTGGTCACAAAGTAGTAAAGGGCACAATTGAACTGTCGCCCGAGGCTCGTCCTGCTTTCGCTAACATCTACGATGCGCTGGACGGCTTCACCCTGAATTACAGCGAAGACCTCAAATGCCCGCCGGTTCCGACCCCTCCGGCACCCCCGGCTGATCCAGGCAAGCCTGGTGATCCGGGTGACACCACTCCGCCGCCCGCTGACCAGAACCCGGACAATGGTTCTTCTGGAAGCTCCGAAGGCTTGGGTATTTTTGGTGCTCTCGCCGGCCTGGGCATCATTGGTGCGATCATCGCCTTCTTCCTGAACAACCAGCACGGCGCTAACCCCATTCAGCAATTGCTGGCTGGCCTGCCTTTCGGCCGCCGTTAGCATCGACTCCCTCTGCAACTCCCAGTAGCGGTACAAGGGGAGTGCAAGACAAAGGAGCCTTCACCACCATCAATGGTGGTGAAGGCTCCTTTGTCTATTGGCCTAGTGACTACTTCTTGAGGCCGTCAACGATGGCGTTGAATTTCTCAGAGGGGCGCATAGCGGCGGTAGCCTTAGCGTCGCTCGGGTTGTAGTAACCATCCAGTTCGACTGCCTTGCCCTGAACCTCGAGGAGTTCAGCTGCAATTGCCTCAGCGTTATCGGACAGCTCCTTGGCAACGGGGGCGAAGATCTCAGCGAGCTCTGCGTCCTCGGTCTGCTTGGCCAGTTCATCTGCCCAGTAGGCGGTCAGATAGAAGTGGGAGCCGCGGTTGTCGATCTCGCCGACCTTGCGGGAGGGGGACTTACCGTCGTTGAGCAGGCGCTCGGTGGCCTTGTCCAGGGCGTCCGCAAGGACGGCTGCCTTGGCGTTGCCATCGGTGTTGGCGAAGTGGCGCAGGGACTCGCCCAGTGCCAAGAACTCACCCAGGGAGTCCCAGCGCAGGTGGTTTTCTTCCACCAGCTGCTGGACGTGCTTCGGTGCGGAGCCGCCGGCACCGGTCTCGAACAGGCCGCCCCCAGCCATCAACGGGACGACGGACAGCATCTTGGCGGAGGTGCCCAGCTCGAGGATCGGGAAGAGGTCAGTCAGGTAGTCACGCAGCACGTTACCGGTCACCGAGATGGTGTCCTCGCCCTTGCGGATGCGGTCGATGGAGAACTGGGTTGCCTCGACCGGGGACATGATGCGAATGTCAAGGCCCTCGGTGTCGTGCTCGCCCAGGTACTTCTCAACAAGGGTGATGAGGTTGCGGTCGTGTGCACGCTCGGGGTCGAGCCAGAACACGGCGGGCATGCCGGACAGGCGGGAGCGGGTGACGGCCAGCTTGACCCAGTCGCGGATGGGGGCATCCTTAGCCTGGCATGCACGCCAGATGTCGCCCTCGGAAACCTCGTGCTCCATGAGGGTTTCGCCTGCAGCGTTGCGGACAACGACCTTGCCATCGCCGGCGATCTTGAAAGTCTTGTCGTGAGAGCCGTACTCTTCTGCCTTCTGTGCCATCAAACCGACGTTGGGAACGGTGCCCATGGTGGCCGGGTCGAATGCGCCGTTGGCGCGGCAGTCCTCGATGACGGTCTGGTAGACGCCAGCGTAGGAGGAGTCGGGCAGCACAGCCAGGGTGTCCTGCTCCTCGCCTGCGGCATTCCACATGTGGCCAGAGGTGCGGATCATGGCCGGCATGGAAGCATCGACGATGACGTCAGAAGGCACATGCAGGTTGGTGATGCCCTTGTCGGAGTTAACCATTGCAACGGCGGGGCCTTCAGCAAGAGCCTTGTCGAACGCTGCCTTGATCTCTGCGCCGTTGTCCAGGTTATCCAGGCCTGCGTAAACGGCAGCCAAGCCGTTTTCGCCATTCAGGCCAGCAGCCAGGAGCTGCTCGCCGTACTGTGCGTAGACGTCAGCGAAGAACGCGCGAACGACATGGCCGAAGATGATCGGGTCGGAGACCTTCATCATGGTGGCCTTCAGGTGGGTGGAGAACAGCACGCCCTCTTCCTTAGCGCGCTTGACCTGGGCTGCGAGGAATTCGTCGAGTGCTGCGGCACGCATGACGGTGGCGTCAACAACTTCGCCCTCCAGGACCTTGAGGCCGGACTTCAGTGCGGTTTCGGTGCCATCAGCTGCAATGTGGACGATGCTGAGCTCGTCGGCTGCCGGCATGATGACGGACTGTTCATTGTGGCGGAAGTCGTTGTCGGACATGGTCGCCACATTGGTCTTGGAGTCCTTGGTCCAGGCACCCATGCGGTGGGGGTGTGCCTTGGCGAAGTTCTTCACGGCGATGGGGGCGCGGCGGTCGGAGTTTCCTTCGCGCAGAACCGGGTTAACAGCGGAGCCCTTGACGGAGTCGTAGCGGGCACGGATGTCCTTTTCCTCATCGGTGGAGGGGTTATCCGGGTAGTCGGGCAGTGCGAAGCCCTGTGCCTGCAGTTCCTTAACTGCGGCCTTCAGCTGCGGCACGGATGCAGAAATGTTGGGCAGCTTGATGATGTTTGCTTCGGGAGTTTTAGCCAGTTCACCCAGTTCAGCGAGGGCGTCTGCAACCTTCTGGTCTTCGCCCAGGTAGTCGGGGAATTGGGCGAGGATGCGGCCTGCGAGTGAAATATCGCGGGTTTCCACATCGATGCCTGCGGTGGAAGCGAAGGCCTCCACGACGGGCTTAAGTGAGTAGGTTGCGAGAAGCGGGGCTTCATCAGTGCGGGTGTAGATAATCTTAGCCAAGATAACTCCCAAAAAAAGTTGACAAAATATGTATGTTGAATGATACCTGGTGTGCTGTGGGCACGTGGCACCGCTACACCAAATGTGGTGGAGCGGGCCTATATATAAGGGTGTGAGGTTAATGACGTCGCGGGGGTTCCGGCGCGGAGGTAGCCCGGGTTGGCGTGTACGGTTGGCGTGTGAATACGCCAGCCCGACGCCCTGTACCTCTGCAAACTCAGCTTTCTGATGCCCGCCGCACGTGGGTGATGCTCGCTTTAGCTTTGGGTGGGTTTGCTATTGGTGTCACCGAGTTTGTGTCTATGGGCCTGCTGGGTCTGATCGCTGATGATTTTTCGATTACCGAAAATCAGGCCGGCCGTATTATTGCGGCTTACGCTTTGGGTGTAGTGGTTGGTGCACCTTTGATCGCAACGCTGACGGGTAAGCTGCCGCGGCGTCGTCTTCTCTTGTTGCTGACGGCTGGGTTGGTGATTGGCAACGGTTTGTCTG
Source organism: Corynebacterium argentoratense (assembly GCF_021491455.1). GTDB lineage: Bacteria > Actinomycetota > Actinomycetes > Mycobacteriales > Mycobacteriaceae > Corynebacterium > Corynebacterium argentoratense_A. Next base: position 204,605 of record NZ_JAKETN010000004.1, on the reverse strand, counting down.
CGATTGCGACGACGTATCCAATGCTGATCGTTGCCCGTTTTATTGCAGGCGTTCCCCACGGGGCGTACTTTTCGGTAGCGGGGTTGTCGGCGGCATCGATGGCCGCTCAGGGGGCTCGTGGCCGCGCGATCGCCTTCCTCGGTTTCGGCTTCGCCTTCGCCACTGTGGGCGGTGTCCCAGCGGTCCAGGCGTTGGGGGCGCACTTCCATTGGAGTCTCGCCTACGCGATTGTGACGGTGCTGGCTGTTGCAACCTTGGTGAGCTTGTGGTTCCTCATGCCGCACATGACGCAGATGCCTTCGACGAATGCGCGCACCGAATTGTCGGCATTCACGCGTCCTCAAGTTCTGTTAACGCTGCTGACGGGTGCTGTTGGTTTCGGAGGCATGTTCGCCGTATATACGTATATTTCGTGGACGATGACGCAGCGCGCTGGTCTGAACATCGAATGGATGTGGGTCGTGCTGATGGCCTACGGCTTGGGTATGTTGGCCGGAAACTGGTTGGGGGGCCGTCTGTCCGACCGCAGCGTGGAGTTTACGGTGACGCTGGCGTTGTCTGCTATCGCGATCTGTCTAGTCGCTTTCTATTTCACCAGCGCGAACGCGATTGCTGGCACCATCAACTTTGGGCTTATCGGCATGTTTGGTTCGGTTCTTGTTCCCGCGCTCCAAGTGCGTTTGATGGATACCGCAGGCGAGGCGCAGACACTAGCTGCCGCGTTGAATCACTCTGCGCTGAACTTCGCTAACGCCGGTGGTGCAGCACTTGGCGGTGCTGTGATCGCCCACGGCTTTGGCTATTCCGCGCCTGCCCTAGCCGGTGCAGCACTGTCTGTTGTCGCTCTGGGGATTTTTATTCCAACGGCGAAAGCCGCAGCCAAGTAGGCACAGGCGACCAAACTGCTCTTTGGTAGGCGACCAAAACGCCCTTTCCTGGGCGACCAAACTGCCCTCGCTGGGGTCGTGCAGCGGTGCGGCTATGCTTGTGCCCCATGAGCATCACGATTTCAAGCGTCAACGTCAACGGCATTCGTGCGGCTGTGAAACAGCGCAGCGAGACAAACCTGGGTTTCCATGCGTGGTTGGAGTCTGCTGGCTCGGATGTTGTGCTGCTGCAGGAGGTTCGCGCCAACGAGAAGCAAACCCTGGAAGCCTTGGCCCCGGCGTTGGATAACGGCTGGCATTATGTGGGCGCGGAGGCTGCGGCGAAGGGCCGGGCGGGCGTTGGCATTTTGTCACGCTTTGAGCTTGATGACGTCGCGGTGGGCATTGAAGGATTTGAAGATTCCGGCCGCTACATCCAGGCGACGCTGCGCGGTGTTGAGCTTCGTGGCGAGCCTGTGACGGTTGCTTCTCTGTATTTGCCCAGCGGTAGTGCCGGGACAGAGAAACAGGATGAAAAGTACCGCTTTGTGGACGTATTTGAAGGTTTTCTTACCCAGGCCGCTCGAAGCCACACCAATATGGTGGTGGGCGGCGACTGGAATATTTGCCACCGCAGCCAGGATTTGAAAAACGACAAGACCAACCAGAAGAAGTCGGGCTTCATCGCATCCGAGCGAGCCTTCATGGATGCGGTGTTCGGGACCTTCCCCGACGAGGCCTCCCAGATTGATCCTGATAAGGCTGCTGAGTTCTTCGGTGCCGTTGACTACACCCCTGGCGAGGTGGCGCGTGCACGCATAGTCGCAACCGAACCCGTGTGGTTTGATGTGGCGCGGCGTCTTCAACCAGAAGATGCGCCCTACACATGGTGGACCTATCGGGGCCAAGCTTTCGACACAGACGCAGGGTGGCGCATCGACTACCAAGCGGCAACCGAAGCGATGCTCGGTCACGCCACCAAGGCGTGGGTGGATAAGGCTGCAGCCTACGACCTCCGCTGGTCCGACCACGCACCGCTCAACGTGACATACAGCTAGGGGTGCAGCAACAGGGCAGTCTGCAGGCCTGTGGAAGTAGGGCAATGCACACTGCCAGCAACCGGCCGAATAGACTGGCATGCATGTCGAGCGAAACCATTACGAAGCCGGAACGTAAACAACGCGTTGTCTCGGGCCTGCAGCCCACCAGCGACTCCTACCACCTCGGAAACTACCTGGGTGCCGTCCGGCAATTCATCGCACTGCAGGATGAATACGATGCGTTCTACTTCATCCCGGACCTGCACGCCATCACCGTCGACCAAGACCCCAAAGAACTGCGTCACCGCACTCTTGCTGGCGTCGCACAGCTTCTAGCCCTTGGTATCGACCCGGCCAAGTCCACACTGTTCGTCCAAAGCCACGTGCCCGAGCACGCGGAGCTTGGATGGGTCCTGACATGCATGACCGGTTTCGGCGAAGCGTCCCGCATGACCCAATTTAAGGACAAGTCCGCCAAGCGCGGAGCCGACCGCACCGGGGCAGGCCTGTTCGCCTACCCCATGCTGATGGCCGCAGACATCTTGCTGTACCGCCCCCAGCTTGTTCCCGTGGGTGAAGACCAGCGCCAACACATCGAGCTCACTCGCAACCTCGCGGAACGCTTCAACTCCCGCTACAAGAAAACCTTTGTTGTGCCCGAAGGGTTCATCCCCGAGGGTGCCGCGAAGATTTACGACCTGCAGGACCCGACATCGAAGATGAGCAAGTCGGGTTCCAACCCCAAGGGCATCATCAACCTCTTGGACGATCCCAAGGTCTCTGCAAAGCGGATCCGTTCCGCAGTGACCGACAACGACGGCGTCATCACCTATGACAAAGAAAACAAGCCCGGCGTGTCCAACCTGCTTGTCATCCAGTCTGCGTTGACGGGAACCCCCATCGACAAGCTCGTTGAACACTACGACGGCCAGGGCTACGGCGTGCTCAAGGTTGAGACTGCGGAGGCACTCGAAGCCTTCACCACACCGCTCAAAGCCCAGTTTGACGAGTACATGGCGGACACCGCAGAGCTGGAAAAGATCCTGGCTGACGGCGCAGAAAAAGCACGCAGCATCGCTTCTAAGACCCTTGCGGACGTCTACGAACGCGTTGGGTTCCTCATGCCTAAGCATTAACGACAAAGAAGTTGAGGCGAGTGCAGCACAAGTGCGGCTCTGCTTAAAGCCGCACAAAGACACCCCCGAGTAGAGCAAACATAAGGAACATGGCGGCTATTACCCGTACAGCATCAGAAAACACCGACGAATACGGCATCGAACGCGTCCGTAAAAACGAGCCAGGGTTCGTCGACAAGTTGCGTGACAAGTGGCCGTGGTTTGACCACATCATGGCCATGCAGGAGCGCTACGCAAACATGGGCGGCAACCAGTATTCCGCCGGCATTACGTACTTTTCGGTGCTGTCGATGTTCCCCATCCTCATGCTGGTGTTCGCCGCTGCCGGTTTCGCTTTGGCAGCGCGGCCTGAGACACTCAGCGACATTCAGATGCACATCACCGACTCCATCAGCGGTGATGTCGGAAGCCAGATTAACGAAATCATCGACACCGCCATTAAGCAGCGCAACGCAATCGCCGGCATCGGTGCCCTGACCGCGCTGTGGTCGGGTCTAAACTGGATGAACAACCTGCGCTACGGCGTATCGAAAATCTGGAAGCTCGACCCCAGCGACGGCAACTTTGTTGTGAAGAAGCTGTGGGACCTCATGGGTCTGATTGCTCTGCTGGTTGCGCTGATCATCGCGTTCGGTATCACCGCCGCAGGATCCTCCGGGTTGACCTCCATGCTGCTGGAATACCTTAAGTTGGATCACATCATCGGTATCGACGCCATCACCCGGGTTATCGCCATTACCGTCGGACTGATCGCCAACTACCTGGTGTTCTTCTGGCTAATCGTCTTCCTGCCCCGCGGCAAAGTTCCGGTGAAATCCGCAGCTAAAGCAGCGGTCATCGGTGCTATCGGCTTCGAGCTGATCAAACAGCTCGGTAGCGTGTTCTTCTCCAGCGCTGTGAAAAACCCAGCCGGTGCGACCTTCGGGCCGATCATCGGTGTCATGGTGTTGCTCTACCTGATCTGGCGCATCCTGTTGTACTCGAGCGCTTGGGCTGCCACCACCAAGGAATCCCTCGAATTGCTCGAATTGCCGGCACCTGAACCCGCAATCATCCGCGTGCGCGCAGAGGTCTCGCCCGCACCGAGCCCCAAGGTCGCCGGTTCACTGTTCGGCGCCGGTGCAGTTGCCGGTATCGCTGCGATCATCGCAGCACGCCTGGGCAGAAAATAACCCCCTAACGCCGGAGGCTAGCGCCGGCGCACAGCAAAGGCAACGCCGGCGACAACCAACACAGCCAGCGCGGTGAGGGACAGCGCTAGTGTTCCCGTCACAACACCAGAGCCCAAGCCAGTAGAAGGCGCATCAGCATCTTCGGTGGGGGAGGTAACCTCCCGCACCGAATCCTGCCCATCTGCTGGCTTTAATGCATTGCGCACGGAGCCAACCGGTTCGGAGCCTTCAGGCGTGGCATACGCGGCGTCAATAAGTGCTTCGGCCTGTTCCCAAGCGCGCCCCTTATCTACCGTGGTGTCGAGGACAATTGCGGCGATACGACGCCCATCGCGCTCCACCGCACCAGCAAAAGTATGCCGAGCATCATCGGTGTAGCCGGTTTTGCCAGCGAACCCGCCCTCGGTGTTGTACAGCAAGCCATTGTCGTTCCATAGCTCGTAGCCGGGCCTGTCGCCCCACCCCGGAAAATCCACATGGTCCGTGGCGAAAATCGGCAACAGAACCTTGTTGCTGAACACTTGCTGGTAGATCAAGGCAAGGTCATAGGCAGAGGTCTGCATGCCAGGGGCATCCAAGCCCGAATAGGTTGCGGCATAGGTGTCCTGGGTGCCCAAAGAACGAGCGCGCGCGTTGATTGCCTTCAACGTGTCAGCGTCGCCACCCAGCAGTTGGGCGAGGGCATGCGCGGCGTCATTACCCGAAGCCAGCAGCAGGCCATTGAGCAAATCCCGCACCGTGTAGGTGCCTTCGGGGTGAATGCCCACCGCGGAACCTTCTGCTTCTGCAGAATCCAAGCTGACCGGCGCAGGATCGTCTAGCTTGAGGCGCTCGGCAGCCTCCAGGGCCAATAAGCCCTTGATGACGCTCGCTGGACGGTAGCGACCGTGAGGATCCTTGGCGGCGAACACCTCGCCCGAGTCGAGGTCATAGACAATCCACGCGGAGGCCAAAATGTCCGGAACTACAAAGCCGTTTTCAGCAACGATGCCGCATTCGGCCATCTTCGGGCCACCGGCGGGCTTAGAGGGGGCCGGAGGGGGAGTCGGAGTGCTGGACCCCGGGGCCACGACCTCTGAGGTGTCTGCGGCTGCTTCCGGCCTCTCGCGGTGAGGACATCCGGAGGTATCCGGGGCAGTGGAGCGCGGCGCGGGTGTTGCAGCCGAAGCCGGCGGAGCAGGCGGAACAAGTCCGACAGCACCGGCGCTCAGCAGCGCCACCAAACCAACACGTGAGGCGCGCACGCCTAGCCAGTCAACCATGGGGGCAAGTCTAGCGAAACACGGTTAACCTAAAGAACATGACTACGAACCCTAGTGATGTAACCGACCCGAAGAATCTTTTCCGCGAGGACATCGCCCAACTGCCCAAGGTTGTGTTGCACGACCACCTCGACGGCGGACTGCGCCCGGCCACCATCATCGAGCTCGCCGAAGCCGCAGGCTATGGCAACCTGCCCACCACTGATCCGGAAGAACTAGAGCGTTGGTTCGTAGAGGCAGCCAATTCCGGTTCACTGCCGAAGTACCTAGAGACCTTCGACCACACGACCGCGGTGATGCAAACAGCAGAAGCAGTCACGCGCGTCACCGCCGAGGCAGTGGTGGACCTGGCTGCCGACAATGTTGTTTATGCAGAGCTGCGGTTCGCACCTGAACAGCACCAGAGCCAAGGCCTAAGCCTTCAAGACATTGTTGACGCCGCGGTGGCCGGATGTCAGCAAGGTGAGGCGCAGGCTGCACAGCAAGGCAAGCAAATCACCGCCCGGCTGATTTTGTGCGCGATGCGGCACACTGACCGCAGTGTCGAGATAGCCCAGTTGACCATCGACAACCACACACCGGATGGCTATGTTGCTGGGTTTGACATTGCCGGCCCGGAGGACGGGTTCCCGCCGTCGCGCCACCACGAAGCGTTTGACCTGCTGCGCCGCAACCATGTGCCGTTTACTATTCACGCGGGCGAGGCCGCTGGTTGCGACTCTTTGGAATCTGCAGTCTATGAGGGCGCGCAGCGGATCGGCCACGGGGCTAGGGTGTATGAGGATTTTTCTGCCGACCTGGATGGAATCCAAGCGGGTCGGTTGAGCAGCTACATTCGTGACCGTCGTACACCGCTCGAGCTGTGCCCAACTTCCAATGTCCACACCGGCGTTGTTGATGACCTGGCCGATCACCCCTTTGCTCTGCTGGATACCATGCATTTCGCGGTCACCGTCAACACCGACAACCGACTGGTCAGCGGAACCACCATGACGCAGGAGATGGCTGTGCTGGTGGAGCAGTTTAACTACGATCTGGACGGGCTGTTCAACGTCACCCAGAATGCGATCGAGCAGGCATTCATCCCCCAGGATCTGCGCGAAGAGATCCTCAATAATCAGATCATCCCGGGATTTGAGAAGGTCGCAGGCATCGAATCCGAGGAGCCAGAACCAGAGGCAACCCAGGGGCGACTGACTCAGGAGGAACTGGACGCCATTGATCCAGCACTGTTGGAAGAACTAGGCATCGACCCTAAAGACTTCCTCTAAAAACACGCAGGGCCCGGCTGGTGTAGCCGGGCCCAGTTGTTTGTGCAGATTAGAACTTAGAGAATCGAGCAACCAGCCCGTTTTCCAGCTGGCGCCAGCCTTCTACCTCTGCGGTGTACGGGGCAGAAGGCACGTAGCCGGAAGTGGAGCCCAGCATGTATGCCAGGTACTCCTGGGTCTGCGGGTTGGCGACAAGCACAGAGCTGACGGCGTCATCGCGTGCCCAGTCCGCGGCGTCAGCAATCAATTCGTAGGCACGGCCAAGCTGCTGGGTATCGACATTGTTGGGGCCATTGTTGATGTCTTCCGCCAGCCCGGTGAAGGTGTAGACGTTCAGCGGATCAACGATGACGTCGACCGTGCCGCCGTTGATCGCATCCATGACGTCCTGCCAGGTGCTGACGGCCGCGAGGTCATGCTCGCCATGTTCGGCCAACCATCGGGTCATCGCCTTGCGGTTGTTGAAGGTGTAGATCTGGCCGTAGTGACCAAGGAACACGGGGCGGCCACCGACATAGGTGCGCAGCGTGTAGAGGGTGCGGCCTTCGATGGCGATCTTGATGGGGTCGATACCGCTGGCGCCCCACACGGACGCATCATAGGGGTCGATGTCCGCGATGGCTTTTTCTTTTTCTTCTTTTTCGCGCTCGACCTGGGCGTCTGCTTCGGCGATGGCTTGTTCGGCCTCCTTGACCGCGGCGTCATCAATGAGGTCGTCGGGGCGGTAGACGTGCTCGTCGAGGCTGTCGATGATGCTGTCCCAGTTGGTGGCGACCACCCGTCCGACAGCAGACCATTCGGACAGGCCATTTTCGCCCGCGTAGTGGTCGGAACCACGCTGCACATTGGCGAGCACCGAGTGGGAAGAGAAGGTGGACTGGATGGGCAGCAAGCTCAGGACGCTGGCCAGTGATTGGGTGATGCGGAAGCAACGAGCCACACTCTTGACCGCATTGTGCGAGGGGCGGTTGGCGAGCATCTGGGGCACACCGATGAGGTCGTAGGTATCACCCTCTGTGGGGGTGACCCAGTTGGCGGGGCGTTGAGCAAAGTCGTTCCACGACGGGTGGGAATCTAGGTCGTGGGGCTGGCCGCTGCGGATGAACGCCAAAACCTCGGCAGGGGAGTTGAAGAAGTAGATGTGTTCCCCGTGGCCGAGGAATGCCTGCCATTCTTCGTTGTGCTGCCTGTAGGTGGGGGCCCAGAGGGTGAAGTAGTCGCCCTCGGTGAGGGAGATCTTTACCGGGAGGATGCCTTGGTTCGCCTGAGGTTTAGCCATAGGCGAACATTCTACCCTGTGGGGCGGAAGTACCCTTTGAAAGCCATACCCAGATTTGTGGTACGCAGTGGGGAGGTGCTCACTGGGTTGCCGGCTTCGATGATGGTGCCATTGCCGGCGTACATCGCGACGTGGCCGTCCCACACCAGCAGGTCGCCTTCGATCAACTCGTGGCTGCCCACGGGCCTTCCGATGTTTTGCTCCTGCGCTAGGCGTGGAAGTTCGACGCCCGCTTGGCGCCATGCCCATTGTGTGAGCCCTGAGCAGTCGAAGCCGACGCCGGGTGTGCTTCCACCCCACACATAGGGAACGCCAAGCTGGGAGCGTGCTGCCGCGACCGCGCGTGCGCCGGCATGCCCGTCAGAAGAATGTGCGATTGTGGATGACAGGGGTGCGCCGGGGGCGTCCGGCGCGGTGGCGGTGGGGTGTGTTGGCGGTGGTGCTGCTTGGCCGTCGGTTGCGGCGATGGCGTGCAGCCGTTGGGTCAATGGGGAAAGGTCGTCGCCTAGCTGTGTCAGGCGACCAATGGCGTAGGAGATCAGTTCTCCCGCACGGCTTTGGGCAGACAGCACAGCTGCGGCGGCGGCGCCCGGGACGGGATTGAGCATGCCGATGATGTCCTGTTGGGCGAGGGGCAGCAGGCGCTGTGCTTCGCCCACTATGTCCGCTTGGGCGGCCATGATCAGCGGTTGTGCTTGTGCGGCGATGTCGCTAATGGTTGCCGCATCCGCAGCTAGCTCGTGGTGGGCGCGCATGTACCGGGTGGCGTGCCCGCCTAATTGTTGGGCTAGGTGTTCGGCGGCACTTAAGTCCGGCAGGGTCGGTGGGGCTAGGACCACGTTGGCTGCGGGAAGGGCACGTTCGATTAGGTCTACAACGTCGAGGATGTCTGTCAGTGGGGCTGGTGTCATGGAAGTGTCGTCCTTATGGTGGTGGCGCTCCTTAGCTGTTGAGGAGGCGCTCGAGTGTTTCGGCGGTGGCCCGGTCGAGTTCGTCGATTGCGCGGATGGTGCGCCCGCTGAACTCTCCAAGGTGTTGCATGGTGTCAGTCAGTGCCCGCGCCCTGTTGGTTGTGTGTTCGATGGCGCTGCCCGCGGCGGTGAGGAATTCTGCGTAACTATCGAGCATCCCTTCGCTGATCGCTGTGCTCTCTGGGCCGTGCCCGGGCCGGAAGCTCTCTAGCCCTTTGAGCAGATCTGTTACCAAACTGAGCGATAGTCCAACATCGAGCTCGAGGCGTTGTCCGCCGGCTGGGTGCGAGGTGGGGTTATTGTGTGCGTCCATATGTTCTTAGACGTGTGCTGCGGGGTGGAGGTTCCACAGTCGGCGAGATTTTTGTCCGGGGTTATGATGGCCCTTATGGACATCACGGTTTGCGATCACCCCCTTGTTGCTTCTCGACTGACGCTGATGCGCGATGCACGCAGTGATAACGCCGCGTTTCGTGCCGCGTTGAAGGATTTGGGCGCGATGCTGATTTTTGAGGCGTCGCGTGACCTACCTGTTGAGGTTTTTGACGTCGCGACTCCCGTGGCGACTGCGAAGGGCGTGCGGTTGGAAAAGCCGCCGATTATTGTTCCGGTGATTCGCGCCGGGTTGGGGATGGTTGATCCTGCGTTGTCGATGATTCCCGATGCGCAGGTTGGCTTTATTGGTATTGCTCGGAATGAAAAGACTCACGAGCCGGTTCCGTATTTGGAGGCCCTGCCTGATGATTTGAAGGGTCAGCCGGTGTTTGTGGTGGATCCGATGTTGGCGACGGGTGGTTCGTTGCTGCATGCGATCCGTTTGTTGGTGGAGCGTGGTGCGACGGATATTACTGCCGTGTGCATGGTGTCTGCGCAGCCGGGTGTGGATGCGTTGGCGGAGTCGGGGTTGCCGGTGCGTTTGGTGACGGCGACGATTGATCCGGAGCTCAACGAGGACGCCTACATTGTTCCTGGTTTGGGTGATGCGGGGGATCGTTTGTATGGCCCCCGCAACATCGACCTGTAGGTGTGTCGTTAGCTGACGTGCTGCTGGACGAATTGTTCAGCTAGTTGCAGCAGTTGTTGTGCCTGCGCGCGGGTGTGCGCGTGGGTTTCGATGTAGAATTTTGCTTTGGGTTCGGTGCCGGATGCCCGCCCGATGATCCTGATGGCGGGGATAGCGCCTCTGTGCTGCGGGCCCTCGTCTGGGTGTGTGTCTGGGGGCGCGGCGGTGAGCGTGAGTCCTTGGTTTTCTGGCAGCGAGCCGACCACTAGGGCCATGCCTGCAAGGGTGTCGGGGCATGTGTTTTCTAATTGGGCGATGACGTCGCGGGGGTTGGGGGTGCGCACGGAAATCTGTCTTCCTTGGAAGTAACCATGCTGCTGGTAGAGGGCTTCGAGTTGTTCTTCCAGGGTTGAGCCTTGTGCTTTGAGCTCTGCTGCCCAGGAGCAGGCGACGAGTGCGGTGGCGATGCCGTCTTTGTCGGCGACCATCCAGGGGGCGGGGCAGGTGCCGATGGCTTCTTCGTATGCGAAGACGAGTTCTCCGGGTCGGCCGGTTGCCGCGCGGGTGAGGTGTTTGAATCCGGTGAGTGTTTCTTGGTAGTCCCAGCCGCGTTGCGTGGCGATGTTGCCAAGTAGTTGGGAGGATACGACGGTGGTGGCGACGACGGGGGCTGCTACTGTTCCGAATGCTTTGCGCGTGGTCGCCATGCGTGTGTCGACGATGCGGGTGGCTAGTAGTGGGCCGAGTTCGTCCCCGCGGAGCATGCGGAATCGGCTCCCAGAGCTTTGACCTACTGGGGCCTCGGTGCGGATGCCGATGGCGCAGCGGTCAGCGTCGGGGTCGAGTGCGACGAGGATGTCAGCGTCGACTTGTTGTCCAAGCTCGATGAGTTGGTCGGTGGCGCCGGGTTCTTCCGGGTTGGGGAAGTCCACCGTGGGGAAGGTGGGGTCGGGGTGGTGCTGGCTGGCCACCGACCAGGTCATGGCGAATCCGGCCCATTGGAGGGCTTGTTTGAGCGCTCGGCCGCCGACGCCGTGGAGCGCGGTGTAGGCGACTTTGAGGTCGGCGCGTTCGTTGTTGACGCGTAGTCGTTCGGTGGCGGCTGGTTCCACGAGGCTGACGACGACGTCGAGGTAGCGGCGTAGTTGATCGGGCGCGGGACGCACAGTGACGCGAGGGATGTTCGCGACGTCATCGAGGCTGATGCGCGCGATGTGTTTTTCGATTTCCCGGTCGTCGGGGGAGATCAGTTGGCTGCCGCCGTCTACGTAGACTTTGTATCCGTTGTCGGAGGCGGGGTTGTGGCTGGCGGTGATTTGCACGCCCGCGTCCAGCCCTCGGTATTTGACCAGCCAGGCAAGCACAGGGGTGGGGGTCGGGGTGGGTAACAAGGTGACTTCGAAACCCGCCCCGGCGAATACCTCTGCGGCGGTGACGGCGAAGGTGTGGGAGCCGTAGCGGGCGTCGAATCCGACGGCTACTTTAAGGGCACCGTCGTCGATGTTGCCGTGGATTTCGCCGAGCAGGGCCTCGGTGTCCGGGTCGGGGTGGTGCTGCTGGGCGCCGGATGCAGCCCTGGCTGCTGCACGTTCGGCAAGCCAACTTGCGACGCCCGCGGTAGTGCGGGTGACTTGGGTGACGTTCATTTCTTGTGCCCCGGGCCCAACGGGCGCGCGCAGGCCAGCGGTACCGAAACGCAGGCCCTCGGTCACTGGTTGTTGGTCGTTAATGTTCATAGTTCGTGCACCACCTGTGCCAGGAGACTGCCCATCATCTCGGCTGCCTGGGCGCCTGCCTCCAGGACTTCCTCGTGGTTGAGGGGCTGCCCGCTGATACCGGCAGCCAGGTTGGTCACCAGTGAGATGCCTAAGACTTCCATCCCGGCCTCGCGCGCAGCGATGGTTTCGTACACCGTGGACATGCCGACCAGGCCAGCGCCGAGGGTGCGCAGCATGGCGATCTCGGCGGGGGTTTCGTATTGGGGGCCGGGCATCATGGCGTAGACCGCCTCACGTAGCGCAGTGGTGCCGGTTGATGTTGTGGAGCCAGCACGCGACGCGACGTCATTGGCCAGGGCACGCAGGCGTGGGGAGTAGGCATCGGTTAGGTCGACGAAACGCGCGCCAACCAGCGGGGTTCGGGCGGTGAAGTTGATGTGGTCGCTGATCAACACGGGCTCGCCGACGCGCATCCCTTCTTCGAGGCCACCGGCGGCATTTGTCAACACCACTGTGCGCGCACCGCAGGCTGCCATCGTGCGGACCATGTGGGTGGTTCGCCACAGTTCGTTGTCCCGATAGCCCTCGTAGGCGTGGATTCTTCCCAAACACACAGCGACTATTTGCGGTGGTTGCGCATCTGCATCCCTCGCAACTGAATAGAGGCGCACCTGGCCGCCGTGGCCTTGAGCGGTCGGGGCGACACACCCGGGGATCTCCGCCATGGGGATGGTTGTGAGGTGCTCGGCGCCGTTGCGGGCGAAGGAATCTGCGGCGTCGCGCCAACCGGAGCCCAGGACGATCGCGGCGTCAACACCATTGATCGCATGGGTGGGGCACTGCGTGCGTGCAGTGTGCAGCAGGAATTCTGCGGCGGTGTTGGCGAGCTCGTAGGGGTTTGGGTCAACCTTGGCAACCATAGTGTTCATGATGGCACAATGTGGGCTGCGGTGGGCCCTCTTGTGTGGGCAGGTCGTCGATGGGGGTAAGTTGGTGCTTAATAGTGCGCTTTGGGCGCGCGATTGTCAGGGTTTGAAGCAGGAAGGGTGTTGGGTGTCAACGACAGCGGTGGATTCGACGCAGCACGTACCGGGTGGGCTGCTTGAGGCGGTGACCGCGTGGCTGGCAGAACACGAACGCGAGGTAACTGCGTGGCGCGAGCACCTGCATTCTTACCCCGAGACCTCCCATAATGAGGTCGAGACGACGGCGTTCATCGCCAAAGTGTTGCGCCATCATGGGTTGGAACCTGTGCTGTTTCCCGCCACCGGCCTGTATGTCGACATTGATGATCTTCATTCGGTTAATGACGCCGCGTCTGACGGCACTGAACACGATGACGCCGCGGGTTTGCCGAAACCAGGGGCCCTGCGGGTGGCTTTCCGTGCGGATATTGATGCGCTGCCAATTGCGGAGAACACGGGTTTGCCTTTCGCGTCGAAGAATCCTGGTGTGATGCATGCGTGTGGCCATGACGTGCACGCCGCGGTGTTGTTGGGTTTTGCGTGCGCTGTGGCTGATGCGGTGAAGCAAGGTGTTGCTTTGCCGCAGGGTATTCGATGCATTTTCCAGCCGGCCGAGGAGGTCATGGATGGAGGTGCTCCCTCGGTGATCAGCTGGGGTGCGTTGTCGGGTGTGTCGACAATTTTTGCCTTGCACGTGGAGCCCAAGTTGGCGGTGGGGCGTATCGGTATCCGCGAGGGTGCGATTACGTCGGCGGCGGACGTTATCAATATTGAGGTGGTGGGCCCCGGTGGGCATACGTCTCGTCCTCACCGCAGTGCGGACGTGGTGTACGCGCTGTCGAGGGTTGTGACCGAACTTCCGGCAGTGTTGTCGCGGCGGATCGACCCCCGCAGCGGCACTGTCATGGTGTTTGGCGCCATTCAGGCTGGTGCCGCAGCCAACGCAATCCCTAAGAGGGGAGTGGCGAAAGGGACCATCCGCACGGCCGATATTGCGGTGTGGAATATGGTGGAGCCGCTGCTACGTGAACTCATTGGCGATATTGTGCGACCGACAGGATGCGACGTCATTGTTAATTATCAAAGGGGCGTGCCCCCTGTGGTTAACGATGCGGTCGTGACAGTGGTATGCGCCGATGCCGTCCGCGCCATCGACCCAGAGGCCGTCGTGCAGGCCCCGCAGTCCAGCGGAGGCGAAGACTTCTCCTGGTACCTGCAGCACATCCCGGGTGCCATGGTCCGACTAGGCGCCTGGAATGGGCAGGGCAAGCGCTCCGATCTGCACCAAGAAGACATGATGGTCGACCCGCGAGCCGTTGGGATAGGTATTAAATTCTTCGCCAGCGTACTGGACCGTTTGTTCGGTTGAGCACGCCCTGATGTGCCCCGGCACTGCCTGAACACCTAGACTGCTAATAAATTATTGTTTTTTTCAGTGGAGGATTCTTGACTAGGCGAATTGTCATCATCGGCGGCGGACCTGCCGGCTACGAAGCAGCATTGGCTGGTGCGAAGTACGGGGCCGACATCACTTTGATCGAAGACCAGGGGCTCGGCGGCTCCGCAGTCTTGCACGATTGCGTGCCCTCAAAGTCCTTCATCGCCGCCACCGGTATCAAAACCGACCTGCGTCGAGCTGACGACATGGGCTTCGACAAGTCCTTGGCCGACAGCTTCCTGCACATCGACGCCGTCAACGCACGTGTGAAAGACCTGGCGCGCAGCCAGTCCCAGGACATTGGCCGCCAAATGGAACGCGCCGGGATTCGCGTGATCAACGGCCGTGGTCGTTTTGATGATTACAACCCGAAGCAAACCACCCACTACATTGCGGTGGACAAGATCGACGGTTCTTCAGAAATCATCGAGTGCGACCTGGTGCTGCTTGCCACGGGTGCATCGCCTCGTATCCTGCCGGGTGCGCAGCCGGACGGCGAGCGCATCTTGACCTGGCGTCAGGTTTACGACATTGATGAACTGCCCGAGCACCTGATTGTTGTGGGTTCCGGTGTGACCGGTGCAGAATTCGTCTCCGCTTTTGCTGAGCTGGGTGTGAAGGTCACGATGGTCGCCTCCCGCGACCGCATCCTGCCCCACGACGATGCTGATGCCGCAGACGTGTTGGAAACCGTGCTCGCAGAGCGCGGCGTCCAGCTGGAAAAGGATGCCCGCGTTGACACCGTGACCCGCACCGAGGACGGCGGAGTATGCGTGCGCACCGCTGACGGCCGCGAGATCTTCGGTTCCCACGCGCTGATGACTGTCGGTTCTGTGCCCAATACCGCCGGCCTTGGTTTGGAAACCATTGGTGTTGAGACCCAAAAGTCGGGGCACATCAAGGTCGACCGCGTGTCCCGGACGACGGTTCCCGGTATTTACGCTGCTGGTGACTGCACAGACTTGTTCCCCTTGGCTTCCGTCGCTGCTATGCAGGGCCGCATCGCCATGTACCACGCGTTGGGTGAAGGCGTGTCCCCGATCCGTTTGAAGACTGTTGCGACGGCTGTGTTTACTCGCCCTGAGATCGCAGCTGTGGGCGTGACCCATGCTCAGGTGGAATCGGGCGAGGTCAACGCACGCGTGATCGTTCTTCCCCTGACGACTAACGCTCGTGCCAAAATGCGCTCGCTGCGCCACGGTTTTGTGAAGCTGTTCTGCCGTAAGAACTCCGGTTTGGTTATTGGGGGTGTGGTTGTTGCTCCGACGGCGTCGGAGTTGATCCTTCCGATTGCGTTGGCCGTGGATAAGGGCCTGACGGTGTCAGATTTGGCTAGCACGTTTGCGGTGTACCCGACGTTGTCTGGTTCGATCACTGAGGCTGCTCGTCAGCTGGTCCAGCACGACGACCTCGGCTAGCCCGAGAAATTTCTGGGTGTCTTGAGAGGGCAATTTCTCAACCTTAAGGAGTTGGGAGATTGCCCTTTATGCTGTCTGCACCTGCTGCGGTTGAGTAGCACTTTTACGGCAGTTGTATCGGGTTTGCGCTGTGGTAGTCTACCCCTTGTTGTTACGTCCGTGACGGGCGCCATAGTTGGGGCGTTCTGAGTCCTGCACCAAAGGTTCCCGTCGCAACCCCCCAGGGCACCGACGAATAATCTCTGTCACGTTTACCCACCCTTCTTTTGAGGAAAGGTCCATCCCTCCAGTGAAAAAACAGCCCACGTCGTTTAAGAAAATCCTGGTCGCCAACCGTGGCGAGATCGCAGTGCGCGCATTCCGTGCTGCATACGAAATCGGTGCAGAAACCGTTGCAGTCTACCCGCGTGAAGACCGCAATTCTTTCCACCGCAGCCATGCATCCGAGGCCTACCGTATTGGTACCGAGGGCTCGCCGGTCAAGGCTTACCTGGATATTGATGAGATCCTGCGGGCAGCCAAGGAATCTCACGCGGACGCTGTCTACCCGGGTTATGGCTTCCTGTCGGAAAATGCTCAGCTTGCTCGCGAGTGCGCGGAAAATGGACTTGTTTTTATCGGCCCCACCCCGGAAGTACTCGATCTGACGGGTGATAAGTCTCGTGCTGTGACGGCTGCTCGCGAAGCTGGCCTGCCCACTCTGGACGAGTCCACCCCGAGCGACGATATTGATGTGTTGGTGGAGCAGGCTAAGGGCCAGCAGTACCCGCTGTTCGTTAAAGCTGTGGCCGGTGGTGGCGGCCGCGGTATGCGCTTTATCCCCAACGAAAAAGAACTTCGCCACTTGGCGGCGGAAGCTTCCCGCGAGGCCTTGTCGGCCTTTGGTGATGCGCGGGTCTACATCGAGCGAGCGGTGGTCAATCCACAGCACATCGAGGTTCAGATCCTGGGCGATGCGTCCGGCGACGTCATTCACCTTTTCGAGCGTGACTGCTCTGTGCAGCGTCGTCACCAGAAGGTTGTAGAGATTGCGCCTGCCCAGCACATCACCCAGGAGCAGCGCGAAAAGATTTGTGCCGATGCGGTGAAGTTCTGCAAGCACATCGGTTACATCGGTGCCGGCACCGTGGAGTTCTTGGTCGATGAGCAAGGCAACCACGTCTTCATCGAGATGAACCCCCGCATCCAGGTCGAGCACACCGTCACCGAGGAAGTCACTCAGGTGGACTTGGTGAAGGCCCAGATGCAGATCGCCGCAGGTGCCACATTGAAGGAACTGGGGCTCACACAGGATGCTGTCCAGTTGCACGGTGCTGCCTTGCAGTGCCGCATCACCACCGAAGATCCGTCGAACGGGTTCCGCCCGGACACTGGCACAATTACTTCGTACCGATCCCCGGGTGGTGCGGGTGTGCGCCTTGACGGAGCGATCCAGTTGGGCGGCGAAATCACCGCTCACTTTGATTCGATGCTGGTGAAGATGACCTGCCGCGGTTCGGATTTTGCCACCGCTGTTGCCCGTGCTCAGCGTGCATTGGCGGAGTTCCATGTTTCCGGCGTGGCAACCAACATTGGCTTCCTCCGCGCCTTGCTGCGCGAGCCTGATTTCACTGAAAAGCGCGTTGCGACGAGCTTTATCGCCGAGCACCCCTGGTTGTTGTCCGCGCCGCCCGCTGATGACGAGCCTGGCCGTATCCTCGACTACCTCGCTGACGTGACGGTCAACCGCCCGCATGGTCAGCCGCCGGCGTCAATCACCCCTGCAGATAAGTTGCCGAAGCTGCCGCACAGCCCACGGCCTCGTGGATCGCGTGATCTTCTCCGCGACGTCGGGCCTGTGGAGTTCGCTAAGCAGCTGCGCGCCCAGGATCGTTTGGCCGTCACCGACACGACGTTCCGTGATGCGCACCAGTCCTTGCTCGCCACCCGTGTGCGTTCCAGCGCCCTGGTGGATGCTGCCCGCTACGTGTCCTATTTGACGCCTGAGTTGTTGTCGGTGGAAGCGTGGGGTGGTGCGACCTATGACGTCGCGTTGCGCTTCCTGCACGAAGATCCCTGGGCACGCCTGGATGAACTGCGCGAGGCTATGCCCAACGTCAACATCCAGATGCTGCTGCGCGGACGCAATGCGGTGGGCTACACCCCGTACCCGGACCACGTGTGCAACAAGTTCGTGGATGAGGCGGCGCATTCCGGTGTCGACATTTTCCGCATTTTTGACGCCTTGAATGATGTCTCGCAGATGCGTCCCGCGATCGAGGCTGTTCTGTCCACCGACACCTGTGTAGCAGAGGTGGCGATGGCTTACTCCGGTAACCTCGCCGACCCAAATGAGAAGCTCTACACGCTGGACTACTACCTCAAGCTCGCAGAGCAGATCGTGGAGTCCGGCGCGCACATCCTGGCGATTAAAGACATGGCCGGCCTTATGCGCCCGGCTGCCGCAACCAAGCTTGTGACAGCGTTGCGACGCGAGTTTGATCTGCCCGTTCACGTGCACACTCACGACACCGCTGGTGGCCAGTTGGCTACCTACCTGGCGGCAGCAAATGCTGGTGCCGATGCGGTCGACGGTGCTTCCGCACCTTTGTCAGGTACGACGTCGCAACCGTCACTGTCGGCGATTGTCGCAGCGTTTGCAGACACCTACCGCGACACCGGTTTGAGCCTAAAGAACGTCTCCGACATGGAGCCTTACTGGGAGGCTGTGCGCACGATGTACGCACCCTTCGAGTCCGGCACCCCGGGGCCGACCGGTCGCGTGTACCGCCACGAGATCCCTGGCGGGCAGTTGTCCAACCTGCGTGCCCAAGCAGTTGCGCTGGGTCTTGCCGACCGCTTTGAGCTGATCGAAGACAACTATGCTGCGGTCAACGAGATGCTGGGTCGCCCCACCAAGGTGACCCCCTCGTCCAAGGTCGTTGGTGATCTGGCGCTTCACCTGGTGGGTGCCAACGTGGATCCCGCAGACTTTGTTGCCGATCCCCACAAGTACGACATCCCGGATTCCGTGATCGCATTCTTGCGTGGCGAGCTGGGCACCCCTCCCGGCGGTTGGCCCGAGCCTTTGCGCAGCCGCATTCTCGAAGGCCGCGCGGAAACCTCCGCAGCGCTGATGGATGTGCCGGAAGAGGAAGCGGACAACCTCGAGTCGAAGGATCAAGCAACCCGTCGTGCGGCACTGGACCGTTTGATGTTCGCTAAGCCCGCCGCCGAGTTCGTCGAGCACCGCCGTCGCTTCGGAAACACCTCCATTTTGGAAGATCGTGAGTTCTTCTACGGTTTGGTCGAGGGTGAAGAAACCGTCATCGACCTGGGTGATTCCGTCCAGCTGGTCGTCCGCCTCGACGCAATTTCTGAGCCTGATGACAAGGGCATGCGCACGGTCGTGTTCAACGTTAACGGCCAGATCCGCCCGTTGCGTGTGCGTGACCACTCCGTCGAATCCACCACGCAGGCCGCTGAAAAGGCCGACCCGTCCAAGGCTGGAGACGTGGCTGCGCCGTTCGCTGGTGTCGTGACAGTCACCGCCGTTGAGGGCGACGAGGTCAAGGCTGGCGACCCGGTGGCAATCATCGAGGCTATGAAGATGGAAGCAACCATCACCGCGCCGACTGGTGGCACGATCAGCCGCGTGGTGCTTTCCCAGGCTGCGAAGGTCGAAGGCGGGGATCTGCTACTCGTTATCGAGTAAAATTGCCCCACGTTTGGTTACAACGCAGCGTCCACACCTGAACAGGCAGTAGACCTCCTGCCTGAGGTAGTGGACGGCAAGCAGGTTAACCGGACGAAATCGCGGGCGTACAAGATCGCTGTGATGTCCGGGGTGACCGACATTCACTACGGCATTTTGGGTATGCCCCGCAAGGCTTTAGCGCACGGTTTGTTCTGGACTGTCGCACCGGTGGTCTCCATCTTTGTGTTTGTGTTCGCCGGAATGCTGGATAACCCCCATGGGTGGCTGATGTGGTTGATCGTGTTGTGGCCACTAGCCGACTGGTTGTTGGAGGTTTTTCTAATGGCCAGAATCCCCGAGAACCATCCCTGGTTCGGCGGAGCCACCCCAGAAGGCTATTTCCCGATCGACTGGTGGAAAACCAATTGGCAGTGGTGGCAGCCGGAGATGTTCAGCAGAAAGCTCGATCCCGATACCCGCAAGCGCGCTGTCGAAGCGCTGAAAAATACCGACCCCGTGTAGATACCAGATCGGTGCCAGCTCGTCGAATTTCTAGGCCGGCTGTAGGCCTAGAAAGCCTTCCGCCCAGCGTCTAATAGTCCCCATAATTTCTGACGCCGCGTCGCCCACCGTCTTCGGCGCCAAGACCGGGTCGTTGGGCAACACCCGGGAGGGATCACCGCACGGGGTGACAGATACCATGCAGGTTTTTTCCTCCCAGTTAGGTACCAGGCGAGCCAAGGCGAGCATCTCCACGCTGGTCTGCTCGCACACCGCCCACGTCAACGCTGATTCCTGTGCCCACTGTTGCCGTGCGCGCGCAACATAGTCCACCGCGGCGTCATCATCCATGATTAGTGACAGTGCTGGGCGATCATCAATGCGATTGTCATCGTGGAGAGGGCGGGCATAAAAACGGCCGCCGTTGATCTCGATGGGGTCCATAGGACACCAGTGTAGTCAGCGCTGTGGGCAGGGGAGTGGCTAGCCGAAGAACTTGCGGGTGGTGTCGTTGGCCTTATCCGCGAAACGTTTGGTTGCTTCCGAAGCGATGCGTGCGGACTCTTCAAAATTGCCCATGATCTCCGCGCGACGCTGTGCGGACTCGATGGCCAATTGTTGGCGCATCTGTTGGGTCTGCATAGCAGCAATCTGTTTCTGGCGCCGCAATTCTTGTTTCTGCAACTGCTTTTTTGTCGGCGCAAACCAGCTCTTGGGGCCGATCTTCATCCCGTAGATCAAGATGGCTAGCACGGGGATGATCAGCATCAGAGCTTCGACGTCTGCTAGGCCAGCGGCGGCCGTAACAACGATCGCCGTGATAGCCATAAACCCGTCGCGAATATGGCGACCTTCCCGGGGGGACTCGATCGCGTCCGGGACTGGATAGGACATGCCTTGAGTCCACAGCTGGGGTGCTGGGGATGCGTCGTAGGGCACTGGGAGGCCTGGTGTGTAGACGTTGCCAGGGGAGCCCTCGAAGGCAGTGGCGGGCACGTCGGTGAATAGAGCGTTGAGTTCGTTGCGTGTCACTGCAGCAGCGACGCGGCGAGAGCGTTCATCGAACTCGGAGAGGGTGATGTAGCCGCGGCTTGCAAGCGTGGACAAAGAATCCAGGGCTGCTGTCCGATCTGCGTCGCCCACGCGAAAATCACCGTTGTTCATACCAAACGAGTGTAACGCAAAA
This sequence comes from Corynebacterium argentoratense, assembly GCF_021491455.1. Lineage (GTDB taxonomy): Bacteria > Actinomycetota > Actinomycetes > Mycobacteriales > Mycobacteriaceae > Corynebacterium > Corynebacterium argentoratense_A. The sequence continues at coordinate 183,703 of NZ_JAKETN010000004.1, read as the reverse complement.
AGCGCCTGCATGCGGGCCGATTTGGCCGAGCACACAGGCGCTGAGCGCGTGAAGCTACTTGATTTCCATCAGGACAGCACCCTTGGTGACGCCCTCACCCGCAGCAGCGGACAGGCCGGTGACAACACCAGACTTGTGAGCCTTGACTGGGTTTTCCATCTTCATAGCCTCGAGGACCACGACGGTGTCACCCTCGTTGACCTCTTGGCCTTCTTCGACGTTGACCTTGATGACAGTGCCCTGCATGGGGGCTGCCACAGCGTCACCAGAGACGGCCTTCTTGCCGCCGCCAGCGCGACGCTTCTTGGCCTTCTTCTTAGCGCCACTAGCGCCGCCACCAGCCAGGGCAAGATCACCGGGAAGAGCGATTTCGACGCGACGGCCGTCGATCTCAACGACAACCTTCTGCTTCGGGGTTGCCTCTTCCTCTTCCTCAACGTCAGCAGGATCGACGTAAGCGGGGATCGGGTTGTCCCACTCTTCTTCAATCCACTTGGTGTAGACGTCGAACTTCTCGCCGTCACCAACGAAGGCGGGGTTTTCCACGATGTGAGCGTGGAAAGGAAGAACGGTGGGCATGCCCTCGATAACGTACTCGCTCAGCGCACGACGTGCACGCTGCAGCGCCTCTTCACGGGTCTCACCGAAGACGATCAGCTTGGCGAGCATAGAGTCGAACTGGCCGCCAATGACAGAACCTTCGACGATGCCGGAATCCATACGGACACCGGGGCCTGCGGGTTCAATGTACTTGGTGATCTTGCCGGGAGCAGGCATGAAGTTAGAGCCAGCATCCTCGCCGTTGATACGGAACTCGAACGCGTGACCACGAGGGGTCGGATCTTCCTTGATGTGGAGCTCGCGGCCTTCAGCGATACGGAACTGCTCGCGAACCAGGTCGAGGCCAGTGGTGACCTCGGTGACGGGGTGTTCCACCTGCAGACGGGTGTTGACCTCAAGGAAGGAGATCAGGCCGTCGGAACCAACCAGGTACTCAACGGTGCCCGCACCGTAGTAGCCGGCTTCCTTACAGATAGCCTTAGCGGACTCGTGCAGACGGGTTCGCTGCTCATCCGTCAGGAAGGGAGCCGGAGCCTCCTCAACAAGCTTCTGGAAACGACGCTGCAGGGAGCAGTCACGAGTACCAGCAACCACAACGTTGCCGTGCATGTCAGCAACAACCTGGCACTCGACGTGGCGAGCCTTGTCCAAGTAGCGCTCGACGAAGCACTCTCCGCGACCGAAGGCTGCAACAGCCTCGCGGGTAGCGGACTCGTAGAGGTCCTCGACCTCATCCATCTCGTACGCGACCTTCATACCGCGGCCACCGCCACCAAACGCAGCCTTAATAGCGATCGGCAGGCCGTGCTCCTCAGCGAATGCACGAACCTCAGCGGCATCCTTCACGGGCTCCTTGGAACCCGGAGCCATCGGAGCGTTAGCACGCATAGCAATGTGGCGGGCAGTGACCTTGTCACCCAAGTCGCGGATGGACTGCGGGGAGGGACCGATCCAGATCAGACCAGCGTCGATCACGGCCTGAGCAAAGTCGCCATTTTCGGACAGGAAGCCGTAGCCGGGGTGAATAGCGTCAGCGCCGGACTTCTTCGCGGCGTCAAGAATCTTGTCGAAGACAAGGTAGGATTCGGCAGAATTCTGGCCGCCGAGGGCGAACGCCTCATCCGCCATGGAGACGAAAGGTGCCTCGGCATCGGGCTCTGCGTACACGGCGACACTGGCGATACCAGCGTCACGGGCTGCGCGGATCACGCGGATGGCGATCTCACCGCGGTTGGCCACAAGGACCTTAGTAATTTTCTTGGTCTCGACAGACACTAAACGCCTCCTGGATGAATGCACTAACACTGTTATGTGCTGCCGCACACACGTTAATCGTTTGGGCAGCGAACACCACTATTGTTACACATCACACGCCCGAGTGAGGGGCCGATGCCAAGGAAAATGTGGCAATGGGGGTAAACGAAGGGGTGTCCTGAGCGCTAAAAAGCCCCTACCCTGCACAGTTGAACTGCGTTCAGGAGTAGGGGATGGGGTGAACAAACACCACCTTTTAGGCCGTGGGCTCCCCAGGCTGCTCGCCCTGAACAATCGGCATACGCACCATGTTGCCCCACTCGACCCACGAACCGTCGTAGTTACGAACGTTGTTAAAACCAAGCAGGTAGGTCAACACAAACCAGGAATGCGCCGAGCGGTCACCAATGCGGCAATACACCACGGTCGGGTCATTCGGATCGAAATCCTTATAAATCTCATCCAGCTCCGCGCGGCTACGGAAACGGCTGTTCGGGTACACCGACAGATTCCACGGAACATTCACAGCAGTCGGCACGTGGCCCGGACGCTGCACGCCCTCCTGCGGGTAACCCTCCATATTGCGGAGCTCACCGGTGTATTCCTCATGTGAACGCGTATCAATGATCGGCCCCTTACCGATGTGGTCCAGCACGCCATCGACAAACACACGGATAGTCTTATCGTCACGCGTCGGAACAGGATAATCACTACGGGGGAACTCTGGAACCTCATAGGAAGTATCGCGCTCCTCCGCCATCCAAGCGTCACGCCCGCCATTGAGCAAACGAACATCCTTATGCCCAAACAATTCGAGCACCCACATGGTAAAAGCCGCCCACCAGTTGGACTTATCCCCATAGACAACAATCGTGTCATCCGGATGAATGCCCTTCGAGCGCATCAATTCTGCGAAGGCCTCACCGTCGATGTAGTCACGCACCGCGACGTCATTAAGATCCTTCAACCAATCGATACGCACAGCCCCCGCAATATGGCCGATGTCGTACAACAACGAATCCTCATCGGACTCCACCACACGCAACCCCGGCGTACCCAAGCGGGCGCTCAGCCACGAAGCCGACACCAATTTCTCCGGGTGGGCATATTCAGAAAAACACGGATGAGGATCAAAGGGGGCAGGCATGAGAAAACGACCTTTCAACTAACGCGGGGGCAATCAACAACGGGCACCAAAAACCCTATTATCGCCCTAGCTTAGCGCAGAGTCAGGCTCACCGCGCGCCCCAGTTGTGTCCTTGCGCACCAAAGGGGGTTTCTGGCGTGCAATACCACTGCCGAGGGAATAGCTTTAGAAGTAGGTACAAGGCCACAACGTTCCGTGCCCGACCAAGGCACAGCACGCAGCAAGCCGCGCGCCTGAACATACATCGAGCAATAACCAAGGAGAACCACGTGCACAAAGCTATCGTCGTATTTGAAGTCGAAGGCGGCAACGACAAGCAGTTCAACGGCCACCGCAAAGACACCCTCCCCATCGTCGACGCCATCAAGGCTCAGGGATGGAACGCAGAGGTCGTCTACTACCGCCCCGAATGGGCCGAGCAACTTTTCGAATACGTCTCCAACAACTTCGACGCCTACATCTCGCGCGTCAACCCGGGCAACATCCCCGGCGGCGAAAAGGGCTACTTCGACCTTCTGACCCGCCTGTCCAAGGACGCCGGCCTGGTAGGCATGTCCACTCCCGAAGAGATGATGGCTTACGGCGCGAAGGACGCACTGGTCAAGCTGGCCGACACCGATCTGGTGCCCAGCGACACCTACGCCTACTACGACGTCGAGTCCTTCCATAAGACCTTCCCCTCCTCCCTGTCCTACGGCGAGCGCGTCCTCAAGCAGAACCGTGGCTCCACCGGCTCCGGCATCTGGCGCGTCCAGCTCGAGGACAAGGAACTAGCAGCCAAGGTTGAACCCGGCACCGAGCTGCCCCTGGACACCAAGCTGCGCTGCACCGAAGCCGTCGACAACCACACCGAAATCCGCGAACTCGGCGAGTTCATGGACTTCTGCGACCAGTACATCGTTGGCGACAACGGCATGCTCGTCGACATGCGCTTCATGCCCCGCATCGTTGAGGGGGAAATCCGCATCCTCCTCGTCGGCCCCCACCCCGTCTTCGTGGTTCACAAGAAGCCCGCTGCGGGCGGCGACAACTTCTCCGCAACCCTGTTCTCCGGCGCTACCTACACCTACGACAAGCCTTCCGATTGGCAGGAACTCGTCGACATGTTCGCCGAAGCACGACCCGTTATCGCCGAGAAGCTCGGTGGCGACAACATCCCGCTGATCTGGACCGCTGACTTCATGCTCGATGACGCTAAGGACGGTGGTGACACCTACGTACTCGGCGAGATCAACTGCTCCTGCGTTGGCTTCACTTCTGAGCTCGACATGGGCATCCAGGAAATGGTTGCTGAAGAAGCAATCAAGCGCGTCGAAGCAAAGCACGCTTAAGCTGCCGACATAGTTTCTGCGATCAATAGCGCTTAAAAAGACTGTGCGCCTGACGATTTCCGTCAGGCGCACAGTCTTTTTTCAGTACATTATGCCTCGTGGTCTAGGTGGTGATAGCTAAGCGCGGATGAGGAAATACGCGCACGAAAGCACAAAGATGGAAATCCCCGCAGGCAACGTGTAACCAATGACCTCACTGAACTTCAGTCGGTAATTCGCCAGGTAGGGCAAGCAGAAGAAGGGGATAATCAGGTTCGTCACGCCGTCGCCCATCTGGTAGACCTGCAGCACGAGGCCCAAATCCGAACCCAGATCCAAGGTCGTGGGAACCACATACGGTGCCTCGATCACAAACTTGGAGCCCCCCGACGGCACCGCGATGTTCAGCAGGCCGGAATATGCGAAGACTTTCATCGGCCACGTTGACGCGGTTGAAAGCGAGGAGAAGAAATGGGTAATCACCATGCCCAAGCCGGTTCCGCCGATCAACCCAAAAATTCCGGCATTGATTAAGTCGGCATCTTCTTCCCCGGGGAGGGGATACGGGCCAAGGCCGAGGATGCCATTTTCACTGTGCAGCGTAACGTGCACACCTTCGGGCAGGTTGCTGGCGATCAGCGTTGGAACGCCTATGCCTAAGTTGACGTAGTCACCGTCTTTTAATTCTGCGGCAGCAATGGCCGCCATTTCATCACGAGTCCAAGCCATGACGATACCTACCTTTGCTTCTATCGATTGACGACTTTTTCGATCACATTCGGAGTATGCGCAGCCATGACGTAATCCACGAACACCCCAGGAGTGTGGACGTCGTCCGGCAGAAGTTCCCCGAGACCCACGAGGTTTTCGGCTTCTGCAAAAGTCGTCCGGGCACACATCGCTGCCACCGGGTTGAAGTTCCTTGCGGCCAACCTAAAGCGCAGGTTGCCCGAGGTGTCCGCCGTATGAGCGTGAACGAGCCCGATGTCGACGGTGATGGCTCGTTCTTGCAGGTAGGTGTTGCCGTCGAAAACCGCAGTGGGTTTGCCTTCTGCGATCGATGTGCCAACTCCAGTCTTTGTGTAAAACGCTGGAATCCCGGCATCACGTTTTAGATCGGTGTTGTATCCAGCTCGACCAGAATTCCGGAATGATCAGAGATCGCAGACGGGGAATCATCAGCAAACACCACCTCATGACTTCGCGGAGAAACCCCAGCCGAGGTGAACACATAATCAATCCGCAAAGCCTTCGTGTTATTCGACCAACCATGGATCCTCTTGTGCACCGTCGCCTCCCCCGACACAGAATCGGCAGCCAAGAAACTATCCGACCAACACCCATCGGCCATCACCAGCGAGTAGCCCTGACCAGCAACATCAGCGGCATTGTTAAAGTCGCCGGCGATAACCACCGGCAGCCCTGACTCTTCACGCAACCGTGCACACGCGGCAGATACCTGCCGCCACTCATGCGGGAACAACAAACCATCACTACCCTCCGGCAACACCCCAATCGGGAACCCCTGATCTTCGTCAGGATGAGCCGCCGGATCGGCCCACCAGGAAAAGTGGCTACTGACCACCCACACAGGCTCACCACCATCCAGCCGCACAGCAATAGAAGCCCGCCGGCGAACATTGTCATAGTCATCCACAAACAAAGGACAATGATCGATGCGACGGACCTCAGCTATCGGCGCCCTCGACACAATCGCAATGCCCTCATCAAAACAATCAAAGCCCAAGTGGGCGCTATCCCACGTCCAATAAAAACCCTCCCCGCCATAGTGCGCCAAAGCCCCCACCAGGATCCGCGCATAGTTATCTACCCGCACAGGGTGCTGCGGATCCCCGACGAATAACCCGCCACCCGCAACCCCCGCGACGTCATCAACGATCGGGGACTCAATGAACTGGTTGACTTCCTGTAAACACACAACATCAACATCGCGCTGAACAATCTCCCGCGCCAGAGCATAAATTTTGGGGATCTGCGCAACCTCGAGCCAGGCGTGAACATTGAGCGTCAGCAGCTTTATCATGGCTCCATCATAAAAAACGACGTGCCACACTCCCATCTGAAGGAGCATGGCACGTCGCCGCGCTAGAAAAACTTAGCGAGTGAGCTTGCGGTGCGTCACACGCGAGGGGCGTGCAGCCTCAGCGCCCAAGCGCTCGACCTTGTTCTTTTCGTATTCTTCGAAGTTACCCTCGAACCAGAACCACTGGCCTTCCTCCACATTGCCCTCCCACGCAAGGATGTGGGTACAGGTGCGGTCCAAGAACCAACGGTCGTGGGAAATAACCACGGCACAGCCCGGGAACTGCTGCAGAGCATTTTCCAGGGAAGACAGGGTTTCGACGTCCAAGTCGTTAGTCGGCTCGTCCAGCAGGATCAGGTTGCCGCCCTGCTTGAGAGTCAGCGCGAGGTTCAGACGGTTGCGCTCACCACCAGACAGAACCTTCGAAGGCTTTTGCTGATCCGGACCCTTGAAACCGAACGCGGACAAGTACGCGCGCGAAGGCATTTCGTTCTGACCAACGTGGATGTAATCAAGGCCGTCAGAGACAACCTCCCACACAGTCTTTTCCGGGTCGATGTTCTCACGGCCCTGGTCGACATAGCTCAACTGGACAGTCTGGCCGACCTTCACGTCGCCGCCATCCGGCTGCTCCAAACCAACGATGGTCTTAAACAGCGTCGACTTACCAACACCGTTGGGACCGATCACACCGACAATGCCGTTACGAGGCAAGGTGAAAGACAGGTCCTTGATCAGCACACGGCCGTCGAAGCCCTTGTCCAGGTTAGAAACCTCCACAACCTGGTTGCCCAAGCGAGGCGGCGTAGGGATCTGGATCTCTTCGAAGTCAAGCTTCTTGTACTTCTCAGCCTCCGCAACCATCTCGTCGTAACGAGCCAGACGGGCCTTGTTCTTGGCCTGGCGAGCCTTCGCACCAGAGCGAACCCAGGCGAGCTCTTCCTTCAGGCGCTTTTGCAGCTTCTGGTCCTTCTTGCCTGCAACCTCGAGGCGCTCAGCCTTCTTCTCCAAGTAGGTGGAGTAGTTGCCCTCGTAGGGGTAGAGCTTTCCGCGGTCGACCTCACAGATCCACTGGGCGACGTGGTCCAGGAAGTAACGGTCGTGGGTAACAGCCAAAACAGCACCGGGGTACTTAGCAAGGTGCTGTTCCAACCAGAGCACACTCTCCGCATCCAGGTGGTTAGTGGGCTCGTCAAGCAGCAAAAGATCCGGCTCGCTCAGCAGCAACTTCGCCAACGCGACGCGGCGGCGCTCACCACCAGACAAGTGGGTGACAGGCTCATCACCAGGCGGGCAGCGCAGAGCATCAAGAGCCTGCTCGATCTTGGAATCGATCTCCCACGCATCAGCATGGTCGAGCTCCTCCTGCAACTTGCCCATTTCTTCCATGAGCTCGTCGGTGTAATTGGTGGCCATCTCCTCAGCGATAGCCTCAAAACGCTGCTTCTTTTCGAAGATTTCCCCCAAACCTTCTTCAACGTTTTCGCGGACGGTCTTTTCCTCGTTAAGCGGCGGCTCCTGCAGCAGGATGCCGACCGTTGCACCGGGCTCCAGGTATGCCTCGCCATTGGACGGCTGATCAATACCAGCCATGATCTTCAAGATAGAGGACTTACCGGCGCCGTTCGGGCCGACGACACCGATCTTGGCACCCGGGTAAAACGCCATGGTGACGTTGTCCAGAATGACCTTCTCGCCGTGCGCCTTGCGCACGTTTTTCATTGTGTAAATAAATTCGCCCATTAAGTGGCCTTCCTTGAGCCTAGAAAAACGGAAGTTCTGTCAGCACAAAGGGTACCACCCGGCCATCTTGTTCAATGGCGGCCTGTGGAACCGGCCCCTCAACCCAATGGAAACGCGCCGGGCGACCCCTAAACATCGCATCCACCACATCCGAACGAGGATCGAGATGCGGAATGTAGAGCTCGCCGACAGCAACCTCAGGACAGCGAAGCAGACAGTCGTTGCGGCTAGAGCAGCAGCAATCAGGCTAGTTTTTCGTACGCAGGGAAGTGAAGCGGGTCATCATCCGACCGGAACCCTGTCACCTCAGGCACGGGGATCCGCCATGGCATGGGCGTCGGGCTCGTTGGGGGCTGGTGAGCGGCTGAGCTGCTGGGCTTGTGTGTCTGCTTCGGTGTCACGAACATTCCTCAGATCGTGCCCGACCGTCATCGCCTTGCACACCACCTTGACGGCCTTGTGTTTGTCCTTGGTTTCGTAGGTTTCGGTGATGATCTGCCCGACAACAATCGCTCGGTCTTTTTGCTTCAGGTTGGCGTGGACACGGGTTGCAAGGTCGCCCCAGCATTCAACTGTCACCCAGCATTCGTTCACTGTTTCCCATTCCCCTGAATGGTTTTGGCGCCGGTTGCTGGCGCAGAAGCGGAAGGTCGTTAGTTTGGTTTTATTCTGTCCGAGTTCTTTGTATTCGGGTTGGGTGCCGACGATACCTACCAGGACGGAAGAATGAAGAGTCATTGGATAATCTCCTACAGCTAGTGAAGTTTCATGATGGTGTGCGGGATGTGCTCAACCATTGGCTTCACAGTGCCCTCGTCCGCATAGCTGGCGCAGCCGCCAGGTCACTCGCCCTGTGGATAACCTTGCCCGCGGCACCCCCGTTTTATCCACAGACTTACGTGGCGGCAATGAGAAACGCGACGTCATTACCATTAGTGAAATGGGGTGATGACGCCGCGTCGGTTGCTGTCGGCACGCGCATGCATTGTGCCCGGCCGGGGGTGGTGGCTAGAGCTGGCGGAAGGTGTCTTTTCCGGCGCTCATGTCGCCCAGGCCATTGGCGCGGATAACCGTGAGCCAGAGATGCCGCCGCAGCGTGATCGTGTGACCATGGCGCGTCGCGTGCGCGGTTACGTGATGTCGAACAACCGCTCGTCTGGGGCGTCCGCCTTTAGCGGTGCTACAGACGGCGTGAACGCCCGTGAGCGCAAAGCGCGAGCCACGATGGGACGTAAGGGCGAGCCGTAAAGCCGCGAGTAACCGAGGAACTGCGCGCCGGTGCCGTATTCGCGGACCTGGGTGGTTTCACACTGCGACTGCAGGCCCTGGCGACACATGAAGCAATGCTCGCAGGAAACGTTGAAGGGGATGACCACCCGATCCCCCGGCTTGATGTGGGTGACGGCTGAGCCGACCCCCTCGACGATGCCCATGGGCCCATGGTCGATGATGTCGCCCTCGCCCATGAACGGAGCCAGCACCCCATAGAGGTGCAGGTCAGATCCGCAGATGGCGGTCGAGGTGACCCGGATGACCGCATCGGTGGGTTCCTGGATCTGTGGGTCCCGGACCTCCTCCACGCTCACCGTATTTGACGCCTGCCAGGTCAATGCTTTCATGTGTCCTCCTCGCAAGGGCGGCCGCCTCAGCTGAAACGGCGCCACTATTTGGTTGGTTGAGGCCGACTGTACTGAAAACACGGTGGGCGGGTTGCCCACGTCGCGGCCGGGGTCTCACATCCCGACGGGGCCCTAGGGAGTGTTTTCTACATGGCCGTGGCCTGAGCCTTACCTCCCCGCGTCCAACGCACCGCGGGCGAGCATACGCATAGGCGTACATGTACGCACAGGTCTCTCCCAGGTTTTGATCACGCCCCGCTTTAAGCGGGGCTTATGCCGCATATCGTCTCCATCATCCAGTCCAAAGGAGGCACGGGGGATGAGCATATTAAAGGCCGAAGGCGCCGCCGCTGACGAGGATGAAGATACCCAGGCCAATCAAAACGACCGGGAACAGCACATGCTCCCAGCGTTCGAGAACCTCCGCGATCGGTGGACGGGTGGCCACGAACTTGGCCAACAGGACCAGGCCCGCCACCAGGATCAGAAAGACGACGCAGTAGATGATAACGGTAGCGGTACCCACGTTGAGAAAAACCGGGACATAGACGCCGATATTGTCACCACCGTTGGCAAAGGTCACCCCGGCGATGATCAAGGCGCTTACGTTCTTTCCGCTGACTTTCGCGTCATCGTCGTCGTCATCGTCTCCCTGCCAGGCTTGCCAGGCCGCCCACAGCCCCAGGGCCAGGGGGATCAGCCCGAAGTAGGGGATCGCCTCGGTGGGCAGGAAGGCATCCGCCCCTAGGGTGACCAGGATCGTGGCTGCGAGGATGCCCGCGAAACCAAGGTACTGCCCGGCCAGGATCCGAAGTGTGGTCCCTGCTTGGCCGGCTCCACGGGCGAAGAACAGCGAGAGCACGATGATGTCGTCGATATTGGTGGCGATAAACAGACCAACCGCCCCCAGGAGATCAGTTACCACTTACCTGTTCCTCTCTCCGGTGGCGCACCCGGACACGTCACATGCCGAGTCAATACATGGGGCATTCTCGTCGGCAGCCAGAGTGGTATCCAGCAGTGAGTTCAGCGCCTGGACAAGATGGGCGTCGACGATCTCGTAGCGGGTCTTCCGCCCCTGCGGTTCGGCGACCACAATTCCGCAGTCCCGTAGGCAAGTGAGGTGGTTCGACACATTTGACCGCGTCAGTTCCAGCTCCCGGGCGAGAGCGGCCGGGTAGGCCGGGCCGCCCAGCAGGGTCAGGAGAATACGGGATCGGGTGGGATCGGCCATCGCCCGACCCAATCGGTTCATCACGTCCAAGCGCGAAGAAATAGTCAGCATGCACTGAACTATACAGCTGTTGCTGAACTGTTGCCACGAGGGGCGAACGTCGGCCCCAAGGTGTTGTGGATCTCCGAGGGGCGCGCTGCGCGCGACGAGACGTCATTACCTTAGTGAAATGGGGTGAATGACGCCGCGTCGGTTGCTGTCGGCACGACAACGCATTGGTCCCGGCCGGGGGTGGTGCCTAGAGCTGGCGAAAGGTGTCTTTACCGGCGCTCATGTCGGCCAGCATTTGGTTGTAGGCTTCGAGGTCTTCGTCGCCAGTGTCATCGGCGTGCTTGTCGTAGGCCTTTTGTTGGCGGCGATCGTCGCGGTAGAACTCGCGCAGCAACACGGCATACACGATGACGAGGGGGAATTGGCCGGAGGCCCAGGCGATACCGCCGCCGGCGTTCTGGTCCCGTAGCAGGTCGGGTGACCATGGCAGCCCAAGGATCGAGTAAAAGTCCAGGCCGAGTATGAGCTGCATCTGCATCAGGGCGACACCGAAGAACATGTGGAAGGGCAGCGAGCCGCTGAGCCACACGATGCGCCCCATGGGGCCTCCGCGGCCGGGCAGCGGGTCGATGCCGATGAGCTCCCAGAAGTAGATCGTTCCGGATAGAAGGAACAATACGTTCATGCCCAGGTGGCCGGCGTGCTCAGAGATGGCGGTGGTGTACAGCGGCTCTAGGTACAGCCCGTAGAAGAACACCAAAAATTGGATGGTGTTGACCCAGGGGATGGTGAACACGCGGATGAGCGGATTGTCGATCAGCGCTTCGACCCACTGGTGTGGTTCGCCGGTATCTATACTGCGCAGCGCGAGGGTGAGTGGGCCGCCAAGCACCCAGAACACCGGCACGCCCATGGATAGGATCATGTGCCCAACCATGTGCATTGAGAACAATGCGGGCATGTACATTCCGATACCGGAGCACATGGTGACCAGTAGCATCAGGCAGCCGCCCATGAACCACACCGTGCGTGACAGTGGCCAGGATTCGCCCCGTCGTTTAAGGATGATGACGCCGCGTAGGTACAGGGCTGCGAGGACGATCGCGAGGGTGCCGAAGACGATGTCGAAGCGCCACATGGTGAACACGTTGCTTAACGTTGGTGCAACGAAGAGTTTGTAGCCTAGTTCGACGTCCATGGTGTTGATGTCGGCACTGCGGGGTGGGGGCGGGGGAGTGCGGCCGAGGGAGACTGCGATGCCGGCGATGGCTGCCATGATGGCGACCTCGACGATGGCTACGCGGCGGAAAAGTTGTGGCTGTGTGTCTAGCTTGGGAATGGTGATTTTCCGGTGGTAGAAACCGAAGAGTGCCAGGATGATGACACCAACGAACTTGGCGGTGATCAGCAGGCCGTAGCCGGTGGTGAGCCAGTCAGACAAATGGATGCGGATAGCGGCATTAATTAGGCCGGAGGCGGCCATAGCGAGCGCGGAGACCAAGGCCAGGGCGCTGTAGCGGCGCACGGCGGTGGCCATGTCGGGGCCTTTGCGCATGCCGTGGGCGATCAACGCCATGAGCCCACCGACCCACAAAGCCATGAAGAATAGGTGCCACAGGTAGGAGTTGGTGCCATAGTCGTGGTCGCCACCTGTTGCAGAGTGTCCCTCCAATCCCAGGGGAACCAGCATGCCCAGCGCACTTAAAACGAGTAGCGGTTGGGAGCCCCAACGCCGTGCCAGTAGACCACCGATGCCTGTTAGTACTGCGATAATTGCAACCCACAGCCATGCCAGGGAGGTCGATACCTGGTTCAACGCAACCGACCAGTTCGCTGGTTGGAGCGCCTGCGACAGTGGCTCACCGGAGACATCTGACAGGTACATCGGTACTAATAGCAGAGCGATCAGCGAGGTGCATAGCGCAGCAATACCGCCGGTTCGTGAGGCCAAGGCCCCGTCAACCCTCAAGGGTGCGTGGACGATGCCAGCGCCTTCCGAGGGGGTGGGGGAGGTGAGGAATGCCGCAAAGTAGAAGCTGCCGACGGACAGACACATCAGTATCAATGCCCCGGAGCGGAAGAAAGGCAGGCCGGCGGTGGTGAGGGGGCCGGGGTCGGGAATCCCGAGCGCTTCGAGGGATTCCGCCAGGAAACCCCAGGATATGGTGGCTCCGACGATTCCCGCGACTAGGAAGAACAGGAGGTACAGCGGCCAGGTTGGCTTCACTGTGGTGCTTCGACTCATAGCTAACACAGTAGCGGGGTTGTGGGTTGGGGTCCGAGCTGCGGTGCGCTAATCTTTTAAAGGTTGTTGATCAACAGGCCCCCTTAGCTCAGCGGATTAGAGCATCCGGCTTCTACCCGGCAGGTCGCAGGTTCGAATCCTGCAGGGGGCGCTTTTTTATAGCACCAGTAGGTGTCCGCCTCGGTTGTAGTAGACGCTGGCGAACACAGTATCCAGCCGCACCCATCGGCCACGCGCGGATACTCGAACCACCGGGGGGAAATGCTTGGAGCTTTCGGTCCCGGCTGTCTTGGGCAGAAGCCCGAAAGCATCCAGGGTAAGGACCATGCGGTTGGCGACTATGGCTTGGGTGCCGGTGGCGTCATTGTTGACAGTGATGACGTCTTGGTTGAGCAGCGACGTGGGCATTTTGTCACTGGTGGTTTGCTGCTTGTTGTCACGGCTCAGTCGCAGGAAGGTGTCGACTGGGAGGTCTTCCACCAGGGTGAAACCCTCCTGTGGGGGCAAAGGCCCGGTCCAAGCCGCAGGGCAGGTGACAGCGGTGAACACTCCGTGCTCGTCAGGGTGTTGGGTTGCTGCTTGCGCCCGGATGACAGCGTCTTCGCAGTCCATAGTGGCGGCGAATCTGCGAGAGACGAGTGTGTCGAGTTTGGTGCTGGCAAACACCTCAACGGTGTTTTCGTTATGACGCCGCAAACGCAGCGCGCCGGCAAAATCGTGCGCGTAGGCGCGGGTAGCTAGTGCGCGCAAGCCCGAATCGTCTGGGCGTGCGTAGGTGATTGTGACGTGAGTTGGTTGTGTCGACGCGGCGTCATGCGTGTCCGAAGGGGGATGCATGGGTACGAGGCTAGTCGTCGGCTGAGGTTTCGGCGGAGTCGTCTGCAGACGTTGCTTCGTTGACTACCGCGCTATCAGCAACCTGGGTGAGCACACCAAGCTCATGTTTGGTGATGGCCCGCGGGCTAGAGGTTGCGAGGTCGACGGCGATCTGGACGCAGTCCACTGTGCAGCACACGGTGCCGTTGCGGTCCTTGATTTTTTGGTGGGTGGTGAAGCTGGTTGTGCCGATCTGCACCACGGTGGTGTCGATTTCTACGGCCGTGGTGTCGGGGAGGATTGGCCGGAAGTAGTCGACTTCGGTGCGGCGCACGAACACCGCGGGGATCGGCAGGCCACGCGCGGCGAATTCGTCCTGCGCGAAAACCGTGCGGGCTTCCTGCGCTACCTCGATGTAGGACACGTTGTTGAGGTGGTTAAAGCGGTCGAAGTCAGACCAACGCACGGGGATGCGGGTGGTGTGTACTTGTACGCCGTTGGTGGTGTTGTCCTCAGTAGACACGTGTGTGAGTCCTTCCCTGCACCTCAAGGTCTGAGGTGAGTGTCAAGCATCGGTTGTTGCCGACGATACTACTGGTTTTGTGACGGGGAGGGTAGGTCCATGCGGTTGATCAGCATGTTGGCGACCTTGACCATGTGTTCCCACATGGCGGCGCGGTGGGTGTCATCAAGCTGCTCAGCGGGGATGGTGTCCATTGCTTCGTGCATCATGTCCAGCCACCGGTCGCGTTCTGCCTCGCCGATGGAGAACGGGTGGTGGCGCATGCGCAGGCGTGGGTGGCCGCGGTGCTCGCTGAAGGTTTGCGGCCCGCCCCAGTACTGTGCGAGGAACCAGCGCAGTCGATCTTCGGCGCCTTCCCAATCGTCGTGGGGATACATGGGGCCGATGAGGTCATCTTCCTTCACCCGCTTGTAGAATTCGTGCACTACCTGAGTGAATGTGTCTTCTCCGCCGACGGCCTCATAGAAAGTGGTCATGGTGTTTAATCTACCCCAGTGATGCCGATGCCATGGGGATAGGGGGTTTTGAGTTCTGCGGCTTCAAGCGCGGGCATGATGGCACCCATGAGTCCTCGTTGGACCTCCCATTGCGCGCCGGGATTGGTGGTGGCTTTGACACGGATGGTGAGGTGGTCGGTGGAGACGGCGGAGACGCCGTCGAGGGTGGGGGAGCCGATGATCTTGTCCTTGAGTTGGTCGCCTGCTGCTGCGGTGGCGGCGTCCAGGATGGTTTGGGACGCGGCGGAAATGTCGGTCGACAGACTCAGGGGGATTTCGACCCGGGCGATGGCGTATTCGCGGCTGAAGTTGCCGACGCGGGTAATTTCGCCGTTGCGGACGAACCAGAGGGTTCCGTCGGAGTCGCGGATTGTGGTGGTGCGCAGCGAGACGTGCTCGACGGTGCCGGAGGCGTCGCCGACGTCGATCCAGTCGCCGACACCATATTGGTCTTCGACGAGCATGAACATGCCGGTCAGGAAGTCTTTGACCAGTGATTGGGCGCCGAAGCCGAGAGCGACACCGGCGACGCCTGCAGAGGCTATGAGGGGGCGGACGTCGATGCCGATGGTTCCGAGGACCGCCAGGATGGCCCATGCCCATACGACGATGGAGACGGCGGATTTGCCAACGCTGGCGAGTGTTTTGAGGCGGGCGTCGCGGCGGGTTTCGGTGGGGTTCTTCTTAATCGCCCGGTTGGTTGCGCGTCCGATGAGCCTCCGCACGATGGTGGAGACGACGATGGCGATGACTATGGTCAGGACGATTTGGGGTAAGTGTTCGACGGTGTGGTCGATCAGGCTGTTGTGGATGATGTCGTGCACAGTCATAGTGTGGGATTGTACGTCGGTGGGCCTGGGGGCACGCACAACGCTATTGGTCATACGGGTCAGTATGTAAATGTTAGACAGCTTGGTCTAGGTTTGTTAGTGTTGTCGCCATGGGATTCAATACAGACGCCATCCACGCCGGCTATCACCCGGACTCCACATTCGGAGCTATTAACCCCCCGATCTACGCTTCGACGACCTTCGCCCAAAACGGGCTTAATGAACTGCGCGGCGGTTTTGAATACACCCGCTGCGGTAACCCCACCATCCGCGTCCTAGAAGACACGGTCGCAGCACTGGAATCCGCTGCGCACTGTCGCGCATTTTCCTCCGGCATGGCCGCAACGGATTGCTTCTTCCGCTCGGTGTTAACCTCAGGATCTCACCTGGTGATGGGCAACGACGTCTACGGCGGCACCTTCCGCCTCATCGATTCGGTCTACCAGCAGTGGGGCGTGAGCTACACCGTCGTCGACACCAGCGATACCCACGCCGTCGCCGAGGCCATCCAGGACAACACCGCACTCGTCTGGTTAGAAACCCCCACCAATCCTTTGCTGGGAATTAGTGACGTCGCGGGGATCGCTGAACACACGCAGGCCCGCGGCGTCATGTTGGGTGTGGACAATACCTTTGCAAGCCCCTACCTGCAGAAACCGCTGGAATTGGGTGCGGACGTTGTGCTGCATTCCACCACCAAGTACCTGGGTGGGCACTCGGATGTTGTCGGTGGTGTGGTGGCCACCAATAATCCCGAAATCGATGAACAGTTGCTGTTCTACCAGGGTGGGGTGGGGCCGATCCCGTCAGTGTTCGACTGTTACCTAACGATCCGCGGCATCAAGACCTTGGGTGTGCGCATGGAGCGCCACTGCGATAATGCCGAGGCTATCGCCCACCAGCTCGAGCAATCCCCGCTGGTCAAACAGGTGCTTTACCCCGGGCTCGACAGCCACCCGGGCCACGAGGTTGCCGCACGCCAGATGCGACGCTTCGGAGGGATGATCTCTGTGCGTTTCCATTCCGAAGAAGCCGCCCGCGCCTTCTGCTTGGGCACCCGCACCATTTGTTTGGCGGAGTCCTTAGGCGGGGTGGAGTCCTTGGTGGAGCACCCCGCGTCGATGACTCACCAGTCCGCCAACGGCAGCCAACTGGAGGTCCCGCGCGACCTGGTCCGCATTTCTATTGGTATTGAGGATATTGAGGATTTGCGTGATGACGTCGTGGGGGCTCTGGAGCAGGTCGCGGCAGTGCCCTAGCTGACGGGCCCGTGGCGCCGGGGTGGTGGGGGGGTTAGAGTACTCCGGCGACGCTTAGGGCGCTGCGTGCGGCCGCGTCTGTTTCCCGCAGCATCGTGGGGTCGGTGCCGGGCATGGGGGAAATGGTGGTGTCGGCGTACTGCCCGTGGGTGGGGATGCCGATCAGGTGCACTCGTGGATCGCCGGCGAGCAGGCGCGTGCGGGGATCCACATTGGGGGAGGCAGTGCTGACGCCGTCGTAGGCAAAAGGTTGCAGCCTGCCGTCGGCGCGCAAACCGGCGATCAGGGGGTCGGCGCTGCGGTGAATATTGGGCGAGGGTAGGAATGCATCCAGCACCACGTCGGCTTGTTCAATCGCGGCAGCAATATCCTGGGGGAGTACGAAGCTGACCACGCCCGCCTCTGCGAGGGCGAGCAATTCCCGTGTGCGGAACGCCGGTGGTCCAGAGCCCACCATCTGGCCAAAGCCCATGAGGGTGGCGAACTCCCCACGCCTCGATTCAAGCGTGTAGCGGCCTTGTTCGCCGAAAACTGCTGCTGGTTTGCGGCAGGCGCTGATGGTCCACAGCGCAGTCTTGCGGGCGCTCATGGTTCCTCGGGCGGCGTCCAGTGCGTCGGCGGCAAGCCGTTCGAGCATGAAAGCCTGCAGCTGTTCAGTGTCACCGTCGAACTGTGCCAGCGGATCGATTTCCGCCAGGTGATTCCACTGCTCAGCAGGATCGACCGTCACCCCATCCAACGCCCACGGCAGCACCTTAGTATCCGGCGTGCTTGCATCCGTAACGCCTGCGATGCTGCGAACCCCCGCGGCGTCAATACGCGCGATGATTTGTTCAACCGGGAGGGCCAGCGCGCCGGGAGTGATCTTTTCGAGCGCCCGGTAGTAGGCCTCGTAGGCGTCTTTGATGATGGCGGGAAACAGGGTGGTGGAAAAATCGACGCGTTCGGCATCGGTGTTGTCAGCGATTGCGGCTTTCATGCGCCGCAACGGGACTTGTGGCGGCAGGGCCTCGTATTCGGATTTCGGCAGGAAGGGATACCCGCGCCGCGAGGTGACACGGATGTGTGGTTCTTTGCCGCTGGGGATGTATCGGCCGTGGTCGAAGCGGCCGCCTCGGCCTTGGGTGAGCAGCGTGACTGCGTCGAAAAAGCCCATGCCGAGTCCGCGGATCAGCAGGTTGTCACCGGGGTTGATCGCGTCGAGGTCTTGATCGATGGGGTTGCCAGGGCCGATCCAACGCCGGGCGCCTGCGGGGGCCTGGTGAGTGTTGGGGATCCATCCGGGTGCGTAGACGGTGGTGTCGGCGCTAATTGTGCTGCCATCGTCAAGGGTGATGACGTCGCGTGTGTCGCCGTCGGCGGTGATGGATGTGGCGCGCGCGTGGTGTTCGGTGATGGTGACGCCGTCGGGCAGGGGAATGTGCTGGTACACCCAGCGGATGTAGGCACCGTAGAGTGCGCGGGAGGGGTGGGATTCGGGCCTTGTGCGGGAGAGTTCTTCGTGGAGGTGTGGTGGGATTTCGGCCTGGTAGAGGCCTGTGCGTACGCCGACGATCCATTGATACATGGTGGGGCCGGGGCGGACGGGGCCGTCGATGGTGGCGCCGGGTTCGGTGTAGAGGGTGACGGCGTCGGCCAGGGTGTTCATGCAGACCAGTGGTGTTTGGTCGGTGCGCCAGATTTCGCCTGCGCCGATTTCCCATGGGTCGATGAGGTGGATGTGGATGGGGGAGTGCGTTGGGTCGTAGCTGGCGATGATGCGTTCAAGTGTGCTGACGCCGCGTGGGCCCATGCCGATGATCGCGATTGCAGGCGTGTGGGCATGGGGTTGAGTCTGTGCCACGGGGTTCCTTCCATGTGCGGGTGCATCGGTGATCCGCATCAACCATACACCGGACAGCCCTGTCTAGACAATATAGACGGAATGGTCTATATTTTTGGAAAGCCGGCACAGACCGACCAACAAACACCAACGAAACGAAAGACACCCCATGTCCCACACCACCCATCGGAAACACCGCTTGACAAGGACACTTACCGCCGTAGCCTTAGCCACCAGCCTCGTATCCTGCGCACACGCCGACGGACGAGAAAACGGCACCGTCACCTACCTAGAACAAGCATTCTTCACCAACCTCTACCCACCCACCGCCGGCTACTACCCCAACGGCGGAGTGGTCAACAACATCACCGACCGCCTGCTCTACCAAGACCCAGACACCCTCGAACTATCCCCCTGGATCGCCGAAGAACTACCAGAAGTCAACGCCGACCGCACCCAATACACCTTCCGCATCCGACGCGGCGTCACCTATTCCGACGGCACCCCACTGGACGCAGACAACGTCAAACGCAACTTCGACCTCTTTGGCCTCGGCGACAAAAACCGCACCCTCACCGTCTCCGAACAAATCAACAACTACGACCACGCAGAAGTCCTCGACCCCTACACCGTGCGTTTTTACTTCCATGCACCCAGCCCAGGGTTTGCCCAAGCAACCTCCACCATGAACTCCGGGCTGCTAGCCAACGCCACCCTCGACGGCACCGCCGACACATTCGCCCCAGGGCACGCCACAGAAGTCATCGGCTCCGGCCCCTTCGTCATCACCCACGAAAACCTCGGCCAAGAACTCACCCTCACCCGCCGCGAAGACTACAACTGGGCGCCAAAAGTCAGCGAACACCAAGGCCCCGCCAACGTTGACGCCGTGACCATCACTCTCGCGGGCGAAGACGCCGTCCGCGAAGGCGCATTAGTATCCGGTCAAGCAGATATCGCCCGCACCATCGCAGCACCCAGCGAAAAACACCTGAAAGCCGCCAAAGTAGACATCGTCGCCCACGGCACCAACGGCGTCAACAACAGCCTCAACCTGCGCCCCCGAACCCCCATCCTCCACGACGACACCGTGCGCGAAGCATTAAGCCTCGCCGTCGACCGGCAAGAAATCAACACCACCCTCTACTCCGACAGCTACCCCATCGCCACCGGAGTACTCGCCCACACCGCCGCCGGATACATCGACCAAAGCGACAAACTACGCTACGCCCCCGACCGCGCCCGCGAACTACTCGACAACGCCGGCTGGATCCCAGGCCCCGACGGCATCCGAGTCAAAGACGGCCAACGGCTGAGCTTTACAACCAACCACGCCAACGTCCAACCCCGCAGCAAAGAACTCATCGAAAAAATACAAGAACAATTCCGCCGTATCGGCGCCGACCTACAGCTCTACCCTGGAGACGAAGCCGCACAAAACGCCGCAGTCAAAGACCCCACCCTCATCCAAATCCACCACACCATGGTCGGACGCGCCGACTACGACGTCATCAAAAGCCAATACTTCTCCACCAACCGCAACAGCCTCCGCAACTTCGATCCGGAAGACGGCAGCCTCGGCGACCCCGACCTAGAGCAACTACTCCAACAAGTCGCAAGTTCCCCCAACGAACAACAACGCGCCGAAGCAAGCGCCCAAGCCCAACGCCTACTAATCGACAAGCACTACACCATTCCCCTGTTCGAAGAACCCCAAGTCTTCGGCGTCGCCCCCGGAATCAGCGGATTCCACACCGAAGCAGTAGGCCGCCCCACCTTCTACGACCTCACCATCGACTAGGCACCACCATGACACAACGCATCCTCACACGGCTAGCCCACACCATCGGCGTGCTGCTGGCAGCCTTCACCCTAGCCTTCGTCCTACTATCCGCACTCCCCGGCGACGCTGTAGAAAACCGCTACGCCAACCCAGAACTAGGCCTCAGCCCCGAACAAATCCAAGAAATCCGCGACAGCCTCGGCGCCGACCGGCCACTAATCATCCAATACCTCCTCAGCCTCAAAGGCTTCATCACCGGGGACTTCGGCGTCTCCGTCAACTCCGGAACCCCCGTGCGCGAAATGCTCGCCGCAGCACTACCCGGAACCTTAACCCTCGCGGCGTCAGCATTCATCCTCGCGCTCATCTTCGCCTTCGCAATCTCCAGCGCCGCCGTACTATCCACCCGCTTCGGCAAGAAAATACGGGCACTGCCACCACTGATGGCCTCACTACCAACATTCCTGGTGGGCATCGTGCTCATCCAATTTGTCTCCTTCCGCCTGGGACTCGTGCCCATCATCGGCGCAAGCGAAAGCCAAAAACTCATTCTGCCGGCCGTCACCCTGGCCATCCCCATCGCCGCCCCCATCGCACAAGTGCTGCTGCGCAGCCTCGATGACGTCGCGAAACAACCCTTCGTCGACGTCGTGCGTGCCCGCGGAGCCAGCACCTGGCGACTCTTCGCACACAACATCCTGCCCGGCGCGATCCTGCCGGCACTGACTGTCGCCGGATTGGCTTTCGGCGAGCTCGTCGGTGGGGCAGTGGTCACCGAAGCCGTGTTCGGTCGGGCAGGGGTGGGAAACATGACTGTTGACGCCGTGTCGAACCGCGACACCCCTGTGCTGCTGGCGATCGTCGTGCTGGCGGCAACCATCTACGTCCTCATTAACGCTGCGGTCGATGCGCTGCAGCCGATCGTTGATCCTCGACTGCGGAAGGTCGCGAAATGAATCGTTTCAAACATCTCACCCCCGCGGTTATCGCGGCGTATGTTGTTGTCATTGTTGTGCTGGCGTGGGCGCTAGCCCCCGGTGTATTCACGCATTTTTCGCCCACCCAGGGGCATGCGGAAGCGCTGCTGCCGCCCTCCCGCGAGCATATCTTTGGTACTGACGCCATTGGGCGTGACCTTTTCACCCGCGTGGTTTATGGCACCCGGCACTCCCTCGCAGGTGCACTGATCGCGGTCGCGGTGGGTCTGACAGTGGGCACCTTGATCGGCCTGATCGCCGGAACCCAAGGCGGCGTCATCGATACCTTACTGATGCGTGGAGTCGACGTGTTGCTCGCCATCCCCGCACTGTTGCTGTCGCTGTCGGTGATCATCGTGTTGAGCTTCGGCACTATCAATTCCGCCATCGCCGTCGGTGTTACCAGCATCGCGTTTTTCTCCCGCCTGGTGCGCACAGAAGTCCAACGCGTCGCCCGCACCGACTACGTGGAGGCCGCCTATGGCAGTGGCGCTTCCAAGCTGGCGGTCCTGGCCCGCCATATTCTGCCGAACTCGCTGACCCCCGTGCTGGCCATGGCGGCGCTGCAGTTCGGCAACGCCATCCTGCAGATCAGTGTGCTCGGCTTCCTCGGCTACGGCACACCCCCGCCCACTCCAGAATGGGGCCTGCTTATCGCAGATTCCCGCAACTACATAGCAACATCATGGTGGCTCACCATCTTGCCCGGCGCAGTGATTGTCGCCGTGGTGTTGTCCGCAAACCAACTGTCTTCCGCCTACCGAAAGGCCGTGTAATGTCGCGCACCCCACTGCTTGACGTTCGTGATCTGTCCGTGGCCTACAACGGTCGCGCAGCTACCCACGACGTGTCCTTTTCCGTCCTCCCGGGCCAAGTCACCGCCATCGTTGGCGAATCCGGTTCAGGTAAAACCACCAGCGCGCACGCCGTACTCGGCCTGCTGCCGGACAATGCTGAGGTTATCGGCGGGGCAGTGCTGTTCCGTGGCGAACAAGGGCCCTCGCTGGAGCTCACACGGCTCGACGACACCCAATGGCGGAGCATCCGCGGCCGCCACATCGGCCTGATTCCCCAAGACCCCAACAACTCCCTCAACCCGGTCAAAACCATCGGCCAATCCATTTCCGAAGTGCTGGAAATACACACCGATCTTGACGCCGTGGGGCGCAAGGCGCGCATCATCGACCTGCTCGAACAGGTTGGAATCGACGACCCCACCCGGCGCGCACGGCAATACCCACACGAACTATCCGGCGGGATGAAGCAACGCGTGCTGATCGCCGCCGCTATCGCCGTGGAACCCGAACTGATCATCGCCGACGAACCCACCAGTGCGCTGGATGTCACCGTCCAGAAGAAGGTCCTTGACCTGCTCGATAAACTGCGACGGGAACGCAACATCGCCATGGTGATCATCACCCACGACCTAGCAGTCGCAGGCGACCGTGCCGATCAACTGGTTGTGATGAACCAGGGCAAAGTGGTCGAACACGGTGTCGCCGCCAGTATCCTGCAGGACCCCCAAGACCCCTACACCCGTACCCTACTCAGCGACGCGCCGGCACTGAGCGCACCCGGGACAGTAAGGCCCGCGGCGTCAACACCCGAACCCTTGCTGCGAGTAGAAGGTTTAGTCCAAAAATTCGGGGACTTCACCGCCGTCGACAACGTCAGCTTCACCGTCGCCCGCGGCACCACACACGCCCTCGTTGGCGAATCAGGCTCGGGTAAAACCACCACCGGACGCGCCATCGCCCAACTGAGCACCCCAACCAGCGGAAGCATCAGCATCAACGGCAAGAAACTTGACGGCCTCGACCCCACAGTTGTGCAGCTGGTGTACCAAAACCCCCTCGGCTCCCTCAACCCCCGCCGCACCGTTGGACAATCAGTCGCCGAACCGCTGCACAACCTAAGCGGCCTCAGCAAGGGCGCCATCGAGGAAAAAACCGCCGAATTTTTCAACCTCGTTTCACTCGACCCGGCCCTCATGAAACGCCGCCCACGCGAACTATCCGGTGGCCAACGCCAACGCGTCGCCATCGCACGCGCACTCATTGTGGAACCGGAACTCGTCGTGCTAGATGAGGCCGTCAGCGCACTCGACGTCACCGTCCAAGCGCAAATCCTCCGCCTGCTGGACCGGCTACAACAAGAACTCGGGGTTACCTACATCTTCATCAGCCACGACCTCGCCGTCGTGCAACAAATTTCCGACACCGTCTCCGTCATGCAACACGGCAAACAAGTAGACTACGGCCCCACCCACCAGGTCTACGACAACCCCACCAGCCCCTTCACCCGCGCCCTGCTCGACGCCATTCCCGGCACCAACTACCGCAGCGGCGCACTCAACATCGGACTGTGACCACTATGCTGGCGGGCGACACAACGTTAGGAGACACCACATGAGCACCACAGCTATCGTCACCGGGGCGACCGGAGGCATGGGCACCCACATCGTCGCAGCCCTCAGCGAAGTCTACGACTGCGTCCTAGCCATCGGCCGCAACCAGGACACTCTCACCCAGCTAGAAGGCACCTTTTCCAACGTCACAGGGGTGCGCCTGGATCTCGACGAACCTGACATTGACTACCTCAAAGTCCTAGCCGTTGAACGCGTCGACTGCCTCGTCCACGCCGCAGCCATAGCGCCCAAAGGCTCGCTGGAGGGAAGCGAAGAACAACAGTGGCGCGAGGCCCTCCAACTCAACGTCATCGCCCCCGCCCAGCTCACCCGTGCGCTGCTTCCCGGACTGCGCGCCGCCGGCGGCACCGTCGTATTCATCAGCTCCGGTGCCGGCGACCACGGGCACGCCAACATGACGCTCTACTGCGCCACCAAACACGCCCTCAACGGACTCGCAGACGCACTACGCCTTGAAGAACCCGACATCCGCGTATCCACCGTCGCCCCCGGCCCCACAGACACCCCCATGCTGCAGGGACTACGCGGAAATTATGACGCCGCGACCGTCATCGCCCCAGAAGAAGTTGCGGCAGCAGTGCGGGCGGTCGTCATCGCAGGCCCCAGCACGCAGCTGACCCGGGTTAACGTCCGCCCGCGACGCCCCTAGCCGGCGTCAACCGCGCGGTTGCGCAAGGCACGACGAACATTGTCCTGGCCCTCGCTCAACACGCGCTTGAAACCATCGCTGTGGTCGCCCGCCAGAACACCGTCGGCCAACGCGATGGCTTCTTCGCTGATATCCCAACCGGGGTAGATCTCCTCCAAGGTGCGCAGCGCAACCTCCGAGGTGAACTCCTTCCAGATCCCCGGGGCAGCCTCGAAGAACTGGGCGGTCAACGGCATGAGGTTGGAGGCAGAACCAGCCCACGTCAGGCCCTGGCCCTTGTGGCGCAACTCCAGATTCGACATCTGGGAACCACGCTGAACAATCGCATCAAACATGGCCTGCTTGTTCTCGGCGGTGTTCACAGCAGCCTCAGCCACCCACGCCCAGTTGCGGCCGGACGCACTCGTATCCTTGGCCCGAAGATCCGCAATAGCAGCCGAAGGATCACTCACATCACCGCGGGCAATCAACGCCACCAACGCACGCCACTGCAAATCAAAGTCGATCTCCAGACCGTCCAACGTGGATTCCCCACGCACAATCTGCTGCATAAGCTCCGCGGCGTCATCACCCATAACCTGCGCAGATAACGACTGCACGAACGCCAACTGCTGATCAGAACCCGGGGCGGCAGCACGAGCCGCCTCAAGCAGGGCATCGCTGAGCAACGCGCGCCCAGTCGACTCGGCCCACTGCGGATCCGCAAAACTATTCAGAGCACGCGAAGCCTGGCCAAGCAGAGCCTCCAACACGAAGATCTCAGACTCGGTGCGGGCGCCCTCGGCAACCAAACGCACAAAATCACGCGCACGCATCTGGCCAGAACGCGTCATCTGCCAGCACGATGACCAGCACAAAGCGCGCGCCATCGGATCTGCAATGTTGGCAATATTATCCAGGACAAATTCCAAGGAATGGTCGTCGAGCTCCATCAACGCATAGGTGAGGTCATCGTCGTTAACCAGAACCAAGTCCGCCGCTGGGAACTCCACCAGCTCCGGCACCGCAGTGCGTGCACCCTCGATGTCGAGTTCCACACGCTTGGTGCGCTTGACCTGGCCATCAACCAAGGAATACAAGCCGACCGCAATGCGGTGCGTACGAAGCTCACCCGCACCCGGCTGCGCACCCGTCTGCTCAACCGCAAAGTCCGTGTACACACCGTTTTGAATCGTGAACGTCGGGCGCAAAGTGTTGATACCGGTGGTCGTCAGCCACTGCTGAGCCCACCCCGACAAATCCCGACCCGAGGCCTGGGCTAGTGCACCCAATAGGTCCTCAAAGGTGGCATTCGCAAACGCATGGTTGGCGAAGTGGCTGCGCACGCCTGCGAAGAAAGAGTCGCGCCCAACATAGGCCTGGAGCTGCTTAAATACTGAAGCGCCCTTCGCGTAGGTAATACCGTCGAAGTTCTGCTCCACCGTTTCGATGTCCTTAGCCGAAGCTACAATCGGGTGGGTAGAAGGCAGCTGATCTTGAGCGTAAGCCCATGACTTTTCCACGTTCGCGAACGTCACCCACGCGGTGTCGAACTCCGTGGCCTCCGCCTGGCTCATCGCGGCCGACCAGGTGGCGAAAGACTCGTTGAGCCACAAATCACCCCACCACTGCATAGTGACAAGGTCGCCGAACCACATGTGTGCCAACTCGTGCAGGATGGTGTCGCAGCGGCGCTCGTACATGCGGCGCGTCACCTTGGAGGTGAAGACGTACTCGTCGCGGAAGGTCACGCAGCCAGCGTTTTCCATCGCACCCATGTTGTATTCGGGGCAGAACACCTGGTCGTACTTGACGAAGGGGTACGCCATGCCGAAGTGCTCGTGGTAGTAGTCGAAGCCCTGCTTGGTTTCGCGGAAAATCTGCTCGGCGTCAAGGGCGTAGGCTAAGGACTTGCGGCAGTAGATACTGAAAGGCACCGTCAGCTCGGTTGGCTGATCAGATGGGGTTTCGGGGTGGTGGGTCAGGTGGCCGCTCCAGGAATCGCGGACCTCGTGGTAGGGGCCGATGCAGAAGGCCACTAGGTAGGTCGACAGTAGGTAGTTGACCTCGCCGCGGTGGATGTTGGTGGTGGTGTCTTCCACCATGGCGGGGTTGGACACAACCTTCCAGCCCGCCGGGGTGGTAACGGTCATTGTGTAGGTGGCTTTGATGTCCGGCTGGTCGAAGCAGGCGAATACGCGCTTGGCGTCGGCGGTTTCGAACTGGGTGTACAGGTAGGTTTCTTGGTCTGCGGGGTCGGTGAAGCGGTGCAGGCCTTGGCCGGTGCGGGAGTATTCGCAGTCGGCGACAACCCGCAGGGTGTGCTCGCCGGCGGTGAGGCTCAAAGCGATGCCATGCTCCGGCGTGTAGGCGGCGGGGGCGTCATCGATGGGGGTGCCATCCAGGATGACTTCGCGGACGCTAGCCGCACGTAGATCGAGGAAGGTCTCGCCTTGGCCGCTGGTGAAGCGGATGTCGGTGGTGGAGGCGAATGTGGGCTGCTCAGTGGGGGCACTGGTGACATCCAGGGTGATGTCGTAGTGGCAGTTGCTGATTAGCTCTGCGCGCTGTTGTGCTTCTATTTGAGTGAGGTTGATTGAAGACATGAGCTACAGCCTAGCCGCAGTGCGTGTCGATGGCGTGGGAGAGTGCATCGTGCTCGGCTTGGGTGACCCACAGCCCATAGGTTCGTTTGATGTTGATTTGGGCGTGGGCGAAGTCGCAGATGAATGCTTCGTTGGGTGGCAGCCATTGGGTGGCGTCGGCTGCGGATTTGGAGATGTTGGTGGGGCCGTCGACCGCCAGCAGGTTGCGGGGGTCGTTGGCGAAGTTGCGGCGGGTTTGGTCGTCCCATTGTTGGGCGCCGGTGGTCCACGCGTTGGCGAGTGCGACGATGTGGTCGATTTGTATCATCGGCGAGGTATCTTGGCCGCGTTGGAAGGCGATGGTCGCGCCTGTGTAGGGGTCGTCGAGTGTGCCGGATAGTGCGACACAGTCGTGGGTGTTTGGTTTAACAATGACGTCGCGGAGGTCGCGTCGCAGGATATCGTTGCGGGTGTCGCAGCCGTTGTGCCCGAATTCGACGGTGACGTCGTCACTCCAGCGTTGGCCGAAAGCATCGCGGCGGTAGGGTGCTGTGTGATCAGCCGGTTGGATGGGTAGCCCTTCGAGCGCGCTAAGTCCGGGGGAGGGGACAGTGCTTGCAGTGACCGTGATTGTTGACGTCGCGGGGGTACCCGTCGGCGTTGAGGTACAGGCGCTGAGCAGCGCTAACAAGCAGGTGGCGGTTGTGGCGTGGCGGTTGAAACCCATGGGGACATGCTAACGCTGTTACTTTGGTGGCATGCGTATTTACCTTGGAGCGGACCACGCTGGGTTCGAGACGAAAAATGTTATTGCCCGCCACCTGGAGGCCAAGGGCCACGAGGTTATCGACTGTGGGGCGCACGAATACGACGCCCTGGATGACTACCCTGCCTTTTGTATCGATGCTGCTCAGCGGGTAGTTGCCGACCCGGGTTCTTTGGGTATCGTCTTGGGTGGCTCCGGTAACGGCGAGCAGATCGCAGCGAACAAGGTCAAGGGTGCGCGTTGTGCGCTGGCGTGGTCGACTGAGACCGCAAAGCTTGCGCGTGAACACAACAATGCACAGCTCATCGGCATCGGTGGTCGCATGCATTCCGAGGAAGAAGCGCTTGCGATCGTGGATGCTTTCATCGAGCAGCCGTGGAGTGAAGAGGAGCGCCACCAGCGCCGCATTGATATTTTGTCGGAGTACGAGCGCACCGGGGTTGCTCCCGAAAAGTAAGGCTAAAAAGCGTTGGCGCACACCGGTGATGGTGTGCGCCAACGCTTTTTCTCTGCCGTGGCAGGGGTCAAAGGGACTGTTGAACGTTCGGGGTGGTTTTAGGCTTCGGACTCTACAGACGCTTGGCGGCTGTTAATCCACTCGTTTACTTCTGCGGAGTCCCAGAGGGTTAATCCGTTGAACTTGCAAGCGGGCTTGGGGGCACGTCCACGGCCCGCGTAGCTGGTGAAAGTACCTCGTGCAGTGCCGGATTTCTTGGCGCATACGGTGGCAGTCCAAAGCTCGCGACCTGACTTCGCGTCAATAATCATTGGTTCCATACCTTTACGGTACAGCAAAAATCGTTAAGTATCAGGTTTGTTACCGGATGGTTATCTTTCGTTTGCTGATTGTCTGCGCCTTGTGTTAATCTTTGGCGGCTGACACAGGCGGCCTTCGGGCAAGCCTGATCGTCGCTGATGGGAACGTCGTATAGTGGCTAATACCTCAGCCTTCCAAGCTGAAGACGCGGGTTCGATTCCCGTCGTTCCCTCCAAAAATTCTCTAAGCGCGGCATCGTTAAAAACGGTGCCGCGCTTTTTGTTGTGTCTCAACATTCAGCCTTTCTGACCTGTGTTTTTTTGACGGTGTGGGCCTTAAAGGGACCCCGTTGTGCGCGGAGTGTTTGAGTGCCGCTACACTATTGGAACACCCCGGGATATGGCGCAGTTTGGTAGCGCACCTGCTTTGGGAGCAGGGGGTCGCAGGTTCAAATCCTGTTATCCCGACTAGATGGGTTCTGGCGTCAGCGCCAGGCCCGTTGCTTTGTCCCCGCAATCTAGATACACCCCAGGAGAGTGACTCGTGAAGAGTTCTGTCGAGAAGCTGAGCGATACGCGCGTCAAAGTCAGCGTCGAAATTCCGATTGACGAATTGAAGCCGGAAATCGACCAGGCCTACGCCGCGCTTGCCCAGCAGGTGCAGATCCCTGGCTTCCGCAGGGGCAAAGCTCCCCGTCAGCTGATCGAGGCCCGTTTCGGTCGCGGCGCCGTCATGGAGCAGGTCGTCAACGACACCCTCAGCAACCGCTACGGCCAGCTGCTCGACGAGCACGAGCTCAAGGTTGTTTCCCAGCCGGAAATCGACCTCACCAAGGTTGACCCGAACAGCGGTGTTGACTTCAACTTCGAAGTTGACGTTCGCCCCGAGTTCGAGGTTCCTTCCTTCGATGACGTCGCGGTTGAGGTTCCCGCACTCGAGGTTTCCGATGAAGACGTCGAAGAGGCACTGAACTCCCTGCGCCAGCGCTTCGGCTCCCTCAAGGAAGTTGAGCGCGCCGCAGCCAAGGACGACTTCGTTGTCATGGACCTGGCAGCCACCGTCGATGGCGAACCCCTCGAGGAGGCCAGCGCTGAGGGCATGTCCCACCAGGTCGGCCAGGACGAGCTTATCGAAGGCCTGGACGAGGCCGTGGTCGGCCTGTCTGCTGGCGAGTCCGCAACCTTCACCACCACCGTCCCCGGCGGCGAGCACGAAGGTAAAGAAGCTGAAGTGACCGTCACCGTCACCACCGTTAAGGAGCGCGAGCTCCCCGAGGCCGACGACGAGTTCGCACAGACCGCTTCCGAGTTCGACACCATCGAAGAGCTCCGCAACGATCTCCGCGACAACGTTGCAGAGCAGAAGAAGAGCGAGCAGGCTGTCGCCATCCGCGACGCCGTCCTCGACGATGTTCTCGGTAAGACCGAGTTCCCGCTGCCCGAGACTATGGTTGACGAGCAGGTCCAGGCCCAGGTTCAACAGCTGCTGGCCCAGGTTGGCGGCAACGAAGAGCTGCTCAACACCCTCCTCGAGGCCCAGGGGACTTCCCGCGAGAAGTTTGAGGCCGATGCACGCGAATCCGCTGAGAAGGCCGTCCGCACCCAGCTCTTCCTCGACTCCCTGTCCGAGATCGAGAAGCCCGAGGTCAGCCAGCAGGATCTCTCCGATCACCTGATGTTCACTGCCCAGACCTACGGCATGGACCCCAACCAGCTCGCAGCCCAGCTGCAGCAGTCCGGTCAGATCGCCAACCTCTTCGCAGAGGTTCGCCGCGGCAAGGCCCTCGCAGCTGCAATCTGCAAGGTTGCCGTCACCGACTCCAAGGGCGAGAAGGTCGACCCCGCCGAGTACTTCGGTGAGGACACCGCAGAAGAAGAATCTGCAGAATAATACAGCTTTTTAAGAGGCCCGGCACCCCCGTCACACTGGTGGGAGCTGGGCCTCTACGCTGTGAGCGAACTTTTCACCTTTTCCCCTAGCTCCCGGGTAGTGTGGGCTGCGTATAAAACGACGAAAGGTCTTAAATCAATGTCTGATGGCATGAACCTCAGCGACTCTGTCTACCAGCGTCTGCTGAAAGAACGCATTATCTTCCTCGGTACCGACGTTAACGACGAGATCGCCAACAAACTGTGCGCTCAGATCCTGCTGCTCAGTGCTGAAGATCCCACGCGCGACATCAGCCTGTACATCAACAGCCCCGGAGGCTCCGTCACCGCAGGCATGGCGATTTACGACACCATGGTGTACTCGCCCTGCGATATCGCAACCTATGGCATGGGCTTGGCAGCCTCCATGGGCCAGTTCCTGCTGACCGCTGGCACCAAGGGCAAGCGCTACGCACTGCCGCACGCCCGTATCATGATGCACCAGCCCTCCGCAGGTGTCGGCGGCACCGCCGCAGACATCGCCATCCAGGCCGAGCAGTTCGCCCACACCAAGCGCGAAATGGCGGAACTTATCGCCCAGCACACGGGCCAGTCCGTCGAGCAGATCACCAAAGACTCCGACCGTGACCGCTGGTTTACTGCAGAGCAAGCCAAAGAATACGGCTTCGTCGACCACGTGATCACCCACGCCAAGAAGTAGCCTGCCGGCCTGAAATAAGGAAGTTAAGACATGAACACACCCAAGGTGCCCGAGGCGCGCTACATCCTCCCGTCCTTCGTGGAGCACTCCGCCTACGGCGCGAAAGAATCCAACCCCTACAACAAGCTGTTTGAAGAGCGCATCATCTTCCTGGGCACCCAGGTAGACGACGCCTCCGCCAACGACATCATGGCGCAGCTTCTGGTGCTGGAAGGTCAGGATCCTGACCGCGACATCACCATGTACATCAATAGCCCCGGTGGTTCCTTTACCTCCCTGATGGCTATCTACGACACCATGCAGTATGTTCGTTGTGACGTCCAGACCGTTTGCCTCGGGCAGGCTGCCTCCGCCGCAGCCGTCATCCTCGCGGCAGGCACCCCCGGTAAGCGCGCCGCCCTGCCCAACGCTCGCGTGCTCATCCACCAGCCCGCCACCGGTGGTGTCCAGGGCCAGGTGTCCGACCTGGAGATCCAGGCCGCTGAGATCGAGCGCATGCGTACCCTGATGGATGAAACGCTGGCCCGCCACACCGGGCGCACCGCCGAACAGGTCCGCAAAGATACTGACCGCGACAAGATCCTCACCGCAGCCGAAGCCGTCGAGTACGGCATCATCGACCAGGTCTTCGACTACCGCAAGCTTAGCGCCAACGCTTAAAATCTCACACAACATGGAGGGCGCGGCCATCGCCGCGCCCTCCATGTTGTGCATTAGAGTGAACACGAACAAACCCACGTCGAGAAAGAACTCATGGCACGCATTCAAGAATCCTCGGACCTGCTCAAGTGCTCATTCTGTGGCAAGAGTCAAAAGCAGGTGAAAAAGCTCATCGCCGGCGGTGGTGTTTACATCTGCGACGAATGCATCGCACTATGCAATGAGATCATCGAAGAGGAACTCGCAGCCTCCGAACAGACCACAGACGCTGGCCCCAAGCTGCCCCGACCGAAACAAATCACCGAGTTCCTCGACGGATACGTCATTGGTCAAGACGACGCCAAACGAACCCTCGCCGTGGCGGTGTACAACCACTACAAGCGCGTTCTACGCGAGCGGAAAAACGATGACGTCGAGATTGCCAAATCTAACATTTTGATGCTCGGCCCCACAGGCTCCGGGAAAACCTACCTCGCGCAAACCCTGGCTCGACTGCTGGACGTGCCTTTCGCGATTGCTGACGCCACGTCGCTCACCGAAGCAGGATACGTTGGCGAAGACGTCGAAAACATCCTTCTTCGCCTCCTGCAGGCTGCCGACTTTGACGTCGAGCGGGCACAACGCGGCATCATTTATATCGATGAGGTCGACAAGATCGCCCGCAAATCCGAAAACCCCTCGATTACCCGCGACGTCTCTGGCGAAGGCGTGCAGCAAGCTCTGCTGAAAATTCTCGAAGGCACCGTCGCATCGGTTCCTCCGCAGGGTGGCCGCAAGCACCCCAACCAAGAGTTCATCAACCTCGACACCTCCAACATCTTGTTTATTGTTGCGGGCGCCTTCGCAGGCCTGGAAAAAGTCGTCGAACAGCGCCGGGGCAAGAAGTCCCTGGGGTTCGGTAATGAAATTTCCACCAAGGCCACCAACGATGACCTCTACAGCGAAGTCCAACCTGAGGACCTCGTGAAGTTCGGCCTCATCCCGGAATTCATTGGCCGCCTTCCCATCGTCGCAACCGTCACCCAACTCGACGTCGATAGTTTGATCAAGGTTCTTACCGAGCCCAAGAACTCCCTCGTGCGCCAATACACCCGACTGTTCGAGATGGATGATGTGGAGCTCATCTTCGAAGACGACGCACTAGTGGCCATCGCTGAAAAAGCCCTCGAACGCAATACCGGCGCGCGAGGACTTCGGGCGATCATGGAGGAAATTTTGCTGCCCCTGATGTACGACATTCCCGACCGGGAAGACCTCACCAAGGTCCGCATCACTGCCGCAGCAGTCCGCGGCGAATCCGAACCGGAATTCGAGCAGACAGCCGCCTAGGATTCGTCGTAGATGCTGGAATCCCGATCCGCGTGGTTTTCCTGCACCAGGTAGCTCATTGCCCCATGCGGCTGCATGTTGGACGTGAGGAAGCTTAGAACAGCGTCCACAACCAGCCGCTTCATCCCCGCGGTGTTGTCCTCGGAGCGCAAATCCGTGGCGTACAGGTTCGCGAACGTCGCCGGGTTAGTGACCCTAAACATCGACATCGACGAGATGATCGCGTACACATCCAGAGCCGAGACACCTGGGCGGAACGCCCCAGAATCCTGGCCAAGCATCAGGATCTTGTCGAGCTGCAGCAGGATCGACGACTGGTCAGCAAGGGGAGTGGCATTTTTCATATTTGCGTGACCGAAGAGGTTTTCCAATACCACCATGCGCACAGCCATCGGGTGGGAGGCCATCTGGTCAACGATCGCTTCAACAACCTTCACGACAGCATCCACGGGTACCGTGCTGTCCAACTCCATGGCTTGCGGAAGAGGACGGAGCAGTTTGATTGCCAACTGCAATGCGCGGACGTAAAGGCCCTGTTTATCGCCGAAATAGTAGTGGATCATCCGCTTCGAAATGGCGGATTCTTGTGCGATGGTATCCAGGCGAGTTTCGTCGTAACCATAGCGCGCGAAGTGCTCTAGGGCGACCGCGGTGGCGATGTCTTCAGACTGGTTGTTGTTCGGGGCGAAATCCAGGTCGTCGGTCACTCGAGCGAATCCTTCCACGGTCGTCAAACGGGCAATGCTTGTAACCATGTTGCCTGAAAAAACCGCGCAAGTGTAGCCCGCCTGACGCAAATGGGGGTGAAGGTCAAAACCGTCCGCACAGCCGACCCACGGCGCAACGGCTAGCATTGCGGATGAAAGACTTTAATGTTCTACGCGAAAGGGTCTCAATGACTTCCCCCAAGAAGGTTGCCGTCACCGGCGCAGCCGGCCAAATTGCCTACTCCCTGCTGTGGCGCATCGCCAACGGCGACGTCTACGGTAAGGACACCCCGGTTGAGCTCAACCTCCTGGAGATCACCCCAGCACTAGGCGCCACCGAAGGCGTGGCAATGGAGCTACTGGACTCCGCATTCCCACTGGTGTCCAAGATCACCATCACCGACAAGGCGGAGGAAGCCTTCGACGGCGCATCCGCAGCTTTCCTCGTCGGCGCCAAGCCTCGTGGAGCTGGCGAAGAACGCTCCGCTCTCCTGGCTGCCAACGGTAAGATCTTTGGCCCCCAGGGTAAGGCCCTCAACGACCACGCTGCAGACGACGTTCGCGTGCTGGTTGTGGGCAACCCGGCCAACACCAACGCCCTGATTACCCGCGCACACGCCCAGGACATTCCCGCAGAGCGATTCACCGCGATGATGCGCCTTGACCACAACCGCTCCATCTCCCAACTGGGCACCAAGCTCGGCAAGTCCTCCGCTGACTTCCGCAACATGGTCGTCTGGGGCAACCACTCCGCCACCCAGTTCCCGGACATCTCCTACGCCACCATCGGTGGCCAGAATGTCTCCGACCTGGTGGACCAGCAGTGGTACCTGGAGGAATTCGTTCCTCGCGTCGCAAAGCGTGGCGCGGAGATCATCGAGGTTCGCGGCAAGTCTTCCGCAGCATCGGCTGCTTCCTCCGCCATCGACCACATGCGCGACTGGGTTCAGGGCAGCGAGAACTGGTGCTCCGCAGCGGTTGTGTCTGATGGTTCCTACGGCGTGCCTGAAGGCCTCGTCTTCGGCTTCCCGACCGTTTCCCGCAACGGCAAGTGGGAAATCGTCCAGGGCCTCGAGCTGACCGACTTCCAGCGTGAGCGCATCGCCGCTAACGTCGCAGAACTCGAGTCCGAGCGCGACGCTGTCAAGGCCGCAGGCCTCATTTAATTACGCGCCCTATGGCCCCGGCTGTGTCCAACAGCAGCCGGGCCAGGGCCCTGTGCCTACCGGGGGGAATTGTTTCCGCGTCGCCGGGGATCGTCAGGCTATACCGGTGCGTCGAGCTCGTAATGGGGCACGATAGCCCGGCAATGTGGGGGACAAAAATCTCGTGGCCGCACCAGCCATGCGCATCCAGTTCATCGAGCATCCGCCACAACCTACTGCGCGCTTGAGTGACATTCCAGGTCGCCGGCAGATTATCGCAGATGTAGTTGATCTCCGCTTCCCTGCGCGAGCGTCCGAAACCCGCCAGTAACGCCATCCCGGCGTAGGAATTGGCCAGCCGTTTGTATTCGCCGACACACTCGTCATCGCCGCAAACCAAGACCTCATGGTCCCACCCCACCACAACCACCAACGCGTCGAAGTCACCCGCGACGTCATGAAGAAATACGAACAACACCTGCGCACCCAAGCTGACGGCAGCGCCTGGGTTAGCGGCTGCGGCGCCTGGTACATCGACAAACGCACCAACACCCTCACCGCGCTATGGCCCGGATACGCCTACGAGTTCCGCGCAGAAATAGCCGACATCGACCAGGCAGATTTCCACACAGACCGCTAGCACTATGATGGTCGTATGAATTTGCCGAAGTCGTGGGAACCAGCCGCCGTTGAATCCGAACTCTACGAACACTGGGTAGACAAGGGCTACTTCACAGCAGACCCGACGTCTAAGAAACCGGCGTTTTCCATCGTCCTGCCGCCACCCAACGTCACCGGCCAACTGCACATGGGGCACGCGCTCGACCACACCCTCATGGACGCAATCGCACGCCGCAAACGCATGCAAGGCTTCGAAGTGCTCTGGCTGCCGGGCATGGACCACGCTGGCATCGCCACCCAAACCAAGGTGGAAGCCCAGCTCAAAGAAACCGAAGGCAAAGACCGCTTCGACTACGAGCGCGAAGAATTCGTCGAAAAAGTCTGGGAATGGAAACGCGAATACGGCGGCAAGATCGGCCGACAAATGCGCGCCATCGGTGACTCCGTCGACTGGTCCCGCGAACGCTTCACCATGGACGAAGGGCTATCTCGCGCCGTCCAAACCATCTTCAAAAACCTCTACGACCAGGGGATGATCTACCGCGCCAACCGCCTGGTCAACTGGTCGCCCGTCCTGGAAACCGCAGTGTCGGACATTGAGGTCGTCTACAAAGACGTCGAAGGCGAACTAGTCTCCATCCGCTACGGCTCCCTCGACGACAACGAACCACATGTCATCGTCGCAACCACGCGTGTGGAAACAATGCTTGGTGACGTCGCGGTGGCTGTTCACCCCGATGACGAACGCTACGCAGATCTGGTCGGCACCACCCTCGATCACCCGTTCCTGCCCGAACGCAAGATGATCGTTGTCGCTGATGACTACGTCGACCCCGAGTTTGGCACCGGCGCCGTGAAGATCACCCCCGCGCACGACCCCAACGACTACGCCCTCGGTGTGCGCCACAACCTCGACATGCCCACCGTCATGGACTCCAAGGGCCGCATTAGTGGCACCGGCACCCAGTTCGACGGCATGGACCGCTTCGAAGCGCGCGTGAAGATCCGCGAAGCACTCGCCGAACAGGGGCGTGTCGTCGCCGAAAAGCGACCCTACGTGCACTCCGTGGGCCACTCCGAGCGCTCCGGGGAACCCATCGAACCACGCCTATCCCTGCAGTGGTTCGTCAAGGTCGAACAGCTAGCGAAAATGGCCGGTGACGCTATCCGCGAAGGCGACACCACCATCCACCCGAAGAGCGCCGAACCCCGCTACTTCGAATGGGTCGATGACATGCACGACTGGTGCATCTCCCGCCAACTGTGGTGGGGCCACCGCATCCCCATCTTCTACGGCCCCGACGGCGACATTGTCTGCGTCGGACCCGACGAACAAGCCCCCGAAGGCTACGAACAAGACCCGGACGTCCTCGACACCTGGTTCAGCTCTGCACTGTGGCCATTTTCCACCATGGGCTGGCCCGACAGCACCCCAGAACTGGACAAGTTCTACCCGACCTCCGTGCTGGTCACCGCCTACGACATTCTGTTCTTCTGGGTTGCCCGCATGATGATGTTCGGCACCTTCGCAGCCACCCTGCCCGACAACAAGCTCGGCAGCAACGTGCCCTTCACCGACCTCTACCTCCACGGCCTGGTTCGCGACGAGCACGGTCGCAAGATGAGCAAGTCCCTCGGCAACGGCATCGACCCCATGGACTGGGTTCGCGACTATGGTGCAGACGCCCTGCGCTTCACCCTTGCCCGCGGCGCAAACCCCGGCGTTGACCTACCCGTTGGTGAAGACTCCGCACAATCGTCCAGAAACTTCGCCACCAAACTGTTCAACGCCACCAAATTTGCGCTCATGAACGGCGCACGCGTCGACGCACTGCCCCCGCGCGAAGAACTCACCGACGCCGACCGCTGGATCCTCGACCGCTTGGAAGAAGTCCGCGGCCAAGTCGATACCTACCTCGACAACTACCAATTCGCCAAGGCCAACGAAGCCCTCTACCAGTTCACCTGGGGCGAACTGTGCGACTGGTACCTCGAGATCGCAAAGTCCCAGCGCGGCGAACACACAAAGATTGTCCTGGGCCGCAGCCTCGACGTTGTCCTCCGCCTGCTGCACCCCGTCATGCCTTTCGTCACCGAAGTGCTCTGGAAGGAACTGGCCGGCGGCGACACCCTCTGCACAGCCGCATGGCCCACCGCCGAAGACACCAACGGCGGTGCCGCAATCGATGACGTCGCCCGTCGACGCATCGCAGACCAAGAAAAACTCATCACCGAAATTCGCCGCTTCCGCTCCGACCAAGGTGTCAAACCCTCCCAAAAAGTTCCCGCACGCATCGACTTTGCTGCAGTCGACCTCAGCGAACAAGAAGACGCCGTGCGCAGCCTAGCGCGAGTCGACGCACCCGCAGAAACCTTCGCGGCGTCAGCAAGCATCGAAGTACGCCTGAGCCAAGGCACCGTCGTCGTCGAACTGGACACCTCCGGCGCCGTCGACAAAGACGCCGAACGCAAACGCCTCGAAAAAGACCTCGCGGCGGCACAGAAAGAACTCGACACCACCGCCAAGAAGCTCGCCAACGAAGCCTTCCTGGCGAAGGCACCCGAAGCCGTCGTTCAGAAAATCCGCAACCGCCAACAGGTCGCTCAAGAAGAATGCGCACGCATTACCGCGCGACTGGAGGAACTCTAAGTGGACCCCGAGCTACGCGATGGCGGACTGAGCCTCAACCTCGAAGGGCCAGTAGAACAGCCCGCACCGCTAGACATCACCCCCGCGGATCTCGCGGCCCTCGCCGAGGTCGAAGCTGAGCTAGACACCCGCTGGCCGGAAACCAAGATCGACCCGACCCTGGACCGCATGGAACTGCTCATGGACCTCCTGGGCAACCCGGAGCGATCCTTCCCCGCGATCCACGTGGCCGGCACCAACGGCAAAACCTCCACCGTGCGGATGATCGAATCCCTCATGCGGGCATTCTCCCGCCGCACCGGCCGCACCACCAGCCCCCACCTGCAGCTGGCAACCGAACGGATCGCGATTGACGGCCGGCCCATCCACCCCCGTGACTACGTGCGGATCTGGCGCGAAATCCAACCCTATGTAGAGATGGTGGATGCGCGCAGCGATGTGCCCATGAGCAAATTCGAAGTGCTCACCGCCATGGCCTACGCCGCGTTCGCTGACGCACCCGTCGATGTTGCGGTGGTCGAGGTTGGCATGGGTGGGCGTTGGGATGCCACCAACGTGATCAACTCCGACGTGGCGGTGGTGATGCCCGTTGGGTTGGACCACACCGACTATTTGGGCGACACCATTGAGCAGATCGCGGGGGAGAAAGCTGGCATTATCAAATCCCGTTGGGACAGCGACGACCTACTCACCCCACCGGATAATGTTGCGATTGTTGCGGAGCAAACCCCCGAAGCACTGCGCGTGATCTTGGAACGTGCCGTCAGTGTTGACGCCGCGGTGGCCCGCTACGGGCAGGAATTCGGCGTAGTCGCCTCCGGGGTTGCTGTTGGGGGACAACAAGTTACTCTTCGGGGTCTCGCCGGTGAATACACCGACATTTTCCTGCCCTTGTCTGGCGAACACCAGGCAGCGAACGCCGCGTGTGCGTTGGCTGCGGTGGAGGCCTTCTTCGGTGCAGGGGCGGGGCGCCCGCTGGATGTTGAGCTAGTGCGCCAAGGTTTCGCCCAGGTGCAGTCACCTGGCCGACTCGAGCGCGTCCGTTCCGCACCCACCGTCTTTATTGACGCAACCCACAACCCCCATGGTGCGAAGGCCCTCGCCAAAGCCATCGGCAGGGACTTTTCCTTCCGCCGCCTTATCGGCGTGGTCGGTGTGCTCGGCGACAAAGACGCCCGTGGCATCCTCACAGCTCTCGAGCCAGTCTTCGACGAGGTCATCTGCACCCAAACCCACTCACCTCGAGCACTAGAAGCAGAAGCTTTAGCCGAATACGCGGTAGAAATCTTCGGTGACGAACGCGTCCATGTTGCCGACGCACTACCCAACGCAATCGCCTTGGCAGTCGACCTAGCCGAAGAAGGCGAACAGGTCTCCGGATCCGGAGTGATCATCACCGGGTCTGTCGTGACCGCAGGCGAAGCCCGCACCCTGTTTGGAAAGGAACCCGCATGAGCGTAGGACCCCTAGGCCCCGGACACGCCCCAGCCAAAGATCCCATGAAAGGCCTGCGCGGCGTCATGGCTGGAACACTCGTCATGGAATCCATCTCCATGCTGCTCGTTTTGACCGTCATCGCCAAGGTCGACGGCGGAGCCCACTGGACCACCTTCAACTGGGTGTTCGTCACCGCAGTAGGCGTTGCCATGTTCCTCTGGGCCTTCATGCAGAAACGCCCCGGCGCGTTGAGCATCAACCTTATGCTCAATGTCATCGCCGTCGGCGGAGGATTGTTCGTTCACTACTCAATGGTGATCATGGCGCTCATTTTCATCGCCGTGTGGATGTACATCCTGGTGCTGCGCAAGAACCTTCTGGAACGGATGAAACGCGGCCTGCTCACAACCCAACACACCTAAGACTGTAGGATTGTGGGCATGACTGAACGTACTCTGATTCTGATCAAGCCCGATGGTGTTGCACGTGGACTGGTGGGGGAGATCATCGCCCGCATCGAACGCAAAGGCCTGAAGCTCACCGCAATGGACCTGCGCGTCGCTGACGAAGCAACCGCAAAGGCTCACTACGCAGAGCACGAAGACAAGCCCTTCTTCGGCGAGCTCGTTGACTTCATCACCTCCGCTCCGCTGGTTGCAGGCGTCGTTGAAGGCCCTCGCGCCATCGAGGCATGGCGTCAGCTCGCTGGCGGCACCGATCCGGTCGCCAAGGCCACACCTGGCACCATCCGTGGCGACTTCGCCCTCGAGGTTGCTGAAAACGTCGTCCACGGCTCCGATTCCCCGGAGTCCGCAGAGCGCGAGATCGGCATCTGGTTCCCCAACCTGTAGGAAGGGGCTTTACTCGCGCCGTGCGGCCGGGTGATTGTTTGGCTGGGGTTGTCCTCGGGACACCCACACTTTATTGGGGGCACGCGCAACGTTATTGTTGTGCGTGACGCGCGCATGGTGGGTGGGGCACAACAACGCTAGATTGTCTAGGTTGGTGTCCCCACCATGCTCCCACCGGATGATGTGGTGGGCTTGGCACTGATGGGCGGGGACATGACAACCGGGGTACATGCACACGGGGTGTTCTAACCACAGGGCCATGCGCTGGAATGCGCTGGCGAGTCGTTTGGTGCGACCCAAAGCCAGCACTTCGAACGTGACGGGGTGGTGGATCGCCAGGAAAGCATGCTCTGGGTCGATCAGCTCCATTACTTCTTTAGCCGTGAGCGTTATGCCTGTGTTTGTGGGGTAGCGGCGCTGCGCATCCGGTATGCACAACTGCTCGGAAGTAACCGAGACAACGAGAGACGCGGAGGCCTGCCCACCGCTAGCGCTGCCACAAACATGTGCGAGTGCATCAGCGAGGCGTTGGGCGTGCGTCCGGTGGTCGTCTTTGCCAGTCGGCGCAGTGTGGTTGTTGAGCGTGGTCGTGACGATCGCCGCTTGATGCGCAGGCAGGTAGCCGCTCAGCCGGACACCACCTTGATGGTCCTGGGCACTGAAACGCAGAGCACGTTTGTGGTGGTTGGGTTTTGTGCCGACCTGTGAGTTGATGGCGTTGAGCCTTACTTCGAGCGGGCGGCTAAGGCTGGCGGCCAGCGTTATGTGGAGTGCGGTTTGGTACGTGATGATCGTGGTGCCGGCGGGTTTGGCAGCTCGTTTTCTTCCTAGCATTTGAGGCGGGTGTCGGTGGCCAGTGCCGCCGCCACCCCCAACAAAATCAGCAGCAGGGTGGGGGCTGCCATCATCCACGGTGCCCTCTCCGCATAGCGGATCGACTCCGACAACACCACGCCCCACTCGGGGGAATCATGGGGCGCACTCAAGCCCAAAAAGCCGAGGCCGGCGAGAGCAAGCGCATTGTGTGCGATCCTGCTGGTCGCATGACGCGCCACCGCAGGCACCACAGTGGGCA
Organism: Corynebacterium argentoratense; assembly: GCF_021491455.1. Lineage (GTDB taxonomy): Bacteria > Actinomycetota > Actinomycetes > Mycobacteriales > Mycobacteriaceae > Corynebacterium > Corynebacterium argentoratense_A. The sequence continues at coordinate 141,820 of NZ_JAKETN010000004.1, read as the reverse complement.
GTAGGTGTACGCGAACGAGGCGGCCCAGTCCCGCCCCGCTCAAAGCTGCCCACTGGTAGTACCCGGTGTTGCGTGCTTCGGCCGCCACAGATGCTGCATGTGCGGCAAGGGGGATCCATCCGACTAGTACGACGGCGCCGGCTGCGGTCCACAAGGAACCTCCGAATACGCCAGCCAACACCAGCCCAATGAGCACGGCAGGTAGGGCGTTGAGGGTGTCGCCGACCTGTGCCGCCCATCTGCCGGTCAGACCAAGCACGAGGCCGACGATGGCGCACACGAAGGTCACTGCTGTGGCTGTGCCGATGGTGTAGATCGCCCCGTGTGCCAGGCGGGCTAGTAGGTCGCGGCCTAGTTGGTCGGTGCCGAGCCAGTGGGCTGCGCTGGGCGCGAGTAGGCGGTCGGTGGGCGCAATGTGCACTTCGGTGCGTAGGCCTGCGAGCAGTAACACTAGCGGCGTCATTGTGAGGATAAAAGGTACGAGACCTTTGGGTTTGTCGTGTCCTAGGCTGCTGCCGAAGCCTGCGCCGCGCAGTGGGCGAAGGATCACGTAGCGCAGCAGTGCAGCAACCGCTCCGGAGGCAATGCCGATACCTACTGCGGTGAGTACCACGACCTGAAGCACGGGTAGGTCTTGGTCGACGGCGGCGCCCAGTGCTGTGCGGCCGAATCCGGGGATGTTGAAGATTGATTCGACGAACACTGTCGATGCGATGGTGCCGGCGAAAAAGAGGACGATCAGCGGCGCCAGGGTGCCTAGGGCGCGGGTGGCGAGTGCGGTGGTGATGTGACGCGGCGTCACACCGTTGATGCGCCAGGAACGCACCCATTCTTCTTGCCCGATGTTGTCGATGGTGATCAGCAGGACGCGCCCCAGCAGGCCAGCAGACGGCAGCGCTAGGGCGAGGATCGGTAGCCAGGACACGCCGCTCACAGGGGCGATGCGTAGGCGGAGGGCGAAGGTCACCAGCAGCACCACTGCCAGCACAAATTCGGGGATGGAGCCCAGCACCGCCATGGCTGTGATGTCGGATGCGCGCGAAGGGCGCCCAGTTGTGACGCTGCGGATCCGTGGCCAAGCAAGGGCGAACGCCAATGCGGTAGCCAATATTGTTGATGACGCCGCGAGGGTTACGGATGTGCCTAGACCCGACCATGCAACGGATGTGGCACTGCGAGTGGGGTTGATCCAGGAGGTGCCGAAGTTGCCGCTCAGTGTTGCGCTGATCGACTGCCAGGGGGTGGTCGGCAGGTCGAGGGTGGTGCGTAGGTTGTCGAGGACGTCCGGGTCGGGGGCGCGTTCGGCTTCGCGTGCGCGGAACACCGCCATGGCGGGGTCGCGGTCGGCGATCCACGGCAGTAGTGCTGTGATGATACTTGTGATCAGCAGCAGTACCGCCGCGGTGAGGGCCTTCTTCATTAGCGGTGGGTGTCGACGGTGATCAGGCGGCGTTCGAAGGGATCTTTGCTGAGGTCGTTGACGTGATTAACAGCGTTGATGGAGTATTCGTGTGCCAGGGGGATGACGGCGTTGGCTGCGACGATGTCTGCACCGATGCGTGCGGCTTCTTCGAAGCGTTGCTCGACGTCGGAGATGGAGCTTGCTTTGTCGATGGCTGCGTCGATGGTTGCGTCGCAGAAGCGGGAGAGGTTGTAGGAGCCGTCGCAGCTGTAGTCGGAGGCGAGGAAGCTGACGGGGTCTGCGGCGCCGAGTTGGTAGTTGCGGGAGCCGATGACGGCGTCGAATTCTCCGTCGAGGAGGGCTTTTTCGAGGGAGTTGTAGTCGGTGACGGTGATGTCGACGTTGAAGCCTGCGGCGCGGAGTTGTTCTGCAATGACGGATGCTACTTCGCCGAGTTCGGGGCGTTCGGTCCAGGTGGCGAGGCGGATGGTGGTGCCGTTGGGGTCGGCGGCGTCGGTGGTGGTGTTGGCGGATTTAACTGCCCAGTTGGCTTCGGTGGAGAAGATGGAGCCGTTGGCTTTGCCTGCGTGGTTTTCGTAGATGGTGGTGACGATGTCGTTGGGGTTGACGGCTTTGGCTGCGGCTGCGCGGAGTTTGGGGTCGGTGAAGGGGCCGCGTGCGCTGTTGAGGTGTAGGTAGACGCCGCGAGGAAGGGGAGTTGATTGCAGTTCGGCGTCGCCGAGGGAGGACAGTTGGGCGATGGGGACGGCTTGTGCCATTGCTACTTCGCCGGCGCGGATGGCGTTGGTGCGGGCGGGACCGTCGGGGATGAAGTCGACGGTGAGGGTGTCGAGTTTGGGGGTGCCGTCCCAGTATTTTTCGTTTTTGTGGGTGGTGGCTTCGGTGGTGGTGACGCTGTCGAGGACGTAGGGGCCGGTGGCGGTGCCGACGATGGTGGGATTGGCGGGGTCTTTGTAGGCGGCTTGGGCGAGGATGATGGTGCCGGAGTCAGCGAAGCGTTGCGGCAGGATGGGGTCGGGTTTTTCGCTGGTTACTTTGACGGTGTGTTCGTCGACGGCTTCGAAGCTGAGGGGGGTTTTGCCGAGGCCTTTGGGTCGTGACGCCGCGTCCCATGCGGCTTGTAGGGAGCGGACGACGGCTTCAGCGTTGACGGGGGTGCCGTCGTGGAAGGTGGCGTCGTCGCGGAGGGTGAATACCACGGTGGAGTCGTCGGGGCGGGTGAAGGATTGCGCGAGCCAGGGTTGTGCGACGCCGTTGTCGTCGAGGCCGACGAGGGTTTCGCCGACGCCGATGCGGGTGGTCATGAGTGCATCGTCGGAGAAGGGGGAGAGGGACGCGACGGGTTCGAAGGGGAGGGCGATGGCGAGGGTGTTGTTGTCGGTAGGGGTGCTGGTGCAGGCGGTGAGGAGGAGCGCGAGTGCTGCGAGGGCACGTTTGGTCATTGTTGTTCCTTCTATGGTTGGTTGTTTGCAGTGATTTTAGCTAAGGCGATGGCGGAGCACCCTAATGTGGCGGCGAGGAATAACCACGGCAAGTAGGCCGCGGGGTAGTCCAGGAGGTATCCGACGACGGCGGATCCGATGAGTACTGCGCCGCCGCCGAAGGAGTTGAGGAACCCGTAGTAGGCGCCGAGTTGTTGTTCGCCGGCGAGTTTTCCGACGATGTCTCGGGCGAGGGGGATAGCGAGCATTTGTCCGGTGTGTAGGAGGGTAAGCATGGTGAGCGCGGGGAGGTATGACCCCGTGTGCCAGGCGGCGAGGGTGGCGAATCCGAGTGCTTGTAGGGCGAATCCTGTGGTGATGGCGGTGCGGTGCCCGAGGCGTCTGCCGAGTCGTGCGATGGGTATTTGGAGGGCGAGGACCAGGATGCTGGAGTAGACGAACATCCACCCGAGGGCGTCTGCGCTGCCGGTGGCTCGGCGGAGTTCGGCGGGTAGGGCGAGGTATTGCTGGTTGTAGGCGACGAGCCCTGTTGAGTAGGCGAGGGCGAACCAGAGGAATGTGCGATTGCGTAAGACGGTGCCGAATCCGAGGGTTTGTTGTCGCTGCGTGCGTACCGGGGGGATGACGAGGAGGTGAGAGAAGAAGAGGAAGGCGAAGATTCCGGCTGCTATGAAGCAGGCGATGTTGAATCCTTGGTTGATGACTACGGCGCCGAGGAGGGGGCCGGTGAGTGCGCCGATTTTGGAGAAGAAAGCGTCGAGGGCGAAAAGTTCGGAGCGGGTCATGCCGCCGTGTTCTTCGATGCAGCGGCCGATTTCGGCGAAGGCTGCTTCGGCCGCGGGGGAAAACAGTGCGGCGGCGAAGCCGATGAGCACCACGGAGAGGGTGAGCATCTCAATGTTGTGGGATAGGCCGGCTGCGATGAATCCGATGACGCGGATGGCTATGCCGGTGAGTAGGACGGGCTTGACACCGAAGCGGTCGGTGAGGCCTCCGCCGATGAAGAACAGTCCTTGTTGGCTGAAGGCGCGCAGGCCGAGGACGATACCGACGATGGCTCCGGTGGCGGCCAGGGACTCGGTCATGTAGTTCGCGAGGAAGGGCACGACGAGGTAGAAGCCGACGTTGAACAGCATTTGTGTGACGAGCAGCAGTTGGGTGGCTGCGGGCAGGCTGCGCATCAGGGGAATTCTCCGAGCGTGCGGGCTGCGTGGATGAGTTCGGCGGCCGCGGCGTCATCAGTTAAGGGACCGGTTGATTGTTGGGCGATGTGTCCTTGGTCCATGACGATCCAGCGGTTGCAGAGCGTGTTGATGGCGGACAGGTCGTGGGTGACTAGCACGAGGGTGGTGTTGGTAAAGGTGTCGAGGGCGAGGTGTTTGGTGTGGGCGTCGAGGGCGCTGAGGGCTTCGTCGGCGTAGATGATGTCTGGGTCGGTGATGAGGGTGCGGGCGATGGCGACGCGTTGGCGTTGGCCGCCGGATAGTTCGCGGGGGCTGCGGTCGGCGAGGGCTGGGTCGAGGTCGAGGGTGCGCAGGAGGTTGTCGACGGATGGCGGTTCGATGCGGTTGATGCGGGCGGGTTCGATGATGACGTCGCGGACGCTCAGGTGGGGGTTGAGGCTGGCGTCGATGTCTTGGGGGATGTAGCTGAATCTGCCGCGGGTGCGTACGGTGCCGGTGGTGGGGGTGAGGGCGCCCATCATGAGCCGCATGAGGGTGGTTTTGCCGGAGCCGGAGGGGCCGATGATGCCGAGGCGGTCGCCGGGATGGATGTTGAGGGTGGCGTCGTGGATGATGTTGCGGTAGCTGACGCAGTTGAGCTGTACGAGTGGATTGTTCATGGGAGTTGGAGGTGTGTGTCGCATAGCGCGTTGGCGGCGCCCTGGTGGTGGGTGAGGAACAGTAGGGTTTTGTCGATGTTGCGCAGGCAGTTGATGATGTCGACGATGGCGATGGGGTCGAGGGCGGAGGTGATTTCATCGGCGATGAGGATGTCGGGGTTGGTGGCGAGGGCGAAGGCGATGGCTGCGCGTTGGCGTTGTCCGCCGGAGAGTTCGAGGGGGTAGCGGTGCCAGAGTGTGGGGTCGAGGCCTACGTCGCCGAGGGTGTGTGGGTCGCCGATGAGTGCGATTTGTTTGTCGACGCGCATGAGTGGGTTGAGTGCCCCGAACGCGTCTTGGGAGACGAATCCGACTCGCCCGTCGACGTGTATGCGTGTGGCTTCGACGCGGGCGGTGTCGGGGAGGAAGCCTCCGATGAGGGCTGCAAGGGTGGATTTTCCGGATCCGGACGGCCCCATGACGGCGACGCGTTGCCCGCGCGCGATGCTCAGGTGTTGGACGGTGAGCACGCGCTGGGCGCCGTAGCTGACCGCGACGTCATCGAGGACGATCATGGGTTAAAAATAGCTGGCGAGTAGTCGGCCGCTGTGATCAAACACCGAAACGGGGGTGTGGAATACGTGGCTGAGGGTTTCATCATTCATGACGTCGCGGGGTGTGCCGAAGACGGTGACCTGGCCGTTATTCATGGCGCAGATGTGGTCGGCGTAGGCGGCGGCGAAGTTGATGTCGTGGAGGACGACGACGACGGTGCGGCCTAGTTCGTCGCAGGCTCGACGCAGCTGTTTCATCATTTGTACTGAGTGCTGCATGTCGAGGTTGTTGAGGGGTTCGTCGAGTAGGACGTAGTCGGTGTCTTGGGCCAGCACCATGGCGACGTAGGCGCGTTGGCGTTGGCCGCCGGAGAGTTCGTCGAGGTAGCGGTCTTGCAGGTCGATGAGGTTGAGGAATTCGAGTGCTTGGTCGATGTGTGTGATGTCTTCGGGGCGTAGGCGGCCTTTGGAGTAGGGGTAGCGGCCGAAGCCGACGAGTTGGCGGACGGTGAGGCGGGTGACGAAGTGGTTTTCTTGCCGCAGGATGGAGACGACTTTGGCGAGTTCGTTTGTGGGGGTTGTTGCGACGTCGTGGCCGCCGATGGTGATGGTGCCGGAGTCTGGTTGCATGAGGCGGCCCATCATGGTGAGCATGGTGGATTTTCCGGCGCCGTTGGGGCCGACGAGGGCGGTGATGCCTCCGGCGGGGATGTTGATGTTGAGGGGGCCGATGGTGGTGTCGGAGGAGTATTTTTTGGTGACGTCTTTCAGGGTGATCACAGGCGTCCCTTTCGCATGATGAAGAACAGGAATGTGGTGCCGCCTACCAGTTCGATGATGATGGTGACAGCACCTTCGGCGTAGAAGATGTTGCGCATGATGAAGTATGAGCCGACGAGTACGACATAGCCTACGAGGGTGGCCATGGGGAGTTGGAATTTGTGGTCGTAGGTGTCGCACAGTTGGTAGGTGAGTGTGGCGATGAGGAACCCGAGGAAGGTCATGGGGCCTACGAGTGAGGTTGTCATGGCCATGAGCAGTGAGACTGTGAATAGGGTGATGATGGTGTCGCGTCGGTGGTTGATGCCGAGGTTTGTGGCGGTGTCTCGGCCGAGGGCGAGGACGTTGAGTCTGCGGCTGCGGGATTGGAGGAATAGTGCGGCGGCGATGGTGATGGGGATGACGTAGGGCAGGTTGTCGGTGTGGGCGTTGGAGACGTTGCCGAAGAGTTTGGCGGTGAGGATGTCGAATTCGCCGGGGGTCAGTAGGCGTTGCATGAAGGATGCGAGGGACCGTAGGCCTCCGCCGAGGATGATGCCTATGAGCAGCATGACGTGTAGGTTGCCGAGTTTTCCGCTGAGTAGCCACACGTAGAGTAGGCCGGAGAAGACCATCATGAGGGCGACTTGGGCGGCGAAGGCGCTGGGCCCTTCCATGAGGCTGAGGCCGGCGTACCCGAGGAAGAACACGGCGGCGGTGTTTACGGCGACGTAGAGGGCTTCGAAGCCCATGATTGAGGGGGTGATGATGCGGTTGCTGGTGACTGTTTGGAAGGTGACGGTGGCGTAGGCCTGGCAGATGGCGACAAGGGCCATGACGATGATGGAGTTGGCGCGCATGGTGGCGATGCGCCAGTAGCCGGTGGAGCCGAAGGGCAGGGGGTTGTTCCAGCTTAAGAGCCCGAAGGTGAGTAGGATGGCCGCGATGATGAGGACGGTGAGTGTTGCCCAGTAGCGGGTGTGGGAAAGGTGCTTAGACACGGCGGCGCCCCCTGAGGATCAGGATGATGAACACTGCGGCGCCGAGGACACCGAGGATGAGGGAGACGGGGACTTCGAAGGGGGCAATGATGGTGCGGGAGATGAGGTCGCAGATGACTAGTACCCAGATGCCGAGGAGGAACACCCAGGGGAGGTTGCTGCGGAGGTTGTCGCCACGGAATTGGCTGACAATGTTGGGCACGATCAGTCCAAGGAAGGGCAGTGCGCCGATGACGACGGTGTTGACGCCGGTGACGATGCTGATCATGGCGACGCCGATGAGGATGACCCTGTTGTAGTTGACGCCAACGTTGGTGCAGACGTCTTCTCCGAGGCCCGCGACGGTGAAGCGGTCGGCGATGAAGAAGACGGCGATGGACATGGCGGCGACGATCCACAGGAGTTCGTAGGAGCCGCGGACGACGGAGGTGAAGTTACCGGCGAACCAGATGCCCAGGCTTTGCAGCAGGTTGGTTTTGAGTGCAAGGAAGGTAGATAGTGCGCTGACGACTGCTCCGAGCATGGTGCCGATGATGGGCACGATGAGGCTGGAGCGCAGTGTGACGCGCCGCAGGAAGAGGAAGAACACCATGGTACCTAGGAAGGAGGCGATGATGGCGCCGATCATGCGTTCTGTGAGGCTGGGGTCTGGGAGGAGGATCCACACCAGAAGAAGCCCTAGGCCTGCCCATTCGGTGGTGCCTGTGGTGGAGGGTTCAACGAATTTGTTTTGGGTGAGTAGTTGCATTACCAGTCCGCTCATCGACATGGATGCTCCGGCGAGCACCAGAGCGATGGTGCGGGGGATGCGGGTGATTGCGAACATGCGCCATCCGTCGTCTGCCCCGGTGATGTCGTATACACCGATGAATAGGGAAGCGACGATGAGGGCGATGGTGAACAGGCCAGCTGCGACGAGTCTGAGCATGTGGAGCTTTCTAGTCAAAAAACCCAGCACAGGGTGTGTGCTGGATTTTTGGTTGGAGGGTTAGCTTTTACTTTTTAGCAGCCTTCTCCATGGCTTCGGCGAGCTGGTTGAGCGCGTCGGTGTAAGACTGGATGTCTTCGGTCTGGTAGAAGTCACCGGGCAGGATGTAGATGTTGCCGTTCTTGACAGCGGGTACGTCCTTCAGTGCTTCGGAGTTTGCGATGATGTCCGCGGCGGGGGTGAAGTCCGGTTCGTTGGACTTGAAGGAGGCGTCGCGGTCGAGGACGATGATCCAGTCGGGGTTGGACTGTGCGATGGCTTCGACGGAGATGTCGTCACCGGTGTGCTCCTTGGAAGCGTTTTCGATTTCCAGGGCGGGGGTGAGGCCGACCATGTCGAAGATCGGGCCGACGGAGCGGCCGACGTGCGGTGCGGCGTAGTTGATGTCGCCACCGGTGGTCAGCAGGCCCATGACCTTTTCGTCTTTGTTGTAGGCCTTTTGTGCGCGCTCGATGGCCTTGTTGAAGTTTTCGATCAGCTTGTCGGCGTCTTTTTGCTTGTTCAGAGCTTCGCCGAGCATCTTGGTCTGGTCGCGCAGCTTGTCTGCCAGCGGGGCGTCTTCGCCGCCGAAGCCGGTGCGGATGTCGGTGTTGACGACTGCTGCGTCGGGGACGAGCTGCTTAATTTCATCGAGGCGCTTGCCGTAGCGGTTGCCGGTGAGCACCAAGTCAGGGTCGGCGGAGACGAAGACTTCCATGTTCGGCTCTTTGTGGCTGCCGATGTCGGTGATGGAGGGGTCGGTCTTGTAGGGGCTGGTGGGGGCCATGATGGCCTGCGGTGCCGCTACGAGTTTGACGCCCCAGTCGTTGATGGTGCGGAAGATGGTGTTGTCGGTGGCGACGATGCGCTGCGGGTCGTCGGGTACGGCGACGGTGTTGCCGTCGGCGTCGACGATGTCGTGGGTGCCGTTTGCTTCGGCGGTGGTGGTCTTGGACTCGCTAGAGTCGGCAGATTCGTTTGCGGTGCTGCAACCGGTCAGTGCGAGTGCTGCGGCCAGCGGCAGTGCTGCGAGGCGAATGAGCTTGCTCAAGTGAACTCCTTGTGTAGGAAACGTTGGTTCTTAAGAGGCTAGCGGCATCTAATATTGAGTGCAATAAGCACTACAACTTTAGTGTGAATAGAGGTGGCTATGCTTGTTTGCTGCAGCTAGTGCTGCCTTGTTCCGGGCGCCCCCGGTATGGTTGCACTATGTCTCGCACTGCTCACCCGATGATCTGGCTTCCTGTTGCGCTCGGCATGTTTGCTGTTGCGTGGGGAGGCAACACCTTTACGCCGCTTCTAGTGTTCTATCGCCAGCGCGGCGATTTTAGTGCGTTGTTTGTTGACTCTATGTTGGCGATGTATGCCTTGGGGGTTGTGGTGGCGTTGCTGCTTAGTGGGCCTTTGTCGGATAGGTATGGGCGCAAACCGGTGATGTTGCCAGCGCCGGTTGTGGCTATTGTGGCGTCGGTGTTGATTGCCCTGGGGGAGCATGTGGAGTTGTTGATGGCGGGGGGTCGTTTTTTGGCGGGTGCTGCGGTGGGGATGGTGATGACTGCTGGGGGTAGTTGGTTGAAGGAGTTGTCGTCGGGTGCTTCGGGGGCGAAGCGGGCGGCGATGTCGTTGACTGCGGGTTTTGCTTTGGGGGCTCTAGTTTCGGGTGTGCTGGCGCAGTGGGCGCCTTGGCCGGGGCAGTTGGCGTATGGAATCCATCTGGCGTTGACGGTGGCATTGTTGCCGTTGTTGTCGGTGGTTCCGGAAACAAGGCAGAGTGCCCATTTGCGTGTGAAGGGTTCGTGGTGGGCTGATTGTTCGGTGCCTTCGGCGCGTTTGCCTCGGTTTATGTTTGTGGTGGTGCCGGCTGCTCCGTGGGTGTTTGGTTCGGGCTTTACGGGTAATGCGATTGTGCCGACGTTGATGCAGGATAGGGTGTCGGTGCCTATTGCTTTTAATGCGTTTGCGTGTTTGGTGACGCTGGGGGTGGGTTTTGTGGTGCAGCAGTTTGGTCCGCGTATTTGTGCTGGTGGGGGTATTCGGGGCACCTTGATTGCGTTGGGGTTGGCGTGTGTGGGGATGGTGCTTGCTGCGTGGACTGCGGCGGAGCGGAGTTTGCCCCTGGCGATTGTGACGTGTGCTGTGGTTGGGGCTTGTTATGGGTTGGGGATGTTTAATGGACTTAATCAGGTTCAGCAGATGGCCCCGCCGAATGATTTGGCTGGTTTGACGGGTATTTTCTATTGCTTCACCTATGTGGGGATGGTGTTTCCTGCGTTGTTGACGCGTTTGGGTGGGGTGCTTAGTTATCCGCAGATGCTTGGCTTTGGTGCTTGTGTGGCCGTGGTCACCGCCGTGTTTGTTTCGGTAGTGTCGAGGCATGACTGATCTTCACGTATGCATTGTTGGCGCCGGGGCGGTCGGAGTGAGTTTTGCTGCTCCTTTGGTTCGGGCGGGGGGTCGGGTGACGTTTGTTGCTCGGGGTGAAACTTTGGAGCATCTTCGTTCTGGCCAGGCGGAGTTTGTTGATGCCCGTTCTGGGCAGGCTGAGTCTTTGTGTTTTTCCGCGGATGCGGGCCCTCTTGAGCAGGTGTTGGCTGCCCGGCCGGATGTGGTGTTGATTGCGACGAAGGCCTTTTCTTTTGAGGGGGAGTTTGATGGCTTTGGCCGGGATGTTCCTATTGTCGTGACTCATAACAGTGTGGAGTCGGCGATTCGGGCGGCTGAGGTAGTGGGGGAGCAGGTTGTCATTCCGGGTGTGGTGCGGGGGTTCATGCACCATGAGGGTCCTGCTACTGCGCGGTTGTTGCCTGGACCGTGGGGGTTGAATGTGGGCAGTTTTGCCCCTGGCCAACCGGTGCCGGAGGCTGTGGGGCGGATGATTGGCCTGCTGGCTTCCCAGGGTGTTGATGCGGCTGTGCTGGATAACATTTGGGTGGATGTGTGGGAGAAGGCCATGTTTGTGGCGACGTTTGGCGCGTTGGGGGCGTTGGCGGATAAACCGCTGGGCTATGCGTTGAGCGAGTTGCGGGGTGATTTGCAGGAGATGATGGAGGAAACCGCGCGGGTTGGGCGCGAGTGTGGTGTTCCGTTGAGCGATGACGTCGTGGTGCGCACGATGGCGTTTGCGGACCGGATGGACGCGGCGTCAACAAGCAGTATGCAACGCGATATTGCTGCAGGTCGGCGGAATGAGCTCGATGTGCAGTTGGGGTCGATTGTGCGGATGGGTAGAGATCGTGGTGTGCATGCGCCGGTGTGTGGGGTGGTTTACGACGTGCTTAAGGCGCGCAGTGCTGCGATGTGATCGGCGTAGGCTGTGCGGCCTTCGTTGGTGAAGCCGACCTCGTTGGCGCCGGGGTAGGCCCGTGCGCCGTGGAGGGTGGCGCAGATGGTGAGTCCGGCGAGGGCAGCGATGGTTGCGGCGGCCCAGGTGGGGGTGGTGAGGGTTTGTCCGCGTTGTTCGGCTGCTGTCGCTAGATCAAGCGCGTTGTTTTCCGGTCTGGGAAGTAAAGGTGTGAGGAGTCCCTCACCCCACCAGTGACAGGGTGTGACACAATGGCGGTAGACCAATCCCCGCGAGGCAGCTCAAGCGCCCGGGGAATTAAAAATAAAAAGGAGAACCCTCACAGTGGCTTCAACTAATCCCGCAAGCACAGCGGCAGCATCATACGACCGCAGCTCAATCGGGGAGAAAACCCGCGTGCACCAACTAGCCAAACAGCTGGGTGTGCAGTCCAAAGAACTCATTAGCGTCCTCGACGGCATCGGGCTGGTGAAGGTCGCACAATCTAGCCTGAGCCGCGAAGAGGTGGAAAAAACCCTCGACGCGCTCGCGCCCAAGAAGAAGGCCCGCAAAACCACCAAAAAGGCGGCTGGAACTAAGCAGAAGGCAACCAAAAAGACCACCAAGAAAGCTGCTAAGAAGGCTCCCAAGGCTGCAGCGGCTGAGGTGGTCGAGGACAGTGAACCCGAGAAGGAACCGAAGAAGACCGCACGCCGTGCAACCCGACGCCGCCGCGCGACCACCCAGGTAGATGCCGAGGCACTCGCCAGCTCTGTAGAAGACCCCGCTGAGGCCAAGCTGGTCAAGCGCGTTGCGAAGAACGTGGAAAACGAAATCCACCAAATTGAACAGAAAGTGGAACGCGACCTAGGTGAACGCATCACTGACAAGGCCGACGAAGATGCTGAGGGCAAAGTCTGGGAGGAAAAAGACGGACTACTGCACGAGGTTGTTCCGGAAGTCACCCCGGCACCGCAGTCAGAACTGCCGGCAGTCGCCCCCATCTTCATGCCGCCGGAACCCCTGCACTCCGACGACGATGACCTAGAAATCCATACCCTCCACGCAGACAAGGACACGAAGGACACAGAGGAACAGTCCGACGGTGAGCGCCCACGCCGCCGCGGCAAGCGTGGGGCAGGTCGCGGACGCGGCGTCAACACTAAAGATGCGCCGGAAGAAGTAACCGACGAACCCACCGCAATCAAGGGTTCCACCAGGTTGGAGGCCCAGCGCCGCCGCCGCAGCGAAATGCGCGAAGAAGGCCGCAAGAAGCGCCACATCGTGTCCGAGGCGGAATTCCTCGCGCGCCGCGAATCCGTCAAGCGCACCATGCTCGTGCGTGAAAAGCAGCGCGAAGACCACGCAGGCCTGGTCACCCAGGTGGGTGTGCTTGAAGACGGGTTGTTGGTCGAGCACTTCGTCACCAGTGAAACCCAAACCTCGATGGTGGGCAATGTCTACCTGGGGCGCGTGCAAAATGTGCTGCCCAGCATGGAAGCTGCCTTCATTGACATCGGCAAGGGCCGCAACGGTGTGCTGTATGCCGGTGAGGTTGACTGGCGTAACGCGGGTCTCGGTGGGCGTTCCCGCAAGATCGAGCAGGCATTGAAACCCGGCGACCCAGTGCTCGTGCAGGTCGCTAAAGACCCCATTGGCCACAAGGGTGCGCGTCTGACCACCCAGATTTCCTTGGCGGGACGTTTTCTTGTGTACGTGCCCGGCGGCCACAGCGCGGGAATTTCCCGCAAACTGCCCGAAAATGAGCGCAAGCGCCTCAAGCAGATTCTTCATGACGTCGTGCCGAAGTCCGGTGGGGCGATCATCCGCACGGCCGCAGAAGGTGTCCACGAAAAGGCCATTGAAGCGGACGTCAACCGCCTGCACTCCCTGTGGGAGCAGATCCAGGCGTCGGTGGCGGAAGCGAAGAAGTCCAAGTCTAAAGACCCCGTCACCTTGTACGAAGAGCCCGACCTGCTGGTCAAGGTTGTGCGCGACCTTTTCAACGAGGACTTCGACGAGCTCGTTGTACAGGGCAAGCGCTCCTGGAGCGTCGTGCGTTCCTACGTGTCCGCCGTAGCGCCCGAACTGATGGATCGAGTCCACCGTTTCGAGGATCGTGATGGTGATGACGACGATGTGTTCAAGGCCTACCGTGTGGAAGAACAGCTGCACAAGGCGCTGTCGGAAAAGGTCTGGTTGCCCTCCGGCGGAACCTTGATCATTGAACGCACAGAGGCGATGACGGTGATCGACGTCAACACCGGAAAGTTCACCGGATCCGGCGGCAATCTTGAGGAAACAGTCACCAAGAACAACCTCGAGGCTGCGGAAGAGATCGTCCGCCAGATGCGTCTGCGTGACCTCGGCGGCATGATCGTCATCGACTTCATCGACATGGTGCTGCCGCAAAACCAAGACCTGGTTCTGCGCAGGTTGAAAGAAGCCCTGGGGCGCGACCGCACCCGCCACCAGGTGTCCGAGGTGACCTCGCTGGGCCTCGTGCAGGTCACCCGCAAGCGCTTGGGTACCGGCCTGTTGGAGACCTTCGCAACCAAGTGTGAAGCGTGCGATGGACGCGGCGTCATTATCCATGATGATCCTGTTGATGAGTCCAGCGATGCGCCGCCGGCACAGGCCCCGAAGCGCCGCCGGCCGATCCGCGAGGAGATGCCCAAGAAGGACGACAAGTCGGCCAAGGCAGCTAAAACCGAGGACACTCAGCAGGAGGATAAGCTTGAAAAGTCTGAGGATAAGCGCCGTAAGTCTGGCCGCCGCAGGGTAAGCATCGAAGAGCTCGTTGATGCAGTTGTAGTCGTCAGCGACGACACTTCCGACGCTGAAACTTCTGACGACGCTGACAGTGCCGGCAAGCGTGGCAATGCTGCAGAAGAGAAGAAAGACAAACGTCCCGCTCGCAAGAACAGCCGCCGGCGCGCAGGTCGCAAGGAAGAACACATCGACTCAGCTGAGCCGAGCATCAGCAGCATTGTGTCGGCTGCGCTGGATGTGGCTGATGCGGAGGATCCCGATGAGCCCAGTGGTGCGCAATACCGCCCGGCTGAGACCTTCGAGGAAGCCACCGAGCAGTTTGAAAAGTCCCCCCGCAGGCGCCGCAAGACCCGCGGGAACTCCCGCTCTGATCACGCACCCAAGCGCGAGGATTTCGAAGCCAAGCCGGACAAAGTCGAGCAGGCAGCAGAACCCAAGCGCACGGAGGAAGAGTCTAAGCCTAGTGACTCCCAGCGTCGTCGGGCTCGCCGCGCCAAGAAGGTGTCTTTGAACAAGCGTGAGGATGCCCCCAAGGCTGGGGACAAGGCGACCAAGCCGGAGGCAAAGAAGCCTGCGGAGAAGGAAGAGCCCCGCCGTGGTCGTGACCGCCGCCGCGTGGTGAAGAAGATCTCCAGCGCTAAGCAATCGGATGGTGACAACGCGAGGAAGAAGGGGTCGGCAGCTGCGAAGTCTGAGCCCGTCGCGCCGAAGATTGTTGCTAAGAAAGCTGAGCGCCCGAGCCCCTCAGGGCGTCGCCGTCGCCGCGTTGTTGTCAAGCGGAGCGAAGACTAGGGTGCGGGTGATGGGCTCAGTTTGTGTTTGGGGCCCATCACCGGGTAGTCTTTGACAGTCGCTGTTTAGAGCACGTGTGTGCTCCGAACAGGTTTACAAATTTTTGAAGTCCATTCAGGCGCTAGCCTGAGCCGAGTTAATAGATAAGGGGTAGCCCTCCTATGTACGCGATCGTCAAGACCGGCGGCAAGCAGTACAAGGTTGCCGAAGGTGACCTCGTCAAGGTCGAGAAGATCGAGGGTGAGCCGGGTTCGTCCGTGGCTCTCACCCCGGTTCTGCTCGTCGATGGCGCTAATGTAACTTCTGCAGCTGACGCCCTCGCCAAGGTAAACGTCACTGCTGAGATCGTCGAGCACGCTAAGGGCCCGAAGATCAAGATCCTGAAGTACAAGAACAAGACCGGTTACAAGAAGCGTCAGGGCCACCGCCAGCCGGTGACCGTGCTGAAGGTTACCGGAATCAAGTAAGCCGGCAGGCTTTGATTTTCTCTTAAGGAGGGAAAACACAATGGCACACAAGAAGGGTGCATCTAGCTCCAACAACGGTCGCGACTCAGAGGCAAAGCGCCTAGGCGTCAAGCGATTCGGTGGCCAGCAGGTCAAGGCCGGCGAAATCCTGGTTCGCCAGCGTGGTACCTCTTTCCACCCCGGTGAGAACGTCGGTCGCGGTGGCGACGACACTCTCTTCGCTCTTGCAGAGGGTGCAGTGAAGTTCTCCATCAAGCGCAACCGTCGCGTCGTGAACATCGTTCCGACCGAAGCTGCCTAAAGCAAGCTTTCATAAAACCGCTGGTTTCCCTAAGGGGGCCGGCGGTTTTTTGGTATGGTGGCTGGCGCTTACACATCCCTAGGAGATCAGCTATGCAGACCAAAGGCTGCACCTTCGATAAAGCCGCGGCAGTCCTTATAGTTGCGCTGTTAGCTTTTATCACTTTGCGTAAGACTGGCGGCATCCAGCCCCGGGCATTCGCTGTCACCCTCGGGGTTGTCGAGGTGCTTTCCGTGGCCGCCTATTGGTTGTTCTACCTCTACCTAGCCGAGCGCCTGTCAAAGAAAACCGGCACCATGCTGTGCATCGGGTGGGCTATCGTCCCGCTTGTGTTGTTCTTCTGCTCCTACGCGTTGGGCCTTGCCCCCTCTACTCCGGCGGTATTGTCTGCTGCTGGGATGGTGTGGATCGCGTGTGCTTTGAGCTACACTCAAGTGCTTAAACTTTCTAGATCTTAAAAGGAAACACATGAACCGCTTCGTCGACCGCGTCGTGCTCCACCTGATCGCCGGTGACGGCGGCAACGGTTGTGCCTCCATCCACCGCGAAAAATTCAAGCCCCTCGGCGGGCCCGACGGTGGTAACGGAGGCCATGGTGGCGACATCATACTGGAGGTAAGCCCGCAGGTGCACACCCTGCTGGACTTCCACTTCCGCCCCCACATTAAAGCCCAGCGCGGTGCCAATGGTGCCGGCGACCACCGCAACGGTGCCCGCGGTGAAGACCTCGTGATGAAGGTCCCTGCCGGCACTGTTGTGCTGGACGAAAAGGGTAACGTCATGGCCGACCTCACCGACAATGGCATGCGCTATGTGGCGGCAGCCGGTGGCCATGGTGGGTTAGGTAACGCGGCACTGGCATCTCGGGCGCGTAAAGCACCTGGGTTCGCGCTCAAAGGTGAGCCGGGGGAGCAACACGACGTCATTTTGGAACTCAAATCCATGGCGGACGTAGGGCTAGTGGGTTTCCCCTCGGCGGGTAAATCCTCCCTAGTGTCGGTGTTGTCTGCGGCTAAGCCGAAGATCGGCGACTACCCCTTTACGACGCTGCAGCCCAACCTTGGCGTGGTCAATGTCGCACACGACACCTTCACCATCGCTGATGTTCCCGGATTGATCCCCGGCGCATCCGAGGGCAAGGGGTTGGGTTTGGACTTTCTGCGTCACATTGAGCGCACTGCGGTGCTTGCGCACGTTGTTGACGCCGCGACGCTGGAACCCGGGCGCGATCCTGCCAGCGACATCGAGGCCCTGGAGGCTGAGCTGGCCGCCTACGAGTCCGCTCTCGACGGCGACACCGGCCTAGGTGACCTGAAGGACCGCCCGCGCATCATCATCCTCAACAAGGCTGATGTGCCCGAGGCCCGCGAGCTCGCAGAGTTCGTTGAAGAGGATCTGAAGGAAAAATTCGGCTGGCCGATCTTCATCATCTCCACTGTGGCGCATCAAGGGCTGGAGCCGTTGAAGTACAAGCTGATGGAAATGGTGCAGGCCCACCGTGCCGAGCAGCAGCGTCTGAACAAGGACAAGGTGAAGGTCAAGACCATCATCCGCCCCAAGGCCGTGGACGGTAAGCGCGACTTTGTGGTCGAGGCAGACCCCGAAGTTGAGGACGGCTTTATCATCCGTGGCGAAAAGCCGGAGCGTTGGATCCGCCAGACCGACTTTGAAAACGACGAGGCCATCGGCTTCCTCGGTGATCGCCTGGCGAAGCTCGGCGTGGAGGAAGCGTTGTTCAAGGCGGGCGCTGTCGAGGGCTGCACCGTCACGATCGGCGAGATTAGCTTCGAGTGGGAGCCGATGACTGCCGCGGGCGTGGACACCACCATGACGGGCCGCGGTACCGACGTGCGCCTGGAAAAGACCGGTCGTGTGTCTGCGGCGGAACGTAAGCGCGCATCCCAGGTCCGCCGTGGCCTGATCGACGAGTTTGATTTTGGTGACGGCCAGGTGGCTGATCGCGAGCGGTGGCAGGGCTAAACAGTGGACGCAACAGTGGATATTCGTTCGCAGATCGCGGGCGCTAAGAAGATTGTTGTCAAGATTGGCTCTTCCTCGCTGACCGGCGATGACCTGCGGGTGCACGCCGACCGCATCGATGCGTTCGTCGATGCTTTGCAGGCTCGGATGGAGCGCGGCAGCGATGTGTACGTGGTGTCTTCCGGTGCGGTGGCTGCCGGTATGCCAGCGCTGGGATTGATCCATCGCCCAAAGGATCTTGCCACGAAGCAGGCGGCGGCCAGCGTCGGCCAGGTTGCGTTGGCGCACGAGTGGGGGCGCAGTTTTGCCCGCTACGATCGCGTGGTGGGGCAGGTGCTGCTCACCGCGAGCGATGCCGGTATCCGCAGCAGGGCGCGCAACACCCAGCGCACTATTGACCGTTTGCGCCAGATGCATTGCGTGCCGATCATTAACGAAAATGACACGGTGGCCACCACGGAGCTGAACTTTGGCGACAACGACCGTTTGGCGGCGATTGTGGCGCACCTGGTGGGGGCGGATGCGTTGGTGCTGTTGTCCGACGTGGATGGCCTGTATGACCGTAACCCTGCCGACCCGCAGGCGCGTTTCATCTCTGAGGTGCGTGGGGCCGGTGATCTTGATGACGTCGTCGCGGGTGACGGTGGCCGCGTGGGTACCGGCGGGATGGGGTCGAAGGTGTCGGCGGCGCGTTTGGCCTCCCGCAGTGGGGTGCCGGTGTTGTTGGCTAGCGCATCCGATATTGCGACGGCGTTGGGCGATGCTTCCTGTGGCACTGTTTTCCACCCTGGTGAGGGCCGCTTGTCTGCCTGGAAGTTTTGGGCGTTGTATGCGGCGGACGTGTCCGGCACCTTGCGTATCGATGAGGGCGCGATGCGTGCGGTGACTAGCGGCGGCACCAGTTTGTTGGCGGTGGGCGTGACGGAGATCAGCGGCGAGTTCCATTCGGGTGACATCGTGGAAATCCACGGCCCGAAGGGTGAGGTCATCGGCCGCGGCGAGGTCGCCTACGATAGCCGCACCTTGGTGGGCATGTTGGGTAAGCAGACCGCCGAGTTGCCAGAGGGCATGCACAGGCCTGTGGTGCACGCGGATTATCTGTCGAATTTCGTCACCCGCGCCTAGCTTCCGGGCTATGCTGGGTGACTATGTCCAGCATCACTGAAGCAGTCCATTCAACCCTTGTCTCTGCACGCGCGGCTTCCCGTGAGCTTGCCGTGGTTTCTACGGCGGTGAAAAATGCGGTGCTGGAGCGCGCCGCGGCGTCATTAATTGATGACGCCGAGGGGATTCTGGCCGCAAATGATCGCGACGTTGCCGCAGCTCAAGCGGCAGATATGGACGATTCTTTGCTGGATCGTTTGCGTCTGGACCGCGAGCGTTTGGAAGGTATTGCTGGTGGTTTGCGCCAGTTGGTTGCGGCGCCGGATCCGGTGGGGGAGGTCCTTGGTGGCCGGACGTTGCCTAATGGTTTGCGCTTGCAGAAAGTCCGCGTCCCTCTGGGTGTGATGGGGATGATTTACGAGGCGCGGCCGAACGTGACGGTGGATGCGTTTGGTTTGGCGTTGAAGTCGGGCAATGCGGCGGTGTTGCGGGGGTCGCGTAGTGCGGAGCAGTCCAACCGGGCTTTGGTGGCGTTGTTGCAGGATGCGGCTGCGGCGGAGGGGTTGCCGCGTGAGTGCGTGCAGTTGTTGCCTGTGGATTACGAGTCGATTGATGCCCTGTTGGCGGCGCGTGGCTTGGTGGATGTTGTGATTCCGCGCGGTGGGGCGGGGTTGATTGAGCGGGTGGTGACTACCTCGACGGTGCCGGTGATCGAGACCGGCACGGGTAATTGCCATGTGTTTGTTGATCGTGACGCGGATGTGGATATGGCGATCAAGGTGTTGCTCAATGGCAAGACGCGGCGTGTGTCGGTGTGTAATGCGACGGAGACTGTGCTTGTTGACGCCGCGTTGCCTGCGGTCGCGCAGCAGCGCATTGTTGATGCGTTGGAGTCTGCGGGTGTGCGTGTGCACGCGGAGCAGCTGGAGGGCTTGAGTTTTGTAGATCGGGTGGAGCCGACGATACAGGATTGGCAGGAGGAGTATCTGTCGATGGATATTGCTTTGGCCAGGGTTGATGGTGTGGATGCTGCGGTGGATCACATTGCGCGTTTTTCCTCCGGTCATACGGATGCGATTGTGACGGATTCGGTGTCCACGGCTGATTATTTTGTTGCCCGGGTGGATTCTGCGGTGGTTAACGTTAATGCGTCGACTGCGTTTAGTGATGGTGAGCAGTTTGGTATGGGCGCGGAGATTGGTATTTCGACGCAGAAGTTGCATGCGCGTGGGCCGATGGGTTTGCCGGAGTTGACGGCGATGAAGTGGATTGTGCGTGGGGATGGCCATACTCGCCCTTAAATCCGCACCCCCAAGGTGTAGGTAATTTTACATTTCATGTAAGAATAGGTGCATGTCTTCTACTCAACTTCGCACGATTGCGTCTGTCGCGGTGTTCGCAGCCCTGATTATTGCCTCGGGCATGGTGTCGATTCCTTCCCCTGTGGCTGGTGTGCCGATCGTGTTGCAGAATGCGTTTTGTGTTTTGGCTGGTCTGGTGTTGGGCCCTAAGCGCGGCACGTTCGCTGTGGCGGTGTTCTTGCTGCTTGGTGTGATTGGTTTGCCGGTTCTGCCTGGTGGCCGCACGGTGTTGGCGGCGATGGCTGGCCCGACGGCGGGTTATCTGGTGGGGTATCTTTTCTCTGCTCCTATTGCTGGCTGGATTTCGCAAGGTTCGCTGAAGCGCCCCACGGGTGCGATGACCGTTGGTTTCGCCGCAGCTGCTGTGGTGGCGTTGTTGTCGCAGTACGTGTTTGGTGTGCCTGGTTTGATGATCCGTTCCGGCTTGGATTTGCAGGCTGCGGTGAGCGCCCAGGTTGCCTTCCTTCCGGGTTTGGTTATTAAGGCGATCGCTATCACTGTGATTTCGGTGGCGGTTGTGCGCGCGTTGCCCGATGTGCGCTAGTAGTACCCCGGAGGTTGTTTTTTCTGCGGTGGGGTTTCAGCCCGACCGCAGCGATCGGATGATTCTTTCTGGTGTTGACGTCGCGTTGGCTCAGCGCCGCGTGGCGATCATCGGGCCGAATGGGGGCGGGAAGTCGACGTTTGTGCGGATGATTAACGGCCTGCTGGAGCCTACGTGTGGCACTGTTCAGGTGGATGGTTTGGACCCGGTGAAGCAGGGCAAGCAGGTTCGGCGCCGCGTGGGTTTTGTTTTTGCGGATGCTGATAATCAGATCATCATGCCGACGGTGCGTGAGGACGTGGAGTTCAGTTTGCGTCGCGACGTCAAAAATAAGGGGGAGCGTCGGCGGGCGGCGGAGGCTGTGTTGGATCGTTTTGGTTTGGGCGAGTTGGCTGAGCGTTCGCCGCATGTGTTGTCGGGTGGGCAGAAGCAGTTGTTGGCGTTGGCGTCGGTGTGCGTGATGCAGCCGCAGTTGATCATCGCTGACGAGCCCACAACGTTGTTGGATTTGCGTAACCGGATGATGCTGCGTGAGGTGTTCGCTGGCATTGAGCAGTCGATGTTTGTGGTGACGCATGATCTGGATTTTGTGTCCGATTTTGATCGGGCGTTGTGTATTGACCAGGGCAGTATTGTGGCTGATGGTGAGCCCCGCGACGTCATTGATTTTTATACGCGCCGGGTGGTGTGATGGCGTCTGTGCGTAATGTGCTGGTGACCAATGCGATGTTGGGCACCTATATCGATGGCGATACGGTGCTGCATCGGATGCGCCCGGGGGTGAAGATGCTGGCGTTGGTGGCGTTCATTGTGGTGGTGAGCGTTGTGGTGACTGATCCGTGGGTGGCGGCTGCTACGACTGTGGTGGCGTTGCTGGGTTATGCGGTGTCGCGTATTCCTGTGCGGGTTGCGTGGGCGCAGGTGTTGCCGCCGCTGCCGGTGTTGCTGGTGCTGAGTGCGGCGACGTGTTGGATGAATGGTGTGTCACGCGGCGTCACTATTTTCTTTAGCGTGTATGCGTCGATTGTTGCGGCGACGCTGTTTACGTTGACCACTCGGGTGAGTGCCATGTTGGATGCGTTGGAGCGCGGGCTTGGTCCTTTGGGGCGGGTGGGGGTGCCGGTGCAGGCGGTGACGTTGACGTTGATGTTGACGATCCGGTTGATTCCGGTGCAGTTGCAGGCGGTAGCGCAGGCTATTGACGCCGCGAGGGCCAGGGGTTCACGCATGTCGCTGGTGAGCGTGGGGGTGCCGGTGATTATTCGTAGTGTGCGGCGGGCGCAGACGTTGGGTGATGCCTTGATCGCGCGCGGGGCGGGCGACTAGCGCTAGAGTTGGTGCATGGCAGACGTGCGACGCATCGGCATCATGGGTGGCACTTTTGATCCCATTCACAATGGTCACTTGGTGGCGGGGTCGGAAGTGGCGGATTTGTTCGATCTTGATCGTGTGATTTTTGTGCCGACGGGTCAGCCGTGGCAGAAGTCCGACAGGGTGGTCAGTTCTGCGGAGGACCGCTACCTGATGACGATTGTGGCGACCGCACCCAATCCGCGGTTTCGGGTGTCGCGGGTGGACATTGACCGCGGTAGGCCGACGTACACGGTGGATACGTTGCGCGATATTAAGGCCCAGTTTCCGGATGCGCAGTTGTATTTTATTACTGGGGCGGATGCGTTGGCGCAGATCATGACGTGGCGGGATTGGGAGTCCATGTTTGATTTGGCCGAGTTTGTGGGGGTGACTCGCCCGGGTTACAAGCTGGAGGAGAGTTTCTTGCCGCCGGAGGCGCAGGAGCGCGTCCATTTGGTGGAGGTGCCTGCCTTGGCGATTAGTTCCACTGATTGCCGACGCCGCGCTGCGTCCGGTCGGCCGGTGTGGTACCTGGTGCCGGATGGTGTTGTGCAATATATTGCAAAGTCTCATCTGTACGAGCGCTCTTAACCTGATGCTGCGTGTTTTTCTGGGGGAGATTGGTGTGGCTGTTGTGCACGTGAGACACTAGAGGGCATGAGCGCGCATGAGGAGTCCATTGAATTAGCGACGATCGCAGCACACGCGGCAGCTGAGAAGCTGGCGGAGGAAATTGCTGTGATTGATGTGTCCGAGCAGTTGGTGATTACCGATTGTTTCGTGATTGTGTCTGCACCGACGGAACGCCAGGTGGGCGCGATTGTTGACGAGGTTGAGGACAAGTTGCGCGAGGCAGGCGTGAAGCCGATCCGCCGCGAGGGTGTGCGCGAGGGCCGCTGGGCTCTGCTGGATTATGGCGAGATTGTTGTGCACATTATGCGCGACGAAGAGCGTGACTTCTATGGCTTGGATCGTCTGTGGCGGGACTGCCCCTACCTGCAGATTGAGGGCATTGATATGCCGGAGCGTCCGGCGGCGTGGGCGGATGAGGTCAACGTGCGCGAAGTGTCTTCGATTGATGAGATCCCCTTGGCGGAAAACGAGCCTGATCGGGACGAGCTGTAGCCATGTCCCGCAAGCTTTTTCTGCTTCGTCACGGGCAGACTGAATACAACGCCACTGGCCGTATGCAGGGCCAGTTGGATACGGAACTGTCGGCGGTTGGCCGCAAGCAGGCGGATATTGCGGCGCAGTATTTGTCGCGCCAGCATATTGGCCGGATTATTAGTTCTGATTTGTCGCGTGCGAAGACGACTGCCCAGGCGGTTGCCTCCAAATTGGATGTGCCGGTGGAGGTAGACAAGCGTTTGCGGGAAACTAATTTGGGCCAGTGGCAGGGTAAGTCCCATGCCGAGGTTGATGGGGCGTTGCCGGGGGCGCGTGCACAGTGGCGTCATGATGCGACGTGGGCACCGCCGGGTGGGGAGACCCGCTTGGAGGTTGCGGAGCGTGCTCGTGCGGTGGTTGATGAGATGATGGCTTCGTGGGAGCAGTGGGATGATGACCACGCGTTGCTTCTGGTGGCCCATGGCGGCACTATTGGTGCGTTGACCAGCGCATTGTTGGATGTTCCGGTGAGTCACTACCCGATGTTTAGCGGGTTGAAGAACACCTGTTGGGCGGAGTTGACGGCCCGGCCGAAGTTCGAGGCCTCGCGCGCGGCTGAGGGCGTGGGGGAGTTTTCGAGCCCGGGGTCTGCCCAGTGGTATTTGGATGGGTGGAATATCGGCCAGGTGATGCGCTAGTGCCGGTTCGGATTGTTACCGACTCGTCCAGTTGTTTGCCCAAGGACACTGCTGAGGAGCTCGGCATTAAAGTGCTGGACCTGCATGTGATGCCTCCTGAGGACGGCAGCGACGAGGTACACACCGCGGGGCTGACTGCGTTGGAGTTGGTTGCGGCTTATGCCCGCCAGTTGGAGCGCGGCGGCGATAAAGGCGTTGTTGCTTTGCATTTGTCTAAGGATTTGTCGTCTACGTACGCGTCGGCGGAGTCTGCTGCCGCTGTGTTTGATGACGTCGCGGAGCCCGTGCGGGTTGTCGAGACCTCCACGATCGGCATGTGTGTGGGTGCTGCGGCGATGGCCGCGGCGACTGTTGCCGGCCAGGGCGGCAGTGTGGATGAGTGCGTGGAGGCGGCTTCATCGACGTTGGAGCGCTCGGAGATGTTCTTGTACGTCGACAAGGTGGAGGGGTTGCGTAAGTCGGGGCGGTTGTCGACGACGGATGCGTTGGTGTCGGCGGCGTTGGCGACTCGGCCGATCATGCAGATCAAGGGGGGTCGTATTGAGTTGGCGGCGAAAACCCGCACGCAGACTAAGGCGTTTGCGAAGCTTATTGAGTTGATTGTTACCCGGGCTAATTCGCGTCCGGTGTTTATTGCTTTGCAGGAGCACCAGGCCCCGGAGGCTGCTGCTCGGTTGAGCGAGGCTATGGAGTCTGTGCTGCCGGAGGACTCGACGTTTATGACGGTGCCTATGAGTGAGGTGTTGGCGGTGCACGCTGGGCCGGGCTCGATTGCGGTGTCGGCGGTGTTTAGCGAATAGGGGGGTTATCCACAGGCGCGTCGGTTTTCACAGGCATGCCGTGGGGGTGTGGGGCGCGGGCCTAGGGTGGGCGCCATGTTAGACAGAATTAGGCCCTATGTGCAGCCCACGGGGGAAGAAGACCTGTTGTTTTTGCAGCGGCCCATGCGGCGGCGCCTGCGGGTGGGGTGGCGTGCGGCGGTTGGTGCTGCGCTGTTGCTGCTTGTGCTGGTGGGATGGACGTGGTGGAGGGTGCACGCGTGGGGTGAGCCGGTGGAGGCTGGCAGTACAGAGGCGGTGGCATTCGTCGAAGGCAGCGGTGGTGGCGCGGAGGTTAGTCAGGTGCCGGGCGGCGAGCTGGTGGTCAGCGTTGCCGGGGCGGTGGCGCACCCCGGGGTGATCCGGGTGCCCGCTGGATCGAGGGTGGCCGATGTGGTGGAACAGGCGGGCCTGTTGCCGGAGGCTGACGCCGTGGGGCTGAACCTTGCGCGCAAGGTTGCGGATGAGGAACACATCATCGTGCCTACTGCGGGTGGGCAGGGTGCTGCCGACGGGCAGATGGGCAGTACGAGTGTGGGCGGGGCAGTGGTGGATTCCAGAATTAGCATCAATTCAGCCAGCGTCGAGGAGCTCACTGGCCTGCCGGGGGTGGGGGCTAAGACGGCGGAGGCAATCGTGTCGCACCGCAGCGAGCACGGTAGTTTCAGCAGCCTTGAGGCGCTGATGGATGTCAAGGGCATTGGGCCTAGTAAGTTCGAGGCGTTGAAAGACAGCATCCGGTTGTGACGCGTTATGCGGTGGCCGGTGGGGACTTTTATCAGCCACTGGAGCCCACCCGGGCGGTCGAAGAGCACCGACTGTTGTGGCCGGCGGTTGCAGCGTGGGCGAGCGCTGGTGCGGTGATCTGGCTTTACGGCGGCGGCCCCGGGGGTTGTGCGGGGTTGGTGGCCATGCTTGGGGTGCTGGCGCTGTGGTGGGCCTATGGTGCGGGCCAGGCGGGCTTGAGTGCTGCTGTGGGTTCTGCCGCTGGGGCGGTCGCGTGGCTGCGCTGCCGGCAGATGTCCAACCACCCTCTGTCGGCGGAGCTTGGTAGAAGGATCGATGTGGTGGGTCGCGTCGAAGGCTCGCCGCGGATACTCGAGCATTCCATGATGCTCCACTTGGGGATTGATGGTGTCCCCGGGACCGTGCCCTGTTTCGCGCCGGGCTTGAGCCTTGATGAGGTGCACCGTGGGGACCTGGTGGTTGCCCATGCGGTGTCTGCGCCGAGCACGCGGCCGGGGCTGGTTAATGTCACTTGCAGGCTCAGCGAGGTGCAGGTGGCGCAGGCCAGCGACCCATGGGCGTGGATCCGCACGCGGCTGGCTCAGGCAGCTGGGCACGTGCTGTCGAGAGAGCATGCAGGTTTGTTCGGCGGCATGGCCATTGGGGATACCAGTGGGCAGAGCGCTCAGCAGCGGCAGATGTTCATCGACACTGGCTTGTCTCATCTGTCGGCGGTCAGTGGGGCGAACGTAGCGATTGTGTTGGGCACGGTGGTGGCGCTGCTTGCTACCCAGGCGCCGAAGGTGCGGGCGGTCGCGGCGGCGATCAGCCTTGCGGTGTTTATCGCGGTGGTCGGCACCGAGGCCTCTGTTATTCGTGCGGGCATCGTCGGCAGCGTCGCGGTGGTCACCATGGTCTCTGACCGTCGCACCCAACCCGCGCACACGTTGTTTCTGGCGGTGATCGCGATGATACTGTTCGACCCCGGCATGGCACTGAATTACGGCTTTGCACTCTCGGTGGTTGCAACCGGCGGAATCATCTTGCTCACCCCTGTGCTGTTGCGCAGCATCTTCCGCATCCTCCCGCGCATACCGATGCCCTGGGCTCAACTGTTGGCAGTCACCCTTGCCGCCGACCTATCCACCATGCCGATCATCGCTATAATGGCCGACCGGACTTCGCTGGTGTCGATGATCGCCAACTTGCTTGCTGCGCCAGCCGTGCCACCAGTGACCATTCTGGGCTTGATCGCGACCTTGGCTGCCTGTGTGAACACCACCGCGGCGTCATTAATTATTGAGCTCACCCAGCCTTTCCTGTGGTGGATCAACACCCTGGCCACGCACCTCGGCAACCAACCGTGGGCAACCACCCACATTCCCACCCAGTGGCTGGGACTGGGGCTCGCCTGGATGCTCTACGCGCTGCTGTGGCACGATAGGAGCCGTGAGCGTACATCTGATTCTGGGCGACGAACCCTACCTGGCCGAACGAGCACGCGCGGGCATCATCACCCAGGTCAGACAACAACTACCACCCGGCACCGACCTGCCCATCACCCTGCTGCGCGCAGGCGAAGTGACCTTGAGTGAGATGTATGAGCTGCTCAGCCCATCACTGTTTGCCGAAGACAGGGTAGTGATCTTCACCGACGCTGACGCCGCGGGCAAAGAACCCGCCCAAGTGCTGCTGGATGCTGCGAAAAACCCGCCCGAGGGCATCACCCTGATCATCCAACACAGCGGCGGCGGACGGACCAAAAACATGGTGACCCCGCTGTCGAAGCTGGCGGATGTGGTGCGCGTGGATAAGGTGAAACCCAGTGAACGCTTCGCCTGGCTCAACCAGGAATTCCGCAACCACGGAGTCAAGGTCACCCCGGATGTCGTCAACGCGGTGCTTGAGGGCGTGGGCAGTGACCTACGCGAGCTGGCGAGTGCCGCAGCCCAGTTGGTTGCCGACACCGGTGGGGACGTCACCGTCGATAAAGTGCGCCAGTTCTATCGCGGTGTGGCGGAGGTGTCCGGCTTCGACATCGCTGACCTTGCTTGCGCGGGGAACACGGCACGGGCTGTGGCTTCTACGCGCCGGGCATTGCAGTTGGGGCTGTCGCCGGTGCTGTTGACCAGTGCGTTGGCGACGAAGGTGGGGCAGATCGCCCGCATGTATTCCACCGCCAGGCCGGATGCGCGGGAGTTGAAGATGCAGCCCTGGCTGATGGATAAGACCCATAAGGTTGCCCGGCGGTGGAATGGGGATTCTGTGAGTCGCGCGGTGATTGTGATCGCTGAGCTTGAGGCTGCCGTGAAGGGCCAGGGTGGGGACCCGAATTATGTGCTGGAGCATGCTGTGCGTGAGATCAGCGAGCTCGCCAGGCGTTAAAACAGGGGCAGGGTGCCAAAATCTGTGCATTTGCCCCCTCCCCGTTTCCATTTTCCCAGTTCGGCTAACGCCAAGCGCGCCAAATGCGCAAGTTTTGGCACGCGGTGGGGCAAAAGAAAAGAGCCGCCCCACGAAAAGTGGAGCGGCTCTACAAATGGCTTGGTTTAGCCAATCTTGTTCACGGCCTTTGCCAGGCGGGACTTCTTGTTAGCTGCGTTGTTGCGGTGCAGAACACCCTTGGACACCGCCTTGTCCAACTTGCGGGAAACGAAGCGGAGCTGCTCGGTTGCGGCAGCCTTGTCGCCGGCCTCTACCAGAGCGCGGAGCTTGCGGGTAGCGGTGTGCAGCTCGGAGCGAACTGCCTTGTTGCGCATGCGTGCCTTTTCGTTGGTCTTGATGCGCTTCATCTGAGACTTGATGTTTGCCATGGCAAATACCTCTTGATCTTTCTAAAGATTAAAAATGTCAGTGGTGCCGATTGTACGACCTGCCCAAGGTCCTGCAGGTTAGACCGACAACAGCGGTCAACCTTATCACTGCGGCTGTGTGGAAGTCGAATCGTCGGGAGCAAAGCTGGCGTCAGTGCCAGCCGTATTCGTTGCGTAGGCGGTTGGCGATGCGGTCGAAGCGGCGGCGGGGGATAATCGCGCCTTGGCGTTTGGTCCACAATTCGGGCACGGAAACGACGCTGTCTAGGCGCACCCAACAGCGTCGGCCGCCGCGGTCCCAGGCTCCGGCGCCGATGTCGAGCCAGTTGTCTTCGTCGGCGTGGGCGTCGTTGGAGGAAATCATGAGGCCGAGCAGTTGCTCACGGCTGCGGCCGATTACAACGAGGGCGCGTTCGTAGGGTTTTTTCGTGCGTTTGTCCATCATGTTCGCCCAGACGATTTCGCCGGGGTCGGCGCGGCCATCCATGTCGGGGGCGTAGTAGATACTGCGCTTCAGTTGGGCGGTGGAGTGGCGCATGATGTTGACGGGGCGGGTGCAGTCGGCGGCAGCGTCGGCGGTGGTGCGTTGTTTGCGCATGGTGCAGTGACCGTCGGCGACGTCGATACCTAGTTGGCTTCCGATGCGGCGGAGGCCTTCGTCGAGGTCGTCGCCTGTGATCCCTTGGATTCGACCGGTGATACGCCCGAGGAGCCGGTTGAGCGCGTTCATGTGTTCAGGATAGCGGATGTTTCGGGTAGGGTTTGTTCTCAGTTTGAATTACCTTGTTGGAAGGATGAGTGGGCGATGGTTGCCAATTTCGCGGAAGAGACGTTTACAGATCCGACGCAGATTCGGAACTTCTGCATCATTGCGCACATTGACCACGGTAAGTCCACGTTGGCGGACCGTATTTTGGGTTTGACTGGTGTGGTTGAGGCGCGTGATATGCGTGACCAGTATCTGGACAATATGGACATTGAGCGCGAGCGTGGCATTACGATTAAGGCGCAGAATGTTCGTTTGCCGTGGGTGCCCCGTAGTGGCAAGCATGCGGGTGAGCAGATTGTGATGCATTTGATTGATACGCCTGGTCACGTGGACTTTACTTATGAGGTGTCGCGTGCGTTGGAGGCGTGTGAGGGCGCGATTTTGCTTGTTGACGCCGCGCAGGGCATTGAGGCACAGACGCTGGCGAATCTGTATTTGGCGATGGAGAATGATCTGGAGATCATTCCGGTGCTTAATAAGATTGATTTGCCTGCGGCTGATCCGGATAAGTATGCAGAAGAGATCGCCCACATTATTGGTTGCGAGCCGGAAGAGGTTCTGCGTGTTTCGGGCAAGACGGGCGAGGGTGTGCCGGAGCTGTTGGATCGGGTGTGCGAGCTTGTTCCGCCGCCGACTAGCGAGTTCGGCGATGACGCTCCGGCACGCGCGATGATTTTCGATTCTGTCTACGACACTTATCGCGGCGTCGTGACGTATATCCGTATGGTTGATGGCCGCTTGGAGCCGCGTCAGAAGATCAAGATGATGTCCACGGGTGCGACGCACGAGTTGTTGGAGATCGGCATTGTGTCTCCGACGCCGAAGAAGTGCAAGGGCTTAGGCCCGGGCGAGGTCGGCTACTTGATTACTGGTGTGAAGGATGTGCGCCAGTCGAAGGTGGGCGATACGGTTACGTGGGCGTCGAAGGGGGCGGAGTTGCCGCTGAAGGGCTATGAGGAGCCGAAGCCGATGGTGTATTCGGGACTGTTCCCGATTTCCCAGGCTGATTATCCGGATTTGCGCGATGCGTTGGAGAAGCTTCAGCTTAATGACGCCGCGTTGACGTTTGAGCCGGAGACTTCCGTGGCGTTGGGCTTCGGTTTCCGCTGTGGTTTCTTGGGCCTGTTGCACATGGAGATCACGCGTGATCGTTTGCAGCGTGAGTTTGATTTGGATTTGATTTCGACTGCGCCGAGTGTGTCTTACCGCGTGGTGGCTGAGGATGGCTCTGAGTTGATGGTGCATAATCCGAGTGACTGGCCGGCGGGTAAGTTGCGTGAGGTGTGGGAGCCGATCGTGAAGACCACGATTATTGTGCCGGCGGAGTTTGTGGGCACGACTATGGAGTTGTGCCAGTCGAAGCGCGGCGTGATGGGCGGCATGGATTACCTGTCGGAGGATCGTGTGGAGTTGCGTTACACGATGCCTTTGGGCGAGATCATTTTTGACTTCTTCGATATGTTGAAGTCCCGCACTCGTGGTTATGCGTCGCTGAACTATGAGGAGGCCGGCGAGCAGCAGGCTGATCTGGTGAAGGTGGACATCCTGTTGCAGGGTGATGCGGTGGATGCGTTTTCTGCGATCGTGCACCGTGATAATGCCCAGTGGTATGGCAACAAGATGACTGTGAAGTTGAAGGAGCTGATTCCTCGCCAGCAGTTTGAGGTGCCGGTGCAGGCGGCGATCGGTTCGAAGATTATTGCGCGTGAAAACATCCGTGCGCTGCGTAAAGACGTGTTGGCCAAGTGTTATGGCGGTGACGTGTCGCGTAAGCGCAAGCTGCTGGAGAAGCAGAAGGAAGGCAAGAAGCGCATGAAGTCCATCGGTTCGGTGTCGGTGCCGCAGGAGGCGTTTGTTGCGGCCTTGTCGACGGACGAAGGCAAATAGGTTTGCATTAGTTGCCGGGCCACCCTTTATGTTACGGTGGCGCGGGGTTTAGGGGGGCTCCATGTTGTAGCAGCAGGAGCCCCCTCTTCTATGCGATTAGAGCCTTAGGAAGGGGGCTAGCGGGGGCTAGTATGGGCTCTATTTGGCGAAGGTGACGGGTAGGTCGACGACGTCGACGAAGCCTTCGGAGTGGTCGCCGAAGATTTTCAGCACGCAGTCTTGTTCGAGGCAGTTGATGTCGGTGCCAGTGGGGGTGGCGACGATGGTGGTGGTTGCGGTGCCGTCTTCGTTGATGGGTGCGGTGCCGCCGTCGGTTTTAATCCAGGCTTGTGCGGTGGCGTCACCTTGGCCGCCGCTGCAGATCGGCACGGGGTTGCCGGGGACTTTCACGGGGGAGCAGATGGCTGCGTAGTAGCCGCGTGCGGGGTCGAGGCCGGATAGTTTGATGGTGATGTCGTCGCCTGCTTTGAGGTCTTCGGTGGGGTTGGCGTCGACGGTTACTTTGGATTCGCCGGGTTTGGGGGATGCTGCGGCGGTTGATTTGGGTGCGGGGGTGGTGTTGGTGATTTTGGTTTCCTGCACGCTGGGCTCTTCTTGGGTGGGGCTGCATGCTGCGAGGGCGGAGACCGCGGCAACGCCGGCGAGTGCGGTGATGGCTGCTCGGCGGATGCTGTGGTGTGCTTGGGCGTGTTGGATATTCAAAGGAAACCTCACAAAAGATGACAGGGTGGATACTCAAGCAATAGAGTACGCGGGCGAGTGTTTGACTGCACCTTGAATGTGTTGAACCTTATTGTGTAGTCCGCCGTAGTGGCGCTCGTGAAAAGAAGGACATTGTTGACGTGGATGATTCCATGAGCAGCCCGGCCCCGCAGGCGTCTACGGGTAGTAAGCATCGGCGCGCGGCGAAGGGCTCCAAGGAGGGTTCTAAGGGCGGCGGTTTTATGGGTAAGTTTTTGCCGCTGTTTTTGATTTTCTGTGGTTTGGCTTTGGTTGCTCGCCGCCGCAAGGGTGACGAGGCTTAAACTTTCCTTATCCCTTTAGAGGAGTTGGGCGGGTTCGTGGAATTCCACGGACCCGCTTTTTTGCTTTCTGCGAAGGGGGCGTGCACATTTTTCGGCAGCGAGCACCGTTTGCAAATCGCGACCTGCGGAAATGTAAACTTGGCGGGCTCCCTGCCGAAAAAGTGCACACCTAATCCTGCGGCGCGAGTGGCGGGAGGTCTGTGCGGCTGCCACGGGAGCACGCTAGGTGGACCAGCCATTCCAGGGGGCCGCGGCGGAAGAAGAACATCCAGCCGCTGGCAAAGAGGATAAGCAGTGCGCTTTGCGGCGCGAACCCTAGTAGTTCGCGGGGGTCCCAACCCCGCTGTTCTGCCGCCCCGTCAGCACCATCAACGCCATCAGCGCCTCCCGAACTACCGCCCTCACCGTCGGCTGAAGGCTCGTAGTAGTCCTCGCCGTAGGGCTGTGGGGTGTCGGGGTCGGCGGGGTGTGCGGTGGTGCTGCTGAAGGCCTCGTCTTTGAATGGGGCTAGGTGGGCTTCGTTCCAGATCTCTTCGGCTTCGCTCCAGGTGGTGGTGTTGGCGATGCGGTCGCGCCAGGGTTGCCAATCGCCGAGGTAGTAGCTGGAGATGTCGAAGTTGGGGTCGGCGAGGTCTTGGGGTTCGATTCCTAGTTCGGCTGCGATGCCCATGGCGCCGGCTTCTTCGATGCCGTAGATGGGTCCCATGTCGTTGGGGTAGTAGGTGTCGTAGCCGAATTGTGAGTGGTGCATGTCGATGTAGCCGAGGGCGGGTGCGATTGCTCCGGTGAGGCTTACGTGGATGGTGTAGGTGGTTAGTGCCATCATACCGAGGGCTCGTAGTGGGTAGGTGAGTATGCTGGCCCAGCGCAGGCGGCAGATGAGCACGCAGAGGAGTATGAGGGCGGCGGAGGCGCTGCCGGTGGCGATGATATCTCCAATGCCGCCTTTGTGCGCCCAGGTGGTTAGGTATGCGCCGTCGAGGGCGAAGTAGCTGGGCTGTTCCCAGCCGAGGCTGGCGGCGGTGCGTACCCAGTCGTAGTGTTGCTGGATGCGTATCCAGCCGGCGAGTGCAGCGATGATGATTGTTGACGCCGCGACGGTTGCGGTTGTGCGTAGTCGTGCGGTGGTGATGGTGCGGTAGGTGAGTATGCCGATGAGGCTGTAGGTGAGCCAGGCGCCGATGGGGTATTGGCCGCCGATGCTGATGAAGGGGGCGATGAATAGGGCGAGGGCTGTTGTGGCGGCTACCCAGCGGGTGCGTAGGCGGGTGATGGGGGCCAGGAGGGCAAGGTTGGTGGCGATTGCCATGAGTACGACGGCTATCTGGTGCTGGACGTTGTCGAGTGCGATGCCGATGCCGAAGATGATGGCGGCGCGTATGAGTACGCTGTGGCGTGCACGGGACAGTGTGGTGCCGCCGTGTTCGTTGCCGTGGGCGAGCATGAGGGATAGGGAGATGCCGCTGAGGACGGCGAACAGTGTGCTGGGGTAGCCGGTGGTGAGGAATTTCAGGGGGTCGATGGTGCTGTAGTAGAGGATGTGGGCGAACATCATGCCGAGGATGGCTAGTGCTCGGGCGAGGTCTAGGCCGGTGATGCGTCCTGGGCGTTGGGCCCGTGGGGCTCGGTGTGCGTCGGTGTGCTCGGGGACTGTCGTGGTGGCCATGGTGTCTCCTGGTGTGGGTGGGTAGTATTGTTGCATGAACTCTACTGTGTCTATCCGTCGTTTTGGCCATACTGTTATCAATCACATGGTGGAGGTTCCGTGGGATCATTTCGCTTCCGGTGAGCAGCAGGTGCTCAGTGTGTTCGCGCGTGAGATTGTGGCGGATGGTAATGAGGACGCCCCGTGTGTGTTGTTTTTGCAGGGTGGCCCGGGTTTCCCAGCGCCACGGCCGGTGGGGGCGAGCGGCTGGGTGGGGGAGTTGTTGAAGCATTACCGTGTGGTGTTGTTGGATCAGCGCGGTACGGGGCGTTCTAATGCGCAATTATTGGATGCGCAGCATTTGAAGTTGTTGCGGGCGGATCAGATTGTGGAGGATGCGGAGGCCGTGCGCCGGGCGCTGGGGGTGGATCAGTGGGCATTGTTTGGCCAGAGTTTCGGTGGTTTTTGCATTAACACCTATGCTTCTCGCCATCCGGAGAGCATTTTGCATGCGATGCTCACCGGCGGTCTGCCGGATATCTCTGCGGGTGTGGACGAGGTCTATAAGCGCACGTTTGCCCAGGTTGCGGCGCGCAGCGAGCAGTTCTATGCCCAGTTCCCCTTTGCGGAGGCCGCCATCCGCGAGGTGTGCCACCATCTGGATAATGCTGAGGAGTTGTTGCCGACGGGTGAGCGTTTGTCTTCGCGTCGTTTCCGGACGATTGGCATTGCGTTGGGCCGCGGCACGGGTTTCGATACGTTGGGTTATTTGTTGGAGGACCCGTTTGTTGTGGTTGGGGGCGAGAAGCGTTTGCGCCAGGATTTTTTGGTGGAGGTGGGCGCCCGGGTGAGTTTTGCGGGGCATCCGTTGTATGCGTTGGTGCATGAGGCGATTTATGGCGGCACGGTGCCGGGTGCGACTGCGTGGTCGGCGCATCGGGTGCGCGAGCAGGTGGAGGGTTTCGAGGAGCAGGCCGACCCCCGCACGGCGGGCAAATTCTACTTGACGGGTGAGCATATTTTCCCGTGGCAGTTTGATGAGGACCCGGCTTTGCGCGAGCATAAGCAGGCTGCGGAGGAGCTAGCTGCGTTTGATCAGTGGACTTCGCTTTATGACGCCGCGACGCTGAAGGATCGCGCCCCGGTGGCGGCTGCTGCGGTGTATCTGGATGATATTTTTGTGCCTTATTCTTTGTCGATGGCGACGGCTGATCAGTGGCGGGATCTGCGCCCGTGGGTGACTAATCAGTTCCAGCATGATGGCATTGGTCAGGATGGTGCGGGCATTGTGGGCCGCTTGCGGGAGATGATCCTGGAGCGCTAGGCCGCCAGAAGTTCGGGTACCCCTGGAGCTCTCGCTGTTTAACCACCCATGGCTTTGCGCTGGCACAATGTTGTGCATGTCGAAGCGGTCAAGTCCTTTTGAGTGGTGTATCCGCCAGCGGTTGACTCAGCGATGAACTGACCGCTGACGGAACAGGATCCACAACCACTTTCTGCTCATCTACCTTCACTGTCCTTTCGTGCCGCCCAGCCTACCTGCTCGTGGGGTCGAGGGCGGCGGCCGTAGGCGTCGACAATCGTACATACAAGCCAAGGAGCTTAAGAAAGGTGGTAGGCGGGCGCACGCTACAAGCAAACAACGCGGTCGCAGGCCGCCAGCACTGCCGGATCGTGGCTGACGATGATGGTTGCGCGCGCGGACTTGCCTGCTCGAATCGCGTTGATCACGCGCTGGGCGTTCGCGCCGTCGAGGGCGGAGGTGGGCTCGTCGGCAAGCAAGAGCATCGGCTGCGACAGCAAGGCCCGAGCTACGCTGACACGCTGGCGTTGCCCGCCGGAGAGCTCGTCGGGGCGGGTCCGTTTGCTGTGGTGCAGGCGGCCGCGCGTATGCGGGGAGCGGAGGAAATCCGGCAGATCCAGCAGGTCGAGGACCTCGGCGATGGCCGAATCGTCGGCGTGGCGGCCCGCGGCGCGTCGCAGGATGGTCGCAACCGGCACGGCTGGGTTGAGGGAAAGCTCCGATTCCTGAGGGATCCAGCCCACGCTGCTGCGGTGCGGACCATCAATTCTTCCGCGCACCGGAGCGTGCAGGCCCGCGATGGCGCGCAACAGGGTTGTCTTTCCGCGGCCCGACGGTCCCGAGATCCCCACGATCGCACCGCGGTCGACGCTGAGGTCGAACCCGGTGAGAACATCGTGCGCACCGTGGGACAGCGTTAGGCCATCGATGCGCAGGATCGTGTCGGCCTCGTGGGAGCGTTGAGCGGGTCTAGCAGGGGCGTCTTGGGCGCCCGCTGGTTCGCCCGCTGGCGTCGAGGCGGCTTTGTCCGTCGCTGTGGGGAGCACAGAGGGGGTGTCCCCGACGCTGAGCACGCGGTCGGCTAGCTCCGCGGCAACACTCGGGTCGTGGGTGATGACCACGCACGTCGCTCCCGATCGATCTCGCGCGACCTTCAGGCTGTCGAGCATGAGCCGTGCTGTTGCACGGTCGACGCCGGCGGTAGGCTCGTCGATAAGCAACAGCTTCGGGTGTCCAGCGATGCCGGCGGCGATGCCCAGTCGGCGCCGCTGCCCGCCGGAGAGCTGGCGTGGGGTGCGCTCTAGGATGTCCTCGATGCCGCCGAGCCCGAAGTCGTCGAGGAGGTTAAGGATCACTTCGTCCGAGATCCGCCCGGCAATCCGCCCGGCCTTGGCGCGCTGGCGGATGATCCGGCGCACGCTCCAGCGCGGTGGCAAGGCCGCGCCCGGATCCTGATCCACGAAGGCGCATGCGCGCCGGAAGGCCCGCAGCCCCTGGCCGCGCAGCAACAAGGGGTGCTGTCCTGCGACGGAAACGCTGCCGCCGGTGACGCGCAGCCCCGTGCCGACCTCGCCGATGAGCGCCTTGACCAGAGTGGTCTTGCCCGCGCCGGACGCACCGGTCACAGCAATCGACTCACCTTCCGCCACTTGCAGGTTGATGTCGGACACAACCGCGTACCCTGCCTGGTCTGGCCCCGCGACCGTGCTGATGCTTAGCCGATCGACATCAATGTGCACGCCAGCGGTCATCGCTTGCCTCCCATGCGTAGTTCCAACAACAGGGCGGGGCACGCCGTTAGTACGATGATCGCCAGCGTCGGGCTCACCACGGCCCACGGATTAAGGTCAACTCCGCCCAACTCGGCACCGACCATCGCCGCCCACGTCGAGTCTGCTCCGCTGCTGGTTCCGGTGAGGAAACTCGCGGTCGCGATGAGGAAGACTACTGCCACGAAGCGGATGCTGAAGTCGGCGATGAGCGATCGGCGCACGGCGGGAAAAATGTCCCAGACGGCGATTGTTCGCCAGCTGGCTCCCGTGACGCGTGCATACTCCACGTATCCCGAACCCAGCGCTTGGGTCACGGTGGGGTAGAAGTAGCGGATCGACATCGGCACCGACAGCGCAAAGGCCGCTACCGCCGCCGCGACGTAGCCTTCGGGGACGGCCGTGACCGTGGCCAAGATGATGAGAATCGGGGGCACCACTAAAATTGTGTCGCCGATGAAGCGGATGATCGCATAAGCACGACGGGAAGTGGCAGACCACACGGCCAGCAACACGCCCACGGTGCTTGCAGCCGCGGCGACGAGAGCGGGCGGCACGACCAATGCGGCGTTGCCGACTAGCATGCGCGCCGCAACATCGCGCCCCAAGTGATCGGTGCCCAAGAGATGTGCCCTTGACGGAGGGTCGAAGGACCGAGACATCGGCGCGGTGGGATCCGGCAACCCCAACGCCGCGCTGAGGGCCGGGCCGGCAAGTGCTGCGAGGATAACCGCCGTCCACAGGGCGAACGCGGCGACCGTCAGTACCGCAGAAACGCTGCGGTGTTGGAGAATCATCGGTGCCTCCCAATGACATCGGCGAGGGCGAAGGACGCGACGGTTACTGCGGCGAAGACGGTGGTGAGGGTCGCCACCGCGACGGTCTCGCGGAAAACAACGAAGTGGGTGACCGTGGTGCCAATGCCGGGGTAGCCCACTACGTTTTCCACCACCACGGTGCCCGCCACTACGTAGGGGATGGTCGCCGCGCTGGCCTGCGCGATCTGCCCGAAGGCAGCCGGTAGGGTGTGCAGCCTCAAGACCGACAGCGGGTGCATGCCTGATAGGTGAGCGGCGCGCACGTGCGGCAACGCCTGCGCATCGACAACCGCAGCGCGCACCAATCGTTGTAACCACGCCCCGCCAACCAGCGCGATGGCCAGGGAGGGGATGATGAGTGCACCCGGGTTGTCGGCCGGGGTGCCGCCCGGCGGTACCAGGGACACTGCGGGCGCAAGCTTGAGTGCGCCCGCAAGGACAGCCAGCAACAATGCGGTGACGGCAAAATCCGGGGTGGCAAGAGTCGACTGAGCGCCAAGGCAGGTGAGCCTGTCGCGCCAGCTCGAGGGCACAAGCCCAGCAAACACACCCGTTCCCACACCGATCGCAAGCAGCAGCGGAAGCGCGATCGCAATCAGGTATGCCGAATTTCGGGCGGCAAAAGCAGAGGCCTCCCAGACCGATCGTTGCGAAGCAAAAAGCGTGCCGCCATCGCCGAAAAAGAAGAGACCAGAAAACCACTCCCACAGCCGAACCGACAGAGGGCGGTCAAGGCCCAGGTCCGCGCGGATGGCGTCGATGCGGGCCTGATCGGAGGTGCGAGCAATCACCGTCGCCGCGTCCCCGGGGAGCAGGTCCATCACGATGAAGCTACCCACCGCCGCGCACAACAGCACTGCCGCCCATCGAGCAGTTCGCTTCACGACGCGTACCGCGACTGGAGTCGTGGAATCCGTTGAAGTCGACCACACTTTGGCGATGTTCATCCTCGTGGACCTGCTCCTTTTGCACTTAGTTCTTCGCAGCTGGCAGCGTGGTGACAACCGGAACCGACTGGGAGACCGGCAAGTCGGGCACCCCTGCGGCGCGGCCATGGATTTCGTTGGCGTAGGCCCACAGCAACTCGCCACCATCTTCCTGCATAGTGCGGGCGAGCTCTGCAAGCTGCTTGGCGCGCGCGTCGGCGTCGGTCTCCGCCTGCAGCTTCTCTAGGCGCTTGTCCCAGTCTCCCTCGGTACCGAACCCGGAGAGGTTGAACATCGCCTTCGAGCCGGTCATGAACGGCAGCGCGGACAAAAGCGAGCGGTTGACGATGTAGGAGGCGAAGAAAGGCAGCTTCTTCAATGCTTCCATGTCGGAGTAGTAGGTTGTTGGGTCGCGCTTTTCCACCTCGACCTCAACTCCCAAGTCCTTGAGCTGGTGCGCGAGCACATCCGCGCCGTCGTTCATTCCCGGGGTGAAGTCGGCGGTGACCAGGGTCAGCTTCTTTACCCCCTTGTCCTCGAAGATCTTGCGGGCGGCATCCTTGTCCATCTTCGGCTCGGAAAGCTCGGATGGATAATCGGCAAACCCCAGACCCGGTACGTCGGTACCCGGGGTGCCGGTGCCGTCAAGTGCAGCGTCAACGAGCGCGGAACGGTCCAGCGCCATCTTCATGGCGCGGCGCACCTCAACATCATTGAAGGGCGCAACCTTGGTGTTGAGGATAAACAGCAGGCCCTTGGAATCGACGGCGCCCGGACTCCACACCTCCGCTGAGTGCAGGCTGCGCTGGGCGGTAGCCGGAAGATCCATGGCCAGGTCAACGGCGCCGGATTCAACAGCGCGCAGTCGTGCCTGGGCGTCTGCGATGACCTGAATCTCCAGCGACTTAGAAACGCGCATGTCGGTGGGGTAGTGCTCGTTGGCGGTGAGCTTCCACCCCTGGCCGGAGTCCCCGGAGTCGATGACATACGGGCCGGAGCCAATGCCGTTGGCAGGGTCGCCGCCCTTGTAAACCAGGCTGTTGAGCGCGAGGACGGAGTCGACAAAATCTGCGCGGGGTCGGGAAAGCACAATGTCCACCGTGGTGTCGTTGACAGCCTTGGACGCAGCGACGTCGACGTCTGCGTAGGACATCCCGTGCATGGGGTTTCCCGCGATGTACTTCACGGAGGCGAGCACATCGTTCGCGGTCACCGGCGTGCCGTCGGAGAAGGTGGCACCCTCGCGGAGCGTGATGGTCCATACAGATGCATCGTCGTTGGGCTTGGCGCTGCTGGCGAGCTGCAAGGAGGGCTTGGCGGAACCTGCGATGACGAGGGATTCGTAGACCGCGTACAGGGCTGCCCACGTCGCGGTAGACATCGCCTCGGAAATGTTGAGGTTCTCGCCCGGGCTGCCGATGGCTGCGATGCGCAGCGTGTCCAGCGCCTTACCGCTTGCCTTGCTTTCCGACGCTCCCTCCGAATCAGAGGAAGAGGAGCAGGCCGAGATGATTGGGGAGGCAGCCGCGACGGTGGTGGCAGCGGCGATGAACTTGAGGAAGTCTCTACGGTGCATGAATAGTCCTTCTTGTGTTTTCGATTGTTCGATTGGTGGAAATTATTAGCTTGTCGGGCGTTGTCGGCCCATCAGCTCTCATCTGACGGTGCAATCTGCGGGGGATCTGTCATTCCCAGAGATTCCATGAACAAGTCTTGATCGACCCACACCGCCGTGCGTTGGCCTTCAGCCACGGCTTGGCTCACGAAAGTCATCGGTTCTTGTTCCTCTGGCGAAACAGCAACGTCACCGGCTGCAAACACGAGGTGGCATGAGGTTCTGCCATGGTCGTCCGTCATGATGCAGGCCCCGCGAGTGTTCAGGTCAAGGGACTCGATCAACTCTTTCGCCGCGGATTCTGTCGGAGGTGTGGCAAAGGCCAACTCACAGCGAAGTGTCGTTTCATCCTTTGTTATTACCGAAACCTCGCCAAGCGAGC
Source organism: Corynebacterium argentoratense (assembly GCF_021491455.1). Lineage (GTDB taxonomy): Bacteria > Actinomycetota > Actinomycetes > Mycobacteriales > Mycobacteriaceae > Corynebacterium > Corynebacterium argentoratense_A. The sequence continues at coordinate 101,597 of NZ_JAKETN010000004.1, read as the reverse complement.
CGGTGACTGTTTTCGCCTCGCCGTCAACCACATCGATGCTGGAGGTGGCGAGTAGCTTGGCGAAATCCCCGGTGATATCACTTTCAGGTGCGAGAAGCCTGACTGAGGAAGAAAACCGATTCTTCAGGTACAGCGCCTGGAAGATGGCCTTCGCTATGGGCACACCGGGGATGGCTAGGACCAGGATGTCCTTTCCCGAGGCCTCGAAACCATGGCAGTACGGGCAGTGAAATGCATAGCGCCCAAACGCTTCTGCTAGTCCGTCCACCTGCTCGCAGACATCGCGCTGTCCGGTGGCGATAATGAGGCGGCGGGCTACGATGGTGTGCCCAGCAGCAGTGTGAATGGTTACGTGCTCCCGCTGATCGTGGCAGGCAACCTCTGCTGTTTTGGCCGTGTCCAGCGCATAATCCACGTAGGGGAGATCCTTGAGTGACTCCAAGGTGCGCGAGCGGAGGAGGGTGGGGGCAGTTCCTTCCTGTCCTAAGAGCATGTGGGCAGCATCCGAAGCTGCATTGCGATATGCGCTGGAATCGAGCACCAAGACCTTGCGTCGTTGTCGCCCCAACACCAAAGCGGCCTCTAGCCCAGCTGGGCCAGCACCAATGACAACTACTTCGTAGTTTCCCCTGGGTAACATTAATACTCTTTCATTTATTAGTGACAATGCTCATTCTTTTGCAGCAGTGTTAATGGATTCTTGGGGTTTGCGGTGGCGCACCTGAAGAGCTTCAGTCACGTTGGCGAAGGTGTCATATCAACGACGTATCTTCTGGCAGTTGCGGTCAATGGGCAATTCTCGAGGTTTGAAAACATAACTTGAATGCGCTTATCCTCTACTAATTATGGTCACGGATAGAAGCAATTGTCAATTGCGAAATTATGCAAGTACCGAAGAAATATTGGGCATTGTCACGCAGTACATCGATGTCACGGATGATAGCCAAGTACTGACGCATCACGGTCTTGACTCCATCACCGCGGTTCGTCTTCAAACAGCTATCGCAGCAGCACTCGGTGTTCGCTTGCCCCTCGTGGATTTCTTGGGGGAAGCAACCGTCCAGAGTCTCGCAGATAGCCTAAATGCATCGGAGATCCCTGTTGCTCCGGAGCCGGCCCGGCCGGAAGAATCCGACATTTCGGTGCCTGAAGAGGTTCTGAGTGGGCCATTGACTCCAACCCAGGCGATGTATTGGGTAGGCCGACAAAGCGACTACCCGCTCGGCGTATTCACTCGGCATCTCGCCGGCTTGGCCCGCCTAACGGCACAGCCATTGGCCAACGTGCCAACGCTCCTAGCCGTGGCTGGCCAGCGAAGTCCCGCCAACTCGGGAGTTGGAATGGGCGTCGACGATGCGGTTGATGATGAGTTTTTGGGATGGGGATCGAATTTGCCCGAGGAGACGACGGTGGTAGTGGTGCCAGGATACCACTACACGGTGTTGTCGGAGCCGGGCTTGAGCGGAATTTCGGAGAGATTAGTGGAAATGCTCGACACCATTGAATCCACGATGGGGGACAGGAAATGACAAAACAAGAGTCGAATCAGGCACAGAGCAGGCCTGACTATGCTTCTGCTCCCCGCTTGTTGTGGGCGCACCTCAACGGGCGCGGCCCATTGCTCGCACTGGCGATTGGCTGCGGCATCGTGGCTGGAATCGCGGAAGTGACACCCGCATGGGCGATGTGGAAAGCCGTGACTTCTATAGCTGAGAGCGCGCGTACGTCGGGCGAGCGGGCTGCGCGGACCGTGTTGCTGATGGCGCTGGTTTGCCTTGCGGCGGTGGTCGTCAAATCGACCTTCTTCGCCGTCTCCACTGGTCTGGCGCACCTTGTCGCCTTCGACGTTATTGCCGAGATTCGTCTGCGCTTGGGAAGGACCTGGAATGCGATGAGCGTGGGGTCCGTGGCGCGGATCCACTCCGCGCGAGCGAAGACGGTGGCGCTCGATCACTGCGAGAAGCTAGAGCTGTTCATCGCCCACGCTGTGCCCGAGGCTGCCGCGGCGCTCACTGTGTGGTTGAGCGTCACCGTCTGGCTGTTCATTGTGGACTGGCGCCTGGCAACCGCGACGATCGTGCTGGTCCCCATCGCCTTTGCCACGATTGTTCACGCCATGCGGTCCAACGGGCATCGAATGGGGCAGTGGGTTGCGGCCAAAGACGACATGGGCGCGGCCATCCTCGATTTCCTCACGGCGATGCCGGTCATTCGGGTGTTCAACCGCACCGGTCAGGAGCATCAACGCACCAGCGACGCCGTTCGTCGGAACGCAGAGCTCCAATCCTCGTGGGGGCGGGCCTTCGTTGCGTGGGGCGCACCCTTTTCCACTCTGGTGGCCAGCGCGATTGCGATCATTGCCCCGGTGGCGACGTGGCTTCTGGCTATTGATGCCGTCGACGTGCCCACCGTCTTACTCTTCCTGATCCTGGGACCGACCTACCCCGTGCCCCTAGTGACGATGTTCTACCGGCTCGTGGCGCTGCCGTTGCTTTCTAACGGCGCTGTGGAAATCGAGCGACAGCTGTCGGCTATTCCTGGCACCGGGTTGGCCCGGGACAGGGGTTCGAGCGGCGCTTACCGGGGGGCGGCAGCTTTAGAGGCGTCGGCAAGCGAAGTGCGAATCGAGCACGTGAGCTTTTCCTATGGGCCTGGAAACCTCGCGCTTGACGACGTCTCCTTCACCGCTGAAGCAGGAAAAGTGACCGCGCTGGTGGGGCCGAGCGGCGCCGGAAAATCGACCGTCGGCGAGCTCATTGCCGGTTTCTATACCCCAGATACGGGTCGAGTTAGCATCGGCGGCGTTGACATCTCGAAGCTGAGCGACGCGGAACTCTACGGGCAGGTCGCGGCCGTATTCCAGAAGCCACACCTCATGGCAGGGACCATCCGAGAAAACGTCGCACTTGCTCGGCCCGATGCGTCGGACGAGGAGCTGCGCGAAGCCCTGCGCGCCGCAGCAGCTGACGCCTTCGTCGACGAATTACCCGAGGGAGTGGACACTGTTCTCGGCGAAGGCGGATCGGGTCTATCCGGCGGACAGCGACAGCGACTGGCGATCGCACGCGCCTTCGTCGCGGACCGACCGATCCTAATCCTCGACGAGGCCACTGCGGCAACGGATCCAGAAAACGAGGAACTCATCCAGCAGGGGTTGGCTCGCCTGACCCAAGGCAGGACAGTCATCGTCATCGCGCATCGGCTGGGAACAATCCGGCACGCTGACTGCATCAATGTGATGGAAGCAGGCAGGGTCGTCGAGTGCGGAACGCATGAGGAACTCCTGGCGCTCAATGGGTACTACTGGCGCCTGTGGAATGGCACCGCCGCAGCAGAAAGCAACGAAACAGTGGAGGACGAAACGCGATGAAGCAACTAGTGACGATGTTCCGCCTGCTTGGCACCGCCCGCCGAGCCGTCCTAGGCGGAGTACTCATGCGCCTCGTGCAGTCGCTCGCCCTTGGCATTGCATTTGGCTCCGCAATGCGGCTGGTTGCCCGCATCATTAACGGCGAACAGGTTGATCACGACACCGCGCTGCGTACCGCCCTTGCTTGCGCCGCGTCACTGCTTATCCAGCTGGCTGCAGGATGGGCCGCGGCACGACTGTCGTGGCTGGCTTCGTACCGAGCCGTGGCGAACATGCGCCTGGCACTTTTACAGCACCTCCGGGTGATCCCCGTCAATGCGCTCGGGCGACGCTCGCGCGGGGACATCGCGGCTCTTCTCAGCACGGATCTGCAGCTCATCGAGGACTTCCTCGCGGAGGGAATGCCCCGACTCGGCCAGGCCTTGGGAATTCCACTGCTGGTGATCGTCGCGGTGGGCTTTAATGATCTCACTCTGGCGGGTGCGTTGGCACTGCCAATCCTCGCGATGGTGCCGGTGATGTCGTGGTCGAGTAAGAAGTTGGCTGCGCTGGCGGACCGGCGGCAAGCAGCGCAAGCAGGTGCCTCGGCACGCATGATTGACCTCGTGACCGCGATGCCTGCGCTGCGGGTCTATTCAACCCGCGAGCGCACCGAAAAGTGGTACAACCAGGCCGTGGAGGAGTTCCGCGCCATCTCGGTGGAGATGGTCCACCGGCTCATCGTTCCTTCGAGCCTGGCCGGCCTCATCCTTATGCTCGGCATTCCTCTCGTTGCCGCCACCGGCGGTTGGTCGGTATCCGAGTCGGCCGCCTCCGCGGCCTTGGTCGGAGTGGTCCTAGTCATCGTATTGAGCGTCTATCAGCCGGTGCAGGGGCTACTGTCGACGAACGAATCGTGGCAGATGGCGCAGGCGGCGCTGCGAAGAGTGCAGGACATCTCCGACATCCCCGCACTGCCGGAGCCGGAGAACCCGGTGCAGCCCCCGAGGCAGTTCGACGTTGAGCTGAGCAATGTCAACTACGTTTATCCCTCGCAGGCGCAAGCTTCCGGCAAAGCACGCGGGACTGAGGCGCTGAGCGGGGTGAGCCTGCACGCCCGCGCCGGGGAGATGACTGCGATCGTCGGGCCGTCGGGCTCCGGCAAGTCCACGGTGCTGAGCTTGATTTCTCGCTTTGATGACCCAACCTCCGGCAGCATCCGGATCGGCGGCGTCAACCTGAAAGACATCGCCGCCGGCGACCGCAGCGATTTGGTGACCGTTGTGTTCCAGGACGTCCATCTCTTCCCCGGCACCATCGCGGACAATATCGCCGCCGCTCGCCCCGGTGCCAGCCGTGGCGACATCGAGCGCGCCGCTCGCATCGCCTGCGCCGACGAATTCATCGCCGTGCTTCCCGACGGCTACGATACGGTCCTCGGCGAAGACGGAGCCGGACTGTCGGGCGGGCAACGGCAGCGGTTGTCCATCGCACGAGCAGCGTTGAAGGACGCACCCATCGTGCTCCTCGACGAGGCGACGTCGGCTCTAGACCCCGTCAACGAAGCTGCCGTGCACCGCGGTATTCAATCCCTATGCCAGGGCCGGACGACGATCGTTGTCGCGCACAAGCTAGCGACCATCCAGGCCGCCGACCGCATCGTGGTGCTTGACGCGGGGCGGATCGCCGAGACCGGCACGCACAGGGAACTGCTCGACCGCGGGGGCGTGTATGCCCGCCTGTGGAAGACCACGGCTGAGCTGGAGGAATGGGCACTGTAAAGGGATGATGGGGTGGCCTAGCTGCACCGCGGGGGATCGGGTTATGGAGCGGAACTCCCACACCGGCCGCCCACGGTGCTAAGGGCGGGCTGCGTTTGAGCGGGTCAAGTGTCAAATGTGGGGCACAGCTCGGAAGTCCCCTCGTTGATTTCATGGTGGGCGGTACAAACGTTTGCGTGGCGGGGACAGTTGTCGTTATCCTCAACATGCCCATTAGATGGCATACATTTCCATTAGTGGCTCTTGTTGGTAGTGCGAAGGGAGCGCTGAGTAGATGCCCAAGCGGAAGTACGGCATGATACTGGTCTCCTTGAGCGTCGCCCTCGTCCTAGCGATGCTCGCTGGCACCAGCCTCGGCGCGCTGGGCTTCCAACCTGGGCTGGTGCTGCAGGCTCTATCGGCACCGTCAGACCCAGCGAATGCTCTCGTCCCGGCCGCGCTTCAACTCAAAGAAATGCGGATACGTACCCAAAGCCACCGCAGCATCAAACAACTCACCCGCCTGCTCACCGCGCGGAATACGCGTTAACACCGGACCAAAGAACGCGCGATCTCCAAGCTCAATCACAGGCGTACCAACATCATTGCCCACACGCTCCATCGCCCGAGCTTGGAACTCCCGCAACTGACCATCAACCTCATCAGTATCCGCGACGTCAGCAAACGACGCAGGCAACCCCACCTGCTCCAACGCCTGCGCAATAACCCCGTTATACGCGCCGAAACCCTGCTTGCCGCCCTGGCCACCGTTATGAATCAACGTGCCCATCGCCGTATACAACTCGTCAACCTTCTCCGGCCGCTCCAACGCCACCTTCGCGAACACACGCGCCGGGCCCCAGTTAGCCTGCATCTTCGCCTTATAATCCTCCGGCAACTCCTCGCGACCCTCATTAAGAACCGCAAGACTCATCGGAGCGAAAGTCACCGCGACGTCACGAACCTTCTCCACCTCCTTAATCCAACGGGAAGTCACCCAACAAAACGGGCAAGATACATCAAAATACAACGTCACAGGGGTAGGGGAAGTACTCATCACAAGGCTCCTTCTAGACGAAAAATCGATACCTAGCTTTCACACACACCAACGCAGCCAGCAGCGCGAGTATTCCTAGGTATGTACCCTCGAAACATGAACCCATCGGCCAATACACCCCCAGCAGACACAGCGCGATTACAGTGCTAAGCCCAACCGCACCGCCTGGGTCGCGGCATGGTGGTTCATCGACTTCGCGATCACAGCAACCGCCGTCGCCACCGGACAACTTTCCGGACTGTCGCTGAACTACCTCTACCTAGTCATCGGCATATTTCTCCTGGGCCTGCAGACAGACGTGGTACTCCAACTTCCCGAACACGCCACACCGCGCGCCAAATACGGTAGCTCTGCGATGTACCTCGCGATGTCAGCGGTGATGTGCCTAGCAATGCTCGAGCCTGGAAGGTTTGTGTCCATCATCCGCTTCATCGCCGGCCTTGCCGTGCTCATCCTGGCAATACGCTATGTGAAGGATCTCACCGACCAACGCCTCGACAAGACCGGCGGGGAAAGCGCGTAAGGCGGCTGGGTTGTCCGCCCGGAAGGTAACCTAGAAACCATGAGTGACACCCCCAGCCACCACAAGCGCCGCGCCGCCACCGACCACACCTCCACCAACTACCGCATCGCCTGGGCAGGCGCCTGGTGGGCCGTCTTGCTCGCCGTCATCGTCGTCTCATTTACCACCGGCAGCTTCGCGGATAGTCGCAGCAATTACCTGCACCTCGGGGTGTCCCTGATGGTCTATGTCATTCAAACCCTGGCGGTGTTCGGCCCGCGCGCGAAGAGCCCCGCCGCAAAGCTCTATCAGGACAATGTCCTCTACTACGCCCTAGGCCTGATGTTCGCACTGGCTATGCTGCCGCAGACCGGCCTAGTCGCAACAATCCGCTTGGTGTTCTCCCTGGTGGTGCTGGTTGTGGCCGTGCGCTATTTCCGCGCAGCCCGCAGGCTTCGCGCCGAGCAGCGCTAGCCACACACACAGAAACTGGCGGCCCCTTATGAAACGCGGGCCGCCAGCGATTTAGCCGCCTACTTACGGTTTTGATTAACCCGTCAACCAGCACACTGGGTGTCGAGCACGAGGTTTGTGAAGCCCTCGCGATCCTCCGACTGTGATTCACGAGCCAGCTTCAGCAGGCGACTGTCGGTGCTGAAGTAGTAGGAAACCGACGACAGAATGAAGAAAATTACGGCGATACCAACGATATTCCAGATCATGGTGCACGTTTTCGCCCGGCAGCACCCGGCCGTACCGACTGGCGCCAGGTAGCGAGGAATCTAGAAGGGCACGCCGCAGCGGACGACCACATTCGAATACGGAACCACAGAACCGGTGCGTACCACGAACTTCGCGTCCGCAACCAGCCGCTTGAGCTCCTCATGGCTGACAACCTCTTGCTGCGCATCTGGCACATCGAGGGCAAGTTCCTCACCAAACGCGGCGGGGGCTTCCTTCGCCACCACCACAGACTCCGCCACAACATGCGGCAACAGGCGGCCGGCAACGTCGAAGAATTCGGGGTAGCCGAACTCCAGGCTCACGTCCACCACCGGCACATGCTCCGGGATGGGCAGGCCACAATCCGCGATCACAAACGAATCAGTGTGCCCAAGCTCGGCGGCACACGCCAGCAGATCACGGTTGATTAAACCTTGCTTTAACACGGCAGTTCAGCCTCCTTATCTGGGTAAGAGACCTGCGCACCAGGATGCTGCACCGAGAAAGCCGCCACCCGGACCGCATGCTCCGCCGCAGCCACCAGATCACACTGATCCGGGTGCGCTGCCATATGCGCTACGAAAGCACCAGCGAAGCAATCACCCGCGCCCGTTGTATCTACAGCCGCGACCTTGGGGCTCGCAACAGCAACAGGCTCAGGGGAATCCACAGACGCAACCAATGCACCGCGCGCGCCGAGAGTCATCACGACCGACGCGAAACCAGCCTCAAGCAGGGCAGCCACGCGTGCAGCATCGCCCTCCGGCACCGGCAGACCAAGCTGCTCAAGCACCAAACCGCCCTCATGCTCATTGACCATCAACGGATCCGCAGCCAACAAGGCCTCACGATCCACCTCAATCACCGGAGCAAGATTAACCACCACACGCCGGCCCGCCGCCACAGCCATGTCTACAGCCTGGGCAAAACCAGAAGCCGGAACCTCGCCCTGCAACAGTAGCATCGCGGCGTCATCAATCACGGAACCATTGTCGGAGACAAACGCGGCGTCCACCTGCTCGTTCGCTCCCGGGATCACCACAATCGAGTTCTCCCCGTCATCCGACACCTGGATAGCAGCAAAACCAGTATTCGTGTCCAACTCGCGAGTGGCGGCCAAATCGACGCCGCTGGAACGCAAAAACTCCAGCGCGACATCGGCGTATGCGTCGCAACCATAGGCGCCAACAAACGCCACCCGCGCGCCCTGCAACGCCGCAGCAACAGCCTGATTCGCGCCCTTACCGCCAGCCGTGTGCGTCAACGAAGAACCCAACAGGGTCTCCCCGGGCTTCGGGTGGCGGGGCACACGCACAACCTGATCGGCGTTGATCGAACCAACCACCACAACATCAACAGACGGGGCAGCGGTCTTTGGCGAAACAGAACTAGACATACTTAGACACTCTCATACAGGTCAAACAAACAGTGAACGAGCTTTACTTGAAGTCGGCGACATTGTCCTTGGTCACGGTCACAACCTCGACCGGAACCGCGGCCTCAACGGACTCGCCCGTAGCCAGCTTTGCGGCCTGCTCAACGGCCTTCGCGCCCAGCTCACCGGGCTGCTGAGCAATGGTGGCCACCAAGCGGCCGGACTCCACAGCCTTCAAACCATCAGCGGTGCCGTCGAAACCAACAACCATGACGTCGCTACCGGCGCGCGCACCAAGAGCCTCCAGCGCACCCAATGCCATCTCGTCATTCTCAGCGAAGATAGCTTTTACGTTCGGGTGCGCCTGCAGCAGGTTGGTTGCCACATTCAGACCCTGAGTGCGGTCGAAACCAGCTGTCTGCTGTGCCACGACCTTGATGTTCGGGTAAGCGGCGATCCCCTCAGCGAAACCTTGACCTCGGTCACGGGAAGCAGAAGAACCGGTGATGCCCTGCAGCACCAGAACCTCGCCTTCCTCGCCGATAGCCTTCGCCAGAGCATCAGCGGCCTGCTTGCCGCCAGCAACGTTATCGGAGGCGACGAAGGACGCGACGTCACCGCCATTAGCGGAACGATCCACCGCAACCACCGGGATGTCAGCGGAGTTTAGTGCCTTGACGGCGGGAACAACAGCATCGGAGTCGGTCGGGTTGACGATGACTACCTGCGCGCCAGAAGTCTGGGCGTTGTTCAGCTGGTTGATTTGGGTGGCAATCTCCACCAGTCGCGTCACTACAGTCGCTACATGGCGCTGCAGCTCAAAGCCCGGATGGAAGGTTTAGACACCCCCGTCTACGGGGCAAACCCAGTGGCTCGGGAGCAGCTGGGGGTTGTAGGGCAACCCGGATGGTTGTTAGAAAGTAAACTCCGACAGGCGGCGGCTGATCTGCACACAGTAGGTGGCCGCCACCAAACCCACCAACGCCGGAATAAACCAGCCATGGGAGCCCACCACACCCAACACAACGGCAAGCGCGGTCACCACAACCCACCCGTATGCCACACCTCGCCAGCGCCTGGCACGGGCAGCGTATTCCACAGGGTTAGCAACACAGGTGATGACGCCGCCGTGGCCCGCGTCTACCTCCACCCACGTTCTGGAGTGCAGGTGGAACACCTGTACGCATCGGATCAGAAGTAGCAGGCACACCAAGCCGCTGGCGCCAAGCAACGCTAGTTCCATTGTTCCTCCCCAAAATCTGCATCCTGATCAGTGAAAACACTGTCGTGTGGGTGCTCTGCTGTGTGGTCGATTGGGTGGGGGAGCTCATCGGGAACGACGGGACGGAACAACAGTTCCGCAGCACACGCCTGCGTGATGGAGCCCGCCACCAAAGCGATCCCCGCAAGACCCATGCCGTGCGAATACAACGAGGATTCGCCCGAGCCCAGTGCGTGCATGCCCATCATGGCGGTGCCGGCGCACGCCTCGACGAAGCTCGCCGCCATCGCCCAGCGCCACCGGTTCAAATTGGCCAACGCCGAGGGCCACATCAGGTGCGGCTCGAAGCCCTCCGGAAGGGTGCTCACCCGCGGGCGCTCCAAGAACTCTTCTTCAAAGAACAGTCCAGCTGGTTCAGAAGCACCCAGTTGCCCAGCAGCCTGCGGGGCAACCACAGCGTCCGCCGTGGCTGTCGTGGGCACGGGGTCGATCCTATCGATGGTGTCGACAGTAGTAGGGGTGGGCGCAGCATCTTCTTCGTCGCTGTGGCGGAACATGGCACTCAGCGCGGATTCTTCCTCCGCTTTAGTTTCCGTTGCGACCGCAGCGGCGTAAGCACTCACCCCGTGCACGCGGGCAAACTGCGCGGTGGGGGTCTCTTCCGATCGGGGCTCAGGTTGTGAGGGTGCCTCATCTGTAGCCCGGCGCCGGGGAGTGCGGCCTTCGCGTGCCAACAACTCCGCCACGCTAATACTCTTGTTGCCCTCCGGATCAGCGTGGATCCGAGGCGCGCGGCGGGGGAGGATCTGCTCCGGCTTCTCCCGCACAGGTTGCTCAGCGGGGGCAGGCCAGGCTTGCTGTGGCTCAGCTGCTGGCGCTGACTGTGCCGGAGCCGACTGTGCCGGAGCCGACTGCTGGGGGAAAGAACCGGTCGTCAGGCGCGTCTGCCCCTCAAAGGTGACAACAACATCAACGTTGTCAGGCAGATCGCGGGGCTGAACATTCACGCAGACATTCTTACCCGCAGCTGAGTAAAAAAACCGGTTGCCCCGCCGCATGTTTCACACCCCGTGTTCAACCCACCGCAGTGAACGTTGCCTCACAGGATCGGCAACGCGGCGTCATGGATAATAGTCCGCATGACTACACCGACCACCAGAGTTCCCAACTCCCAGGCAGTACCCCTACTGCTTGCGCTCTTGGCTGCAGTGTTCGCATTCCAACTCAACGCATCCATGCTGTCGCCAGCACTGGCAACCATGAGCCGCGAACTCGACGCCACCGACGCGCAAATCGGTCTGACACAAACCGCCTTCTTCACCGCAGCCGCACTCTTTTCTCTCTTCCTCCCACGCTGGGGCGACCTGATCGGCCGCCGCAAAGTGTTGCTGAGCATGCTGCTGGCCACCGCCATCGGCTGCGTCGTCAGCGCACTAGCCCCCGGGGTGGGCACCCTGTTTGTTGGCCGCGTGATCCAAGGCGTTGCCGGCCCCACCGTCCCCATGTGCCTGATCATGCTGCGCGCACACGTGCCCAACGACAAGCAATACGCACTGCTCATGGCAATCCTCACCTCCGTCAACGGTGGTATCGCCGGTGTGGACGCGCTAGCCGGCGGTTGGCTAGCCCAGCACTATGGCTTCCGAAGCATCTTCTGGGTGATGGCTTTGATCTGCGCCGTCGCCGTCATCGCCGTGTTCCTGCGCACCGGGGAAACCAAGGCGGCCGTCACCCAACCCATGGACTGGGTTGGTGTCGCACCGCTCGTGATCGCCTTGGGTTCGGTACTGATCGCCTTCAATGAGGCCGGCAAACTCGCCGATGCCCGCTGGTGGCTGGTGGCGGTGCTCATCGTCGTCGGCATCATTGGTTTCGTCGCATTCTGGAACGTCGAAAAGCGCAGCCCGCACCCGCTGGTGACCACCGAGTACATGCTTCAGCGCCGCACCTGGGCCCTGCTGTCGACCACCCTGTTGACCATGACCGGCGTGTTCGCCGTGATGAACGGCCTGGTGCCCAACATTGCCCAAGCCGAAGGCATCAACGTCGACGTCGTCTCCTGGTGGACACTGACCCCCTACGCCCTCGCCGGCCTAGCCATGGGGCCTATCACCGGCAAGCTCTCCGCCAAGCTGGGCTACAAGCTCGTCCTGCAAATCGGTCTGATCGGCACCGTCGCTGGCCTGGCAGTATTGTGGCTGCTCAGTGACGGAATCAGCCGCACAGCATTGCTTCTACTGTCGCTGTTTATCGGCATCACCTATGCGGGCATGTCCAACATCATGCTCAACGGCCTGGGCATCGTGCTATCGCCCGCGGACAACCAGGGCTACCTGCCGGGCATGAACGCCGGCGCCTTCAACCTGGGCGCGGGCTTGAGCTTCGCGATCCTGTTCGCCGTGTCCACCGCGGCAAGCCCCAGCGCGGGTATCTTTGCGGGTGCCGTCATTTTGTTGCTCGCGGCCGCAACCTCCACGCTGATCCCCGCGCCCGCACGCACCGAAGACAGCAACTAACACCACTGTTGAACGCTAGGAAAGAGGCCAAAACCCATGCGTGACATCATCCTCGACTGCGACCCCGGACACGACGACGCCGTCGCCATCATCCTCGCCGGCGGCAACTCCGCCATCAACCTGCTGGGTGTCACCACTGTCGGCGGCAACCAGACCCTGCCGAAGGTCACCCGAAACGCACTCGCAACCTTGCGGGTCGCCAGGCTTGATGACGTCGCGGTCTACCCCGGCTGCGATCGCCCCCTGGTCCGCAGCGTGGAGGTCGCCGAAGACATTCACGGCGACAGCGGCCTCGACGGAGTGGAGCTGCCCGAACCCACTCACGGCCCGGAAGACACCCATGCGGTGGACTTCATCATCGACACCGTCATGAATAGCGAACCCGGCACCATCACGCTCGTGCCCACTGGTCCGCTGACCAACATTGCGATGGCCGCCCGCAAAGAACCCCGCATTGTTGAGCGCGTTCGCGAAGTCGTGCTTATGGGCGGCGGCTACCACGAAGGCAACTGGTCAGCCGTGGCGGAGTTCAACATCAAGGTCGACCCAGAGGCCGCACACATTGTGTTCAACGAGCCCTGGCCGGTGACCATGGTGGGCCTCGACCTCACCCACCAAGCACTATGCACCCCCGAGGTGGAAGAAAAAATCAAGGCCCTGGGCACAGAGGCCAGCGAATTTGTCGTCGGCCTCATGGGCTTTTTCCGCAAGGCCTACCAAGCAAACCAAGACTTCGTCGACCCGCCGGTGCACGACCCCTGCACCATTGCCTACCTGATTGACCCGAGCGTCGTCAGCACCCGAAAAGTCCCCGTCGACGTGGAGCTCAGCGGGGCGCTCACCACCGGCATGACGGTGGCTGACTTCCGTGGGCCCGCCCCCGAAGACTGCCACACACAGGTGGCAGTCAAGCTCGATCACGGCCGCTTCTGGGAACTCGTCACCGAAGCGATCGCTGCGATCGAAACACGCTAGCGCTAGCCGTTTTGCTCAGAGCTTAAGAGTATCTCCGCAGGGGTGATCAGCGCCGAGCCGGGCTTATCAACGTGGGTGACATAGGCGCGCTCCGTGCTGCCCTGAATGATGTAGTCACCCACCCGGTAGCGACCACCGTTTTTACCCTCCACGCGCGGCAATTGGCCCAAGGCGTTGGAAGAATTGACCCGCGCTGTGGGCTCGCCATCGCCGAAGGTCACCAGTAGGTCATTACCGGTGCCGTCAGGGGCAGCGTGCTCCACATATTGCGTCCAGTGGCCGCCGCTGCACAGCAGATTGCCTTCCGGGGTTTGGGTGAACACCAGGTGCTCGGCAATGCCCATGCCGAAGGCAAGGTCTACAGCGTCGACGACCTCCGGCTCGATGAAGATCTGTGGCTTGTCGCCAGTCCAATCCAGTGCAGCACCCGTATCCGAGGTGCAGCGAGCACTGTTATCGACGACTTCGCACAGGAAGTCCGCCACCCGGAACTGATCTCCATTGCTCAGCGTGCCCCTGGACGGCTGCCCTCCGCCGATCTCGTGTGTGATCGTCAACTGCGCGTAGTACGGGTCTGTCTCGGGGCGGATGATCACACCGACATAGTTGTCACCCCGAGTGTCAGCGCACGATCCGTCCTGGCTATCAACCCTGCACTGGATGCCGTTGGGAAGATCGAATATAGCGGTGCCATAGGTGGAGGAGTCACCAAACTCCGATTCGACATCGACTAGTTTGGACTCGTCCAACACCACCGGCTTGATGCCACTGCCACCAGTCTGGTCCTCATCGCCCTTCTTAGAAATTTCCAGGCCAGTGCCGCAGGCAGACAGCACACCCACCATCGATACGCCCGCCACAGCAGTGACCCACCAACGCGCGACCATACGATCAACTCCTAGTAACAGATTTTTAGACTTCGGTGATGCGTGGGATAGCGTCCAACAATCGCTGGGTGTACGGAGAATCAGGGTTGTGCAGCACTCGGCTTACCGGGCCTTGCTCCACAATCGAGCCCTCATCCAACACGATGACATCCTGGCACAATTCGCGCACCACGCCTAGGTCGTGGCTCACAAACACCATCGACAGGCCATAATCGATGCACAAATCCGTCAGCAAGTTCATCACCTGCGCACGCACGGACACATCCAGGGCACTGACGGGCTCGTCCGCCAACAAAATATCCGGGCGCACACTCAACGCGCGAGCAATAGAAATGCGCTGGCGCTGTCCGCCCGAAAACTCGTGCGGATAACGGCTGGCCAAGGCCGGATCAATACCGACCTCTTCCAACACCTCAGACACACGTGCCGGGTCTTTAATACCCTGGGCGCGCAGTGGCTCGGCAACAGCATCGCCAATGGTCATGCGCGGATCCAAAGAATCAAAAGGATCCTGGAACACAGCCTGCACCGTGCCCTTGGCAGTCACAGAACCCGCAGTGGGTTCGCTCAACCCCGCCAACAGCTTCAGCAAGGTGGTCTTGCCCGAACCGGAACCACCCACAACACCCAAGCGCTGATGGCGGTAAAGGTTCAAGTCCATCGGATGTAACGCCGTGTACTGCTTCGAGCGGCCGAACAACGCGCGACCGTAGGTCTTTGAAATGCGATCCGCACGCAACACGACGTCATCATCCGTGCGCGACACCTCCCGCCACTGCGGTCGAGCCTGGGCCACCCCAGGCGCATAGCCCGCCAACTGAGACGAGGCCACCGTATACAAATGACCATCAGCATCCCGGGCGGACAAATCAGACGCCGCGAGCAACCCCTTGGTGTAGTCGTGCTGGGGATCGCGCAACACCTGATCAACAGGACCGGTTTCCACCAAAACACCGCCTTTCAGCACCGCGACGTTATCACAGGTCTGGGCGGCCAAACCAAGGTCGTGGGTGATGAACAACAGAGCAGTGCCGCGCTCGGCAACCAAAGCAGAAATTAACTCGACGATGTCTTTTTGCACCGTCACATCCAACGCAGTGGTCGGTTCGTCACAGATCAACACATCCGGATCATTAGCCAACGCCATAGCGATCAACACACGCTGGCGCTGACCACCCGACAACTGGTGGGGATAACGCCCCAACAGCTCCTCGGCCAGGCCAACCTCGGCGGCCATCTGCTTCAAGCGATTCTTGGTGGGGCTACCACCATGCAGAGAAATGACCTCCGCCAGCTGCTTATTCACCCGCATCAACGGATTCAAGGCCGTCATGGGTTCCTGGAACACCATCGAAATACGCTTGCCGCGCAGAGCACACAGCCGCTCTTCGTCCATACCGAGCAGCTGCTGGCCCTCGAAATCGATGCTGCCAGACGCACGCAGGTTTTCGGGAAGCAACCCCATGATCGATAGGGCAGTGATGGATTTACCGGAACCGGACTCGCCAATCAGCCCCAGGCGTTGGCCACCACTAATAGTTAACTCGAGCTGCTCCAACAAAGGCTCGCTGGCCGCAATGGTGAGTGAATCAATCGCTAGCGTGCTCATGCTCGCTCCTTGGTTTTCGGGTCGAAGTAGTCGCGCAGACCATCACCCAGCAGGTTGAAACCCAACACGGTGATGGCAATAGCTAGACCTGGCCACAAAGCCAACTCTGGTGCGGAGGACAAGGACGCCTGCGCGCTGTGCAGCATCCGCCCCCAACTGGGATCCGGCGGGGGAGTACCCAAACCGAGGAAGCTCAACGCGGCTTCCGCCAAAATCGCCAGGGCGAAAGACACAGAGCACTGCACAATGAGCATGCCGGAGATATTCGGCAACACGTGCTTGAAAGCGATAGCCGGGCCGGAAACTTTGCTGAGTTTCGCCGCAAGGATGTAGTCGCGGCTGAGCACCTGCAAGGTGCCGGCGCGAGCCACCCGGGCGAAACCAGGGATAGTAGCAATACCGATCGCGACCATCGCAGACGCCGTCGACGCCCCGAACATCGCGCCGGTGACAATAGCCATCAGCAGAGCGGGAAACGCCAGCAACAGGTCCGAACCGCGCATAATGACCTGCTCCAACCAGCCCCCGCGAACAGCGGCCAGCACACCTAAGGGAGTACCCAAGGTGGCTCCAATACCCACCGAAATCAAGCCGACATACAGGGTGATGCGCGAGCCCACCATCAGCGCAGACAACACATCGCGACCATAACGATCCGTGCCCAGCAGATGCTTAAGCGACGGGCCCTGGAGGCGGTCCGCTGCAATCGCATGAATGGGGTCGTAGGGCGTCCACACAAAGCTCAGCAACGCGGTGATAAAAACAATGCCCACGATCGTGGTGCCAATTTTCAACGTGCGGTTCATGGCTTAGCTCCTGATCCGTGGGTCGAGAACAACATAGAGAAGATCGACGACCAAGTTAACGATGATGGTGAAAGCAACCAGCAGCATCACGATTGTCTGGACAGTTAGGAGGTCGCGGGTAGTCACCGCATCAAGCAACATCGTGCCGATGCCGGGCAAAACGAATACCTTTTCAATCACCACGGCACCCACGACGACGGTCGCAAGCTGCAGGCCGGTGACGGTGACAACCGGCAGGGCAGCGTTGCGCAGACCGTGGCGGCGCAGAGCCTGCTTAGTAGTCAGGCCCTTGGCCCGGGCAGTGCGGATGAAGTCCTCACTCAAAATATTGAGCACGGCGCTGCGCACGTAGCGGGTCATAATCGCCGACTGTACGGCAGCCAACGCCAGCACCGGCAAAATCAGACGAGACAGAAAGCCGGTGACGCTCACATCCGGCGGCACCCACCCGTTAGCAGGCACCCACCCAAGCTTGACCGCGAACACAGTCACCAGGACAATACCGGCCAAGAAGCTGGGAATAGCGATGCCTACCTGGCTGGTGGCCGTGATCGCAATACCATCAGCGTGGCGGTGGCGACGCGCAGCCCACGACCCCATCGGGATGGCGATAGCCAGCGACACAATAATCGCGCACACCACCAAAATCAGCGACACCTGCAGGCGGTCAAGAACAAGTTCGGAAATATCCTTACCGCTGGTCATTGATAGCCCAAAGTCGCCCGTCAACAGGCCTTTAACCCACTGGCCGTACTGGGTGAGCAGCGACTGGTCAATACCCAAAGCCGCACGCTTTTCTGCCACGAGCTCGGGTGTGGCCGTCACCCCCAGGGCGATTTCTGCCGGGTCTCCCGGCGCCACACGCAGCAGAGCAAACACCGCGACACTGGCAACCCACAGGGTCAACACGTAGCGGACAATAATTCCAACAACCCTATTCATTACTGCTTGCCCCCTTCCCGGCTAATCGGCGCCAAAGGAAGCGCCTGGGTCACACTGTTGACGGGCACGCCGGAAATAGCGGGATCAGAGACAACAATGTTCGGCAAATTGAACAGTGTGTCCGCCGCGGCGTCATCAAGAATTGTTTGGATCGCTTTGCGCATCGTGGCGTCCTGTTGATCCTTCGGCCCCGTGTCCGCCTCGCTGAGCAACTGCTGGATTTCATCACTGCCAAAACCGATGTAGTAGTCGGGGTTGCCGAACATGTTGGGAATATCCCGGGCCTCGACGTGGCTGATGATGGACATGTCAAAATCGTGGCCCTTGTAGACCTTCGCCAACCACACCGCCGGGAATTCCGTGGATTCGATCTTCACATCGAAGCCGACGTCCCGCAGCTGGCTCACAACCATTTCTGACGCCGCCTGCGCGTACGGCAGGGAGGGAACGGAAATGGTTACAGGGATGGGGCCGTCGACATCGGCCAATAGCTCCCGAGCCTTGTCGGGATCATAGGGGTACTGGTCGGACACGAAATACCACGGGTCGGCGGGGGACGCAGGAACGCCACCGGTGTCGGTGCCGTAACCATCCCAGGCAGTATTGATGACGTCCTGGCGGTTGATCGCATACATCACCGCCTTGCGCACATTGGGGTTATCGAAGGGTGCGCGGCGGGGGTTCATTGACAGCACGACCTCGCCGTTGGTGGTGCCGACCTCTACGCTGTACTCGCCGCGAGCGTTGATTGTCTCCAACAATTCCGGCGACTGCATGGAGTAGACCACGTCGACGTCGCCGGACTGCAACGCGTTAGTAGCGGCGACGGCGTCACCAAAGTAGCGCAGGGCAGCGCGATTGTTTTTCGGGGCCTCGCCCCAATAATCCTCGCGGGCGACGAACTCCAAAGACTGGCCCACATTCCACTTGTCGAGAACATAGGGGCCGGTGCCGATGGGGTTTTCGGCAAGATTATCAACACCATCGGGGCTGAACATGGCGCCAACAAAGGTGCCCATGTTCCACAGCCAGTTGTTGGAGCGCTGCTTGAGTGCGACATCCAGGGTGTAGTCGTCAACCACTGTTACCGACTCAACCGGATCCATTTGTGCTTTGAGGCCATTAGTCCAGGCATCGGATTGCACGCGCTCGATGGAAAACTTCGCGGCCTGGGCGTTAAACGGCGAGCCGTTGGAAAAAGCGACACCCTTGCGCAGGTTGAAGCGGTAGTTTTTACCGTCCTCGCTGACCGTCCAATCGGTTGCGAGAAGGGGTTCGATCTCGCCCTGTTGGTTGATGCGCACGAGGCCTTCGTAAATGTTGGCCATCATTGCCTGCGGGATGGCGGCGCCAGAGGTGGTGGTGAAATCCAGTGAAGCGGGAGCCGCAGCTAGCGCTACAACTACTCCCCCCGAATGGGAGCCAGAGGCCGTGTGGATAGCGGTGTGTCCTGCTGAACAGGAACTTAAGACCCCCGCCAAGCACAGCATGACCGCCGCAACTTTTTTGATGCGATTCATGAACATAGACACTAACCCAAGGTGTTCGACGTCACCCTATCCATCCCCTATGGTGGGGGTACGAAGATCTACATCGGACCCGGACACTATCCCGACGTCGCCCGCGCACTGCAGGAAGAAGGCGCAACCATTGTCGACACCATCGAGCAGGCGGAGGGCTTCGTATTCACACAAACCCCGGGTGGGAGCTTCCTCGAGCTACACGATGGCATCACCTGGGTGCAGTTTCCCAACGCTGGAATCAACGCCTATTTTGACGAAGGCATCATCACGCCCGAATCCACACGCCGCTGGTCGATGAGCAACGTCATCATCACCCCACACACCGCCAACACCATGAACTCCATGGACCGGCTGCTGGCACCCGTGGTCGCCGCCAACTACCGAGCGTTGGTCGCCGGCGAGACCATGCCCACCGAGGTTGATCCCTCCAAGGGCTACTAAGAGCCCACCGGGAAACTACTGGGGCAGGGCGGCCGCGATACGGTCAATGGCCTCCGCGAGGTTGTCGCGGCTGCACGCAAAGTTCAGGCGTGCATGGTGGTCGCCCAGGTCCTGGTCCTCGGGGGAAAACGCCGCGCCCTCGTTCAACGCCACCTTGGCATGCTCCAACAGGTACTCCGCAGGCCTATTAGTGACCTTCGCGATAGAGGTGCCGCTGAAGTCCAACCACATCAGATAGGTCGCATCACACGCCCCTGCAATACGGATGCCGGGGATGCGCGCCGGGAGTTCCTCCCGCAACCAATTGACCGTCTCCCACAGGTAGGCGGCTTGGTCTTGAATAAACGACTGGCAGGCGCTGTAGCAGGCAATAGCTGCTTCTTGGCCCAAGATCGACACGCCGCCGCGCGTCACGCTGGGCAGGGCGTCCCACGACGCGACGTCATCGTCATTGGAGAAAACAATCTGCGCGCACTTCAACCCCGCCACATTCCACGCCTTGGAACCAGCGGTGATGGTGATGCACACGTCCGGGGCGAACGCGGCCGCAACATGGTGGCGACACTCCGGGTTGAGCACCAGCGGGGCGTGGATTTCATCAACAATGACGCGGGCCTCGTAGTCGCGCGCTAAGTCACAGATCTGCTGCAAGGTCTCCGGCCCGAACACCAGACCCAAGGGATTATAGGGGTTGACCAGGATGATGGAGCCCGCGCCGGCCTTGAGCGCTGCCTCCGTTTCGCGTAGATCACCGGTGAGGTCCTCCACCGGAACGTGCACAATATCGCGGCCGGTCACGCCCGGGATCTGGAAGAACGGCATGTAGCTGGGCACCGGGACGATGACTGCGGAATCCTCGCGCGTCAGGTGGCTGATGGACAGGCAGACACCCCGGACGACGTCAGGAACCGTGCGGACCCACTCGGGGTTGGGCCGCCACCCGTAACTCTGCGCATAAAACTCCGACAGGGCCTGCCCCAGGCGCTCATCGGGGTAGGCGTAGCCGAACATTTCCCGCTCCACAGCATCGGCGATTGCCTGCTTGACCTCCGGGCACGTCGAGAAGTCGGATTCGGCAACGAACATGGGCAGGACGTCGGGTGAATACGCCCGCCATTTCTCGGTTCCGCGGGCTGCAAGTTCGGTGTGCGTGGGGAAAGTCATGCACTTACCTTAAACTGAAAGGGTGCTCAACCGTAAGCTTTCAAAAGTTGTCGTCGTGATTAGCGGGACCATCGCCGCGACGTGCCTAGTCGCCTGTGGTGATGATTCGCAAGATACCTCGGACACCCTGGTGGTTACCGCTCAGCCGACCAACCCGGATAACCCCGACCCCGCGCCGTTTGTGGCGCAGCAGGTTGAGCCGATTGTCGCGCCGACCCTCTACGAGCCCATTCACGACCCCGGTCTGAACGTGGATTGGACCCTCCGCGGGGTGAGTGCCGCCCCGATCGGGGGCATTGTGGTGCACGTGGATGTCAAGAACCTTAACGAAAGCGCCCTGCCGACTGACGTGGTCAAGGCGACGCTCAAGACCACCGGCTACAACGGCCAGTCGACCAACATTGAGCCGTTGGGGGAGGGCCAGTCTGGTGTTCAGTCCGGTTTGGATCTGCCCTTGGGTAGTGGTGCGACGACCAACTTGGACTTCGCTTTTAACACCACGGTCGGCAATGTTAATGCCGCTGAGCTGCAGGTGGGCAACGTTATTTTCAAGGGTTCGCTGAACATCTAGCCCGCTGGTGCCATGGGTGGGCATCAGGGGTAATGACGCCGCGTTGTGTGAATCACGTCACGCGATGGAACCGTGGGTGGGTGCGCAGCGTCTAACACTGTCGTAAGGGGACACACGACAAGAAAGGGGGACCCCTTGGATATCCATCTAGACCTGCGAAGCATCGACAGCGTCATCACCACCATCACCCAGGCCTACCGCACACCCACACCGCCACCCGGACTGAACTCCTATACAGGCCTCAGCGGTTTAAGCGACCTCGCGCAGCTACACAGCGCAGCGCTCACCAGCGCACACGGGGCACAGGAACAACTAGGAGAACGCGTCACCTGGCTAGCCCAGGCACTCGGCGCATCCATTGAGGCGCTCAGCGGACAAAACCTCCTCAACGCTCACGGTTTGGACCTAGACTCCTTACCTGGCCCCAACCAATCGGTCGTCTTCCCACCCAAACCCGCCATCCACCCAGCACACACCGCCTTCCACACACCCACCTGCAGCGGTGGTGGCGGCACAATCGCTGGGATCCGCATCCTCATCGCGACCAGCAGACGCGAACTAGCGCAGCAGGCCAGTGAACACTGGACACGCACCCAACAGCAATGCGCAGAAGCCGCAAGCCAACTGGACAAAGCAGCCCAGGAACTGGCGGGCAGCAACCACGGCGACGTCATCACTCAAGCATGCGAATCACTAGCGGAAACCATTCAGATTGCGCAGCACCTATCCGATAATGCCGGAGCGATGAGTGCGTGGAGCCGCAAGCTCAACGACGCACTCGATGAGGCCGACGCGGTGCTGTCTGGATACGAAGAGGACATTGCGAAAATCGCAGCGCAGGAAGGTACCGGCGGCGACAACGCGGCTGCTGCAGCGGCCGCCGCACAAGCTGCCGAAAACGAAGCCGTGGATAAGTTCTACACCGTTGATCTGCCGGCCATCCTCGCCGACGTCACCCCACCCAAGGGCGACATGCTGGGGGTTATCGACGGGCTCGGCCAAGCTCGGAGCGGCGCTAACAACCTCGAGCTGTACTCACTCGGCGGAATCGGCGGGCTGCACAGCCACGCCGCCGCAACACACGCCGCCGCCGCACCCACCCCAGAACACCTGCGAGTGCAGGCCGCGAGCACCCCGACCCCGCCATCGGGACTTTCCGGGGCGGGGCGAACCATGGCGATGAGCGCCGCAGGATTGATCGCCGGAGGAGTCGGTTCAGTACGCGGCGGTGCGACTAGCCGTAGCAGAACCACCGCCAACCCCACGGTGCTCGAACAACTGCGGGCCACCGGAACAATCAGCACACCCCACAACCCGCAGAACACCGCCAATGCTTCCAAGGCGGCCTCCGCGGCGGCCGCACCACTTGTGGCGGGCATCAGCGGGGTGCGTGGGGTAGCGCAGCGCAAAAGGGACTAGTCCAGGCACTCCAGGAGGTTTTCCGCGCTAATCAGACACATCGGCAGGCCAACACCGGGGGTCGTGGTTGCCCCGGCATATAACAGTCCGGATACGTCCGGATCCTGCTGCGTGCCGCGCAAAAACGCCGACTGGCCCAGGGTGTGGGCATAGCCCAAAGCATTGCCCTTGTATGCGTTGAAACGCGAGGCAAAATCCTTCGGCCCCATAGCGTGGCGAACAATCACACGGTCGGCCAAGTCGGGCACGCCCGCGCGCTGGCCGATCGCCCCGATCGCCTTGTCGACCAGGGCCTCGGCAGCCTGCCGGGCCAGCACGGCGTCATCACCCAACAAGCCCTCATCGGCACGGGTGGGGATCAAAATAAACAAGTTCTCGCAGCCCTCAGGCGCCACGGAAGGATCAGTCTCGGAAGGCTTACACACGTAGATCGACTGCGACACACCCGGCTGCGCGGTGGCACCCCCCTTGGGGAAGATCGCCTCGAAATCGCGCTGCCACTCGCGCTCCAGGAACAACTGGTGGTGGCTTAACTCCGGAAGCACGCCGCGCACACCAACAAAGCCCAACACCACGCCGATACCAGGATCGACCTGCTTTTCCTTCCTGCCCAGCATGCCGGCCAGGTGGTTGACATCAGCAGCGCCAACAACAACATCCGCATCCACCCGCTCAGGCTCACCGCCTGGGTTGGCAGCTGCCAGCCGGACGCCACGGGTACGCCCATCAACCACCTCGATGCCCTGAACCGCACGGCCGGTGACAATCTTCGCGCCCTGCGCCCTCGCCACGCCAGCCACCGCATCAATAATTTTGCTGAAACCACCCATGGGGTAGCGCACGCCCTCAACCAGGTCGGTGTGGCTGAGCAAGTGATACATCGCGGGAGTGCGGGTGGGCTCGCAGGACAAAAACACCGCCGGGTATTCCAGAATGTGGCGCAGACGAATATCAGAAAAATCGCGCCCCACCCACGTGCTCAAAGGAGTACTGAGCAGCTTGGCCAACAGCACCGCATGGGCCATGGTCGCCTTGTTAACGAAGTCCGAAAAAGAACTAAAGGTGGTGTATAAAAAGCGGTCGATCGCGAAATGATAGGTCTGCGTCGCAACCTTTAAATACTCGCGGATTTTTTCTCCCGCGCCGGACTCAATGGATTCAAAAAGCTCCGCAACCTGCTCGACACCACTGTGGACATCCACGGGCTCGAAACCAGAAGAAAACACCCGGTACGCGGGGGAGAGCTGGCGCAAATCCAACAGCTCCTGCGCGGAGGTGCCGAACTGCTCGAAAAAGTGGTCAAAAGCCTCGGGCATCAAGTACCAACTGGGGCCGGTGTCCCACGTAAAACCCTGATCTTCAAGCAGGCCGGCGCGGCCACCGATGGTGTCATTTTTCTCGTACACAGTCGTCTCGAACCCCTCGCGCGCCAAAAAGGCCGCGCTGGCAAGACCCGCGATACCCCCGCCGATGACCACAGCTTTCTGTGCTGGCTGCGCGCTATCCGCAGCTGGATCCCCCGCGACGTCATCCTTCCACCCCGCAGCTGACTCCGCAGCCGACTCCGCATCGTTAGCGGGGTTGCGCTTGAAGGCTGTGGTGGCAACCGCCTGCGCTACCAGGCGGGCCTTCAGCGCATCCGGCACCCGCACCCGCTCGGTCTCTACATCGGCGGTAGCTAGACGCTGGTTGAGCTCATTAAACAGCAGCAGGGCAGCGGTGACCGCCGCACGCGGCGCAGTCGGGAGCAAGGCGACAGTCCCCCGGGCAACGTCCAAATCGTGGGCGATATCGGCGATGATCTCATCGCGAATTGCATCCGTCATCCCGCCTTCAGACTGGGCAAAATACACCCGCCCCAAAATGTTGCGATCATGCGCGTAATCCCTCAAAAAATTCACCTTTTGAAAAGCAGCGCCCAACGCCCTGGCACCCCGCTGAGCCTGGGCATAATGGGCCGGACGCAGCGGATTGTCACTTAGGAAAATATCCAGGCACATCAAACCGATGACCTCGGCAGAGCCATAAATATAAGAACGCAGTTGCTCCGGGGAATACACGTGCAGCCGCCGATCACTCGTGGCCGTATCACCGGAAGCCTTATCTCCCCCGGGAGTGTCAATATCCGCGCGCATCGAATGGAAGAACGCCTCGATATGATCGCGTTTAATCCCCGCGCGGCGGGCGGTCATCGCGAACGCCTGCACCGCAGGGTTGGTGGAAAAACCAGAGTCAATCGCGCGGTAGATTTCTGCCTCAAACCCATCCAACTCGGCGTGGATAGTCGCAGCATCTAACCCAGCGGCTGCAGCCGTGCCATCCACAATCTCATCGGCAATGCGCACCACCGCATACAGGTTGGCGATATCCGAACGCATCCGCCGCGGCAACAAACGGGAAGCCAGCGAAAAACTCGTCGAATAAGCGCCAATCACCTTGCTGGCGGCACCCGCAGACATCGAGTAGTAGTCCTTCAGTGGAAAAGCACACATGCAAGACATTGTCGCATCTTCGGTAGGCTGTGCCCATGGCCGAACTCGTAGTGCTGCTGGATTCCGACAACAATCCCATCGGGCATGCAGACAAACAGCACGTCCACACCACGGACACCCAGCTGCACCTAGCGTTTTCTTGCTACCTCTACAACGACAAAGGTGAGCTACTTATCACCCGCCGCGCGCTGGAGAAGAAAACCTGGCCCGGCGTGTGGACCAACTCTTTCTGCGGCCATCCCGCCCCCGGTGAAAGTTTTGACGCCGCGATCGCTCGCCGCGCGCAGGTCGAGCTGGGCACCAAGGTAGCCGACGTCATCACCATTTTGCCGAGTTTTTCCTACCGCGCCGTCGACGCCAGTGGGATTGTCGAATACGAATTCTGCCCCGTGCATGCCGCACGCATCGATGGCTCCCTCGAGCCCAACCCGGCGGAGGTCATGGACTATGCGTGGGTCGACCCGGCAGCACTGGCGCAAAGTGCCCGCAGCATGCCCCAGCTGCTGAGCCCCTGGATGGTGGAGCAAATCGAGCAGATCACCCAGCAGCTACCCCAGGATCACTCGGGCGTGGCGATCCCCAGCGCCGTCAGAGCCCTGGCCGGAATGTAGCGAAAATCCGGGCGGTAGTGCAGCTCATAGTCGTACTCATAGAGCGCCTTGTCCAACAGATAAGCCTGCAACAGTGCCTCATCGACCGTGCCGCCTGCCTGCCGGTAACCATCCAGCAGCGCCTGAGTAGCCTGCTCGACAACACCGGCGCCGGCACTGGCACCGGCGTTGGCTGGAGTGCTGTCACTGGCTGCGTTTTCGCGTGCGCGCACCTGGGTGGCGTAGTCGAAGGAACGAATCATCCCGGCGAGGTCCTTCATCGGGGAATGCTCCGCAGCACGCTCCGCCGGGGTGGCGGCGGGCTCACCCTCGAAATCAATGAGCACCCAGCGGGAAGAATCCCACAGCACCTGACCCAAATGGAGATCACCATGCACATGCTGCACCGGCACCTGATCAGACCCGACTCCAGCGTTGGAAAGAACCTCAATCAACCCTGAGCTCAGCGCATCACCCAAGCCCGCCTGCGTGCCAGTGCGAATCATCCGCTCGCGAAGACTATCGAGCAGATTCTCGCGCCGCTGCACGTGGCCTTCATCCAACGCGGCATGAACGCGCGCGATTGCCGCCCCAAGCCCCGCGACGTCAACACCCTCGCCGCTATCATCGCCGACCAGTCCACGCTCTAGGGCTAACTCCCAGCCATCACGAGCGCCATCAACCAACGGGACCACGGTGGCCACACAAACACCCTCATCATGCGCCACCACGTGCGCCGCATGCGGGCAATCAGCCAACGCATCCGCCACCAGGACCTCCGGATTGACCCCCTCAGACAAGCGGCGCTGGAACTTCACTACCCACGAGCCCACAACAAAAGACGTATTGGACTGCTCGCCGCCCACGCGCTGCGCCTGCACATCACCGACCAACGTGTGCCCGCGCTCAGCCAACAAAGCACGCACATAGCCGACAACATCCACATCAACCCCAGTCCCCGCGGCGTCATCACCTTCGGCAGCATACTGCGCCAACAGATCCCGACCGGTGGCATCAACCAACGTGCGGTACAGCGCGCCCCCAGACTCAACCGTCAACCACACCCCACCGAACTGCCACGGCTCCGCGCGAACAATCCGCACCTCGGAAGAATCCGCACTACCGCCATAGAAACGCTGGCCCACCAGATGAGGCATCACGCGATCCACCAACGGCACCCACGCGTAGCCATAAGCAGGCAGACACACCTCAATGCCGGAAACCGTCAGCGATTGCGGCTCAGCCGTGACATTAAACGCGCACAACACCCCTGCGCGCTCGAACGCAAAGACCTTAGTGGAAGCAACAATACGCCAATCATCAGAGGCATCAAAAACCGCCTTACGCTGCGCAATCAACCGCCTGTGGGCATGCAACAGCGAGGCAGGATCCGCCAACGCCGCCTGCACATTCGGCACCGTCGACATCACCGGGGGATAAGACGACTGGGGCGAAAAACCCGCATTGGTCGACCCGTCCCACTGCATCGGCGTGCGCACCCCATCGCGATCGACCAACCAAATGTCGTCGGCCATCCCAATTTCGTCCCCGTAATACAAAAACGGCGCGCCGGGCATGGACAACAACATCGCCACCGCGCATTCCACGGCCTCCGCAGAACCCAGCAGCGGCAGCAGACGCCGGCGGATCCCCACATTCGCCCGCATGCGCGGCTCCGGGGCGTAGCGGGCGTAGAGGTCCGCACGCTCGACATCATCAACCATCTCCAGGGTGAGTTCGTCGTGGTTGCGCAGGAAGGTACCCCACACCGCACCCGCTGGCAGCTGTGGCGTGTCCGCCAGAATCCGGTCGATCGACGAGGCCTCACCGCGCGCGAAGGAAAGAAAAATCCTAGGCATCAGCGGGAAATGGAAACACATGTGGCATTCCGGTGCCTCTTCGGAACCGAAATAATCAACGACGTCGCGGGGCCACTGGTTTGCTTCAGCAATCAGCACGCAGCCGGGAAATTCCTCATCGACCATGGCGCGCACGCGTGCCAAATAGGCGTGCGTTTCGGGAAGGTTTTCACCATTAGTGCCGTGGCGTTCGTAGAGGTAGGGGACAGCATCTAGCCGGAAACCATCAAGCCCCTTGCTCAGCCAAAAGCGCAACACATCCAGCATGTCTTCTTGCACTGCAGGATTGTCGTAATTCAAGTCCGGTTGGTGGGAGAAAAAGCGGTGCCAATAAAAGCGGCCCACGCTGGGTTCGAAGGTCCAGTTGGAGGTCTCGGTGTCTTCAAAAATCACCCGGGCATCGGCGTATTCCTCGCCGGTCGTGGACCACACGTAGCGCGGGGTGAAGTCTGCACCATCCAAGGTTCCCGCGTCGATCGCACGAAAGGCCTCCAGCTCTTCACGCCACCATTGGTGGGCGATACTGGTGTGGTTCAGCGGCAAATCCGCAATCACCCGCATGCCGCGGGCGTGGGCGGCGTCAAGCAGATGCGACAGCTGCTCGACGGAACCGAAATCCGGGTGAGTCGAGAAGAAATCCGCGACGTCATAACCCCCATCGTCCAAAGGGGAGGCGAAAAATGGGGGCAGCCACAAACAATCAACACCCAACCACTGCAGATAATCAAGGCGGGATTCCAAACCCTCGAAATCCCCTACGCCGTCGCCGTTGGAATCCTGGAAGGTGCGCACAAGCACCTCATAAAACACTGCGTTTTCACACCAGTTTGAAGCGCTCATAGCCCACCGATCATCGTCGACACCATCTGTTCATCATGGAGCCCAGGGCCGAAAGGCACCCGGTACAGCAGGCGATAGGCCCGCCGCGCGCGTTCCAAACGTCCGGGATGCTCGCGTTGCACCCAGGCTATACGCTCCGGCAGGACGGGGCCGATGAAACCACGCAGCAGCCACTTGCGTTTATCCAAGGTCGCTCGAGGAAAGCGGGGATCGCGCAGATCGACTCGGCGAAAAGCACCCCGGTAGTGGTCCCGGCGGCACAACCATAACGCGACTGCAGCATCCACCCCGCTAGCCACCAGGGTTACCTGGGTGGGGTCGCCCCCGAAACGCTCAATGTTTTTCTGCACCCACTCCAAAGCCAACACGCAATCGTCGACGCCGCGGAAACGGTGCGGCTCGTCAGTGTGAAAGCGCAAGAAACCTTCGAAACCACCCCGATAATGCACCCGCACCAGCAGATCCTCATCCGAAGGTGCGGCTGGACTGTGGCCGACGACGACGCGCACCGGGGCATCCGCGCCCGGGCGAAGGCGGGGGCCGACGATGCTTAACGTTTGGCTGCCAGCCGCAGCCGGGGAAGTGTTGTTGCTGTCATCTGCCGCAACAGCAATGCCGAAAGGCTCCGCGATGCTATAGACCTGATCGTGAATGTGCTGCACGTCTAGCCAGTCTAGTGATGCGGGGGAACGACGCGGGGAGAATTGAGGCGGCTGGCGCTACTGTTGAATGCATGAGCGCCATCGACGGTTTCGGACAATTCCTGACCACAGCCCCCCTGTGGTTGCAGGTTCCCCTGGTGTTCATCGGTGTTATCGCTGTGTGTGCCCCACTGGCCTACGCGATGGTGTGGGGCGTCGATAACCTCAACGCCAAGCTGCGAGTGTTAAGGTTGGAGCCTATGTCGCAGCCAACACAACCCAACAAGCCGAAGAAGCCTTTGGGCACTTCGCGCGTCAAGCAGGTGCTGATCCTGCTGATCATTATCGTGATCGTCGCCTGGCTTCTCGGCATGTAACAAGTAGGGCGTGGACAACTAGCCGTTGGGGCGCCTGCCAGCTTCCGCAATAATGCTAAACCAGGGGTGGCGCGTGAGCTCTTCGAGAAGCACCACTGCACCGGTTTCATCCCGCAAAGGCTGGCACCAGTTGGGGTACAGGTCTTTGGTGGTGCCCGGCTGGTTTTGGGCCTGCACATCGCCGACCATGTCCACCAAAGACGTACACGTCAATGCCGATGGGGTAGAGGCCACATAGCGGTGCAAGCCGGCCACGAGTTCTAGAGTGTCGCCGCGTTGGCCACGCTTGTCGCTTTCTAGAGGCGGGCAGAAACCATACTCCGCAACCTGCGAGAGCACCCGGTTTTGCCACGCGACGTCCTCCGCTTCCTCGACCTCGAGGGGGCGTTCAAACAGGCCGAGCTCGTCGCGCAGGCGGATGTGAGTGCCGGCTAGGAAACCAGCCGTCGGGGGAAGATCATGCGTGGTCACAGAAGACAGTGCCAAGGGGCGGTAATGGCCCGCATGCTTGGGCTGGTCGCCCTCGGACTCGAACCACAAAATTGAGGTTCCCATGACGCCGCGTTCGGCCAAAGCATCCTGAACCCACGGCTCAAAGGTGCCAAGGTCTTCGCCAATGACGACCGCGCCCGCACGCTCTGCCTCCAGGGCCAAGATACCCACGAGGGCTTCGTGGTCGTAGTAGACATAGGTGCCCGTGGTCGCCGGCTGCATCCGGGGGATCCACCACAGGCGGAACAAGCCCAGCACGTGGTCAACGCGAATACCGCCGGCATGCTTGAGGACCGTGCGCAGCATGTCGCGCCACGGCCGGTAGCCGGCCTCGGCCAAAGCTACCGGGTGCCACGGGGGCTGCGACCAATCCTGGCCCAGCTGGTTGTACCCATCCGGTGGGGCACCAACAGAGGCCTCGGACGCCAAAACAGCCGAGAGGTTGTGGGCATCGGAACCTCCAGGGTGTACGCCCACAGCAAGATCAGCCATGATGCCGATCCGCATTCCCGCATCCTTGGCGGCGGCCTGTGCTGCAGCCAATTGCTCATCGCACAGGAACTGCAGCCACATATAAAACATGGGATCCACGCCAGTGGTGGCAGCACACCAGTGGGCAAAGAGCTCCAGGCCTTCGCCCTCATGCGCCACAAACGCATCAAAAGCAGCTTCGCGCTCTGGCAGGCGAACCTCAAACATCTTCATCAAGGCATCGAGCTTGGCCTCGTAAATTCGGTTGCGGTCAATCAACCCACCGCTGGAACTTAAGGCCTTCAGCTGGGCAAACACCTCGTGCTGCGCATCGGTAAAAGTGACGTGGTTGTATTCGGGGACATCCTCAATACGCAGATACAGCGGATTGACGAAACGCCTGGTGGTCGGCAAATAAGGGGAGTCTTCCACCTGCGGGGCGGGCTCGGCTGCGTGCAAAGGATTGATCAGCAGAAAATCAGCGCCGACTTCGCGTGCCACAATGTCTGCCAAAGTGGCGACGTCATGAAAATCGCCCATGCCCCAACTATCAGAAGAACGCACCGAATACACCTGCGCCATCACACCCGAGGCAGGCTGGGCGACAAAAGCATCCGCAGTCGACAAGCGACGCGGCGTCACAATCAAATCAACAACTTCCTCCGAACCCGTCGAGCGCGCGTGCAAACGGTGCCACCCCAAAGGCAGGTCCTCTGGCAGACCAAACGTGGCCTCCCCCCGCCAAATCCCTCCGACCTCGCGGGGAGGATTGAAATTATCCACCTGAAAAGCCTCGCGACGGCTGCCATCCTCGCAGGTAATCCACACCTCGACGGGTGCGCCATCATCAACATGAACATCCACCCGGGGCTGGTCACCCTGCTTAGTCACCACGCAGGGCGGCAACAGCCGCGACCACCGCGCATCCTCGCGGCGTCGATAGGCCCCTTGAATAGCCTCTTCAGTGTGCTCGGCTAGATCAACCCCCAGCGCATGCAGCGTCTTGAGCAGCGTATCCGTAGAAACCTGGACGTGTTCGCCGGTATAGGAATAGAACTGCGTAGCAATCCCATAAGAATCGGCCAAACCACGCAACTGCTCATCAAAAGTGCTCACACCTCAACATCTTAGTCAGGCCAAGCAGGTAGCCTAGACGTGAACAAAAACGAGGAGATATTTGTGGACACCGAATACAGCACGCCAGCCGAATACACCATTGGACGCAAAGAAACCTGCCTGACCGCCATGCTCGCCATGGCGCACGCCCGCCCCTACGGCGTGATGTTCACCCGCCCGAAAAGCTTTGAATGGGTCAATGTCACAGCCAGGGAATTCGCAGACGAAGTATTCGAAGTAGCCAAAGGCCTCATCGCCAACGGCGTGCAAAAAGGCGACCGCGTCGCCCTGCTCAGCGAAACCCGCTACGAATGGTCCCTCCTCGACTACGCCATCTGGGCAGCCGGAGCTGTAAGCGTGCCGATTTACGGCAGCTCCTCTGTGTCACAGGTGCGCTGGATTATTGAAGACTCCGGTGCGGTCTTCGCCATCACCGAAACCCCCGACCACACGGACCTGATGAAGCACTTGGAGCTCGACTCCGAAGGCAACCCCGCCCTTAAAGGTTCCACCTCGCAGCTGCGCCGCATCCTGGAGATCAACAGCTCGGCCATTACCACCCTCAAATTTGAGGGACGCGGCATCAGCGACGAAGAAGTTCAGGCCCGCATCGATGCCACCACCTCGGAGGACCTCGCATCGCTGGTGTACACCTCTGGCACGACCGGCCGCCCCAAAGGCTGCAAACTTACCCACCACAACTGGCTTGCTGAAGTGCGCGCGCTGCTGACCCACCCCATTGGTGCGATCGCCATCCCCGGCACCCGCGTGCTGACCTTCCTGCCCTTGGCGCACGTACTTGCCCGCGCCGTGTCCCTAGCAGTCGCCATCGGTGGCGCCACCCAATCCCACTGGTCCGACACCTCCTCACTATCCGTGGAATTCCAGCGTGCACGGCCCAACCTCATCCTCGGCGTGCCTCGAGTATTCGAAAAAGTCCATGCCGGTGCGATGGCCAATGCCAAGGAAAAAGGCCCCGTCCAAGCCACCATGTTCGCCAAGGCAGAACAAGTCGCCCGCGATTACTCCCGCGCATTGGATACCGAAGAGGGGCCCAGCCGTTCGCTGAAACTCAAGCACGCGACCTTCGACAAGCTGATCTACTCCAAGATCCGCGCCGCCATGGGATCGTCGGTGAAATACTGCATCTCCGGTGGCTCGGCGATGAACCCCGAGCTGCTGCACTTCTTCCGGGGACTGGGCGTGACCATCTATGAGGGCTACGGACTGACCGAAACCGCAGCCGCAGCCGCAGTGAACTTCGGCGACACCAACATCATTGGCACCGTCGGCCGCCCCGTGGGTGGCATGTCCGTGAAGATCAACGACGAGGGCGAAATCCTCCTCAAGGGCGAAAGTCTTTTTGCCGGATATTGGAATAATGACGAGGCCACCGAAGAGTCCATGGAGGACGGCTGGTTCAACACCGGCGACCTCGGCGAAGTGCTCGACAGTGGGCACATCGCGATCACCGGTCGTAAGAAGGACCTCATCGTCACCGCCGGCGGCAAGAATGTCTCGCCCGGCCCGCTGGAGGACCGCCTGCGCAGCCACCCGCTGATCTCCCAGGCGCTTGTGGTCGGCGACGGTAAGCCCTTCGTCGGCGTGCTGGTCTCGCTCGATGAAGAAGCCTTCAACCGGTGGAAGCTCGACCACAACATTCCAGCATCCAAGACGGTGTCCGACCTAGCAGTAGACCCCATGCTGCGCGCCGAAATCCAAGACGCCATCAACGAAACTAATTCGCTGGTCAGCCACGCGGAAGCCATCAAGAAGTTCTACATCCTCGACCGTGACTTGAGCGAAGAGGAAAACGAACTGACACCCACGATGAAGATCAAGCGAAACGTCGTCGTGCGACGCTTCGCGGAAGAAATCGACTTCCTCTACAAGCGCTAGCGGCGAGGCACCACAACTCGCGGCCCGTCGCCGTCTAGAGTTGTGCTCCGATCAAGTTAACTCGTGTGAAAAGGAGCAGCCGTGCACCGTGCAGACGCTCAGCTGCGCCACCGTGAACTCACCCAAGAGGTCTACAACATCGGC
This sequence comes from Corynebacterium argentoratense, assembly GCF_021491455.1. GTDB lineage: Bacteria > Actinomycetota > Actinomycetes > Mycobacteriales > Mycobacteriaceae > Corynebacterium > Corynebacterium argentoratense_A. The sequence continues at coordinate 67,835 of NZ_JAKETN010000004.1, read as the reverse complement.
GATGAGGTAGCCGCCTACATCGAAAACCTCGCCGAAGCGGTGGCCGACTGGGATGTTCACCTCGTCCGCGACTGCCTCATCGAATTCGATGAAATCATCACCGATGCCCGCAACGATTCTCGCGTCGTATCCGCCGAACTCTACGGCGTGCGCCAGGCACTATCCTCTGGTATCCGCGGAGGCACCGTCGGTGCCAGCAGGGAACGCCGCGAACCGACAGTGCAACGCCCCAACCCCTTGGGTGCCGACACCCTGTGCGAATGGTTCCCGCTCGACGGCCCGGTAGGGGTGGAGCAGCATTTCACCGCGCTGGACGCCCGCACCCGCGCCGTCGTCAAACATTGTGAACGCGTCGTCGAATGGGTCCTCGACCAAACAGTCGTCGCCGCCGCAGACCTAAGCGCAATCAGCCTGCCCATGCTCTACGGCCGCACCAAAGCCCTGGTGGAAGATTGCGCGCACGCGTGGATCGATTGCGTCGCTTTGCTCGACCCCTCCTACGCCCAAGCGATGCGGGGATCCAACCCGCCCACCTTCTTGGGCGAACGCGCGCGTATTGACGCCGTCGTCGCCCGCGTCCAGCGAGCCCTCCAGCAGGCGGGTGGGGCGTGACCTTTGGGGTCTACGTGCACGTGCCGTTTTGCTCCTCCCGCTGCGGCTACTGCGATTTCAACACCTACACCCCCAGTGAGCTCGGGGGATCCAGCCCCGACAGCTATCTTGATGCGCTGGAAAAAGAACTCGACGCCGCAGCGCAGACCTATCCGTTAGGGCCCGCAGACACCGTATTTATCGGCGGCGGAACACCTTCGCTGATCGGTGCGGCAGGTCTTGAGCGTGTTCTTCGGGCAGTGCGCAACAGTTTCGGTGTTGCCCCGCACGCGGAAATCACCACTGAAGCCAACCCAGAGTCCACCTCGCAGGAATTCTTCGACCACATCCGGGCTGCCGGCTACAACCGAGTCTCCCTCGGCATGCAATCAGCCAGCACCACTGTGCTGCGCATCCTTGAACGACGCCACACACCGGGGCGCGCGCTCCAAGCCATTGCGGAAGCACACGCCGCAGGCTTCGAGCACCTCAACCTCGACGTCATCTACGGCACTCCCGGCGAAAGCGATGACGACCTTCGCGCCACACTCGACGCAGTTCTCGATGCCCCCGTCGACCACGTCAGTGCCTACTCGCTCATCGTCGAAGATGGCACCGCCATGGCCCGCAAAGTACGCAAAGGGATCATCCCCCCACCGGACGAAGATACCTACGCCGACCGCTACGCCATGATCGACCAAGAGCTGTCCGCAGCCGGCTTCGATTGGTACGAAGTGTCCAACTGGGCCAAACCCGGCGGCCAATGCCTGCATAACCTGGGCTACTGGCGCGACCACGACTACTACGGGGCAGGCCCCGGCGCACACTCGCACATCGGAAACATCCGCTTCTACAACGTCAAACACCCCGCCACCTACGCCGCACAAGCAACCCAACCGCAAGCCGGCAGCGAAGAACTGACACCACACGACCGCCACACAGAAGCCCTCATGCTCGGGCTACGCCTGCGCGAAGGCATCTGCGAGGACATCATTGGCGCCGGCGCACGCGACGTCATCAATGATTACATCAACCGTGGACTCCTCGCACGCACACACGGTAGGCTGCACGTCACAGACGCAGGGAGGCTCCTTGCAGACGGAATCATCGCCGACATTCTCGTAGCGGAAGGACAATGATGAGCAAAGCCGCACAACAACGCCGCGCAGCAGTCCTCCGGGCCATCGTCGCCGACTACATCGCCTCCCACGAACCCGTCGGCTCCAAAACACTACTCGAACGCCACCAACTGGGTGTATCCAGCGCCACCATCCGCAACGACATGGCCGCGCTGGAAAAAGAAGGCTACATCGTCAGCCAACACGCAAGCTCCGGCCGCATCCCAACAGACAAGGCCTATCGACTGTTCGTCGACACCCTCGACGAAATTAAACCCCTGTCCGTTGCTGAACGCCGCGCGATCTCCAGTTTTGTCGAAGGGGGAGTGGACCTCGAAGACGTCCTGCGTCGATCCGTGCAGCTGCTGAGCCAACTGACGCGTCAAGCAGCTGTCGTGCAAATTCCCACCCTCAACGTTTCCCGCGTGCGACACTGCGAAGTCGTTGAACTCACCCCCTACCGCCTGCTACTCGTGCTGATCACCGACACAGGGCGCGTGGAGCAACGCAACGTCGAAATAGCTAACCCGTGCAGCCCGGACACCGTCAGCCGCCTGCGGGAACTATTCAACCGCGCGCTCGCCGGCAAAACACTGTCCGACGCCAGCGTATCCATCGCAGAGCTTGCCGAAGAAGTCCCCAGTGACATCCGCGACGTCGTCATCCGATGCACCACCGTGTTGATCGAAACACTCGTCGAAGCACCCAGCGACAAACTCATCCTCGCCGGAGCCTCACACCTGACCCGCGGAGAATTCCCCGAAGGGCTGCCGCCAGTTCTCGAAGCACTCGAGGAACAAGTCGTCGTGCTCAGACTGCTGGCCGAAGCGCAAGAACTCGGCCACGTGCGCGTACACATCGGCGACGAACTGCACGGCGCATCAATCGTAGCCACCGGCTATGGACCAGATACCCCATTCGGTAGCATGGGCGTGGTTGGCCCCACATACATGGACTACTCGGGAACAATTTCTAAGGTTTCGGCCGTTGCACAGTACGTGAGCCGTGTCCTGGGCGGCAACTAACAGAAAGGACCGTGAAAAACACCGTGGCACGAGATTACTACGGGATCCTCGGCGTGGAGCGCGATGCGAGCGACTCCGAGATCAAAAAGGCCTACCGTAAACTGGCCCGCAAATACCACCCCGATGTCAACGACACCGAGGAAGCCGCCGAGAAATTCCGCGAGATTTCCCTCGCGCAAGAAGTACTCAGTGACCCCAACAAACGCCGCATCGTCGACGCTGGTGGCGACCCCATGGAACAAGCCCAAGGCGGCGGTGGGAACGCAGGCTACGGCGGATTCGGCGACATTTTCGACGCATTCTTCGGCGGCGCACAAGGCCGCGGCCCCCGCCCACGCACCGAACCCGGCAACGACGCACTACTGCGCACCACCATCACACTGGCCGAGGCCTACTTGGGTGCCAAAAAAGACATCACGGTCGACACCGCTGTGTTGTGCAGCGCCTGCGAAGGCACCGGCAGCGCCACCAAATCCAAGCCGGTCACCTGCTCCAGCTGTGGTGGTGCGGGCGAAATCCAGCAGGTGCAGCGTAGTTTCCTCGGCAACGTCATGACCTCACGCCCATGCCCCACCTGCCAGGGCTACGGCGACGTCATCAAAGATCCTTGCAACAACTGCCACGGAGACGGACGCAGCCTGAGCCGCCGCGACCTGGTGGTCAATATTCCCCCAGGAATCCGCGACGGGATGCGCATCCGCATGGCAGGCCAAGGCGAGGTTGGCCACGGCGGCGGCCCGGCAGGCGACCTCTATGTCGAGGTGCACACTGAACCCCACCCGATATACACCCGAGACGGCGACAACCTACACGTCAGCGCGACCGTTCCTATGGTTGACGCCGCGTTGGGCACCACGCTCACACTAGACAGCCTGGTGGGCGAGCCCATCACCGTCACCATCGACCACGGCACCCAGCCCGGTACCGCACTGCGCGAGGCTGGAAAAGGCATGCCGCGACTGCGCTCCGAAGAATTCGGCGATCTGCTCATCCACGTCGATGTCACCGTCCCCACTGACCTGGATAACACCAGCCGTTCGCTGCTCGAGCAGCTGCGGGAACACAGAGGGGAAAACACGGCAGTCAACCGAGAAAACGGCCGCCTGTTTGACCGATTGCGAAACAAGTTCCGGCGCTCATGACGCTTCCCGTTTTCTATTCCTCAACGCTCGACGGGCTGCGCGGCGCCGAAGCACACCACGTGCAAGTCAAGCGCATCACCGTCGGCGAGAACATCGTGCTGGTTGACGGCCGAGGTCGCAGCGCCACCTGCACGATCACGGCAGTGTCTAAGGACGCCGTGGAGGTCGACGTTGAACGCATCGAAACGGTGGATCGCGCCCAACACATCACCGTTGTCCAAGCGTTGCCGAAATCCGAACGCAGCGAACTGACCGTCGACCTACTGACCCAAGCAGGCGCCGACACCATCATCCCTTGGCAAGCCAGCCGCAGTATCGCGAAATGGGCGGGTAAAGAAGCCAAAGCGCACGCGAAATGGGAAAAGACCGTCACCGCAGCAGCCAAGCAATGCCGGCGTGCCTGGTGGCCAGAAGTCGAACAGCTGCATCGCACCCGCGACGTCATCACCCTGATCGAACATCACATTGAACAGGGCAAAGGCCCCGTGCTTGTATTGCACGAAACCGCCGATGAACCCCTGCGCAGTATGGATCTACGCGGCGACATCATGCTGATCGTCGGCCCAGAAGGCGGTATATCCCCCGAAGAGTATGAGGCCTTCACCCGCGCGGGCGGCCGGGCTGCAAAACTCGGCCCCGAAATTTTGAGGACCGCTACAGCAGGCTTCGCCGCGCTCGCCGGAATCGGTGCGCTCACCCGCTGGTAAAGCCCACCGGCGAGACCAACGCACGCACCCCACCTTGCTACACTGATTGGCTACTATGATCACCCAAGAGTTCGAGCTCGACGCATCCCACGCACAAACAGTGCTCGGCACCAACGATGCCAACCTCAAAGCGATGGAAAAATACCTCGACTGCGACATTTTTGTGCGCGGAACCAAGGTCACCATCAACGGCGAAGACCACAACGTCGCACAGGCCGTGAGGGTCTTAAGGGACCTCGAATCCATGGCACGCCGTGGCTACGTGCTGAGCCCCGACTCCGTCAAACACACCACCCGGGCGGTGCACAGCGTCCGACAGATCGTCGCCGATGACATCATCGCCCGCCGCGGCAAAGTAGTGCGCCCCAAAACCGCAGGCCAGAAAGCCTACGTGGAAGCCATCGATGAGAACACCATCGTCTTCGGCATAGGCCCCGCAGGTTCCGGCAAAACCTATCTGGCTATGGCCAAGGCTGTGCAGGCGCTGAACAATAAGGAAGTCAGCCGCATCATCTTGACCCGCCCGGCGGTCGAAGCAGGGGAGAAGCTGGGATTCCTCCCCGGCACGCTCAATGAGAAGATCGACCCCTACCTGCGCCCCCTGCACGATGCGCTGCGTGACATGGTGGAGGCGGAATCCATCCCGAAAATGATGGAATCCGGGATCGTGGAAGTCGCCCCGTTGGCCTACATGCGCGGACGCACCCTCAACGACGCCTTCGTCATTTTGGACGAGGCCCAAAACACCACCCCGGCGCAGATGAAGATGTTTCTGACCCGCCTGGGGTTCGGCTCCAAAATGGTCGTCACCGGTGATATCAGCCAGGTCGATCTGCCCGGCGGGCAGCATAGCGGCCTGAAGGTGGTGCGCCACATCCTCAAGGGAATCGACGGCGTGCACTTCAGCGAACTCGGCAGCGAAGACGTCGTGCGCCACCAACTGGTCGGGCGCATCGTCGACGCCTATGATAATTACGACAATAAAAGCCCCCGCGAGAATGGAGCGGGGCAGGCCGTCGACACAGGGACACAGGGACAGTAATGCACATCGAGGTTTTTAACGAAGACCCCACCCATGGCGCCCAAGATGCTGTAGAGACCGTAGATGCTGCGGACGGTCCGGTGGATGGCGTTAACGAGGAAGCGCTGATCGATGTGGCGTCCTTCGCTTTGTCACGCATGGACGTGCATTCTGAAGCCGAGCTTAACATCTACATCGTCGACGAAGACGCCATCGCTGACCTGCACGTCCAGTGGCTCGATCTGGAAGGGCCTACCGACGTGATGAGCTTCCCAATGGACGAGCTCACACCCGGTGGGCGGCCGGACGCGAACGAACCCGGTCCCGCTATGCTGGGCGACATCGTGTTGTGCCCCAGCTTCGCGGCGAAGCAAGCAAAGAAGGCGGGGCATAGCCTAGCCCACGAGCTAGCCCTACTGACCGTTCACGGCTGCCTGCACCTGCTGGGCTACGACCACATTGAACCCAGCGAAGAGCAGCATATGTTCGCTTTGCAAAATGAGCTGCTGCGCTTGTGGTACGACGACTGTCAGCAGCGTGGGGTGAGCTACCAGCCCAAGCCCAACACTCCCGAAGCGTTTCCCACGGCGGCTGACCGTACATGATCGAATTGCTGGTAGTCGCCCTAGCGGCACTGCTGTCCGCTGTTCTGGGCACAGTCGAGTCTGCGGTCACGGCACTATCCCGCGCCCGCGTCGAAGAACTGGTTAAGGAAGAACGCCAGGGTGCTGCGGCACTGCTGAAAGTCCTAAACCGCCGCAGCGACAACATCAACCTGTTGATTTTGTTGCGCACTCTTTTGGACACCACTGCCGCTGTAGTCGGTGGGGTGCTCGCCTTGGAACTCATTGGCAACCGTGGTTGGGCCATCGCCGCCGCCGTCGCGGTAGTCGCCACCATCACCTACGTGATCGCCGGTGTGTTTTCCCGCACCATCGGCCGCCGCAACCCCTACACGGTGTCCATCCAAGCAGCGCTAGTGTTGTCTGCCTTGGCTTTCGTGCTGGGCCCGATCACAAAAATCCTCGTGTGGATCGGCGGCAAGCTCGCCCCGGGCCCCGGTTTTGAGGATGGGCCTTTCGCCACGGAAGTGGAACTTCGCGAAATGGTGGATCTCGCTCAAGACAGTGGCGTGGTGGAAAGCGAAGAACGCCAGATGATCCAAAACGTCTTCGATCTGGCCGACACCACCGCCCGCAGCGTCATGGTGCCGCGCCCGGAGATGATCTGGATTGAAGACAATAAGACAGCCGGCCAAGCCACCGCTTTGTGCGTGCGCAGCGGGCATTCTCGTATCCCCGTGGTGGGCGAAACAGTCGATGACATCCAGGGCATCGTTTATCTGAAGGACTTGGTGCAGCAGACCTACCACGCCACAGATGGCGGGCACAGTGTGAAGGTTAAAGACATCATGCGCCCGGCAACCTTTGTACCGGATTCCAAGCCGCTGGATGATCTGCTCCATGACATGCAGCTGCACCGCAACCACATTGCCATCCTGATCGACGAATATGGTGGCGTCGCCGGACTGATCTCTATCGAAGACATCTTGGAAGAAATCGTCGGCGATATTGCCGATGAGTATGACGTCGCGGAGCAGGCGACCACAGAGGAACTAGGCGATGGACGCTACCGTGTCGTCGCACGCCTGAGCCTCGATGACGTGGCCGAATTGTTGGACATTGAGTTTCCCGAGGACACCCTCGATCAGGTCGACACCATTGGTGGTTTGCTTGCCTACGAACTTGGGCGCGTGCCGCTTCCCGGTGCAACGGTGGAGAGCAATGGGCTGAAACTGACCAGTGAGGGCATCCGGGATCGCCGCGGCCGCTTGCGAACGACTGCTGTTGTCATTGAGGTACCCTGAAACACATGACTGACGTTTTTCGCTCCGGCTTCGTAAGCTTCGTGGGCCGACCCAACACCGGCAAATCCACACTGACGAATGCCCTCGTTGGCGAAAAAATCGCTATTACAGCGAACCAGCCAGAGACCACGCGTCGCCCGATCCGCGGGATCGTCCACCGCGAGGACGCCCAGATCATCATCGTCGACACCCCCGGCCTGCACAAGCCCCGCACTCTGCTGGGCGAGCGCCTCAACGACATTGTGAAAGACACCTACACCGATGTTGACGTCATCGGCTTGTGCATCCCCGCAGACGAAAAAATCGGCCCCGGCGACCGCTGGATCCTCGACGCAGTCAAGAAGGCAACGCCGAAAACACCCATCGTCGGAATCGTCACCAAGACGGACAAAGCTAGCCGCGACCAGATCGCTGAACAGCTCGTCGCCGTCTACGACATGATCGGTGGGTCAGACGTCGTGCCCGTGAGCGCCACAGCAGGCGAGCAAACAGACACCCTCCTCGACGTCATCACCACGTATCTTCCCGAAGGGCCAAAGTTCTACCCGGAAGATCACACCACTGACGAAGATCGCGACACCCGCATCTCCGAGCTCATTCGCGAAGCAGCCCTATCCGGTCTACGCGATGAGCTACCGCACTCCGTGGCTGTCGAAATTGATGAGATCATCCCCGACGATAACAACCCCGACAAGCTCAACATTCACGCGATCATGTACCTTGAGCGCCCCGGGCAGAAAACCATCATCGCCGGACGTGACGGGCGCCGACTGTCCCGCATCGTGCACACTGCGCGCAAAGAGATCATTGAACTGCTCGGCTGCAATGTCTATCTCGACCTGCGCATCAAGATCCTGAAAAACTGGCAGTCCGACCCCAAAGCCCTGGGCCGCCTAGGTTTTTAGAAGCCACCGGGGCACACCGTGCGTAGTTTCAGAGACCAAGCGCTCGTCACCCGCACCTACGACTTTGGCGAAGCCGACCGCATCGTCACCCTACTGACCCGCAACCACGGGGTTGTGCGCGCCGTAGCCAAAGGCATTCGCCGAACCAACAGTCGCTTCGGTGCGCGCGTTCAGCAGTTCAACCTGATCGATGTCAACCTGTACCCAGGGCGCAACCTCGCCACCCTCACCCAGGCCGACACCATCAGCCACTATGGCAAACTGATCGACGACTACGACCACTACACTGCTGGCGCCATCATCCTAGAGGCCGCGCAAAGGCTCACCCTGCACACCCCACCGGGCGACCCCTACACTTTTGACCAGGCCACCCGTGCACTCGAGCGTATCCCTGTGCACCCGACCATCGCCATCGACGCGTTCATCCTCACCACCATGCGGCACAACGGATGGGAACCCACCCTCTACAACTGCGCAAGCTGCGAAAAACCGGGGCCACACCACCACTTCCATCCAGCGTCGGGTGGTGCCGTGTGCGAAGACTGCCGCCCGCCCGCAGCAACCCCGGCGCCGGGCGAAAGCCTCCGCATCCTCTGGTGGATCCTCGCAGGCCACACCGAACTTGCAGCCGCAGCCAACTCGGTGGACATCCACACCGCACACAACCTGACTCTCGACTACTTCCACTGGCATACCGAGCAACGTTTGCGCAGCCTACGCACTGTGGAACAATAGACAGCGTGAACCACCCAGCGCAGCAACTCGACCCCCAATTCCTGCCGCAGCACATCGCCCTTGTCATGGACGGCAATGGCCGATGGGCACAACAACGCGGCATGAAACGCACCGAAGGACACAAACGCGGCGAGCAAGTCCTCGACACCATGGTCGACACCTGCCTAGAGCTGGGCATACCCTACCTATCGGCGTACGCATTCTCTACCGAAAACTGGCGGCGCAGCCCCGAGGAAGTCCGCTTCCTGATGAACTTCAACCGCCATGTGCTGCGCACCCGACGCGACAGCCTGAACGAACGCGGCGTCAAAATTAAATGGGTGGGGCGACGCCCCCGCCTGTGGCGCAGCGTCATTAAAGAACTCCAGGAAGCGGAAGAATTAACAAAAAACAACACTCGCATGACGCTTGCGATGTGCATCAACTACGGTGGCCGCGCCGAAATTGTTGACGCCGCGCGTGCCTTCGCCGAAGACGTAGCTAACGGCACCGTCAAGCCCCACCAGCTCACCGAAAATAGCTTGCGTGGCTATCTCAATGACCCTGACATGCCCGATGTTGACTTATTCTTGCGCCCCAGCGGCGAGCAGCGCACCAGTAATTTCCTGCTGTGGCAATCGGCGTATGCCGAGATGGTCTTCCAGGACAAGCTCTTTCCCGACTACACACCCGAAGACCTCTACGACGCGATTTATGAATATGCCCAACGCGACCGGCGGTTCGGTGGCACCAAATGACGCCCGATAAAAAACAAATCCGCCGCTGGCAAAAATACTTGGCCAACGAGCGCGCGGAGGCAGCTGTTTACCGCGAGCTTGCGCGCACCGCTGATGGGGAAGAACGCGATATCTTGCTCAAGCTGGCGGAAGCCGAGGACCGCCACGAGCAATACTGGCGCAACAAACTTGGCAATGACCTCGGCATGCCGCGCAGGCCATCCATGGGTACGCGCACCATGGCGTTTCTGGCACGACGCTTCGGCAGTGTCTTCACCCTGGCGCTGATGCAATCGGCGGAAAGCCGCACGCCTTATTCCAACGACGCCGACGCTACCGAACAGATGACGGCCGACGAGCGCATCCACGCAGAAGTCGTTCGCGGGCTTGCCCAACGCGGCCGCCAACAGCTGTCCGGTGGATTCCGTGCGGCCGTCTTTGGCGCCAACGACGGGCTCGTATCCAACCTCGCATTGGTGTTGGGTGTTTTCGCCAGCGGCGCAAGCAACCACACGATCCTTTTGACGGGCTTGTCTGGCTTGCTTGCGGGGGCTTTGTCCATGGCCGCGGGCGAATATATTTCTGTGGCCTCTCAACGGGAGCTGCTTGAGGCCAGCACACCGCACCCCAAGACCAACACGCTGTTGCCGCAGTTGGACGTCAACGCCAATGAGCTTGCGCTGGTCTACCGGGCGCGCGGGATGGATGCCGCAACCGCTGATCATAAGGCCCAACAGACGCTTCGTAGCATCCGCGATAATCAACCAGTGGACGCCCTGGATAGCGATAGCAACCCCGATGCTGCTGGAAGCCCTACCCAGGCTGCCTTGTCGTCATTCATTTTCTTCGCCACGGGGGCTCTACTGCCCATCATCCCGTTCATCTTTAACCTGCCCACCAACACAGCCGCGATTTCTTCCACCGTGATCGTCAGCGTGGCGCTACTGACTACGGGAGCGATCGTCGGTTTACTATCCGGCACCGCGCCGATGCTCAAGGCGCTCAGGCAACTTGCAATCGGTCTTGCAGCTGCGGCCACCACCTACGGCATAGGGTCGCTCTTCGGGTAGAGGAGTACCAGCAGCTAGCAAAAAGAGAGTGGGGCATCCCCTGGCTCAAGGGATGCCCCTCATGTGTGAGCGCGTGGCTTACTTGCTTTCGGCCTCTTCCTTTTCCTGACACTCGGGGCACAGGCCAAAGACCTCGGCGGTGTGGTTGGTCAGGCGGTAGCCGTGCTCGACTGCCTGCTCTCCAGCCCACTGCTCGACGGGGCCGCCATCGATTTCCTTGGTCTTGCCGCACTTGGTGCAGACCACGTGATGGTGATGGTGGCTGCTAGCGCAGTGGCGGTACAGGGTTTCACCGGTGTGCATGTGCAGCACGTCGACGGCGTTGATTTCTGCAAGAGACTGCAGGGTGCGGTACACGGTGGTCAGACCAACGCTCTCGCCGCGGACGATCAGCTCATCGTGGATGTAGCGAGCAGAGTAGAAGTTCTCGAGATCTCGAAGGACCGTGACCACAGCTGCTCGCTGGCGGGTGCTGCGGGCGCCCAGCCTCGGCATGGGCGGGTTCTTCTTGTCCTTGCTCATGTTTCTGACAGTGTGGGTTTGTGCCACAGTTATCCTCCATGTTGAAAAGTGCGAAATGTGCGAACCAAACACAACACAAAACAGACACAGTACATCGCAATCAATCGGAGCGGCTCGCCCGATCGTGTCTGCTTTTTCTTGGATCGTGCTTGTTTGGGGATCGTTTCAATACTAAGCGCGTTTAAGCGTTTTCTTAGAATTGCGACCCGCTGAGCGTGCGGTGGGCGTGTAAGCCAACGCATACTAACACCGCAGGTTAAGTCCGATTTTTGTCGATATGACCACAAAATGAAAGTGAAAAACGTTATTCATCTGCTGTGCGGAGGCATTTTTGGAAGCTGTTGTGGCGTAAGTCATGCGCTTTCATGTGACGGTAGGACTGTGGGAAGTGTCATGAGTATTCTGTCACAAAGCCCCCGCAGGCCTGCACATTGGGTGGCATTGAGGTTGGCAATTGTCCAAGCGCACCCCAGGGTGGGGCAGGGTGCGGCGATCTATTAGACTCCTAGGTCTATACCTGTTATCCAACCTTGGGAGAATCGTGGCTTCTGTAATCGACACCGTTGTCAATCTGTGCAAGCGACGCGGTCTGGTCTACCCGTGCGGTGAAATCTATGGCGGCACTCGTTCCGCATGGGATTACGGCCCACTCGGCGTCGAGCTTAAAGAGAACATTAAAAAGCAGTGGTGGCGTTCCATGGTCACCTCCCGCATGGATGTCGTGGGCCTCGACTCTTCCGTTATTCTCCCTCGCCAGACCTGGGTGTCCTCCGGCCACCTGGAGGTCTTCACCGACCCGCTAGTGGAGTCCTTGCACACCCACAAGCGCTACCGTGCCGACCACCTGTTGGAGGCCTACGAGGAAAAGCACGGCCACCCGCCGGCAAATGGCCTGGCTGATATTCCTGACCCGGAAACTGGCCAGCCGGGTAACTGGACCGAGCCCCGCGAGTTCTCCGGCATGCTCAAAACCTTCCTCGGCCCCGTCGATGACGAGGAAGGCCTGCACTACCTGCGCCCGGAGACCGCACAGGGCATCTTCGTGAACTTCAAGAACGTCATGACCTCCGCGCGTATGAAGCCTCCGTTTGGTATCGCCCAGATCGGTAAGTCCTTCCGCAACGAGATCACCCCGGGTAACTTCATCTTCCGCACCCGCGAGTTCGAGCAGATGGAGATGGAGTTCTTCGTCAAGCCCGGCACCGACGAGCAGTGGCACCAGTACTGGATTGACCACCGCTACAACTGGTACGTCGACCTCGGCATCAACCCTGACAACCTGCGTTTGTACGAGCACCCGCAGGAAAAGCTTTCCCACTACTCCAAGCGCACCGTCGACGTGGAATACGCTTTCCACTTCGCTGGTTCCAAGTGGGGCGAGCTCGAGGGCGTTGCAAACCGCACCGATTACGACCTGTCTGTGCACGCCAAGGGCTCTGGTGAGGACCTGTCCTACTTCGACCAGGAGACCGGCGAGCGTTGGATCCCTTACGTCATCGAACCTGCGGCGGGTCTGGGTCGCTCCATGATGGCCTTCCTTGTGGATGCTTACCACGAGGACGAAGCCCCCAACGCTAAGGGTGGTGTGGACAAGCGCGTCGTGCTTAAGCTTGATCGCCGCTTGGCGCCTGTGAAGGTTGCCGTGCTGCCCCTGAGCAAGAAGGACACGTTGACGCCCACAGCGGAGAAGGTTGCGGAAACCCTCCGCCAGCACTGGAACATTGAATATGACACCTCCGGTGCGATTGGTCGACGCTACCGCCGTCAGGACGAAATCGGCACTCCTTTCTGCGTGACCGTCGACTTCGACACTTTGGAGGACGGCGCGGTGACCGTGCGCGAGCGCGACACGATGGAGCAGGAGCGCGTCAAGATCGACGAGCTTGAGGCCTACCTAGCCCAGCGTCTGATCGGCTGCTAGCACCATGCACTACCTAGAGTGGAGCGGTCGCACAGAGTTGCATCGGGGCACCAGCCGCCTGGATCAAGCCCCGGAGCACCTGGCTTCTTTCACGGATACCTCCGCCACCATCGGCGAGCAGGTGTACACCCTTGATGCCTCCACCGGATCGTTTTCTGGTGATGATGCCGCGTTTTCTGCTGTCGCAGACAAAGGCTCGCTGAAGAAGGCTAAGCAGGTCACCACCACCTTGTCGGGTGGGGAGTACCAGTTGCTGAACGAGCGGAAGAAAGAATGGGTGATCCTGCACGAAGGTAACTTTGTCGCGCAGTTCACCGGTGATGATGTCCGCAACATGCTCATTCAATTTGGGCAGGCGGATGAACAAGGCCAGCCGTTGGAGACCCCCGAAGCGCTTGCTGAGCAAGCGGCCCTGCCAGAGATCACCCCGCTGGAGGAGATTTATCTGGCGTGGCTGGCCCGCACCGTGGTGGAGCAGCGGTTGGTGGGAACGACCACTATTTTGATGTGGTCGCTTATCGCCCTTACCCCGTTTATTATCCTCGTGTTTTTGATGTAGCTGGCTTAGAAGCTGCCGCTGTCAAAACCCCAGTCGCCGCCACCGAAGTCCCCTCCGAAACCTCCGCCGAAGTCTCCTCCGAATCCGCCGCCAAAGCCGCCGCGGAAGGAGGAGCTGAGGATGTTTCCGAGGATGAGGCCGGTGACAAGACCATTGCCGCCACCACCAAAGCCGGACATGTTTTGGTTTTGGTATCGGCGCACATCGCGAGTTGCCTCATCGAGAGCCTGCTTGCCCCACATCGCCGCCGAGCGCGCATGCGTGATACCTGCATCAATGCTGTTGCTGTCTGTCAGGCGCTCGGCCTCGGCCCAGTACTGCTGCGCCGTGGCCAGGCTGGTGCGTGCAGCAGAGCCCACCATGGAACCGCGGGTGTTGATGATGTCAGTCGCAGCCTGCAATTGGGCGTGCGCGTTAGCCATCGTCTGATCAAACACCTGACGCTGCACACTGTAGTCCGCAGCAGTCGAGCGAGCCTGCGCCAGAGCCGAAGCCAGCTGAGTGCTTGCCTCCAACAAACCCGTGTAGGAAGCCAAAGGATCCGCACCACCATCAGCGACCTGCAACGCTTGTGTCGCCTGATCCACCGCGGCGTCAATATCCGACAAATCCACCTCCGGGGAGGACTGCTTCAACGCGCGAGCATCCGCAACATTAGCGCGCACGGAGGCCGTCAACTGCGGCAGATCAGCATGGGCGCGACGGATGGTGTCATCAGCATGCTCCACACCAGATAGCAACATGTCCACCTGCTGCAGCGTCGTTTCCACAGCGCGGATATCGTCCACCAAACCCTGCTGCTGGCCGGCAGGTTTCGCAGCCACAGTGCGTGCGTGCTCCAGCACCCGGTCGGCGTCATTCAAGTGGCTAGAGGCAAGCTCAACGTTATCGGCCACAGAGGCGACCGATTCGCGGCCATAGGCTTCAATGAGCTTGTCCAACGCCGCCGTGGCAGCAGGGACGCGCGAGCGGCCATCAACAATCTTGCGGGTCAAAGAATCCAACGTTTCAGGGGCAGCCAGCAAAACACTGCGCATCTGCGCAAACTCTTCGGCCTGAGCATCAAGTACATCATCAGCCATGCCGCACATCGACACGATCTGCACTAAGGTGGCGTGCTCGTCCTGAGGCGTCATCGCCTGCTTTAACGCAAACGCCCGTGCCAGCGTCACCTTTGACGACTCCAACGCCTGGGTGAACTGAGCAACCCGCGCCGGCCCGAACTCTTCGCGGGCACGCTCGAGCTCTTCAGATGCGCGACGGATGGACTCGTCGGTAGACACCAACTCCTCCGCCGCCAAGGTGCGCAAGGTGGCAAGATCCTGCTGCTGCAACCCACGGGTATCGGCAGGATCCATCGAACGCGCAGCCTCAAGACGTTGCTCGTCGCCCTTCTTCCGCCGACGGCGCGCATAAGCCACCGCACCACCGGCGACCGCTAGAGCACCACCGCCAGCCAACGCAGCACCACCGGCATCAATACCGCCCCCATCAGCAGAAGACGCAGAGCCACCGCCTTCGGTACCCTTCACCGCCGAAATCGCTGCAGAAGCGGCATCAAACCACTTCTCATCAGACAACAATGACGTCGCGGCCTTCGTGATCTGTTTCGACACCTCCGGGTCAACACCCGGGCCATACACCGTGGTGTAATCCCGCTGCTGGGTGGCCACAGCAAAAATCACGCCCCTCTGCCCGCCATACGCGTCATACAGATTCGTAGCGAACTCTTTAGCGGTCTGTCCCTCAAACGTCGGCACAAACACCACGCGTATGTTGACGCCGGTGGATTCCGCGACGTCATTAATCTGATCCCGCAAACGAGAAACCTCGTCACTGGACAACACACCAGAGGTGTCCGTCACCGAACCAGTCAACTGCACAGCACCCCCACCCGACTGAGCCAACAACATAGTGTTGGGGGCAGCCAACGCCCCAGTGGGCGCCAGAACACCCACCCCAGCAACGCAAGCAGAAGAAACAACAGCGAACACAGCAACACGAGCGCGACGCGAAAGCTTAGACATGCCCTAGATCCTACGCCAGTTATCCACACAAACCCACCCGCTCAATCGCAAACAGAACCCACAGCATTAGCTACAGTAAACCTGTGCACTACCAGTACAGTTCGCTCGATGAACAACGCCGCCACCCCGAAGAAGCCAAAGGCTCGACCGTCAGCGGCACCCTGCCCGACACCAGGGGAGCGTTCGCACGAGACCGCGCCCGCGTGCTCCACTCCGCAGCGCTGCGACGACTGGCAGACAAAACCCAAGTGGTTGGCCCCCGTGACGGCGACACCCCACGCACACGCCTGACACACAGCCTCGAAGTCGCGCAAATTGCCCGCGGCATCGGAGCAGGTGTTGGCGCCGACCCCGACCTGTGCGAACTCGCCGGCCTGTGCCACGACATCGGCCATCCACCCTACGGACACAACGGGGAAGTGGCGCTCAACGAACTTGCCGGCGACATCGGCTTCGAAGGTAACGCCCAAAGCCTAAGGATCCTCACCCGGCTCGAACCCAAGATCCGCGACGCCGAAACCTCCTTCGGACTAAACCTCACCCGCGCAGCCCTCGACGCAGCCTGCAAATACCCCTGGACACGCAGCCAAGCTGAAGCGAAAAACACCAAAAAATACGGCTGCTATGACGAAGACGCCCACATCCTCGAATGGATTCGCAGCGGCAACGACACCCACCCCAAGCCCCCCATCGAGGGCCAAGTGATGGACATCTCCGATGACGTGGCCTACTCCGTGCACGACGTTGAAGACGGCATCCTCGCCGACCGCATCGACCTCAAAGTCATGTGGGACCTCGTCGAACTCGCAGCACTGGCAGAAAAAGGTGCACGCGCTTTCGGCGGAAACCCTGATGAACTCGTGGAAGCCGCAGACAGGCTGCGCCAACTCGACGTGGTCAGCCGCGCCGCCGACTATGACGCAACCTTTCCGTCGCTCGTCGGGCTCAAAGCCCTGACCTCTGAACTCGTAGGCCGATTCGTCGGCGCAATCATCACCGCCACCCGGGAGAACAATGGTGAAGCCCTCGGCCGCCACAATGGCCAGTTAGTCGTCCCACCGGATGTAGCCGCAGAAGTTACCCTGCTGAAAACCATCGCGGTGCTCTACGTGATGGACGAACCCGTCCACCTGCGCCGCCAAGACCGCCAACGCGAACGCATCTACAGAGTGTTCGACTACCTGAGCATGGGCGCGCCGGGTTCCCTGGACCCAAGCTTTGCTCACTGGTATGTGCAGGCAGATAGTGATCAGCAACGACGTCGCGTCATCATCGACCAGATCGCCAGCCTCACTGAATCCAGGTTGGAACGCCTGGCCCACCTCGCAGCCGGCGTATCCGGTTTCTATGGTTAAGGGGCGTCTAGCGTAGGTGCCATGCAACGCTGGAGTCTTTAAATACCTCCGCGACCAGCACGGTCTCTTCCAAGGTGCCCTGCCAATCCGGGGAATACACGCAGCGCACACCTGCTGCCCGGGCGTCTCTGAGCCAGTCAGCCAGCGCATCCAGATTGCCCGCACACCCCATGAGGGCCTGCGCTAATGCGCGGCGGTCGGCCACCGCGGCGTCAACACGCACAACACCTTGCGCTGTCATGGAAAACACGTGGCCCGACGGTGGGCAAGAATCGGGGTGGAGATTATTGTTCGGCATCGGGGATCTCACAGAAACTCTCGTAATGGTCGTCGGTATAGAACCACACATCGGGGTCGTTTTTAGAGCCGCCGCCCACCACAATCCGCCGGGCACCGCGGTGCTTCAGGCCAGGCGTGTCCACGGTGTATTCGCGGTAGTAATTGCGTGATTGTTGCGGCAGGACGTGCTCGTAGTTTCCAAAGCGCACCCCATCGTTGTCGGGGTGGGCGAAGGGGCCGCCGTTCAAAATGTCGTCGACCACATCCTCAGCCTCGGGAGGTAGGGAGGACAGCGGGCAGACATCCTCTTGGGTGTCTTTTGCGCGCTTGCCGGACTTGGATGCGGTGCCGGACTTGGATGCGGTGCTGGATTTGGGGGCGGTGCTGGGCGCGGACGTTGTACTGCGGGGTGCTTCGGGACGCGCGTCATTGCGTGCGGGGGAATCCACGCCGAACCATGCGGCGGCGGCAGCGACGGCAACGGCCGCGGCCGCACCAGCGACCTTTTTGTACAGCCCATTGGGACTAGACATAGCCGATAGCTTAGTAGGCCGTGGCGCAGAGAGGTTCAAGCACGTAATGTTTAGCCTTATGGGCAAAGGAAGGATTCCGGAAAGCGATATTCAAGCTATCCGTGAACGCACAGCGATTGAAGAGATCGTCGGTGAGTACGTCCAGTTGAAGCCGGGGGGCAGCGACTCGCTTAAAGGCCTGTCGCCGTTTAAAGACGAAAAGACTCCCTCCTTCCACGTTCGTCCCTCACGCGGCTACTACCACTGCTTTTCCACCGGCAAGGGTGGGGATGTGTTTAGTTTCCTCATGGAGATGGAGCACATTAGTTTCCCCGAGGCTGTGGAAGTGTGCGCGGAAAAGATCGGCTACCAGATCAACTACGAGGGTGGTGGGCCTGGCCGCAGGGAGGAGCCGGGTACTCGCCAGCGTCTGGTGGCCGCCAACAAGGCAGCCCACGAGTTTTATAAGCAACAGCTCGAAACTGATGACGCCGCGACGGCTCGCGCTTTCTTGACTGATCGCGGTTTCACTGCCGAGCATGCACATGAATTTGGCTGCGGTTATGCGCCGGCGGGCTGGGATACCTTGACCAAGCATCTCATGCGCAAGGGCTTTGATTTTAAGGAGCTCGAGGCTGCAGGGTTGTCGACGATGGGCCGCAGGGGGCCGATCGATCGTTTTCATCGGCGTCTGCTGTGGCCTATCCGAAACCTGGCGGGCGACGTCATCGGTTTCGGTGCCCGGAAGTTGTTTGATGACGACAAACTCGGCAAGTACATGAACACGCCAGAGACGATGCTGTACAAAAAGTCGAAGGTGTTGTTCGGCTTGGATATGGCTAAAAAGTCTATTGCGGCGGCGCACCAAGCTGTGGTGGTGGAGGGCTATACGGACGTCATGGCCTGCCACGCTGCGGGGATTACCACCGCTGTCGCGGCCTGCGGTACCGCCTTTGGCGAGGAACACCTGCAAATGCTGCGCAGGTTGATGCTGGATGACAACTTCTTCCGCGGTGAGCTGATCTACACCTTTGACGGCGATGAGGCCGGGCAGAAGGCAGCCATGCGTGCCTTCGAGGGGGAGCAGCAGTTTACTGGCCAGTCCTATGTGGCCGTGGCCCCGGATGGGATGGATCCTTGTGATCTTCGCCTGCAGAAGGGCGATGCTGCAGTGCGCGACTTGGTAGCCAGCCGCGTGCCCATGTTCGAGTTCGTTATCCGTTCGCTGGTGGAAAGCTATTCCTTGGACAGTGTTGACGGTAGGGTGCAGGCGATCCGACGGGCTGTGCCGGTAGTGGCCGGGATTCGTGACGAAGCCTTGCGCAATGAGTACGCCCGTCAGCTGGCCGGTTGGACTGGGTGGGGTGACCCAGCGGAGATTGTGGCGCAGGTTCGGGCGGCCAAAGCTGCCCCCAAGGCTGTAACGAAGCCGTTGCGTGCACGCCGCTTCGAGCAGGCGAGTTCTGCGCCTGTGGACACAGCACCGGCGTCAACGTTGGTGCTGCCTGATCCTAAGAACCCACGGTTGTGGTGCGAGAGGGAAGCACTCAAAGTTGCTTTGCAGTACCCCTCGTTGGCGGGCAGCTTCTTCGATGGGCTTGAACAAGGGTGCTTTAGCAACCCCGCGTATCAGGCGGTGCGCCAGGCGATTATCGACGCCGGTGGTAGCGCCACGGGTGCGACGATGAGCGATAAGCAGTGGGTCCCGGAAGTATCCGGCAAGGTCGATGATTTGGTGGCGCAGTCGCTGATCGCTGAACTGGCGGTGGAGCCGATGCATGTCAGCGACGACTCTTTGGAAGCCTACGCGGATAGTGTCTTGGCTCGTTTGCAGGAAGTCCGGGTGGGCAATCAGATTGCCCAGTTGAAGGGGCAGCTGCAGCGCATGCGCCCCAGTGATGATTCTGCAGCCTACAACTCTTTGTTCGCAGATCTGGTGGCTTTGGAGCAGGTGCGCAGGCAGCTGCTTGACCGGGCGATCAAACCCCAGGTGCGCTAGGGTGTGCGGCTAGTCTTCGTCTGGTTCGAGTACGGTATGCCCGTCTTCGGTGCGCAGGTCGCGGACTTCCTTCATGCGCGGTTGTGGGTCGAGCTTGTCTGCGAGGGCTTTACGCGTCACGCTGACTGCTTTTTGGGTCACGGGGGAGTTGACGGTTGCGAGATAGCCTTTTTTGATTTGCTCGTAGCGCTTGCGGCCGGCTTTGGTGCCGAATACGTAGCCTGCGGCGGCGCCGACGACGAACTGAATCATGGATTCTCCTTTGTGCTTTTTTGTGCCCCAACCACTGTAGCGATTTTTAGGCTGGTGGGCGGGCAAAACAGAGAAAAACCCCAGCTAGAGGCGCTCTGCTGGGGTGTGTTTCTGTGTTGTCTGTGGGGCCACCGGGGCTCGAACCCGGGACCAACGGATTATGAGTCCGCGGCTCTAACCGACTGAGCTATAGCCCCAACCATCACCCCGCGGTTAGCGAGGTAACTCAATCAGTATAGAGGCGGGGCCGCTCAGGGTTAAAAGCCGTAGAGAAAGAAGCTGTCGAGGTGGGCTATAAGGTGCAGATTTGCGCCAATTCACGCGAGGGTTATATAGTCTTATCTCGTTGCAGTGAGCACCCCAGCGGTTGCTTAAGCGCAAGTATTCCCCCATAGCTCAATTGGCAGAGCATTCGACTGTTAATCGAAGGGTTACTGGTTCGAGTCCAGTTGGGGGAGCGTTTCACCCCCGACACGTTACTAACGTTGTGTCGGGGGTTTTGTCGTATGTAAGTTATCTCTCATGCCCACTGTAGATCCCACCATTCTCGCTCTGTATCGCAGCTTGGACTTGATTGGTGTTGTGCTCAATGGCGCCATTGGCGGCACGATCGCACGCCAGCGTGGCTTTGACATCATCGGTTTTAGTTTTTTGGCGTTGTTTTCTGCACTCGGTGGCGGTATGTTGCGCGATACGTTGATGCAGCGGGGGACACCGGCGGCGATTGCAGAGCCTATGTACATGGGTTTCGCGATTTTGGGCGGCCTGTTGGCGATGCTGATTTACCTGCGGGGCCGGGCGTGGGAGTTGTTTGAGGCCCACGCGGATGCCGTCATTTTGGGGGTGTGGGCGGTCACTGGTTCGACTAAAGCTCTGACCTACGGGATGCCTTTGGCTAGTGCGCTGTTTATGGGTGTGCTGACCGCTGTGGGCGGCGGCATGATTCGCGACATCGCAACGGGGAGTGTGCCCGCGATTTTTGGTGGCAATAAGCTGTATGCGACACCCGCTTTGTTGGGTAGTGCGGTGATGGTTTTGTTCCACATGATGGGTCATGACGCCGCGGGGATGCTTGTCGCCACGACGGTGGGCGCGGGATCTGCGATTTTGGCGTATTGGCGTGGGTGGGTGCTGCCGACTAACCCGGATTGGGCGCCGGTGAATATGACTGCCCGGCAGTTTAAACAGCGGTTGAAGAGTGCCCGTGCGCAGGGTCGTGAGCAGGGTATAGCCCAGGAGCGGCAGATGTGGGAGGATGCTCTGCATATCCCGGAGGATGTGCGTGAGGATTTCGCGGAGAAACTTGCTGAGAGCCTGCACGATGCCGGAATTGGGGACACCGGCGGTGGAGATGCTGGTGGTGGACAAGCCGACGCGGGGGAATCACCGGCTCAGGATGCGGAAGGGCAGAAGCCTCGCGAGGACAGTTAGGCGCGGGCGCGCAGGTAGCGGTTGAACCAATCCACAATCATCGCGTCGTTACGGAACACCATGTATTCGTGCCCTTTCTGCAGCGCGCCGTTGGGGTTCGGTAGGTTGCTGCGAATCAGAGTGGCGGTGGCTTCTTTGCCGGAGGTCGTGTAGCTCAGCAGTTCCGCCCGCACACCGGGCACGCCCAGTTGCTGGGCGGCCTCTGGGGGGGGATGAACAGGCGCATGGGCTGGGCACTCAGCAATTGTGACGCCCCAGTTGACTGCGCCGTCAGTTGTGCCGGTGTTACTGACGCCGCAGGGCTTAGGCTGGCCACGACGGCTCCGGTGGCAGCAAGGGAGATGAGGGAAGCAGAGCATGTCGATAGCAGTTTCCTCCAGCGCATGGGATCCATTTAGCATTAGGGGTATGCAGCAACCTCCCCACACAGACCCCCTTGCTCGCACGCTCGCCCAGGTTGATGATTGGCCGGTGGACGCGGTCGCCGCTGGACTCGTCGACCAGGGGAGCACCTACTATGCCGGCACGGTGGATGCCGACCACCGTTTCGCCCTCGCGAGCGTCACCAAACCACTGGTGGCCTATGCGGTTGCGGTCGCTGTCGAAGAGGGCGTCTTCGAGTGGGATAGTCCTTGCGGGCCGGAAGGATCCACCGTCCGGCACTTGCTTGCCCACGCATCAGGGGTTGGGTTTGATAGCCCGGAGCCGCAGAAACCCGTGGGGCAGCGGCGCATCTATTCCAACGCTGGTTTTGAGCTGCTCGCAGACGCAGTAGAAGCGGAAACGGGTATAGCCTTCCCCGAGTACTTCCGCCAAGCCCTCTGCGAGCCCTTGGGGTTAGGCGCCACGCTAGATGGTTCCGCAGGCCATGGGGTGACCGCAAGCCTGCGCGACGTCATGACGTTTGTTAAGGAAGTTCTGCAGCCGAGCCTCATTCACCCCAGCACGCTGGAAGAGATGCTGCGCGTCCAGTACCCGGAGTTGGCAGGTGTGGTTCCCGGGTATGGATCGTTTAGCCCGTGCCCGTGGGGGCTGGGCTTCGAGGTCAAAGGCAGCAAGGGGACGGCCGGCAAGGAGCATTGGACAGGCACGCGCTTGCCTGCGCGCACTGTCGGGCACTTCGGACAATCGGGCACCTTCATGTGGATTGATCCGCAAGCCGAGCGGGGTTGTGTGGTGCTGACGGATCGGGCGTTCGGCCCTTGGGCTAAGCCCCTGTGGGCGGAGTTCAACGACGAGCTCAGCGGCGCATTAACACCCCCATATGCTGGTTAAAGTTGTGGTTTAGAGTTGCTGGTGGGGCTATAGTTGCCTACCTTTGAGACTGTAGCGCGGGCACACAAGCCCGCAGGCTTCGAACGCGACAACGTTGGGGAAGACGACTGTCGAACCGAAGCGAAAGACCCCACCCGTGAACCAGGAAACAAACACAACAACCACCCCACCCACCCACACCACCGCACTGCTAGAAATAACCAACATGCCACGCACGCTACGTCGGCACGTGGAACAGTTGATGCTGCAGCGCCTACCAACCCCCGCGGCGTCATCATGCGACTACCCAGACCCGTGCACGCAGTGGCGCCGGTCCCACCTGCCGGCAACCATCGGCTGCACCCAACGCATCGACGCTGCCACCGATGAACTAGACGACTTTGCCGACGCACTGACCCAGCTAGCGCAGCAGCACGGATTCAGCGCCTGCCTGAGCTAACGGCTGCTATGGCCGTCGACAAAATCCACCATGTCGGCGATGGTTCGCCAACCCAGCGCGTCCTCGTCGGTGATGCGCACACCGAACTCGTCTTCGTAGCGGACGCAAATATCAATCAGCGACAGTGAATCGATGCCTAAACCATCGATGGTCGACTCAGGGGTGATCATCGGTGCATCAAGCCCCGTGGCGTCGCTAATGATGTTGACGACGCGGGGTGTAAAAGAATCAGACATAGCTTCCAGAGTAGTCTCTACAAACATGCAGTTGAAGAAGCGGACCGGCCTCACGCCCGGCTGGTGCGGTGACCTGCCGGTGCGCTACTACCACAGTCAGGGCAGTGGCCCCGTGACGGTGGTGTTCATCCACGGGTTCACCCTCACAGCACAGTCGTTTTTCCAGCAGGTGGACTTTTTGCACTACCGCTACCCGGAAGTCAGCTGCCTCTTGCTGGATCTACGGGGGCACGGCGAAAGCGGCGAAATCGATCCAGAACTGTGCACGCTGGATGCCACGACTGATGACGTCGCGTCAGCTATCCGCACCGCCGCACCTACAGGCCCACTCGTGATTGTTGGGCACTCCCTAGGTGGGATGGTTGCGCTGAATTTCCTGCGCCGCTACCGTGACTTGGCGGGCAGGGTGCGCGGCGTCATATTAATTTCCACCGCGGTGGAATCATTGTCCAGCCAAGGCGTGCCCCAAGTGCTGGCATTGCCTGCGGCGGAGAAAATACACAATGCGGTGGAGGCCTCCCCGAAGGAAGCCCAAGCCTTCCGCACAGAAGTGGCGGCCTTGCTGGCCCCAGCGTTGGCAGCGACAGTGTTCTACCGCGATGGAGTCGCCTACGACCTGGTGCAATTCCACGCGGCGATGATTCAAAACACCCCGCTGAAAACGATGGTTGGTTTCTTCGACGACCTGCAGCATCATGAGGAGCTCGAAGCGATCGACGAGCTCAACGAAGTCCCCGGCGTGGTGATCGTGGGGGAGGAAGACCACTTCACCCCACCCAGCCAATCAGAGGTCATCGCCGACGTCTGGGGCAAATCAACCCTGTACCGATTAGCTGATGTGGGGCACATGGTCATCCTCGAGGCACCAGAAATTGTTAACGGCGCGTTGGAGCAGATGATTCGGCGCGCGACCCCGCAACCACAGACACAGAACTAGCACCAGCCTTGACCGTGTAGCTCTGGCCTGCGCTGATCTTGTCAGAGGAGTACTGCACCAGTGTGAACGGCTTGTCGCCCGCCTCGATTGTGGCGATCACCGTGCCGGAGGAATCCTCGATGGTGACGGCACCACTGGTCACCGAGCTATCAAGATGGGCGCTGATGAAGCTTTGGGTGCCGCCGGTCGGATCAGCGGGCATACCCGCAGAACCCAACCCGATGACGGTGCCGCCATCGATGCTGAAGCTACCCGCATAATCGAAGGTTCCGTTAGCGCTGTCGCTCGGGCCAAACACCAGCACGGTCCCGCCATTAATGCGTAGATCTCCATTGGAATCGATTCCATCGCCGGCCGCATTAACCTTCACTGTGCCACCACTGATCACAATCTGCTCTCCTGTGGATTGTTCCATGCCTGCCCTGGGTTGCCCACCAGAGGTGCCACCCTGCTGCGGAGGTTGCATGCCCTCCTTCGGCTGCTGCATAGCTTGGGGCGGCTCTTGTATGCCTTGGGGCGGCTCTGGCATACCTTCCGGTGGTTGTGGTCCTGCAGCTTCTTCTGACTGCTCCTGCTGCTCTTGCTCCGTTGCGGCATCGACGCTGGTGGCCCCGGAGCCGTTAATTCCATCGTCACTGGAAGTTAAGTCCACAGTGCCATCGCTGATGCTTAACAGCCCGGCTTCCAAACCTTCGGTGGAGGACGCGACGGTGACATCCCCGCCGTCGATAAGCAGGGCAACATCAGAGTGCACCCCATCGGCGCCCGCATTGACATCAACGGTGCCGCCGCTAAGGTGCACGGCGACATCGCTGAGCACACCGTCATCGCCGGCGGTGGCATCAAGGTGGCCGCCGAGCATACTGGCCGAATCCTTCCCCCGGAAAGCATCGTCTGCGGCCGTCACCTTCCACGTGCCGCTGTAGAGCGCTAGATCATCCGAGGAAGCAATGCCATCGGCACCCTCACCCTCAGAGTGCACGGTGACCGTCCCGTCACCGCTGAGCACAAGATCCGCATGAGAGTAGATCGCCGCCGAATCAGGGGCCGTCGCCGTCACCGTCGAAGAACCCACCGCATGCACCTGCACCTTATCGGCGCTCACAACGTTGATCTGCCCAGCAATGGTGGCGTTGTCCAGTATCAGAACCACGTCCGCATCACCCGCGTCCACGATGACGTCGCCCTGCTCACCGCTGATGCGGTAGGTTCCGGCCTCCGTGATGGTTCCGCCGTCGTAGACAGTGGCCGACGCGACGTCAGGGGAATCCTCCACCAACTTTGGGGTTTTAACTTCGGACGCCACAATGTTCTCGGCAGAGGGGCTGCTGCTTTGTTCGTTAGTTACGGTGCTTGTTGTTGCAGTGTTGTGTGCCGCAATCGCTGCGGTACTGCTGGCGTCCAGAGGCGCACCATCATCGGTGTGCGCGCACGCGGTTAGGGCCACGGGAAGGGTCGCCGCCAGGGCGAGGGAAGCAAGGCTTGAACGTTTAGTCATGACAATTACATCCTTCAAAGTGCAGTAAGGGGTTCGAGTAGATACGCAGCGTCAGGCTGCGGCAGGAAGATCAAAATGATGCGTGAGCGTCGAATGCCACCGATTACTCGGCAAGTGCGGGTAGACCGCTGCCATGCCTGTTGCGTACTTGGAGATCCGACAAGGCCGTATACCGTTGCGCCACAGCAGGCGGTCGATCGCGCCGGGCTGGGCCCCAGACTTGGTCTCGATGATCACCATCTCTGGGGCATCCAGGCGCGGGCACTCTGCGTCGCTGGTGCTGACGGTGCTGTCGGAGTAGGAGCGAAGCCCAATCCAGAACAGTCCGCTGTCGATGGTTGCTCGACCATTGTCAGTGAGCAGGCAGCAGCGACGGTATCCACCGTGCAGCGTTGGGCTGACCGCGGCGTCAACACCAACACGCTGTAGCTGTGCGGCCGCCCAATCCGCCTGCGGCAGTGCGTCCGGCACACCGGTGTGAAACTCGGTGGCCACCCGGATTTTCGCCGTCAGGCCCCGGGGGCCTTTATGTTTGAACTCCACAAAACTTAAACCCGAGTCCAGGTAATTGCGGGTGCGCAACTTGAAGCGTTTGCGGCGCCCGTAGGCTGCGCTGAGATAGCTGTCCAGGCCACAAGTGTCGAAATAGACCGATTCGTAGCGCTGCGACAGGGCACCACCGATGCTCATCACGGATGTTTCATCGGGCAGTTGGGCGAGTATGCTTGCGCATTGGTCGCTGCTGAGCACGTATTTTCTATCCATGCGGCTCATCATGCGGGCACGCTGATTGACCTGCTTGAGGCTTACTGTGGGCAGTGGGCTTAACAGTGCGTCGACGCTCTGCCTCAGTGCTGCGTTGAGGATCGGGAGGTCAGCTACGCTACGCATAGGTCACACTCGCAATGGTGAGGTCATTAACAGTGTCAATTTTCTGGATGCTGATGTCGCGGAGGGTGACGTCTCCAAGAACATCACGGACCATCGCTTCCAACTGCTTACCGTAGGTGGCTTTGTCGATATGAACGTCGACGGTTGTGGTTGAGGGGATGATCAGAAGGTCCACCACTGCGATGGCCAGGATGATGGTGGCGGCCAGGCTCGCTTGAGCCACAATGCTGGTGGGCATTGCACACACCAGGCCGAGGGCCAGGGCGCCGAAATAGTAGGCGACGTGGCGTTGGGTGATCTCTGAGCTGCGCAGCCGGATGATGGACAGGACACCAAACAATCCGAGCCCTAGGCCTGCGGTGATGGAGGAGTCGGTGAGGACGGAGGTCACTGCGAAGACACCGGCGTTAATTCCGATGAACGCGACAGCTAGGTCACCGCGGCGGTACCTGGGGTAGAAGACCGCGAAAACGAGGACGCCGATGGATAGGGCGTCGAGGAAAAGCTGAGGGAGGTTCATGAAAGAAGATCCTTGCTGTGTAGTAGGTCCCCGTGGTGCGGGGTTAACTACTATTGAAGACCCTCAACTTGGCAAAACACCTGGGTATAGGTGGTGCGTTCTTAGGAGAATCCTTTCAGCGCTCGAAGGTTAAAAGGCTTGATTTTTCAGGATTTTCAGGATGCTTACAGTCTTTCTCGGCATCGTCTCAGCCGGGGCTTGGCAGACAAAAAAGAGGGGCTTCCCACAGTCAGTGGAAAGCCCCCCTAGTTAGGTCGCTAGCGGCGGGTGTTAGACAGCAGTCGGATCGGACAGGTTGAAGTCCTTAGCAGCCTGGGCTGCGACAGACTTGTCAATCTTGCCTTCACGTGCCAGGCCGGACAGTGCTGCGACAACGACGGACTCGGCGTCAATGTTGAAGAAGCGGCGTGCGGCGGGGCGGGTGTCGGAGAAACCGAAACCATCCGCACCCAACGTGGTGTAATCGCCCGGGACCCACTTGCGGATCTGCTCCGGCAGTGCGGTCGCGAAGTCCGAAACAGCAACGAACGGGCCAGAAGCCTTGGACAGCTGTTGTGCGACGAAGGGTTCTGCAACCTCACGATCCGGGTGGCGCAGCTGTTCGCGCTCGAGCTTGTGGCCCTCACGAGCCAACTCGTTCCAGGAAGTGACCGAGAAGATGTTGGCCTTAACGCCGAACTGCTCGGCCAGGATCTCCTTGGCCTGGAGCGCAGCCTGCATGCCGATACCGGAAGCCAGGAGGCTGACTTCGTGGCCCTCACCCGAAGCAGGGGAGTACAGGTAGATGCCCTTGTGCAGGCCCTCAACGTCGAGGTTCTCGGGTTCTGCAGGCTGGTGGGTGGGCTCGTTGTAGATCGTCAGGTAGTAGATGACGTCCTCGCCGCGGCCTTCGCCATACATGCGGTCGATGCCCTCGCGAATGAGGTGCGCGACCTCGTAGGCAAAAGCGGGGTCGTAGGAGATCACTGCGGGGTTGGTGCCGGCCAGGATGGGGGAGTGGCCATCCATGTGCTGCAGGCCTTCACCGGTCAGGGTGGTGCGGCCGGCGGTAGCGCCGAGGAGGAAGCCGCGGGCCATCTGGTCGGCGGCAGCCCAAACGGAGTCACCGGTGCGCTGGAAACCGAACATCGAGTAGAAGATGTACAGCGGAATCATCGCTTCGCCGTGGGTGGCGTAGGAGGTACCAGCTGCGATGAATTCGGCCATGGAGCCGGCTTCGTTGATGCCTTCGTGCATGATCTGGCCGTCGACTGCCTCGCGGTAGGACAGCATCAGGTCATGGTCGACCGGGGTGTAGTTCTGGCCGTGGCTGTTGTAAATCTTCAGCGTCGGGAACCAGGAGTCCATGCCGAAGGTGCGGGCCTCGTCGGGGATAATCGGGACGAAGCGCTTGCCCAGTTCCTTGTCGCGCATGAGCTCTTTGAAGGTTCGGACAACAGCCATGGTCGTGGCGACCTGCTGCTTGCCGGAATCCTTACGCATGATCTTCAGATCATCCATGCTGGGAACCGACACGGGCTTGTAGGAGGTGCGGCGCTCGGGCACCCAGCCGCCGAGGTCTTTACGACGTTCGAGCATGTACTTGATCTCCTCGGAATCCTTACCGGGGTGGTAGTACGGCGGCAGGTAGGGATCCTTTTCCAGGACCTCATCGGAGATCGGAATCTGCTGCTTGTCGCGGAAGAGCTTCAAGTCCTCGAGGGTGAGCTTCTTCATCTGGTGGGTAGCATTGCGGCCCTCGAAGTTGTGTCCGAGACCGTAGCCCTTAATGGTGTGCGCAAGGATGACCGTGGGGCGGTCCTTGGTTTCCATGGCGCGCTTGAATGCAGCGTAGATCTTGCGGTAGTCATGGCCACCGCGGGGCAGACGCCAGATTTCCTCATCCGTCATGTCCTCGACAAGCTTCGCGGTGCGGGGATCACGGTTGAAGAAGTGCTCACGCACGTAGGTGCCGTCATTTGCCTTGAAGGTCTGGAAGTCACCGTCGGAGGTGTTGTTCATCAGATCAACGAGGGCACCCTCTTTGTCCTTTTCGAACAATTCGTCCCACTCGCGGCCCCACACCACCTTGATTACGGACCAGCCGGCACCACGGAAGAAGGATTCGAGCTCCTGGATGATCTTGGTGTTACCGCGCACAGGGCCGTCGAGGCGCTGCAGGTTGCAGTTGATGACGAAGGTCAGGTTGTCGAGGTTGTTGAGAGCAGCCTGTTGGATGAGGCCGCGAGACTCCGGCTCGTCCATTTCGCCGTCACCAAGGAACGCCCAGACATGCTGCTGAGAGGTGTCTTTGATGCCGCGGTTGTGTAGGTAGCGGTTGAACCGTGCCTGGTAAATCGCATCCATCGGGCCAAGGCCCATGGACACGGTCGGGAACTCCCAGAATTCAGGCATGCACTTGGGGTGCGGGTAGGAAGGCATGCCGCCCTGTTCGCGGGAGACTTCCTGACGGAACCCGTCCATGTCGTCTTCACTGAGGCGGCCTTCGAGGAAAGCGCGGGCATACATACCGGGGGAGGCATGGCCCTGGAAGAAGATCTGGTCGCCACCGCCCGGGTGGTCCTTACCGCGGAAGAAGTGGTTCATGCCCACTTCGTACAGCGGTGCGGAGGAGGCGTACGTAGAAATGTGGCCGCCGACACCAACACCGGGGCGCTGGGCGCGGTGAACCATGATGGCTGCGTTCCAGCGGATCCACTTGCGGTAACGCTTTTCGATGTCCTCGTCGCCGGGGAAATCGGGCTCCATTGTCGTGGGGATGGTGTTGACGTAGTCGGTGGAGGTCAGTGGAGGAAGCGGCACGCGCTTAGCGGTTGCTCGTTCGAGCAGACGGAGCATGAGGAAGCGGGCGCGGTCAGGGGATGCTTCTTCCAGGAGGCCATCAAGGGACTCCATCCACTCCCGGGTCTCTTCGGGGTCGGAGTCGTTGAGGTAGGACGCCACGCCATCGCGGATCATCGCGAAGTTGGTGTCGTCGAGTGGCTTGTCAGCCATGAATTCCTCCTGTGTGGAAATCGTTAAACAAAATAATCGCTAACCCCTAGGATACGGGGTTAACCATCGGGGGCGACATATCCCCTCGCTGAGGGGCACTTTTTCGCACATTTGCCGGGTTACTACAGTAAAGTAGTTAAACCATGAGGCCTAAAACTGAGGAGGAAACTCGCGTGGGCAGTGCCGAAGCGGCAGCCCAGAAGGTAGCCAACATCCTAGGGGTGCGCCCCGGTCAGCTGATCCAAGAGATCGGTTGGGACGAAGATTGCGACAGCGATATCAGTGTCGCTATTGAAGACGCTATCGATGACGATCTGCTGGGGGAGGATTCCCTCGAAATTTGTGACGTGGTTGTGCTGTGGTGGCGCAACGACGATGGGGACTTGGTCGACGCTTTGGTCGATGCCCTCCGCAACCTTGATGAAGGCGGATGCATTTGGGTGCTGTCCCCTGGGGCATCACAGTCGAATGCTTTGCAGCCGGGTGAGGTCGCTGAGTCTGCCCAGCTGGCGGGCTTGGTACAGACTCGTAATGAGCGAGTAAATTCTTGGCAGGGTTCTTGTCTTGTTCGCGGCGGAAAAAACGTGCGCGGCTAGTTGTTTTTAGCTAGTGCTAGCCGCCTTATGGTGCGGTTTTGTACATCGTGTTGGATAGCGTGCTAAAGTTGCTATCCGTTGCGCGCCTTTAGCTCAGCTGGAAGAGCAGCTGGTTTACACCCAGCAGGTCGGCGGTTCGAACCCGTCAGGGCGCACCAAATGAAAGCCACCGCCCACCATCGCGTGGGCGGTGGCTTTTTCGCTAGCATGGCGGATGTGGCTACTCAGACAGATGCCCATCGCGACACCGACAGTTTTTCTAACCCCCTTATCGCTCCTAGTGAGCTTCCTTTCCAGCTGCCGCCTTTTGCGGATATAAAGATCGAGCATTTCCTGCCGGCGTTCGACACCGCCCTGCTTGACCACGAAGCGGAAATCAACGCCATCGTTAACAACCCCGAGCCGGCAACATGGGCTAACACCGTGGAAGCCTTGGAGGCCTCGGGCCGCGCACTCGAGCGCGTCAGCGCGGTGTTTTTCAACCTGCACGGCACCGATTCTTCCCCCGAAATGGACGCCATCGCCGAGCAGATTATCCCGAAACTGTCTGAACACAGTGATGCCCTCTACCAGAACGAGGTGCTCTACCAGCGCCTTCAGCAGGCCACCCCGCCAGCAGATGATGGGGAAGGGCAGCGCCTGAAGGACAAGTTGTTGCGATCCTTCCGTCGCCGTGGTGCCGAGTTGGATGCGGCAGGCAAAAAACGTTTGAGTGAACTCAACAGCCGACTTGCTGTGCTGAGCGAACAATTCGGCAAAAACCTGCGGGAGTCCACCGCGGCCCTGGCCGTTGGTTTAACGGAAGATGACGTCGCGGGCTGGGACGAGGCACGCAAAGACGCCGCCCGTAAAACTGCGGAAGATTATAAGGACAATCCGCAATTAGCGTCCTTTGAATATGTGGTGCCTTTGGGTTTGCCAGCGGTACAGCCTGACCAAACTGACCTTGACAACCCTGCGGCACGCAAGGCGCTCATGGAAGCGTCGCTGAAACGCGGCGTCATTGGTGGTGACAATGGTGCCGTGGTTACCGAAATCGCCGCACTGCGTGCGCAGCGTGCGCGCCTGCTCGGCTACGACACCCATGCCGACTACGTGCTGGAAGAAGAAACTGCGGGCAGTACAGATGCCGTGATGCAGCTGCTGCGCGACCTTTCCCCCGCAGCCTCCGCCAACGCAGCAGGGGAGTACAAGCTGCTGGTTGAGGAAGCACAGGCAGCTGATCCGACCGCCACGGTGCGTGACGCCGATTGGTCCTATTGGGAGTCCAAGGTTAAGCAGCGCGACTACGGCCTGAATGAGGCAGAACTGAAAAAGTACTTCCCATTGGATCAGGTTCTGCGTGATGGCGTGTTTTTTGCCGCCAACCGTTTGTACGGCATCACCGTGGAGCCCCGCGATGATCTGCAGGGCTACCATCCGGAAGTCGCCGTCTACGAGGTTAAAGATGCGGACGGCTCCAGCATCGGGTTGTTCCTCACCGACTATTTTGCGCGCCCGTCTAAGCGCGGCGGGGCATGGATGTCGAGTTTCGTTGATCAATCCCGCATCCTGGACACCAAGCCGGTGGTCGTCAACGTCATGAACATCACCAAGCCAGCCGACGGTAGCCAACCGCTGCTGAGCATCGACCAGGTCCATACCCTGTTCCACGAATTTGGCCACGGGTTGCATGGTTTGCTGTCGGATGTTCGCTACCCGACGTTCTCCGGAACTAGTGTGCCCCGCGACTACGTTGAGTTCCCCTCTCAGATCAACGAAAATTGGGTGTTTGACCCGGCTGTGGTGCGCAACTATGCGCGCCATGTCGACACCGGTGAGGTGATTAGCGATGAGTTGATCGCAGCGGTTGATGCGGCCTCCAAATTCGGCCAGGGGTTCGCCACTAGCGAATATCTTGCGGCGTCGATTATTGACATGGCGTGGCACACCTTGACCCCCGAGCAGGCCGCCGCCGTCGACGATATTGATGCTTTTGAACGCGCGGCTCTTGCAGACGCTGGCCTGGAAGTCGACAATCTGCACGCGCGCTACAAGTCGCGCTTCTTCAACCACATTTTTGGTGGCGGTTATTCTGCAGGCTACTACTCCTACTTGTGGGCCGAGGCCCTGGATGCCGATGGTTTCGAGTGGTTTAAGGAAACCGGTGCGGCAGGTGATTCCAGTGATGATGCCGCGGCACGTGCGGCCGGCGCGCGATTCCGCGAGCTGGTGCTGTCCGCCGGCGGTTCCAAGGATTATGAGCAGGCTTTCACCACCTTGCGTGGGCGCCCAAAGGATGTCACGGCATTGCTCGAACGCCGCGGTCTAGCAGGGGCGCGCTAAAGCCCCTGTGAGCTTTGGCCCTCGGCAAGCACTGAGCCTAGGCTTGAACACATGGAACTGCAGGTCGCCCCAATTAGCGGAATCAATTCGCCGATGCCCGTCGTGGTCAGTGGGATCGCACCCGGGGCTGACCTGGAGCTGAAGGTCAAAGCGGTGGACGCCGCCAATCGGATTTTCAGCTCCACCACTGTGTTCAAGGCCAACAGTGACGGGGTCGTGGATACCTCCAAGCACCTTCCGCAGGACGCCGGGTGGGTGAACCCCAGCAGTCTTGGTGTGCTGTGGAAGATGATGGCCCAGGACGGTAAAGACGCCACCTTCGCCGTCGATGGTTTGAACCCCATGCAGGTTGAAATTCAGGCTCGCGTTGAGGGACAGAAGGGCAAGGGCACGCACGTCACCAGGACTATTTCCCGCACTGCTCGGGAAATTACCCCGCTTCCGGCCTCGTGCCGGGGTCGTGCCTTTTGTCCCGACGAACCCGGCCCTTTCCCCTTGGTCGTGTTGTTTGGTGGGGCCGGTGGCGGGGTAGATTCGGCCAGCGCCGCGGCCCTCGCGCATCATGGTGTGGCCGTGTTCAGCTACGACTATTTCCCCACGAAGAAGGGCGGCGTGGTCGACGTTGATGCCGTTCGCCGGATGCTCCGGGGGATCCGCCTGTTGCCGGAAATTGATTCCAGTCTGCCGGTGGCATTGTGCGGAACCGGCCGCGGCGCGGAGCTCGCACTGCTGATCGCAAGCTTGGAGCCGAACCTCGTCGGTCCCGTTGTTGCGCATTCGCCCAGTGACGTGTTGAGTGCGTGGCCGGACAAAGACTCGCAGCCGGATGTGTTCGTCGGTTCCGGGTTGCCGAAGGTCACCATCAAAGCCCCCGGTAAGCAGGATGTTGCTGCGGATTGGCATGCGTTTATTCAGCCGAAGCTCAAAGGCCAGCCCTGGCGCTTGCGTGCCTATTATGATTCCGCCCGCGAGCACACCAAGGACATTGAGTCCGCGGCCATTGAGGTGGAGAAAATGAGCGGGCCGTTGTTGCTTACAGCAGGCAGCGAGGACGCCGTCTGGGACAGTGCCAGCATGTCGCTCACCCTGCAATTACGTGCTTCGGACGTGGAGGTTTTCCGCTACGTCGCTAAAGGCGCGGGCCACAATGTTGGTTATCCTTTCTACTTCCCGGGGCTGCCCGCGCAGAAGACGATGAACGCCTACGGCTATCGCATTGCTCTCGGCGGGCATAGCGTGACCAATGGCCAGGCAAGTGTGGACAGCCGGGTGCAAGTCATCAGCTTCTTGCGTAGCGCTTTCGGTCTTGAGGATTAAGGTGCGCGTGCCAGTGAGTTTTCCATGGGGCCTGGTTGCCGGGATCGCTGCCGATAGTGTGTTCGGTGACCCCAAGCGCCACCACCCGGTGGCCTGGTTTGGGCATTACGCCACATGGTTGGAACGCGCACTGTATCGCGACACACGCACCGCCGGCGTCATCTATTGGGTGGCGGCGGTTGCTCCACCGGTGGCAGCGGCGGTTGCGTTGCAGATGGCTGCCCGCCGATTGCCGACGCCGCGTGCCCAAACCATCGCGCGGGAAGGCCTGCTGGGCCTTGCTGTGTGGGCCTCCCTTGGTGGTCATACGCTGCGCTGGGTGGGGCGGAGCATCCACCGCGACCTCTATGTCGAGTCAGATATTGAGCGCGCACGCACGTGGGTGCCGTGGCTGTGCTCCCGCGACCCTCAGCAGCTCGATGCTCAGGGCATGACGCGCGCGGCAGTGGAGTCGCTGGCCGAAAATACCTCTGATGCTGTCACCGCGCCGTTGGTGTGGTCCCTACTGGGCGCACCCGGGGTGGTATTCCACCGCTGTGTAAACACGCTGGACGCAATGGTGGGTTACCGTAGCCCCAGGTATGAGCGTTTCGGTTGGTGCAGCGCTGTTATTGATGACGTCGCGGCCTACCTGCCTGCACGCATGAATGCGCTGAGCAACACGGTGTATGCTGCGTGCGCTCGACCGGCAGGCTTGGAGGGCTTGCGGGCGGCTTTGAGCGCGTGGCGTGATGACGCACCTAAGCATCCAAGCCCCAATGCGGGCCCAGTGGAGGCGACAGCGGCAGCTGCCCTTGGCGTGCAGTTGGGCGGGCGCACAGTGTATGACTATGGGGTGGAGCACCGGCCTGAGCTGGGGCACGGCGCCGCACCTGGTGAGCAAGCACTGCGGGCGAGCATCCGGCTGTCGCGGTGGAGCCAATCAGCGGCGGCCTTGGTGGTTGGCGGGCTGTCGGCTATGCGCAGACGGCGCTAGAAGCGTTCTTCGTTTTTCTCAGCCAGCTTGCCCCAGTGGTCCGAGCGGGTGCCGCCGTATCGGCTACGCTGCCGGCGGGCTGGGGTCGTGGGAATGCTGGCGGGCTGGACTGCATTGTGCTCGACGCTCGCGTCGGTGGGTTCTTCGGAGCTTTCAGAGCCTGCAATACTGGGGGCAGATAGCTGCGTGCGGTCGCGATCCTCGCGGCGTCGTTCCTTGATCTCAGCCCACACAAAATACGCGAGGCCCAGGGGCGCCATGATGCCGAAGGCAATCCACTGCACACCGTAGGACAGGTAGGGGCCGGAATCCAGCTTCGGCAGGGGGATCGCTGTGACTTCCCCGGGCTGGCCCTCTGCTAGTTGGATCCAGTCGTGGGCCAAGTGCACTCCAAGTTCGCGACCAATCTGCTCGGTGTTGATGCCGCTAACCTGCACGGGGTCCACGTTGGTCAGTGGTGCGTTGGCTGGTGGGTCTTCGTCTAAACGGGCATAGCCGGTGATGGTGGTGACGACACTGGGCGGTGTGTTCGCCGATGGGCTATCGCCTGCGCTTTCATAACCACGGTTGACCAGGAAGGTTTCCCCGGTAGTGGTTTCGAACGGTGTGAGGAATTGGTAGGCGGGCTCGGAGTTGACTGGTCGCATCCGCAACACTGCTTGGTTGTTCAGGTAGTGCCCGGCCAGCGTTACTCGCGTCCATTCCTTATCCGCGGGGATGGAGCCTTGGGTAAAAACGGAACTGTAGGCAACGGGGTCTGCGTCGAATGCTGCCGAAACTTGGTGGTTGCGGGCGGAGGTTTTTTCGTTTTTGCCCAATTGCCATGGGGCCAGCACGGTGAACGCGAGGTAGGCGAAGGCGATAACCGCGACAGCTGTGATCACCCAGCCGGGTTTGAGGAAAGCCAACGCCAGGGACTTGACGGAGGCGGTTCCAGATACGCGGGTAGAGGAGGTGCGCGACATATCAGCGGTCCGAGGATGATGTGAGGTGCTCGCGCACCCAGGTGATCAGCCCCGGAATGGAGGCTGCGATTTCTGCCCGGGTGCGGTCGAATCGTGCGTCGTCACCGTAGTAGGGATCAGCGACGATGGCGCCGGCGGGGGAGTCTGGATCGAAGGAGCGCAGCAGGTGTATTTTGTGGCGGTCGACGCCCAGCGCCTGGAGTTCCCGCACGTGGCCTTCAGCCATGGCTACAAATAATGTGGCGTCGGCGTGCTCGGGTCCGAATTGGGCGGCCCGGTGGTTGCTGCCGTCGTGTCCTGCTGCGGCCAGGGAGGCCACGGCGCGCCGGTCGGCTGGATCGCCGATGTGCCAGCCGCCGATGCCGCAGGATTTCACTAGTACGTCATTTGATAGTCCGGCATCTTCAATTGCATCGCTGAACATGACATCCGCCATGGGGGAGCGGCAGATGTTGCCGGTGCAGACGAAAACAACGTATAGGGATTGCGTGCGCTCGTTCACACCACACGATGTTAGCCGAGGAGTGTTTGGTTGCGTTGTTCGGGCAGAGCGAAGGTGGATGCTGCGGCGATCGCGAAGGCGAGGCCGAAGACTGCGAACAGTGCGCCGGTGCCGGGAATCAGCGGCACCATGAAGGGTGCGAGGATGCCGGCCACGCGTCCGACGGCGGCTGCGCTTCCTGTTCCGGTGCCGCGGATGTGGGTGGGGTAGAGCTCTGGGCCGATGGCGTAGAGGGCTCCCCAGGCGCCGAGGTTGAAGAAGCTCAGCAGGCAGCCGGCGACGATGATGCCTGTGGGGCTATGCTGCATTCCGAAGAATGCTGCTGCGACTGCGGAGCCGGCGAGGAAGGTCGCCAGGGTTGCTTTACGCCCCCATACTTCGATGAGCCAGGCCGCTACCGCGTAGCCGGGTAGCTGTGCAAGGGTGATGATCAGGGTGTATTCGAAGGATTTCACCAGCCCGTGGCCCTGGAGGACGAGCAGTGTGGGCAGCCAGATGAATGCGCCGTAGTAGGCGAGGTTGAGGAAGAACCAGATGGACCACAGCCCCGCGGTGCGGACGCGTAGGGCGGGGGCGAAGATCGAGGTGGCTTGTTCTTCTGCTGTGGTCGCGGCGGGGGCTGTGGGGGTGTTGACGTCGCGTGCGTCGCTGGTGTGGACAGCGTTGCCGTCTTCAAAGTACGCGACGGCGGCCTCGGCTTCTGTCAGTCGGCCTTTGTCCACGAGGTATCGCACGGATTCGGGCAGTCCGCGGCGGACGACGAGCGCGTAGGCGGCGGGGACGATTCCCACCAATAGTGCCCAGCGCCAGCCGGGCCAGTTGGCGAAGGTGTGGGGGACTACGAAGTAGCCCAGTAGTGCCGCGCCAATCCAGCCCAAGGCCCAGAAACTTTCGAGGGCTACAACCATGCGGCCACGGATGTGGCGGGGTGAGAATTCAGAGACGAGGGTGGACGCTACGGGTAGTTCCGCGCCGAGGCCGACACCGACGATGAAGCGTAAGACGATGAGGACAGCGAGGCCGCCGGCGAAAGCTGAGGCTCCGGTGGCGATACCGTAAATCAGTAGGGTGAGGGCGAAGACGGAGCGGCGCCCGATTTTGTCGGCGAGCAGTCCCCCGAGGGTGGCGCCGATCATCATGCCTATAAAACCAGCTGAGGCCAGCCCGGAGAGCTGGCCTTTAGTCAGTCCCCATTCCGCGGCGAGGGCGGCCATGATGTAGCTGATCAGGCCAACATCCATGGCGTCGAGTGCCCAGCCGATGCCGGAGCGGAAGAGGAGTTTTTTATGTGGTTCACCAAAGCGGAGCGTATCTAGACGCTGGTTATAATCCATTAGAAAAGGATACGCATTACCGACTCTGATTTTTATGTTCTGCCCATTTTTGGGGGTGAATCAGGTTTACCAGCCTTGGGGTAGAAGGCCAACGATGGATAGCAGCGAGTAGATGAACGCGATGCCGTAGACCACGATGATGGTCACCTGGATGACGGGATTGCCCTGCCAGGTGACATTCCATGCTGGCTGGCGGTCACCATTGTTGCGTGCTGCGCGCAGCAGCATCACGGGGATCACCGACATGACGGCGCCCGCGAAGCCACCTGCGTAGCCGAGGGCGTCGACGAAACCGCCCCAGCCGGCGAGGGAGATAGCCAGCGGAGGGATAACCGTGAGCAGCACGGCGATGAGACGAGGACGGCCTTGGTCGCCCCAGTGCAAAATGTCCAGAATGTTACGCATGGTCGTGAAACCGATGGCGAGGAAGGAGGTCAGCATAGCCAGCAGAGCAAAGAGGTTCGCCATGATGAACGCGGTGTTGCCGAGGGACTCGCCCCAGGCGATGGTGACGACCTCGGTGACGTTGTCGCCCAACAGGCCCAGTGCGGCAAAAGGCACCAGCGCGAGGGTGAAGCCGGTGATGCACATGCCGGCGATGATGACCTTCGGAATGGCGAGGGGGTTGTCTTCTTCCAGACCACGGGTGAGCTCGGGCACGACGTACTGGGCGAGGAATGTAAACACCGCGAGGTTCATGATCGGCACGATGTAGAAGGGGCGCAAAATGATGAGGTTTGCAGCTTCAATACCAGGGCCGATAAACGTCCAGCCGCACAAAATGAGGATGATGACTGCCATACCGGTGGTGATGGCTCCCTCGACGACGCCGGTGGCGTGCAGGCCCTTCCACATGACGTACGTGCCGAAGGTGAAGAACAGCAGAGTACCGACGACGGGGTTGAGACCGAAGAGTTTGTTGAGCAGGTTGCCGGAGCCCGCAGCGTAGGCGATGAGTGCGCCGACGCCGTTGACGATCACCGCGATGAACACAAGCCAGCGGCCCCACTGTCCGAGGTATTTCTCCGCTAGACCGGACAGCTGGAGTGGCTGCTTGGTGCGTAGGCTGACCTCGGCCACATAGAGCATAGAGATGGTGGTGAGTGTACCGGCGATGAGCAGAGCGATGACGAGGGCGAGGAAGCCACCATTTTTGCCGGCGTAGGGCAAGCTCAAGATGCCTGCGCCGATGTTGGTGCCGAAGATCAAGGCGACGCCTTGGGCGACCGTGAGTTTATGACTGCTTCCCAGCAGCTCGTGTTCGAGATTTTTAGTGGTGGTATTCATGAACATATTC
The DNA here is from genome assembly GCF_021491455.1 of Corynebacterium argentoratense. Lineage (GTDB taxonomy): Bacteria > Actinomycetota > Actinomycetes > Mycobacteriales > Mycobacteriaceae > Corynebacterium > Corynebacterium argentoratense_A. The sequence goes on along the minus strand of NZ_JAKETN010000004.1, from coordinate 27,979 downwards.
CTTTGTGTGAAGTTTGGTTGTGGCTACGCGCAAACGACGCCCCGATGACCGCTGAAAACCCGGGCGGTTTCGGGGCGTCGCTGGCTAGTTCAACAGGATTGGCAGGTGCATCCCGGGGCTAGGCCCCGAGGATGTGTTACTGCAGCGCGAGGTAGACGGTATCGAGGTATTCCTCGATACCTTCGGTGCCGCCCTCGCGGCCGAAGCCAGACTGCTTGATTCCTCCGAAGGGGGCCGCGGGATCGGAAATGGCTCCACGGTTGATGCCGATCATTCCGGCGCGCAAACCCTGGGCGAGTTTACGGGCGGTGTCGGTGTTGGAGGAGAATCCGTAGGCAGCCAGGCCGAACGGGGTGTCGTTGGCGCGTCGGATGCCTTCGTCGAGGTCGTCGAAGACGCTCACTGTAGCCACGGGGCCGAAGATTTCCTCGGTGAGGATCTTGGCGTCGGCAGGTACGTCCTTGAGGACGGTGGCGGGGTAGAAATAACCGGGGCCTTCAGGCACTTCGCCGCCGACGGTGGCGACAGCACCACGGTCGCGGGCATCCTTGACTAGCTCGGCGATGCGGTCGCGCTGCTTGGCTGTGATGACGGGACCGAGGGTGGTGCCTTCTTCCAAGCCGTGGCCCATGACGACGCCTTCCATGGTTTCGGTGAGGCGGCGGGTGAACTCTTCGGCGATGGAGCTGTCAACGAGGAAGCGGTTGGCCGCGATGCAGGCCTCGCCACCGTTGCGCATCTTTGCTTGCATGGCACAGGTGAGCACCAGGTCGAGATCCGCGTCTGCTGCGATCACGAAGGGGGCGTTGCCGCCGAGCTCCATGGAGGTGCGCAGGAGGTTGTCGGCAGACTGCTTGACCAGAATCTTGCCAACGGGGGTCGAACCGGTGAAGGTGACCTTGCGCAGGCGTGAGTCTGCCATCAGGGTGCTGGACATGTCCGAGGCGTGGGTGGTCGGAACAATCGATACAAGACCTTGGGGGGCGTTGAAACGATCGAATACCTCTGCGATGACCTCGCCGAGAAGCAGCATGGTCAACGGGGTTTCGTGGGCGGGCTTGACCACGATCGGGCAGCCTGCAGCCAGGGCCGGGGCGATCTTGCGGGTGGCCATCGCCAGCGGGAAGTTCCACGGCGTGATCGCCAGAACGGGGCCGACGGGGCGGCGGGTGACAGCGATGGTGCCTACGCCCGCGGGTGCCTCGCCGAAACGGCCGGGGAAGCGCACGGCTTCTTCAGAAAACCAGCGGAAGTATTCGGCACCGTAGGCAACTTCGCCTTGCGCCTCGACGAAAGGCTTGCCCATTTCGGTGGTCATGACGCGGGCAAAGTCGTCGGTGCGCTTGGTTACTTCGTCGAAGATCGCGCGGAGCACCTCTGCCTTCTGACGGGGGGTGAACTCTGCCCACTGCTCCTGGGCTTCAACCGCCTTGTCGAGGGCACGTACGCCATCGTCGACGGTGGCGTCCGCGATGGTGGCGATTACTTCTTCGGTGGCGGGGTCGTGGACGTCGAAGGTCGCCTTGTCGGAGGAATCAACGCCCTTACCTGCCAGGAGAATCTGGGTGGGGACGGAGACGCCGGAAACAGTTGCGTGAGTCATTTATGCGAACACCTTCTTAATGTTGTTGACCAGGACGCGCATGCCATCGCGGAGGACCTCTTCGGAGATCACGAGCGAGGGCAGCAGGCGGATAACGTTGTAGTCCATGCCGCAGGTGAGGATCAAAACGCCCTCTTCCTTACAAGCGGCTGCAACAGCCTTGGTCTCGTTGCCGGCGGGCTTGCCGTCCTTGAGCAGCTCGATAGCAATCATGGCGCCGCGGCCGCGGATTTCCGCGACGTAGGGCTCGTCAGCGATGCTAGTGAATTCTTCGCGAATGATCGCTTCGATTTCTTTTGCACGGCCGGCGAGGTCGTGGGTTTCCATTTCGCCGATCGCAGCCATTGCTGCTGCACAAGCAACGGGGTTACCGCCGTAGGTGCCGCCCAGGCCGCCGACGACGGGAGCGTCCATGATCTCGGCGCGGCCGGTGACTGCGGACAGAGGCAGGCCGCCGGCGATGCCCTTCGCGAGGGTCACAAGGTCGGGTACCACGCCTTCGTCGTTGACTGCGAACCAGTCGCCGGTGCGGCAGAAACCCGCTTGGATTTCGTCAGCGACGAAAACAACACCGTTGTCGGTGCACCACTTGGAAATTGCGGGCAGGAAGCCTTCTGCGGGAACGATGAAGCCGCCTTCACCCTGGATGGGTTCGATGACAACGCAGGCGAGGTTTTCTACGCCGATTTCTTTTTCCATCACGTGGATGGCGCGGTCGGCTGCTTCCTGGCCGCTCAAGCCGTCGCGCACCGGGTAGGACATGGGCACGCGGTAGATCTCGGCGGCGAAGGGGCCGAAGCCGGTCTTGTAGGGCATGTTCTTGGCGGTCATCGCCATGGTGAGGTTGGTGCGGCCGTGGTAGGCGTAGTCGAAGACGGCGACGGCGTTGCGGCCGGTGTGGGCGCGGGCGATCTTGACGGCGTTCTCGACGGCTTCGGCGCCGGAGTTGAGCAGGACGGACTTCTTGGCGTGGTCACCGGGGGTGACCTCTGCGAGCTTTTCGGCGACAGCCACGTAGGACTCGTAGGGGGAGACCATGAAACAGGTGTGGGTGTTGTGGGTGGCGGCTTCGGCGGTGGCCTTGGCGACCTCGGGGTTGGAGCCGCCGACGGAGGTAACTGCGATGCCGGATGCGAAGTCGATGAAGCTGTTGCCGTCGATGTCGAGGAGGATGCCGCCGTCGGCGTCCGCAACGTAGCCCGGCAGACCGGGGGCGAGGGCGCGGGCGCAGCTGTTTTCGCGGCGGGCGTCAAGGGCTGCGCTCTTGGGGCCGGGCAGTTCGGTCACCAGGTTGCGCTGCTGGGGGATGCGGTAGGTGAAGTCCTTCATGAGGGTCTCCTTCGTCAATCAACGGTGTGCGTTAGGGGTCACACAAATTATGGGGCTGATAACCGGATTGCATGGGCTAGACGTTCTGGCGAATGAGTGCGCTAAAGATTCGCCGCATCGTATAGATTGTTTAGTGTGACCCGCCCAGCAGCCCCCGTAGCCGCCACCGATATCGCGTTTAGCTGGCTCTATGAGCAGAAATCTCTCGGCCTCGTACCTGTCCACAGTCAAGGGGGCAGTTTCGAATATGTGCAGGTCAGTGAGATGGCCGAGCCCGAGTTCATCACAGCAGGAACCCTGGTGCTCACCCTCGGTTTATCCTTTGAAGATGACGTCGCGGAGCTCAAGGCCTATGCCTCGAAGCTTGCTGCGGCAGGGGCAACCGGCATCGGATTCGGAATTGGCGTCGAATTTGATGACGTACCTGCCTCCCTCATTAAGGGGGCACAGGCCGCCGGTTTGGAAGTGTTCGCGGTGCCCCGTGCCGTGTCCTTCCAGAGCATTGTGCACGCGGTCCATGCGGAACAAAATCGTCGCCTGCAACAGGACTACCGGGCCTTGACCCGTCAACAGGACCGACTCAATCGTGCAGCTGTCGATGGTGGCATTGTTCAATTGCTGGATGTGCTCGCCAAAGACCTACGCGCAGACGTCGCATTGGCCGATAACGACGGCCGCGTGGTGTACCCAGGTGCGGGGCTGGCTAAGCGGTTGATCATTACAGATTTAAGCCAGCTGCCCGCAGGCAAGGGGCCCAGCGCAAGTTCCGCGCGCTGGCGAGCCCTCGATGACGGAGACCTCGTGTGCGAGATGACGCACGTTCTGGGTTCGCAGGGGGAGCGCTACCACGTGCTGAAACTGGTGCGCGAGCAGGGGTTTAGCCGCTCGGAGCTCTCAGCCATCACCCACTGCATGGGCCTGGCGGACATTGTGCTCCAGCGCCCCCGCACATTGCGTAAAGCCCGCAGCGAACTCAATTCACTTGCCCTAGCTCTGTTGCTTGGAATCGAAGGTGGGCAACGCACACTGTCCCAACTGATCTCCAATGCCACCGACGCCTACGGCCGAGTCCGGCCCGCCGTGCTCTACGCCGACGACCCCGAAGCACTAGCGCCAGCGCTCCGTGTTGTCGACGAGCGTCTCGAACAACAATCCCGAGCCCTGTTTTCCGTCCCCCTCGACGACAACACGGTCGTGGTACTGTTCCGCGGTAACCGAACCCATACCAACGTGCGCAGTTATTGCAGCGGCCCCACATTCCAGCGCATTCGCCTAGCCATCGGCGAACCCACTCTGTGGTCAAAACTCTCCATGGCTGATATTGACCTGCTGCGCACCGCCGCCCAATCCGCCGAGCTGGGCCGCAGCGTCGCAGGCGAAGACGTCGCACTGCAGTGGCTGCACAACGACACCGTCCGCAAATTGCTGACCGCCCGCGCCGACCAAACCCTCGGGGCGCTGCGCGAATACGACCGGATAAACGCCACCGAACTCGCACGCACAGCAGAGGTCTATGCCCGCAGCGGATTCCAGCTCAGTGACGCTGCGGACGTCCTCGGCGTCCACCGGCACACTCTGCGCAGCCGCATAGCCCGCATCAACAAAGTCTGCGGGATCGACCTTTCCAGCCCAGCCACCCAAGCCGAGCTACTCATCATCACCCTCGCACTCGGCGAAGGCTAAAAGGCAGCATATTCATGAACAACGTCACCGAACAGCCCAACCAGGACTACAGCTACCTCCGCCACCACGGAGATATTGACGCCGCGCAAGCCGATGCGCGCATCGACCTGTCGGTCAACGTCGTCGACAACACGCCACCGCAGTGGCTCCGCGACGTCATTGCTGAACACATCCCACACCTGCACAGCTATCCCTCTGAACAGCTCTACCAGCGCGTCAAAGAAGGCATCGCGGCCCACCACGGCATCGACGCACGCTGCGTGCTGCCCCTTGCCGGCGTAGCCGAAGGATTCTCCTTCCTCCCACAACTGTTCAACACAGCCGGCCTACGCACAGCAGTCATCCCGCACCCAGGATTCACAGAACCAGAATGGGTACTGCGCCGAGCACACATCCCCGTCAGCACGCGGATACTGCAACCGCCCTTCGAACTCGAGGTACCCCGTGAACACGGTGACGCCAGCGCGCCGGGCCCAAGCCAACTATGGGTTATCGGCAACCCCACCAACCCCACAGGACAACTCCACGATCTAGCGTCCCTGGCCGAACAATTGAGCAAACTCGACGGAGTACTTGCAGCCGACGAGGCATTCATAGACACGCTTACACCCGCACTCCAGGAACGACACAGCCTCGTGCAGCGCGCCGCCATCACCACCAACACGATCGTGTTCCGCAGTGCCACCAAAACCTACGGGCTCGCCGGCCTGCGATGCGGATACGCCGTCGCACACCCCGACCTGATTGAACAACTCACCTACCTTCGTCCCCACTGGCCGCTGGGCACACTGCAACTAGCCGCCCTCGACGCCATCTACAACCCCGCAAGCCCCACCCACGCGCAGGCAGAACAACACCGCAGGCAGGTCCAACGCGACGTCATTGCGCATAAGAGGCACCTCATCGACGCACTCACACCCCTAGGCTTCGACACCATCGAAGGACACGCACCCTACATCCTCACGCGCACCCCCTGGCAGCCACAGACAACCGAAAACATCAGGCAACAACTCGTAAGCCAACACATCAGCATCCGCCGATGCGACACCTTCCCGGGACTCGACGCGAGCTGGTGGCGCCTAGCCGTCCGCAACCCCGCAACAACCGACGCATTCATCCATACCCTCACCCACACACTCAACAACGCCCACACCTAGCCGTAGAGACACGCGCGCAACCATGGAAGACTAGACACGTGAACAGCAACAACACAGCACACGCAGGAAACACAGCACCCACCACCACAGCCAGCACTGCCAGTACAACCAGCACAGCCACTGTCGCAGATGTCATCGCAGTCATGGAAGACGCCTACCCGCCAGCGCTCGCAGAAAGCTGGGACAAAGTAGGCCTGATCTGCGGAGACCCCGACGCGCCCGTGCGTCGCGTCGGCTTCGCCCTCGACTGCACCAACGCCGTCGCACAAGCAGCAGTCGACGCCGACATTGACATGCTCATCACCCACCACCCACTACTGCTGCGCGGAGTCCACAGCGTCGCCACCAACACCCCCAAAGGCGCCACCGTCACCACCCTCATCAAAGGTGACGTCGCGCTATTCGCAGCCCACACCAACGCTGACTCCGCACGCCCCGGAGTCAACGACCAACTCGCAGAAATCCTCGGAATAACCCCCGGGCAGCCCATCGCACCCAACAAAAACAACCCCGAGCTCGGCCTCGGGCGCATCGGCACCCTCGACACCCCCATGCCCTTAGCCGAATTCGTCCAACGCGTCGCCGACCGACTACCCACCACCGAATGGGGCGTACGCGCCGCCGGCGACCCCGACGCCACCATCACCACCGTCGCCGTCGCATCAGGAGCAGGCGACAGCTTCCTCGACACCATCATCGAACTATCCGCCACCACCCCCATCGACGCCTACCTCACCTCCGACCTACGCCACCACCCAGTCGACGAATACCTCCGCGCCGGCGGCCCCGCAATCATCGACACAGCACACTGGGCTAGCGAATCACCCTGGCTCACCCAAGCACAACAACTCATCCAGGACACACTCGGACTAGAGTGTCACATGATCGATATCCGAACCGACCCGTGGAACCTCGCCGCCAAGCAAGCGGCCAAATAAAACCACCCCAGTAGGAACACACCATGAAGATGACCGCCAGCGAGCAACACCTCCTGCTCGAACTCGCAGACCTCGAACTCGCCGCACGCATCGCCCCCGCCGAACTACCCGAACGCGCTGCCCTCGAGACCCTGCGCGCGCAACGCACCGAACTGCGCGACGGCGCCGCGGCGTCATCAATGAGCGTCCAAGACATCCAACGGCGCATCCACGCCATCGACGAAGACCTCAAAAAACTCAACAAGCGCCAACAAGCCGACGCCGACGAGCTAGCCCGTTACCCCGAAGACCCCGGTCAACGACGCGAACTCCACCGCGACCTCGAACAAACACAACGCCGCATCGACAACAAACTCGCCGAAAAAGACGGACTACTGAAACGCTGCGACGCCCAAAAGCTCAACGCCCAACACAACGGGGCCCACCACAGCGAACTCGACGACAAAATCGCCGCAGCCACCCGCGCACTCGAAGTCGCGCAGCGCGCACAAGAAGAACACACCGAACAACGGCTCCAACAAATCAACGCACTGCGCACCACCCTTGGCAACACCCACCCCGATGTTCTCGCCGCCTACGACCAACAACGCGAAGACACCGGCATCGGAGCCGCACGACTGCAAGGGCGCAGCTGCCACGGCTGCAACCTCATCCTGCCCCCAGCCACCATCAGCGCCCTGCGCCACGCACCCGCCGAAGAACTACCCACCTGCCCCGAATGCGGCACCTACCTGGTGAGGACCTAATGCGCATCCGCATCGAAGCCGACGGTGGATCCCGCGGAAACCCCGGTGTCGCAGGCTCCGGCACCGTCCTCATCGAGGTACCCAGCGAACGAGTCCTAGGATCCATCGCCTACTACGGTGGAAAAACCACCAACAACGTCGCCGAATACTCAAGCCTGATCAACGGCCTGGAAGCCGCACGCGAGCTCGGCGCCACCGCCGTCGACGTGTTCATGGACTCCAAACTCGTCATCGAACAAATGTCAGGGCGCTGGAAGGTCAAACACCCCGACATGAAGGAGCTGGCGCTCAAAGCACAAAAACTAGCCGCCACCTTCGATTCCATCAGCTACACCTGGGTGCCGCGCGCCAAAAACAAAGCAGCCGACGCACTAGCCAACCAAGCCATGGACGCCGGAGCTAAAGGAGCCCCCGTCGGATTCGTCAGCCGCGACATCGGTGAAGCCGGCGAAGACAGCACCGACAACCAAACCGACAAGGCTACCGCAACACAGGCTGCAACACAGGCCCCCGCGACGTCAGCACCCACCCGCCTGATCTGCTGGCGCCACGGAGAAACCGACGCATCAGTCAACGGCCGATACAGCGGCGACACCGGAAGCGATGGGCCCGAACTGACAGAACGCGGACGCCAACAAGCACAACGCACCGCCGACTACCTGAAAAAAATTGGCGGAATTGACGCCGTCGTATGCTCGCCGGCACGACGCGCGCAACAAACCGCCCAGATACTTACCGACGACTACATAGTCATCGATGACCTGCACGAAATGGACTTTGGCACCTGGGAAGGGCTGACATTTGGCCAAGCCCACGACAAAGACCCCGAACTGCACAGCACGTGGCTGAGCGACCCCGCAGCCGCACCACCCGGGGGAGAATCCCTCAACCAGGTGTCCCGACGCATCAAAGGTGTTTTAGCGGAACTCACCGACACCCACGGGGCCGCCAACATCGTTGTCGTCACCCACGCCACCCCCATCAAGGCGCTAATCAAACTAGCCCTCGACGCCGCCCCCGCGATCTACTACCGCACGCAGATCGACCTATCCTCACTGACCATCATCGAGTTCTACGCCGACGGCCCCACCTGCCTCCGAGCAATGAACACCCGCCCCTAGGACGTACTTGTCACACCCCACCCACAGTCCTATAGTGGAAACGCGAATGAGTTAGCCAGGGCGAACGCGAGTCACGTACCCCTGCGAGGTGCCCCTTCGGGGTATCCCGCAGACGGCGTGTTTACTCGAGGAAAGTCCGGACTCCACAGAGCACGGTGGTCACTAACGGTGACCCAGGGTGACCTGCGGGACAGTGCCACAGAAAACAAACCGCCCACGGTGAAAACACGTGGGTAAGGGTGAAAAGGTGCGGTAAGAGCGCACCAGCACCTCAGGTGACTGAGGTGGCTAGGTAAACCCCACCGGGAGCAAGGCTAAAGGGCGCATCACTACGGTGTGCCTGCATGGATTAGGCTGCTCGTCTACCGTATCCATGGGTGAGCCGCTCGAGGCCGCATGCCGGCCCTAGATGGATGTTCGCCACCGTCAGCACTATTGATACTGACGGGAACAAAATCCGGCTTATCGGCTAACTCATTCGCCCTAGTAACCCCCAGGGGCAGAGCCCAGTAGTGCTAGCAGACAGCGCAGTGCTCAACCTCAGCCCGAGACCCAGGATCAAGCGCCAGCACACTCAAACCAGGCTCTGCATCGGCAATAAAACGATCAACGCTGGCCGAAGGCACGTACGCGATCACCGCGTAACTATGCCCACCATGGGCCGCACGATACGCCACGGCCCCACGCTCTGCAGCCAGCAACCCCACAGCATCAGCAGCCGCGGGGAAAGAAAACTCCTCCGCTACTGCGCAATGGCTCTGCTGCAACACATCGGCGGCCTCCCGCTGACGCCGCGAACGCAACAACGCAACCGTCTGCTGCGCACGCTGAGTTTCCGCATCCAAAAAATCCAACCACCGCTGAGCCACAGGAACAGCGGGAGCAGAAGAATCCGGCTTGACCGAATGCACAGCCGTCAACCACTCAATCACCCGCGGAGAAGCATCCGGAACATGGCGAATCTCCGACACCCCATAGGCATGGGCGGCATCAAAAAGGAAACGACACATCTGCGACAACTCGGCACTGGGCTTCGGCGGCTTCGACGCATTGACCACAACAGGAACCACATCACCCAACGGCGGGGCAGTGGTCAACGACTTATCCCGATAATCCAACACAGACACCCCGCCCGGGCTACGCAAAGCAACCTCATAACGCACACGTTGTACCGACGCATGCTCGCGAGGATCCGATGACGCCGTAACCAACGCGGCGTCATCACATTGCTTGCGCAACAACGTGGCTGTGTCTACCAGCGCCTCCGCAAGCTTGGCGCGCAGGGGAGCGTCGTCATCATCAACATGGGGGCGAACAATCGCCAACGCAAACGCACACTCCAGCGCCTCAACCACACCTAAGCCAACGCCCAAAGGGAACTCCGAAGAAACCTCAACGACATAGCCATTATGCTCGCGAGTGATCAACTGCTTGTTAATCAACATGTTTGCAATAGAACCGAAACGCGCAGCAAGGTTGGTCTGAGGGCCAGCATGCTTGCTGACAGCCCCCGCAGCAGTAATCGGCAACTCCGACCAGCGGGCAGAGCAATCCTCAATCCCATCGATGCTGCTCGACACCTCAACCACACCACTGGTCGTGCGCGTCACCGCAACCCGAACCCGCGGCGTTGCTACACCCATCAACACAACCCCACCAACAGCATCAGTGTGCTCACCGATGACATTAAACGTTGCCGGCGCTGAGGCCACGATCTCCATCTGGTTGACTCGCTCCATCCCTACATAGTAACTGCGACAACTACAATGATTCACGGCAGCCCACACAGGTGGGTACAACAAACAACAGAAAGGCACCCCCGTGGACGACCTCGACAACAAGTGGTACTTCAACCCCCAAACCGGCGAAGTAGCACAAGGCCTAGAATTCGACGCAACCCACCGCATGGGCCCCTACGACAGCGAGCAAGCAGCCCGCGAAGCATTGGAAACCGCACAGGCACGCACCGAAGCCGCTGACGAATACGACGAGCAGGGCGACAACTGGGGCAAGCCAGCATCCTGGGAAAAGTAGCCCTACCGGCCTAGAGATCTAGCTAGGATCTCTACCTAGATCTCTAGAGCCTGAGCCAATTTCGATGGGCTCACAGATACCGGCACACCCGCGGAGCGCACAACATCGCAGGCTTGTTCAAAGGCAGTGATCGCCGCGGGTGAATCTCCGATACGCTCGCACTCCCACTCCCGCCACGAACGGCTGCGACCCTCGTGGTAGGCAGTGACGTGGTCATCAACAAACTCCACCACCGGGCAATCCCCAGCGAGCAGCACATATTCGTGGCGCTCATTGTCGATGCGCGCGACCTCCACAAGCTCACTGCCGCCCACCAGATCAGCGACATGGGCCAGCAGCTGCGCAGGAGGGGATTGCTCGCCCTGGGTGGCAGGGCTATGCAACTCCACCCGGCCACCATCACCAGGCAGCTTCACATGCCACCCATCATCTTTGCCACCAGTGCGGCGGCGCAACGTGATTTTATTGCGCGACAACACACCATCAGCTGTATCGAAATACAGCGCGGACAAATGCCGAACCACAGGACCAGACACATCATCGATAGACTCTGCGGCGGAAAAGTCCGGAACCACCGCATCCCCCGGAGAAAACTTTAACTCGACCTCAACGTTCGACTCGACACTCATACAACCCGTTCTACCAGGCGTGAGCGAAGGAGCGTTTCCTAGCCGCCGGACTCCAACGACTTCTGGGCATCAATCTCAGCCCCGCCCAACCGTGAACGCTCCGCGGCGTCAACACCCGCCGAATAACCAGACCAGTTTTTGACCGCCAAACTCGAAGAACGAAGATTGGTATACAAGTCTTCCACCGCACGATCTACCGCCGCACCACGCAACGCCAACGCCTTTTCCGCCGATGAACGCGCAACCTCATCGCGCGGCAACGCATGCTCATTGACCTCAGACAACAAGGTAGAAATCCGCGCAGCATAAGCCAGCAAAAAACTACGCTTAAACGGCGCAAGCTGCTTATCCACACGAGCCTGTTCAGCCCGAGGATCCGTCGACATGTAGTAATCGCACTGCACCTGCAAAGACTCATACATCTGCGCAGTATGAGCGCACGACTCTGGCTCACCAACAACCGACACTAAACCCAACGGGTGCACCAAAATTGCCCGACACCCATTCGCCCGAGCCACACCCCCCAACAAGCGGAAACGATGCTTAACATACGGCCCACTAATACACACCCTATGGGTGCGAATCGTTTCCGAAGAAGCACCAGAAGCAACCAACCCATCCAATACATACTGCTGCTGCAACTGCTGAGCCTTCGCCACCAAAGCCTCAGCCTCCGCAGCGAACGTCGTCGACTCCGCCTTCCGTAGCAAACTCAACACTCGATCGCGCACCTTCGACACACTAGGATCCGCAGCCAACTGATCCTGCACCTCCCACTCGTGTAGAGGCCACGTACGACGCAAACGATCAGCCAACGCCCACCATGCTTTCTCCCCACCCTTCAGCACAGCCCGCTGCCCCGACTTATCAAGCACCCGCGACCACTGCAGCCCCCGCCGCCAGTCCGCAACCACAGCAGCGCTACCGCAAGCCGACACGACGTCATCAAACCACACCAAAGCAATGAACTGCCCCTTCACACCAAAAACATGCGAAAAATCCCCAGCAGTCCACCCGCCCCGGCGCACAAAAGTCACCAAACAACTCCGAAGCTCGGAGGATAAAAACTCCGACAAACACGAGCCATCAGGCAAAAACAAACGACCAGAACGATAAAAATCAACAGACATTAAAAACCCCCAAAAGATCGGGCCGACCCCCACAGCAGCCAGTATAGAGATAGATTAATACCCATGGATAGCCAACAGGAATACGTGCTCCGCACCGTTGAAGAACAAGACATCAGCTTCGTCCGACTGTGGTTCACAGACATCCTCGGCACACTCAAATCTGTGGCCGTCGCCCCGGCAGAGCTAGAAAGCGCCTTCGGGGAAGGCATCGGCTTCGACGGCTCAGCAATCGAAGGCTACTCGCGCGTCAGCGAAGCAGACACCATCGCGCTGCCCGACCCCTCCACCTTCCAACTGATGCCCAGCAGCACCGAACCACACACCGCCCGCATGTTCTGCGACATCGCCATGCCCGACGGGCAACCGTCCTGGGCCGACCCCCGGCAAGTGCTGCGCCGCCAAGTACGCGCCGCAGCCAACGAAGGTTTCACCTGCTACGTCCACCCCGAAATCGAGTTCTACCTACTCAAAACACTCAACACCGGTGGCCTACGCCCAGAACCCACCGACAACGGCGGATACTTCGACCAATCCGTCAACGACCTGGCCCCACAGTTCCGCAGGCAAGCCATCCAAGCCCTCGAATCCATGGGCATCAGCGTCGAATTCTCCCACCACGAAACCGCCCCCGGCCAGCAAGAAATCGACCTGCGTCACGCCGACGTGCTGACCATGGCCGACCACATCATGACTTTCCGCTTCCTGATCAAACAGGTCGCCATCGCCAACGGCGTAGCCGCCACCTTCATGCCCAAACCCTTCGCCGAATACGCGGGCTCCGGCATCCACACCCACATGTCGCTATTCGAAGGCGACATCAACGCCTTCCACGACCCTGACGACGAATACAACATCTCCTCCACCGCGCGACACTTCATCGCAGGCATCCTCCACCACGCCCCAGAAATCTCGGCTATCACCAACCAATGGGTGAACTCCTACAAACGCCTGATGTTCGGTAACGAAGCACCCCCAGCAGCAACATGGGGTGTGTCCAACCGATCTGCCATGGTGCGCGTGCCCACCTACCGCCCCGGCAAAGTCGAATCCCGACGCGTTGAAGTACGAAGCCCCGACAGCGGCTGCAACCCCTACCTCGCGTTCTCCGTCCTGCTCGCCGCAGGCCTCAAAGGAATCACAGAGGGCTACACCCTGCCCGAACCCGCAGAAGGCGACGTATCAGCGCTGAGCCGCCGGGAACGCTTCGCCCTCGGATACACCGAGCTGCCGACCTCCCTCGACCAAGCCCTCCGACTCATGGAACAGTCCGAACTGGTCGCCGACACCCTAGGGGAGCACGTCTTCGAATACTTCCTGCGCAACAAGTGGCGTGAAATCAACGACTACCAGTCGCAAATCACCCAATGGGAACTGAAAACCAACCTGCACTACTAGGCACCGCATGTACTCTTCACGCACCACCCGCCGAACACTGCCCACCAACGCGGCCCTCGGACTGACCAGCCCCACAGCCACCGCAGACCTTGAGTCCCTCGGCTGGCTCAACGAAAACTCCCTCGACATACTCTGGGCACTATCGGGGGCAGGCGACGTAGACCTCGCCCTCAACACCGCCGTCCGGCTCAAATCAGCCCTCGGTGACGACTATGACGCCCTTGATCGCGCCATCCGCAAAGACCCCGCCATCCGCGTCAGACTGCTGTCGCTCATCGGCGGCTCCACAGCACTAGGTGACCACCTCGTCGCCCACCCAGAGCTATGGTCCGAACTAGCCGACGAGGTCCCCACATTCTCCGAAATGATGCAGGCCATGCTCGGCAGCGTCGAAGCAACACCCGAAGGAATCGAAGGCGACCCCGCCAACCCCTACCTATCCACCGCAGGCACCTACCGCGCCGCCATCACCGGCCCAGAGGCACAGACCGCACTCAAAAACACCTACCGAACGCTCCTAATGCGCATTGCCGCGCACGACCTTGCCGGCACCTACCCCGAATCCCCGCGGCGCACCGGGCAGCCGACGGTTCCGTTTCGAAAAGTGGTGGGAGAGCTCAGCGACCTAGCTGATGCCGCACTCACCGCAGCATTGTCGGTAGCCGTCGCCCAAGTGTTCAAAGACAAACCCATGGAGGGGCGGCTAGCGGTCATCGCCATGGGCAAGTGCGGTGCCCGCGAGCTCAACTACATTTCTGACGTCGACGTCATCTTTGTCGGCGAGCCGGCGGACACGAAGATCACGCGCCTGGCGGGGGAGTTCATTCGCATCGGCTCCCAGTGCTTCTTCGAAGTTGATGCGGCCTTGCGCCCTGAAGGAAAACGTGGCGCGTTGGTGCGCACCTTGGAATCCCATGTCGCTTATTACACTCGGTGGGCGCATACCTGGGAGTTCCAAGCTTTGCTTAAAGCCCGACCCATGACCGGCGACAGGGCCCTGGGGGATGCCTACATCGAGAGTTTGAGCCCCATGGTGTGGGCCGCCAGCGAGCGCGAAAGCTTCGTCGAAGACGTGCAGGCGATGCGCAGCAGGGTATTGGACAATGTGCCCGCAGAGTTGCGTGAACGCGAGCTGAAGCTTGGGCGCGGGGGCCTACGCGACGTCGAATTTGCTGTCCAATTGCTGCAGTTGGTGCATGGTCGCAGCGATGATGCTTTGCGCGTGACCAGCACTGTCGATGCGCTCGAGGCTTTGATCGAGGGCGGTTACGTTGGTCGCGAGGACGGCTACCATTTCATCGAGGCCTATGAGTTTTTGCGGTTGCTGGAGCATCGTTTGCAGTTGCAGAGGGTTAAGCGCACCCACATGATGCCCGATTTGGCTGATGACGTCGCGTTGCGCTGGTTGGCGCGCACCTCTGGGGTTCGCGAGGGTGAGCTGGGCGCTAAATATCGGGCGGTGCTTAGGCAAATTAGTCAACTCCACGCCAAGCTGTTCTTCCGCCCTTTGCTCAACTCTGTGGTCAACCTGGATGTGGGCACGCTGCGGTTGTCCCCGGATGCCGCCCAGCGGCAGCTTGCCGCACTTGGCTATGTGTTCCCGGGTCGTGCTTATGAGCACTTGAGTGCCTTGGCTTCCGGTGGCTCCCGAAAAGCCAAGATCCAAGCCATGTTGTTGCCGACGTTGATGGAGTGGCTCAGCCGAACTTCCGACCCGGATGCTGGGTTGTTGAATTACCGTAAATTGTCTGAGGAGTGCGAGGAGCGACAGTGGTTCCTGCGGCTGTTGCGTGACGAGGGCATCGTTGGGCAACGCCTGATGAAGATCCTGGGTAATTCCCCTTACGTGTCCCAGTTGATTATTGATACCCCGGAAACCCTCAAGCTTTTAGGCGATGGTGCTTCTGGTCCGAAGCTGGTCAACCCGCATCCCGAAACTGTGTCGAAGTCTTTGGTGGCGGCGGCGTGCCGCAAGACCAACCCGGACGCGGCTATTGCGGCGGCCCGTGGTTTACGCCGCGCAGAACTGGCTCGCATCGCCGCTGCAGATTTGCTCGGAATGATGGATGTCAAGGAGGTATGTCGCAGCCTGTCCCTGGTGTGGGATGCGGTTCTGGAAGCTGCTCTACGGGCGGAAACTGCTGCATCAGATGAGTCACTGGCGACCATCACGGTGATCGGCATGGGCCGTTTGGGTGGTGCGGAGCTGGGGTACGGCTCTGACGCTGACGTAATGTTCGTGTGCGAACCTCTGCCTGGCATTGATGAGACCGATGCCGTGAAGTGGTCGATCGGTGTGTGCGATCGTATGCGCCGCAGGTTGAGCAAACCCAGCAAGGACCCCTCGCTTGAGGTCGATTTGGGGCTTCGGCCGGAGGGTCGCTCGGGCCCCGTTGTTCGCACCTTAGAGTCCTACCGGGCGTATTACGAGCGCTGGGGCGAGACTTGGGAGATTCAGGCCCTGCTGCGTGCAGCTGTTGTCGCAGGCAACCCGGAGCTCGGGCAGCGCTTCATCGACATGATTAACCCCCTGCGCTATCCCGCTGCAGGAGTGGGGGAGGACGTGGTGCGGGAAGTTCGCCGCATGAAGGCCCGGGTGGATAACGAGCGGCTGCCGAGGGGTGCTGACAGGAACACCCACACCAAGCTTGGTCGGGGTGCGTTGACCGACATTGAATGGACAGTTCAGCTACTCACCTTGATGCACAGTGATGTTGAGCAGCTGCACACACCCTCCACTCTTGAGGCCCTCGACGTCATACGTGATCAAGCGATTATCCGGCCGCAGCAGGCTGAAACATTAAAGTCCGCCTGGCTGGCTGCGACGCGTGCTCGTAATGCGCTCGTGTTGGTCAAGGGCAAGCGCACCGACCAGTTGCCTTCCCCGGGGCCGCAACTGGCTACGGTGGCTGCCGCAGCCGGCTGGGATCATGCCAACTACCAGGAGTTTTTAGAGAATTATCTGAAGCTGACACGCAAGGCTCGAGCTGTGGTTGATGAAGTATTTTGGGGCTCTTCCGGGTTCGAATTGGGGCCAATGGGTTGACATTAGTGGAGGTCTAAAATCCACCAAAAGGTTGATATGCTGCGAGCCTTGCCTAAGTTATGATTTACTCATGATTACCGCCCTGACTGCACCCCTGTCCCAGGCTTTGCGAACCTCAACTGCAGCCGCCCACGAAAAAGCTGAGCACTCCACTTTCATGGACGAACTCCTCAAGGGCAACCTCGGAGTAGAAGAATTCATCGTCCTTCAGGAGCAGAGCTGGTTGTTCTACAGCGCGCTGGAAGAAGCCGCCCGCGCAGTTGCAGAAGACCCCATCGCCGCCGACATCGTCGACCCTGCCCTCGAACGCGTTCCCTCCCTGGAATCCGACCTCGACGCCCTGCACGGCTCGACCGAGTGGCGCGACAACGTCACCATGCTGCCGGCTACCGAGGCCTATGTGCGACGCCTTCAAGAAATCGGCGAAAGTAAAGACGCCGCCCGTCTGATTGCCCACCACTACGTGCGCTACCTCGGTGACCTTTCCGGTGGCCAGGTTATTGGCCGCATGATGCAACGCCACTACGGGGTAAGCGAAGACGCCGTCAGCTTCTACCGCTTCACAGAGATCCCGAAGGTTAAGCCCTACAAGGACAACTACCGCGCCGCGCTCGACGCACTGCCTCTGTCTGAGGAAGACCGCGAGTGCCTGCTCAACGAGGCCGCTGAAGCCTTCCTGTTCAATCTGAACCTTTTTAACGGTATCGAGAAAGTACTCGCGAAGTAACAAGACCCACTAGGCCGAGCCCCAGCATCACGGCTATCGACCACGAGGCCACCTGGAAATCTTCCCACCGGTAGATTCCTGGGTGGCCTGTTTTGCGTGCGGACACATCCAAAAGCACACCGAAAGCTTGCGCCGTGATCATGCCGGAAACGAAGCCGCCCATGTTCGCCAACCCCGTGCCCGTAGCAAGCACTCGGCGATCAATATTTTCCCGCACCATGTCGAAGCCATAGTTAGATAAAAGTGACATCACGCCAAGCACCAGGCTTAACACCATCACCGAGGACTTGTGCGTGAAAAACCATCCAGCGGTACCCGCCACGATGAATGCTCCGGTGATCACAGCCCACACACGTTGCGGGCCGAGCCTTGAACTAATAAACCCGTGGATGGGGGAGACAAACACCTGCACCACGCTATTTACAACCAGTGCCGCGCCGGCGTAAGCAGGGGAGAGGCCCAGCCCTAAGGTGATCAATGGAACGCCCCAGAGCAAAAGGAACATCAAGTTGGGCATGAGTCCGATCCAGTGGCTGAAAAAACCCTCCCAGCACACGGGGCTGCGGACAACTAAGCCGAGTTTGCTGCGCAACGGCAAATCTGCCCCGGGGGTGTGCAGGGGTGCATGGGGCGCATCTGCAATGAGCAGTCCTGTAACCACTGCTAACACAGCGATCGAGGTGCCGAGGCTGACGAAAGCTGGCGTCCATCCTTGGGCATGCAACATGGCCATAAAAGGAACTGCAGACAAGAATTGGCCTAGCTGCCCCAACGCAGCCGTGAGCTGTGTAAATACGGGGGTCTTACGCAAAGGAAACCAGGCGGGCAGGATGCGCATCACGGATAAAAAGGCGGTGGCATCTCCAGCACCAATAAGTACGCGGGCGGCAATAGCAACCCCATAGCTACTGGTTAGTCCCAAGATGATCTGGCCGGTAGCCATAATGACTGAACCAACAAACAGAAGCTTCCTGGGGCCGAAGCGGTCAATCGCCACGCCTGTGGGAATCTGTGCCAGAGCGTACACGCCCACCTGGACTGACGTGAACACAGCCAGCCGGGAGGCGTCAATACCAAAATGATCAATAGCCGCAGTGCCGGCCACACCCATGGAGGTGCGCCCGGTGACCGCAGCGATGTAGACAGCGACCGCCGCAGCCCACACCACCAGCGCACGGGTGGTGACTTTCTCTGGGGTACTCACGTTTAGGCGTTCTCCCCGCCCGGCTGGGGCCGTGCTTCGGTCTTAGCCTTAGGCAGCTGTTCATCGACCAGGTGTCCAGAGACGATGACATTGAAGCCTAGGTCGTTGCTGCCATCGACGCTGCATGCAATTAATACGATGCGCCCAGGGGCGTGTTCGTCCACAAGTTCGGAATCGTCAATGGCTTCGTATTTGTCCACCAACCATGAGTTGTCGACTTCCCAGCGCCGTATCGCGCCATCGGTGCCGGTCATGGTGATTAATGATCCATTGAGGACGTCGCTTGCGTATCGGCCCACAGTTCCCCCACCGACGGCAGGCACGCGCTGCGCAGGTGCAGACAGGTTCACTGCTGCGGTGACGACTTCCGAGAAGGGATTGAACACGAGGCGCTGTTGGCCCCACGCGTGGCCCAGGACGTACATCGTGCCGTCTGCCGCGTGGTCGGGGTCAACACCCCAGCCGTCGACCCATCGCACCATTGTGGCTTGAGGCCCGGCAGGGTTGAGGGGGATGACATAGGGCATCGACGCATATTGGGCGTCGTGGATAGCGGCGGGCCCGTCCATTTCGAAGCGCCCAAAATCGACAGGTACGGGCTTGTCCGCTGGAGGCGGTAGCTCTTTGGTGCTGGGAGTCGCCGGCGCTGCCGTAGACGATGGTGTCGATTTGGTGGTGCTGGCAGGGGGTGGTGTTTCCTCCCGGTGGATCGAGCACGCGGTGAGTCCGGTGAAGCATAGGGCTGTCGCTGCGACGATCGTGGGTACTGCGGGCGTGAGAGGAAACTTCATGGGCTTAAGGGTATCAATAGTGGCCAATACACTAGGTCCTTATGATTCCCTTCATTGATGTTGATTTGCCCCCGACCGGGACTCGGGAAGCGTTGCGTGATGCGCTGCTGGGTGATTTTGACCCGGCCGATGACGCCACCAGGCTTGGTGTTCCTGCGGGAACCGGCCAGTTGTTGGCTATGCCTTCGGCTGTAGGCAAGTGGGCTGGCTGCAAGGTGGCGACTGTGGCGCCGGTTAATCCGGCGTGGGCTCTGGCCCGGGGTGGGCTCGCGGTAGTTGAATACCTCCTGGTAGGAAGTGCCGTTTTCCGCAGTCGGCTGGTTGTAGGTGTCATTCCAGGGGTAGACGCGGATGATCTTCTCCGGAGCCTTGCCTGCAACATCTTCAGGCGCGACGTCATCAGCATTGTCAGAACCTTCGGCGCCTTCGGCTTCGTCAAAGACGGACTGAACACCGTGGCCACCGAACTCGGACGCACTGAGCTTCTTGATCTCCAGCAAGCTCGGGCGCTCACGGTAGGTGCGGTACAGCTCCTGGCGCAGACGTACCTTGCCGTTAGTCGGGTCGATGGCGAAGGTGTACGGAAGGTTGCCTTCACGGATGTCAGAGTAGACGTAGACGTAGGCGTCACCGGGAGTCTTGGGCTTCAGTTCGTTCCACTCGGCCTCGCTCATGTTGGAGCAGGAATAGGGCTGAACGGGTTCCATGATGCGCGCGGGACGAATGCTGGTTTCGTTATTCCAGTACACGCGGTGAAGGTTGAGGTCCTTGAGCTGGTTCGGCTTGGACAGATCCTCCAACTTCAGGGGAGTAAAGACACTGTCGATCTTTTGCTGGGCAGTCGCCGAAGCAAAAGGCGTACCGGTCTGCTTCTCAGTGCGATCGATGAACTTCGCGTCCGGGGCATAGTCCAGCAGAGCACGGTAATCCTTATCGAGGACGTCGTGAATCTGGATCTCCGGCAGGCGGTAGTACAGCTGGCGGCTACTAATAACACCGGCACTTGTTCCACCACCAGTAGTGTGCTGGTACTGTGCGGTGCCCATACCCAGGAAGTTGCCGCCCGGGATCGTCATCGGGCTGGTCACCAGCTGATCCACTGGATCGCCGTTTTTCCACACCAGGAACTTGTAGGGCTGGCCGTCTTCACCGTACTGGGTATCAGGGCTGTTGGCTGTTGTACTCCGGGACCAGCTCGCCGTTGTGCTTCATCCAATCCAACGGCAGGTAGTAGGTGTTTTTACAGTCACCCCAGCTGCCGTCGACGTCTTCGGTGCGGCACACGGTGCCGTTCTGGCCGTAGGTCGTCTTGGCGTAGTTTGCCTCCACAGCACCACGGAAGTCGTAGCGCTGGAGAGTGTGCACGATATCGCCGGGCTGGAAGTAGTAGCTAGAAGCATCGACAAAGGACAAAATACCCGTGGTCGGATCCTCTAGAAAACGCAGATCAAAGCGGTTAACGTTCTTGGAATATTTGTTCCACGCATCACGGTAGTAGCCGCTGTAGTACTGGAGAAGTTCGTGCTCGTGGCCCTCAGGAACAGTCGCAAGAAGCTCCTTCATCTTCTGAACGACAGTCCAGTAGGTGTAGGAGGCAGTGACCACACGACCGTCGGACATTTCAAAGGTGAGGTCGTGACCGTCGTAGGTCAGGGCATCCCGAAGAGCCTCGGGGTATTCATCGGTGTGGTCGGTGCCGTCATAGAGCTTAACGTCCAAGGTTGGTCGATCTAGACCAGCAGCCCAAAGTCCCTAAGCTCCCAATACTGGGGGTAGCAGATATTGTGCACCCTCTCAGGTTTTTACCCCATCCGCGCCAGCAAACTTAAAAACGGCGAGCCAACGAGGGAAAAGAAAAACGGTGCCAGGACGTTTATGTCCTGGCACCGTTCACAGCGCCCGGGGCGTTAAGAGACGATGGTCTACTGCTTAGCAGTCGTAGTACAGCTCGAACTCCAGCGGAGTCGGGCGCATGCGCGACGGGGTGATCTCATTGTCGTACTTGAGCTTGATGTAGGTATCGATCAAGTCCTCGCTGAACACATCGCCTTCGGTGAGGAAGTCATGGTCTTCAGCCAACGCGGCCAGGGAAGCCTCCAAAGAAGTCGGAGCCTGAGGAATCGACGCGGCCTCCTCCGGGGGCAACTCGTAGAGATCCTTATCCACCGGTGCATGGGGCTCGATGCGGTTCTTGATGCCATCCAAGCCAGCGAGCATCATCGCAGCAAAACCGAAGTAGGGGTTGCCCGACGGGTCCGGAGCACGGAACTCAATGCGCTTAGCCTTCGGGTTGGAACCGGTGATCGGGATACGCACAGCCGCAGAACGGTTGCGCTGCGAGTACACCAGGTTGATCGGCGCCTCGTAGCCCGGAACCAGACGGTGGTAGGAGTTTAACGTGGGGTTGGTGAACGCCAACACAGCGCCCGCGTGGTGCAGGATTCCGCCAATGTAGTAGCGGGCCATGTCAGACAAGCCAGCGTAGCCAGCCTCGTCGTGGAACAAGGGGGTGCCGTCCATCCACAGCGACTGGTGGGCGTGCATACCGGAGCCATTGTCACCGGCCAGGGGCTTCGGCATGAAGGTGGCGGTCTTGCCCGCGCGGAAGGCGGCGTTCTTCACGAAGTACTTGAAGGTCTGCAAGTCATCAGCGGCGGCCAACAGGGTGTTGAACTTGTAGTTGATTTCCTGCTGCGTGCCGGTGCCGACTTCGGGGTGCTGGCGTTCGATATCGAAGCCGACACCACGCAGCAAAGAGCACATCTCGTCGCGCAAGTCCTGGTACTGGTCCATGGGGGAGGTCTGGCCGTAGCCGCCCTTGAAGCGGGTCTTGTAGGCCTTGTTGAGGCTGCCGTCGAGGTTGACGTCCTCGCCGCGGTTCCACCAACCGGTGTCGGAGTCAATGTCGTAGTGCGCGGTGTGCGCATCAGCGGTGAAGCTGACCTTGTCGAAGAGGTAGAACTCGGCCTCGGCGCCGAAGAAGCAGGTGTCAGCGATGCCGGTGGATGCCAGGTACTCCTCCGCCTTGCGGGCAACGTTGCGCGGGTCACGGCTGAAGGGCTCGCGGGTGAAAGGATCGTGGACGAAGAACTTCATGTTCAACGTCTTGGCGCGACGGAACGGATCAACATAAGCCGTCGCGACGTCAGGGTGAAGATTCATGTCGGATTCGTCAATGGATGTGAATCCGATGACCGAAGAACCGTCGAAGGCGAAGCCTTCCTCGGCTGCCTCCTCAGTGAAGGTATGAGCAGGGATGGTCATGCGCTGCTCGGTGCCGGGAACGTCGGTAAATCGCATGTCGACATACTCGACGTCGTTGTCCTTGATGTACTTGACGACATCTTCGGTTGTCTCGAAGGCCATGGTTTCTCCTCGCGGGGATCGATGCTAGTGCTGGCTTAAGCTTAGCGAATATCTGTCGATCGACCATATAACCCACCGGTGTGGAAGTAGCCCCGTTAAGGTGCAAGGCCCTATCCTCAGTAAACATGGAGAAACGCAGTTGGCTTAGCGGCCCAGAAATCCCATCCCAATTTGATGATGACGGCGCGCCCTCAAGGTGGCCGGGCGAAAAACTGGGCCTGCCGGAACACGGCGAAGGTTCTTTAGCATCCGTCATGCGACGGGTCGGTGGAATCACCATCGATTGGTTTTTCGCGATGTTCATCGCGATCATCATCGGACAGCTCAGTGGCAACGGACAGTTCTACGCACCCAGCCTCACTCTGGGGATCTTCGTGATTATCAGCATCGTTAGCGTGGCTCTATTCGCGCGTACGCCCGGGCACATGATGCTGCGCATGGGTGTTGCCAGAATTGACGCTCAAGAGCGAGTAGGGCTGTGGCGATCGGTGGTCCGGGCTGCGCTGACCGTGTTTATTTTCCCCCCAATTATCGTTGATGCCGATGGCCGAGGTCTTCACGACCGGGCCACCGGCACTGCAGTCATCCTCGGGTAGTCACCGGCGACTGCCTATCAACAATGCACTAAGTTTAGTGCTTTTGGGCGCGCTTCATCCTGCGGTTCATCCCCGACACACGAGCGCCCTTGGGGATGGGGCCCTTCGGAAGAGCCGCACCAGCGCCCATGGTCCTGTCGATGGACTCAAGGCGAGTAGCCAGGGAGTGCACTTCGTTCTTCTTGATGTTGCGGGGGAGCTTCACCAACTGGCGCTGGAGCTTAGCGAGTGGCACTTCGCCTTCGCCAGTACCAGTGTGGATTTCGTAGACCGGGGTGTTGCCGACGATCTTGGAGATGCGCTTGCGCTGCTTAGCCAGCAAGGACTTGACGCGGTGGGGATCACCCTCGGAGATCAAGACGACACCGCACAGTCCAACGACACGGTGAACGGCGTCAAGCTGGGGGGTTACTTCCACGTTGGGGGTGGAGCGCCAGACCATACCTGGGCCGGAGCGCAGGTTTTCTACCGCCCACGCAGCAGCGCCAGGCTGTCCTTCTGCTTGTGCGTAGACATTACGTTCCATGCGGCGTGTAAATACCCACAATGCTGCGAGGATGCCGAACATGATGCCGATGATCAGCATGAACCATTCGCCGCCCCACAACAGTCCAATAAGGAAGAACGCCAGGGCAACCCCAACGACCGTTGCGAGCATGATGGGAAGCAGCGCCTTGTCTTGTTTGCGTTGCATGTTGAACGCTTGCCAGAACTGGCGGTACTGCTGTTTCCTCTGGGCGCGTTTCGCGGCCCGTGCTTCCTTTTTCGCGTCAGACATGACTACAACAATAGGGCACGCGGCCCAACGGTGCCCCTTAGGGTGCTGTAGCTCGTCTGACGAGCGGTTGACGTTTAGCGGGCAGCCACGGGGGTGTCCTCGGATGCGCCGTAACGCTCGAGTAAGGACGATGCCTCTTGGGCAGTGGAGCCTTCGGTGGTTTCCGCCAAGTGGGCTAGGTTTTCCGGCAACTGTTGACCGCGAGCCGCAATGGTTTGAGCGTACAGGCGTCCGGCGCGGTAGGAGGAGCGCACGAGGGGGCCGCTCATTACACCGGAGAATCCCATCTCTTTAGCGGCCTCGGAGTGCTCGACGAACTCTTCGGGCTTCACCCAGCGTTCGATGGGGTGGTACATGGGGCCGGGCCGCAGGTATTGGGTGATGGTGAGGATGTCGCAGCCGGCGTCAGCGAGGTCCTGCATCGCATCGTGGACTTCTTCGGGGGTTTCGCCCATGCCGAGGATCAGGTTGGATTTGGTGACCAGACCAAAGTCACGTGCCTGTCGGATGACGTCGAGGGAGCGGTCGTAGCGGAATGCCGGACGGATCCGCTTGAAAATGCGGGGCACAGTTTCGATGTTGTGGGCGAAAACTTCGGGGCGTGCTTCGAAGACTTCCTGCAGGAGGTCCGGTTTGCCGGAGAAATCGGGCACGAGGTTTTCCACGCCGGTGTTGGGGT
Organism: Corynebacterium argentoratense; assembly: GCF_021491455.1. Lineage (GTDB taxonomy): Bacteria > Actinomycetota > Actinomycetes > Mycobacteriales > Mycobacteriaceae > Corynebacterium > Corynebacterium argentoratense_A. Next base: position 3,027 of record NZ_JAKETN010000004.1, on the reverse strand, counting down.
TGAGCTCGTGGATTTGGCGCACTACTTCTGCGTACAGCCAGGCGCCTTCGTCCTCGAGATCATCGCGGGTGACGCCAGTGATGGTGGCGTAATTTAGCCCCATTTCCCGCACGGACTCTGCGACGCGACGGGGCTCGTCACGGTCGAGGGGTTCGGGCTTGCCGGAGTCGATCTGGCAGAAGTCGCAGCGGCGGGAGCATTGGGAGCCGCCGATGAGGAAGGTTGCTTCGCGGGATTCCCAGCATTCGTGCACGTTGGGGCAGCCTGCTTCTTGGCAGACGGTATGGAGGGATGCACCCGCGACTCGCTTTTTCATGTCTTTAAATTCCGGGCCGGTTTTTGCCGTGGTCCGGATCCATCGAGGTTTGCTTTCGATGGGGGTCTGGGAGTTGCGAGCTTCGATGCGAAGCATTTTGCGTCCGTTGGGTGCTACAGTCACGGTGTCTACCCTACATGTGTTGTCAAAACAGGGCCACAGGTGGCTTTAACCTGGGGTGATGAGTGTTTTTGTTGTTTCTTATTTCGTCGGGTTGTCTGCGGTGGCGAAGGTGTGGTCGGCAACCGTCATTTCACCTGAGAGCGCCTTTTCAAGGCTGTCGCTCAAGCTGTCGATGGGTTCTTGGGTGGTGACGTCGCGTCCCAGTTCCTCGGACAGGGTGGTTACGCCCGCATCGCTGATGCCGCAGGGAACGACCAGGTTGTAGGGGTCGAGGCTGTTGTTGCAATTGAGGGAAAGCCCATGCATGGTGACGCCTTGGGTGACGCGTATGCCTAGGGCTGCTACTTTGCGATCGGGGCGGTGGTCATCGGAGGGGATCCATACGCCGGAGCGGCCATCGATGCGTCCTGCGTGTGGCAGGCCTAGGTGGCGGATGGTGTCGATGAGGGCTTCTTCGATGCGGCGGACGTAGTCGACGACGTCGATCGGAGTGACAAGTTTGATGATGGGGTAGGCCACTAGTTGCCCTGGGCCATGCCAGGTGATGCGGCCGCCGCGGTCGACGTCAATGCAGGGGATTTCGTCGGTGGTGGGGCGATCTTCTGGTTGGGTGCGTTTGCCGGCGGTGAAGGTGCTGGGGTGGGTGAGTAGCAGGACGGTGTCGTTGATGTCGCCTGCGGCCCTGCGTGCCGCTAGTTCGGCTTGGAGGTTCCACGCCTCCATGTAGTCGATTTCGCCTAGGTGACGAAACTCTAGTTTGTGTGTGAGATCGCGGATGGGTTGGTTGGGAGCCATGAATGGTGCGCGGATCATAATGCGCTCTAGTGTAGCGCCCGGGGGTGAACAGACAACAGCCCCGCCGCCTTCGGCCGTGAAAGGCCTGAGGGTGACGGGGCTGGTGTTTAGGAGGGGCGTTTAGAGGTCGAGGTCGTACTCGAAGTCTGCGGTCTCAAGGCGGTCGCGGACGGTGGTCATGAAGCGTCCAGCGTCGGCGCCGTCGACGATCTGGTGATCGTAGGTCATCGGCAGGAAGACCATCTGGCGGATGCCGATGGCGTCGGTGCCTTCTTCGGTCACAACGACGGGGCGCTTGGTGATTGCACCGGTGCCCACCATGGCGGCCTGCGGGGGCACCAGGATCGGGGTGTCGGACAGTGCGCCTTCGGAACCAATGTTGGTGATGGTGAAGGTGCCGCCGGACAGATCAGAGGGCTTGAGCTTGTTGTTGCGGGCACGGTCGGCGATGTCGACGATTGCCTTAGCTAGCTCAACAAGCGTCATATCCTGGGCATTGTGGATGACCGGGGACAGTAGACCTGCGGGGGTGTCCACCGCGATACCGAGGTTGACCTGGTCGTGGTAGGTCATTTCCTTGGTCTCAGCATTGTAGGAGGCGTTGACGTTCGGGTGGCTGACCAGTGCCTCGACCATGGCCTTCGCGAAGAAGGGCAGGTAGGTCAGGTTGACGCCGTGCTTGTCCTTGAAGGCCTGCTTGTTAGCCTTGCGCAGCTCTGCGACCTTGGTCATGTCGACCTCGTGCAGCTGGGTGAGCTGTGCAGCGCCATGGAGGGACTCGAGGGTCTTCTTCGCGGTCAGCTCGCGGATGCGGTTGACGCGCTGAGTGGTGCCGCGCAGCTTTGCCTTCTCCGGGTCAACGGACTTCGTGGAGATCGCAGAACCGGACTTCTTGGTTTCGACGGGAGCGGAGTCGCCTTCGCCCTTGGCCGCTGCCAAGACGTCCTGCTTGCGGATGCGGCCACCAACTCCGGTGCCCTTAACAGTGCGCAGATCTACGCCGTGCTTGTCGGCAAGCTTGCGGACCAGCGGGGTGACGTAGGGAACGTCATCGCCGTCGTTGACCTTGGACTCGGAAGAAGCCTTGGGCTCTTCCTTAGCCTCGGCCTTCGGCTCTTCCTTAGCCTCAGCCTTGGGCTCCTCGGCCTTGGGTTCTTCCTTGGCTGCGGGCTTGGCGTTGCCGTCGCCGATGCGGACGATGACGGCGCCGACGTCGACGGTGTCGTCTTCTTCAGCGAGGATTTCGACGATGGTGCCTGCGACGGGGGAGGGGACTTCGGTGTCGACCTTGTCGGTGGACACTTCGAGGAGGGGTTCGTCGACTGCGACGGTGTCGCCGACCTTCTTCAGCCAGCGGGTGATGGTGCCTTCGGTGACGGATTCGCCGAGTTCGGGCATTTCAACGTCGGTTGCCTCGCCAGATGCGTTTGCAGAATCGTCCTGCTTGGGCTCTTCCTTAGCCTCAGCCTTGGGCTCCTCGGCCTTGGGTTCTTCCTTGGCTGCGGGCTTGGCGTTGCCGTCGCCGATGCGGACGATGACGGCGCCGACGTCGACGGTGTCGTCTTCTTCAGCGAGGATTTCGACGATGGTGCCTGCGACGGGGGAGGGGACTTCGGTGTCGACCTTGTCGGTGGACACTTCGAGGAGGGGTTCGTCGACTGCGACGGTGTCGCCGACCTTCTTCAGCCAGCGGGTGATGGTGCCTTCGGTGACGGATTCGCCGAGTTCGGGCATTTCAACGTCGGTTGCCTCGCCAGATGCGTTTGCAGAATCGTCCTGCTTGGGCTCTTCCT
>NZ_JAKETN010000003.1:0-313848 GCF_021491455.1 Corynebacterium argentoratense | reverse complement strand
CATGAAGTGCTTAATCTGGTCTTCCGTCTTTTCCTCACCATTACGACCGTCAACATAGGTGCCCGGCTCTTCTTCGTTAGTACGTTGCCAAAGGTCCTTCAGCCGCTTGTATTCCTGCTCGCCTTCCCACGGCTTCCCCTTGACGACAAGCACGGCCTTGCAGTCGCAGTGCCGGTGATAACGGCGACCATCTTTTGATCGCAGTACCGTCTCACGCTTAAACACCGGCCCGCGAGACGCCAACATCGCGCAGAACGCACAGTTGTCTTCACCAACGAGTACCCGCGCCCAACCAAGGACCACTCCCCCACCCTGTCCTGCGGAAGCGTCGAAGTCTTCTTCAGTGACCTTGTACCTGCGTCGGGTCTGTTCATTGGTCAACCCCGGCGCAGAATCGAAATCGGGTTGTGAGACGATCTTGCCTGTCTGCCTGTCTCGCACCATGTTGAGGTTGGCCGTGTTACACCATGAAGCAGTGGCGCCACCAGGGTGGTGGCATGAGAAAACCCACCGACTCAAGGTGAGCGGGTGGGTTTAGTTGTGTGTGCCGGTTAGGCGGCAACTGGCTTGTTGGGCTCGTCGTAGACGAAAGAATGGCTTTCATGCTCAGCCCAACACTTCGGGTCATTGATTGTAGGCGAGAACCTAGAGGGCACATCGGGGTACTGATCGGCAAGAATTCCCCATGCATACGGGGTGTTAAACCGAAGCCAGTCATACAGCTTGTATAAAGCAGTAAGCTTCGAAGGAATCTCCTCTGGATCTTCCGGATTCCAACTGGTGTAAAGCTGAGTTAAGAGCAAAGGCTCATCGGGCCACTCCATCCCCTCCAAGCTAGTAAAGAAGGGATACCCCTCAAACGTGAACGAAAACTCATAGTCAAGCCGAGCAGGATGGTCAATAAACTCCAGGCCAGGACATTCCGCAAACACCGGACGCAGATCCCCACCAGGAATCACCGAAGCACGGCACACAAGATCAATATCCCGCTGATCCCTAATCGGCAACGTCCGCATAATTCTCCCCTTCCATCTACTAATCAGAACTCGACTGTACCAAAGTCTGTCAGAATGACTAGACGGCGGAGGCTCTCCCCCAGGTCACTATCGAGTCCGCGCAGAGTCGAACCGAGTTTATCCAACTTACTGATCTCCAGGCCCCGCGAATCATAAGTGAAGATCGAAGCCTGATTAATCTTCTCTTTGACTGCTTTTCGAATCCGTCCAGGCTCGACTGTAGTCAATTTTTTAATTTCAACTGGAACTCCATCAACGAGGAAATCCGGAGAATGCTCGCCATAAAGCTCTGTGGCTAATTTCTTGTTTTCGTCCGAAAGCGACGAGTGTTCCTTGAGCACTAGGACTTCTTTCGCGCCACGCTCAATTAACCATGCAACCACCAGGCTTTCTTTATCAAACCATTTGTCGTAATTGTCTGAGCTGATTATCTTCTCATCAAGCTTCTTCTGCACAAGTCGCGAATATTCGTCTACTCGCTCTTTCTTGCTGACGTCAGCTTCAACGTACCCAAGTTTGCGCAGAAGATCAGCGCTGGGCTGTTTTCTGTCTTTAGGATCAGGTTTGTCCGCAACCCGACGCTTGTAACGGATAGCCGGATCGTCCCCCCAGTGCTCGTTCTTCTGGTAGGGCCATAGCCCAGGGTTCAACGAAAGCCGCCCTTGCGCCTAGGTTAACGCCCTTTGATTGCTCCGCTTCCACCCAGTTCATGTGGCTTTCCTTTGCAACTTTGTTGAGCTTGTTAATCGATTTTTTAATCTCATCTAGACCAGCATCTCCGTCTTCAGTTCGTTGGTATTCGGTTCTGTCTTCCGAAACCAAGCACATGAAGTGCTTAATCTGGTCTTCCGTCTTTTCCTCACCATTACGACCGTCAACATAGGTGCCCGGCTCTTCTTCGTTAGTACGTTGCCAAAGGTCCTTCAGCCGCTTGTATTCCTGCTCGCCTTCCCACGGCTTCCCCTTGACGACAAGCACGGCCTTGCAGTCGCAGTGCCGGTGATAACGGCGACCATCTTTTGATCGCAGTACCGTCTCACGCTTAAACACCGGCCCGCGAGACGCCAACATCGCGCAGAACGCACAGTTGTCTTCACCAACGAGTACCCGCGCCCAACCAAGGACCACTCCCCCACCCTGTCCTGCGGAAGCGTCGAAGTCTTCTTCAGTGACCTTGTACCTGCGTCGGGTCTGTTCATTGGTCAACCCCGGCGCAGAATCGAAATCGGGTTGTGAGACGATCTTGCCTGTCTGCCTGTCTCGCACCATGTTGAGGTTGGCCGTGTCGTGCACTACCTGCCTACCGGCTGCTTTTGCATGGGTGATGGCCCCAGCGGTGATCTTGTCTACCACGGCTTTGCGTCGCTCTGGATTGCTGATGTCCACTGTGTGGATGCTCAGTTTCTCCAGGTAGGTCTTGGCTGCTTTGTCGTCGAGGTTCTCAATCTCCTCTGGCGTCCAGGCGTTGATGTGCTTGACGCCTAGTGCGTCGAGCAGCATGTCCAAGGTGACTTTCAGTCGGTACTTACGTGGGCGCGCTAACTGGATCGTGTAATTGGCTGCGATATCCGCGCTGATGTTCTTTTCCATCTGTCGGATGTGGACCTCACGGGAGAACTTGCGGTTGTCGCTAATGACCCGGTGTAAGTCGACTGCTATCGGCCATAGAGAAGACACGCCATCTAGTCCGTGCTCATCGAGAATCGATTCCACGTGAGCGCGGATCCAGCGGGGCATGACCTCGTTTTCACGCTGCAGGCTGTACTTGTCCTCAGCCATGAGGTGCGTCCTGTTCTAGCAACGCACCCTGCATGCCCCTATCCCAGGAACGCCGGTTGGTTGCTGATCGCGCGACAGCTCTAGGCCACCCCATCAGCCGCGACAAAATCACCGCTCTTGAAACCGGGAAGAAAAAATCTGTATCGCTAGTCGAGTGCCTGCTGCTAGCAGCAGGCACTCGACACGATCCCTCTTGCTCTGATCTATGGCACCGTTGAAAACGAGATCGAGGTCCTTCCTGGCGACCTGAGGACAACGGCAATGGCCTGGTACTTCTTCAACCGCCATCCTGGTGAAGCCGACCTCGTTGCCCTAATGAACGAGCTTCGGAAGGTCGAACTGGCGATCAACGTCGCAGAGTCTGGCGATAAAAAGGTTGGAAACTTAGCGGCTCAACTGGTCGGAACGGACGACCTCGATGAACTGCTGACTAAGCGCGACGCTATACGCAAGCAGCTGAACTGACATCCCCCAGCCATGTGCTAGGAAGCCGTCCGCGTCGCGGGCGGCTTTGCCCCCTACCCCCACGCGGGTCTAAAGCCCATCACGCCACCAATAAACTCACCCCAAAACAATTCCCGAGAAAGGAACCACCATGGCCGAACAACCCCACTACGTCGTCCTCCAAGTAGTTCTCAAAGAGAAGCTCATCACCACCGGCTCCGCCAACCTCTCAGTCTTGGAGCAGACCATCAATGCGCAGGCAGAAAAGGGCTACCGACTGCACACCATCAGCACGGCATCCTCCGGCAGCAAGGGCCTACTGGGCGGCGACCGTATCCAGGCAACCCTCGTGTTTGAAAGCATCGAGCAGGCCTTGGGCTAGCCCCTCCTCGCCCCGGGTTTGTGGCCGTCCGCGTCGCGGACGGCTTCTTTTATGCCCTAGCCCGGCGCGCTCGCCCCGTCTTACCCCACAGTGCGGACGACTTACCCCACCCCCGGCTGGGCTGCGGTGTTGGAAAACGTAAGAAAACGTAGAAAAATAGGGAAACGTTTACTTTTCAGGGAGGTGCACCATGAGCGACTCAAACGTCACAGACCTAAACCAATGGCGCGAGGATCGAACCTCAAGCACCCGGTTTTTCACGACAGTATACGAAGTCGCCCCCACAGGCTCCCGCCCCCTCCTTGTTCGCGCAGACAACGGCTCGAAGTACTGGTGCAAACAGCTAAATAACAGCCAAGGGCCCGAGGTTGTGGTGAACGAACTCGTCACGAGCATCATCGGCGACGCAATCGGCGCACCGATCCCTAAGTGGACAATACTCCGCCCTTCGCCCACCTTGATCGGAAAGCGGTTCAGGAACTCCCGCAACCCCAACGAGATGACTTGTGTTTTCGAAGAACCAGTGTTCGGCTCGCTAGTCGTTGATTTTCCTGGTATCCCGATGCATAGCAGCGTGTTCCAATTCGTTGATGATAATTCGAACCAGCGCCGCATTGCCCGCCTAATCGCGCTGATCTTGATCTGCAACGGCCAAGATGTGCAGTTCTCCTACGAGAAGGAAAACGACAATACGATATGGTGCTTCGACTTCGGTTTCTGGTTTGATTCTCACGAGAGCCCCTGGGGCTTAACGCCCCATGATGCCGCCTTCGGCAGGCCAGATCTGCCATCGCTCCATACCTGCATCTCAGAGAGATACTGGCACGAAGCCATTGATACACTCAACCAGTTGAACGCCACAACCCTAATTGAGGACATCACGCACCATTTGCCGGAAGAATGGAAAATACCGGAAGCCCGTGTCGTCCAACTCGTGCGGTACGCAATCGAAAGACGTGATTACGCCAAGCAGGAGCTAAGTAGACTACAACAAGCTTATTTCTAGGAAGGAGGAAAGATGCTAATCAAGTACCGCGTTGTCACCGCACGTCCGTCTCCATGGTCGGTCACTTCGGTAGGCATCGGCATCATCGCAGAGGATCCAAGCACCCAGCAGATCCGCTCCCGTTTTCTCAACGGACACGCCTACCGCAGGCTTGAGGTTCTCGGAATCCAACCCTATGTTCATTCCATCGCGCAGGAGCTATCGCAAGCACTGAACAAGGCCCAGCCCTTGGCGACACAGCTCGGATTCTCCGAACCCGAATTAAGCACCCCTGGATACCTTGCTGTTATCGAGAAGCATTGGAACGGCACCGTCCGAATATCCCCTCCCAGCGTGATGGATGCCGATAGTGTTGATGCTTGCTTGGACATCCTCTTCGAAGACCTCATCGGGCTGTCCTCCAAGCCTCGCAAGCAGTCTCCGCGAGAGCAGCTGCGCGGTAAAGTGAGCCGAGCTTATCAGGGGATTCCTGCAGTTCTGACGAAGCGCCCGCGCCTAAATATTGCTGGAATAGACCGGAGCTTCGACTTTGCTGTTCAGTCTGAGTACGGCGTCGAAGAGATCAGCCAGACTCAGATCTTCGGTACCGATGAAGACCTGGTGCAAACAGCGGACGCCTTGACCCAGCGAATACAAGAGCTCCGAACGAATGGTGCAACATACATCCACAACGGCGAGCACCACACGATCGGCAATGACGTGGAAATTGCTGTATTTTTTACGATCCCCCACGCAGACCGCAATGAAGCGAAGGAGCTGGCCGCTAGTTACTCCACGCGATGGGCTGACGAACGCACACGGGTAATCCCTGCACTGGCAATACCTGAGCATGCCCATCGGCTAGCAGAACGCATCGGGGCCTAGCCCGCACGGAAGGAGGCGTTAACCCTGTCCAACACCTCCTCCGTGCGCTGCTCCGTCGCCCGCAGATAGATCTCCGTAATCGTCTTCAAATCCACCTGCCCCAACATCCGACCAATCGCAGGAATCGGCATACCCGCCTCCGCCAGCATCGTAATCAACCACACCCGCCCATAATGCGGCAAAATCTTACCCTCCGCACCCGCACGCTTCTTGGCTGTGGCCAACCGACACCGGTAACTGGTGTCCATCACCACCTTGCCCAACGCGGTCACGCAGATCTGCGCGTCGGCAGGTTGCGGTGCAAACTTCTCCAAGTGCTCTTTAATCATCGGAACGAACTCAGGGAACACCGGAACGTCGCGGACGCCGGCGTCCGTCTTCGGAGTTTCAAGGCGCACCATCCCACCACCGGCGTTGTCGCGGTAGGCACTGCCGCGCACATGCACCACAACCTGGTCGCCAGTGACATCGATGTCCATGCGACGCAAGGCCAGGACCTCCCCGATACGCAGACCGTGGAAGAAGGTCAGAACACCGATAATGCGGTGCCGCGGCTCCAGCTCATCAACGATCGCTCGCATCGTCTCATAGGTCGGCAGTTCCTTACGTTCCGACTTCGGGCGCTTAATGCCCAGCCCTGCAGCAGGATTAATTGGCAGCAACTCGCGTTCCACGGCAGCTTTCAGCGCGGCCGATAGGCGGCACAACGCCGAGTGGTTTTCTTGCTGGCGCCCATAGGTAGCCTCCAGAGCATCCCACCAACGCATAACCTGGCCACGCGTCAGACTCGCCAGCGGGAGGTGTTGAAAGTTCTTCGCAGCCCCAGGTGCTTTGAACACCCTGCGGTCCAGCACCGCGCGATAGTTCTGCATCGTCGAAGGCTTCAACGCGCGTGACTGGATCTCCAGCCACTGCTGTAGCCACTGGCCGACGGTAATGTCCGCCATCTCCTCGAGTTCCTTCTGCGCGGCTCGCTGCTTCGGTGGCGCCCACTCCCCTTTCTCCAGAAGGCGCTCCTCGGTGTTCAGCCACGCGCGGGCCTCACCCTAGTCGTAGAAAGGATGCGGGCCGGAATGCTTGACCCCATCCGGGCCGACGTAGCGCGCGATAGCGCCCAGACGGTAGCTCGCTAATAGTTCCGAATGATCGACGGCGTGGCATGAACACTCCCCAAGGGTGGATGCAGGGCAGGAAGCCAGCCAAGAGAATGCACATTGCACAGTGTCCACGTGGTCTTGCGTGGTCCGAAACGTGGTCTCTACGTGGTCTCCAGGCTTTCCTACGTTTTCTCTATTTTCCCACCTTTACCTTACAGAAACACGCCGCAACCTGCGGAAAATGAAGAAAAATACCCCCCGACCTGCAAGAGGTCAGGGGGCACAAAGTGGAGCTGCCGAGAATCGAACTCGGGTCCTACGCCACCTCGCCAGGGCTTCTCCGTGCGCAGTTCGCACAGTATCTCTACTCGACCCTCCAGATCAGGCAAACATGTCTGGATGATAGGCCCAGTTGTCGGTAAAAATGTCCTTCCCCATCCCGTCAACACAACGAGGAAGTAAGTTCCCGTAATCGATGCCGAAGTCCAAGCCAGGAACAAACCTGGGTCCGACAGACACGCGGTCGCTAGCTCTTAATTAGGCAGCGAGTGCGTAGTCGCGCTGAGTGTTCTCGGCGCTTATAGGTTTGCTACGACGCTTACGGTGGTCTCTAGCCTGCACCGGCACGCTTCCCCTGGCTCACTGTACGCAGTCGAAACCAAAAATCAGCCCCATACAGCCGCGCCCCGAACGGGATAGTGCTCGTCTTCCGAAGCGCAAGCACCGATCCTAGCAGCAACCCGCCCGCGACGCCACACCCCGCGACGTCATCAATGTTGACGAAACTAACCCTTGATGCCCTTGACTCGGCGGCCAAGCTCGCGGGTAATGTCGCGTTCCTCAGCCCTACGCTTCAAATCCTGACGCTTGTCATAATCCTGCTTACCAGCAGCCAAACCCAGCTCCACCTTCAGGCGACCGTCCACAAAGTACAACTTCAACGGAACCAAAGTCTTGTTCCCGTCGCGGACCTTACCCATCAGAGTGTCAATCTCTTTACGATGCAACAACAACTTACGAACACGACGCGGCTTATGGTTAGTCCACGAACCATGCGAATACTCATTGATGTAGAGGTTGCGCAGCCACACTTCCCCATCATCGATCGTGGCAAACGTGTCCACCAGGCTGACCTTGCCTTCGCGAAGCGCCTTGATTTCCGTACCCACCAAAACAATCCCGCACTCATAAGTGTCCAGGATGTTGTAGTCGTGGCGCGCCTTACGGTTAGTCGCCACGACCGGATTCTGGGTGGGTTTCTTCTTCTTTGCCATAACGGTGGACGATTCTACTGTGCTTTACTTGCGCACGTAGAACCGCAGGGTGATCTGCGCAGTAATCGCCGCGAAGAATACGCCAACAATCGCGACAATCGGCGACACAACCCACAGGTCATTCGTAGTAACCGGCGCAATCAACTGACTGTCGTACAAACCCTTGAGGGCCTTATCAAGCAGCAGGGCCTTGCCGGCGAACAAACCGCCCACAGCGCACACCGCACCAACCAACGCCGCGATGACCGCCTCCACCACGAAGGGTGCCTGGGTGAACCAGCGGGAAGCACCCACCAGACGCATGATCGACATTTCTTCCCTGCGTGAGAACGCCGCGATCTGGACCATGTTCGCAATCAGGAAGATCGCCGCAATCGCCTGAATACCGGCGAGGATGAACGTCGCATTACGGACGGCGTCAAGATTGTCGGTAGCGCCACGCAAATCGTCGACCTGATCAATCACATCAGACACCTGCGGCAACTTACGCACAGGATCAAGAGAACTGGTGTCCAACGGATCCTTCATGCGGACATGGAAAGCGGCGGGAAAAGCGTCCTTCGACGTTGCCTCGACCAACTGAGGGTCAGTGTTCTGGAAAACCTCAACAAAGCGCTCGTAGGACTGTTCACGGTTGCGGAACGTCACCGATTCCACCCCCTTACCCTCAGCGTCTTCGAGAAGTTTGCGTACTTCCGTGCACTCCTTGGACTTACAGTTGGGGTCCTCGGCAGAGGTCTTGTCATCGAGCTGGATCATCACCTCGACGCGATCCAAATAGATTTCCTTCGTCCGCTCGGTCATACCGGTGACCAGAAAACCGGTGGCGAGCAGAGCAAGAGAAATGGCAGTCGTGATGACGAGCGCGATCGTCATCGTCAGGTTTCGTCCGAGACCGTGAAGGGCCTCGCGCAGAATATATCCGAGTCGCATGGTGGCTTAATCCTTCTAGGTGTCTATCGGTCGAGTCCATAGACGCCGTGGGCGTCATCGCGGACGAGTGTTCCAAGGTTGAGCTCGATCACGCGGCGTCGCATCGCGTCCACCGCAGCGGCATTGTGAGTCGACATAACCACGGTGGTTCCAGCCTTGTTGATTCGGTTGAGCAGCACCATGATTTCGCTGGACGTATCCGGGTCTAGGTTGCCCGTGGGCTCATCGGCAAGCAGCACAAGAGGCTTGTTCACCGTTGCTCGCGCAATGGCCACACGCTGCTGCTCACCACCGGAGAGTTCGCCGGGCATGCGGTTAGCTTTTGATTCCAGGCCAACCATTTCGAGGGTTTCGGGGACCAGCTTCTTGATGGTCTGATTGTCCTTGCCGATCACTTCTAGTGCGAAGGCCACGTTGTCGTACACGTTCTTCTTCGGCAACAGTCGGAAGTCCTGGAAGACGTATCCAACGCGCTGGCGCAGCTTGTTAATTTGGGAGCCGCGGAGCTTGTTGACGTGGAAGTCCCCGAGGTGAATATCGCCGCTGGTGACGTTTTGTTCACGCAGCATGAGCTCGAGGAACGTGGACTTTCCACTACCTGACGGGCCGATGAGGAAGACGAAGTCTCCCTTGTCGATAGTCAGGCTGATGTTGTCCAGCGCAGGGCGCGTAGATGTTTTGTACAGCTTAGTTACCTGGTCGAAGGTGATCACAAAAACCACAATAGTTTACTTTCGCACCATGCGAAACTTGAATGCGGCGGCGGTATGAGCCAGAACATGGTTTGCTATGGTGTCGCGGTGGCCGAATATTCTGACCTGATCCTCACAGCCACGACCGAGCTGTTTGTCCGCCATAAGGCCCGCGAGCTCGTGGATCACGATCACGTCAACTATGAGGCTGCGTCCTTCCAAGGTGTCACCCCCCAGTGATGATGACGCCGCGTCCGATGCTGCCAACAATGAGGCTTCCGGTAAAGACCCGTCTGACGCTCCGGTGGAGGATGAGCAGCATAAAGACTGGCTGGGGGCTAGTCGGCCTCTGCCATTCGCCAGCGGATACCGGCCTCCAGGAAGCCATCGATATCACCATCGAGCACCTTGGAGGGATCCCCTACCTCGTAGTTCGTCCGAAGGTCTTTAACCATCTGGTAGGGGTGCAACACGTAGGAACGCATCTGGTTGCCCCACGATGCGTTGCCTCCAGCGCCAAGGGCGTCCAGCTCTGCGCGCTCCTCCTGACGCTTACGCTCAAGCAGCTTCGCCTGAAGCACCCGTAGCGCGGAAGCTTTGTTTTGGATCTGGGATTTTTCATTCTGACAGGTCACCACGATGCCCGTGGGGATATGAGTCAAGCGCACCGCAGAGTCCGTGGTGTTGACTGACTGACCGCCGGGCCCAGAAGAACGATAAACGTCAACGCGGATCTCGGAGTCGGGAATATCGATGTGGTCCGTCTGCTCAACGACAGGAAGTACTTCGACTTCTGCAAAAGAGGTCTGACGGCGCCCTTGATTGTCGAAGGGGCTGATGCGCACGAGGCGGTGGGCTCCCTGTTCGACCGACAACTGTCCGTACATGTATTCGCCGTGCACCACAAACGTCGCGGATTTGATGCCCGCTTCTTCGGCGTAGGACACGTCGTAAACCTCGACCTTGTGCCCTTTCTTTTCTGCCCACCGCACGTACATGCGCATGAGCATCTCCGCCCAGTCCGCGGCATCGACGCCACCGGCTCCGGAACGGATATTGATAACAGCTTCGCGAGCATCGTATTCCCCAGAGAGCATGGTGGTGACTTCGAGGGAATCGATAGCAGCGCGTAGCTCTTCGAGTTCGGCGTCAGCCAGCTCTGGCCCCTCGCCTTCCTCCTCTGCCAGCTCATACATAACCGGCAGGTCTTCGATGCGTTGACGCAGGTCAGCGAGCTTGCGGAGAGTGCCTTGTTTTTGGGACAGTGCGGAGGTCACCTGCTGCGCGGTCTCGGGATTGTCCCACAGGCTGGGGTCGGAGGCTTTGGCTTCGAGCTCTCGGACTTCCTCATCCAGGGTGGCGGGATCGAGGACCTTCTCGATGGTGGTGAGGGTCGCATCGAGGTTGGCGATGGCGGAGCTTACTTCGGGTTGCACAATCGCAAAGTCTAGCGCGCCTGGCACAATAGGGGTATGACTAAGGGCACTGCCGCGGCGAATCCTCCGAATATGGAGGAGATGATCGACGCTTTAACCAAGACGTTTGTCATTTCTCACGAGACTGATTCCGATGAGCATTTGGCTCAAGCATTGGTCTTCAACGCTGGGCGTCTGGCGTGGCGTTTACGTAGCTCTGTGGATTTAAAGGCGGAGCAGAAAACAAATGTTACTGACGTCGTGACGGTTGCTGACCGCGCGGCGGAGCGCTTCGTTGCAGGTGTCCTGGCGCAGCTTCGACCCGAAGACGGTCTGCTGGGCGAAGAGGGGGCTTCCAGTGATTCTTCTTCCGGCCGCCGTTGGGTGATCGATCCGATCGATGGCACGTGGAATTTCACCTCGGGCAGTGATTATTTCTGCTCGGCGCTTGCTCTTGTCGAGGACGACAATCCTATTTTCGGGGCGGTGCATCGCCCCGCGATGGGATACACGTGGTTCGGTGGGCCGGATATTCCGACCACTAGGGATGGACAACCCGTGCCTCGTCTGGAGGAGGCGCCGATGAGCCAGTTGTGTTTGGGCACTTACCTGCACCCGACGCGTTTCGGCGAACCCGTGAAAAAGACGTGGGAGCAAGTGATTAGCAATTTCGGCACCGTCCGCATGTTGGGTAGTGCTTCGATCGATCTTGGGTCGGTTGCCGATGGCACTCTGGGGGCGTGGCTTCAGCATAGTGTCGCGGAGTGGGACTGGCAGCCCGGGCGTGCCCTTGTGGAGGGCGCCGGTGGTTCGACTGCTCGCGTGGGTAAATGGTGTATCGCTGGAAATAGCCAGGTTGTGAAAGAAATGGCGGAGGTTTTAAACAATGCCGACAGCATCTAAAAGTTCTGAGGCAGCCGGCGGCGCGTACGCTGCGGATCTTGCGCTCGCGTTGAAGCTTGCTGACGTCGCGGATGCTGTGACGTTTCCAAGGTTTCAGGCCTCCGACCTGTCTGTCGACACAAAGCCAGACATGACTCCTGTGTCAGACGCGGACTTGGCCTGCGAGCGGGCATTGCGCACTGAGCTACAGCGGCTCTGCCCAGATGATGAGGTCCTCGGTGAGGAGTTCGGCGGCACCGCGTCTTTTTCTGGCCGCCAGTGGGTGATTGACCCGATTGATGCGACGAAGAACTACGTTCGTGGTGTGCCGGTCTGGGCCACCCTCATCGCACTCCTCGATGATGGAAAGCCTGTGGTGGGTGTTGTATCGGCGCCTGCGTTGGGCCGCCGATGGTGGGCGTCTGCGGGCGATGGCGCGTTCAGACAAGCGTTGGGTAAGCCCGCGGAGAAGATTTCTGTGTCTAAGGTTGCCCGCATCGAGGACGCTTCTGTGTCCTTTTCCTCCCTCGATGGGTGGCGCGACTGCGGCAAGCTCGATGCCTTCCTCAAGCTCAGTGACGTCACCTGGCGTTTGCGCGGGTTCGGCGACTTTTATTCGTACTGCCTGGTGGCCGAGGGTGCCGTTGATGTCGGCCTAGAGCCGGAGGTCTCCCTGTGGGACCTCGCTCCCCTAGCGGTCCTCGTTGAGGAGGCCGGCGGAACCTTCACCAACGTCGCCGGCACCCCTGGCCCCCATGGTGGTTCAGCTGTCGCGACTAACGGCGCGCTTCATGACGCCGTGTTGCGCACTCTGAACACCTAAAGGTGCGCTCGCAGTTGTGCCGCCGCTGTCCACATTCTGGACGACGGCGGCACATGCGGTACTACGCGTAACGAACGCGCTGCACCTGGCTACGCTGCAGGGGTGAATCCCGCGCCAATGCCTTGGCGGGCATCCAAGTCGGCGACCACTCGGTCGATGCGCGTGGACAAGGTCGGGGAGAACAGCGGACCTTGCCATGGGGTGGTGCAGGGCGCTCCGGGGATCAGCCCACCGGAGACCATGCCGACAACCTTGCTGCCCTGCAACAGCGGCGCACCAGAGTCACCATTCATGGCGCACAGCTGGGAAATGTTCAAGCCTTCTGCGTTGCTCAGACTGACCCCGTAGGTGGTGCCGGTTGCGACACCATGCTTGGCGACAACCTCGCCCGGCGCCAATGGGGCGCCGCCGACCTCAGAGACGTGCACGCCGTTGTAGGTGCCCGTGATCTTGGCGTTGTCGTCGAAGCGGATCAGCGCATAGTCCTTTTCCGGCACTCGGGCGACAATCTGCCCACTGGGCCCCAGGTTGTAGGAGTCAGCCGACAGGACTTTCTCCCCCACCTGGCCGCAGTGCGCAGCGGTCACGCCAACCTTGTTTCCCGCGGCGTCATAACCTGCAAAGGCGAGTGTGCAGAAACCCTTTTCACCCACATAGATCGGGGTTCCGGGACCATAGAGGGAATAGCCTTGCGCTTCCGCGTCAAGGGATTCTTGCGGGATATCCGGGGCGTGGAACATGCTGCCCTCGACACGGTGAAGCACGGCGCCGGGCTTCATCGCCATCAGCTGTGCGTGGGGATCAGTAGTCCAGGTGTAGTCCGGCCCGTTAAGCTTCGCGGGCTCGGCGACCGGCAGCACCGGGGCCTGAATGCTGGGGGCCACAACCTGGGTGCCGAACTGCGCATTGAACTGTTCCGTTGCAGCCTTCAGCTGCGCATTAGCGTCCGCAACCTGCTGACCAACCTGCCGATTGATGTCGTTAAACAATGCGTCGACCGGGGTCGCCGTGAAGAAGTTACTGGGCAGGGCAGTTTCCACGACCGTGCCGGCAGCTACCGCGGCGTCAGCATTTACGGCAGCATTCGCGGTGTTGGCGGTGTTGTTGGGGATAATTGGCGACGCCGCGTCGGCCGGGGCTTCATCGGCAAAGGCTGAGGTGGCGGGCAGGGACACGAGAAGGCAAGCCCCCAACACGGTGATGGCGGGGCGTAGAGAAAAGGACGGCATAGCACCCCATTGTGCCAGCGCATTAGGTGTGACAATCCTCGGCGCGCGGGGCCACGAATGTCACGAAATGACAACAGGTCGGCGCAGCCTCGTGAGAGTGCGCCGACCTGTTGTTTTTGCCCAGACCCGGATGCTGTCGGTGCCGCACCGGGGCTACGTCGGGGCTAGTTGGGGGTTGCTTCGGGGTTAGTTGGGGGGTTGCTTCGGGGTTAGTCATCGATTTCGATGAGGCCCTGTCCGCCTTGAACCGCATCGCCCTCGGACACGTGGATAGCACCGACGGTGCCGGCCTTCGGCGCGGTAATTTCCGTTTCCATTTTCATGGCTTCCAGCACGAGCAGGACCTGACCTGCCTCAATGGCGTCACCCACTGCAACGAGCACCTTGGATACGGAGCCCGCAAGGGGGGCTGCGATAGCGTTTGCAGACACGCCCTGGATGGAGGCGGTCGTGGGGGCGGCAGGAGTGTTGGTCGGGCTAGAGCCGAAGACAATCGAACCGAGCTGGCGGGTCTCTTCCTCCACCTCGACGTCGACGGAGTAGGCAATACCGTTGACGGTCACCTTAAGTTTCATGGTTGTTCCTTAAACGTTTAGAGCTTGCGACTCAGGGTCTGCACAGCCTGACGGCCTTGTGCTGCCCACGTGCGGTGGCGGCTGAAGTGAACGGCTTTAACCTTGCCCTTGTTGCCCAGGTAGGCGGACACGGCAGCCGAAATAGCAAGGAGGACATCCTCCGGGATCTCTTGCTGGGAACGCTGCTTGAGCTCCTGCAGCTCGGACTCGACGACCGCGAGCCTGGCTTGCACAGCTTCAAGCTTTTCCAGTAATTGTGCATTGGTGATCTCTGACATGGCCATCGCTCCTTACACCGGGCCGAGCCCGTGCTTCTTGGCAGGACGCGAGACGCGCTTGTTCGCCAGAAGCTCCAGGGCCATCGCAATCTCGCGACGAGTATCCGCTGGGTCAATGATGTCGTCGACCAGTCCGCGAGAGGCGGCCATGAACGGAGTCGAGAAGGTCTCCTTGTACAGCTGGATTAGCTCGGCACGCTTAGCTTCCTTATCCTCCGCTGCTTCGATCTCCTTGCGGAAAACGACATTGACGGCACCTTCGGCACCCATGACGGCGATCTCTGCGGTCGGCCATGCGAAGACCTTATCCGCGCCCAAGTCCTTCGAGCACATGGCTAGGTATGCGCCACCGTAAGACTTCCGCAGCACGACCGTGATCTTCGGAACGGAAGCAGCCGAGTACGCATAGAGCATCTTGGCGCCGTGTCGGATAATGCCGCCGTGTTCCTGGGTCACGCCCGGCATGAAACCGGGCACGTCGACGAGGGTGACCAGTGGGATGTTGAAGGCATTGCAGAAGCGGATGAACTCGCTGCCCTTGTCGGAAGAGTTGATATCCAATACACCGGACATCACGTTGGGCTGGTTGGCGATGACGCCGACCGTGCGGCCGACCACTCGGGCGAAACCGGTCACAATATTTGGTGCGAAGCCAGCCTTGACTTCGAGGAAGTCCCCGCGGTCGACGATGCGCGCGATGATTTCGCGGACATCGTAGCCCTTCTTGCCGTCGACCGGAACAATGTCACGCAATGCTGGGTCGGGCTCGACGATTTCTTCAGGATCGACGATCGGAGGTTCTTCAGTGTTGTTCTGCGGCAGGAAGCTCAACAGCTTCTGAGCAATCAACACGGCCTGCTCATCGTCATCGGCGACGAAGTGGATGTTGCCAGCCTTCGCCATATGGGCATCAGCGCCACCCAACTGCTCTGCGGTGACGTCCTCACCGGTCACAGACTTGATCACGCCGGGGCCAGTGATAAACATCTGAGCCTTGCGTGTTTGGATGATGAAGTCGGTCAACGCGGGGGAATATGCCGCGCCACCTGCGCAGGGGCCAGCGATGATGGACACCTGGGGCACCAGGCCGGACAGCAACACATTGTTGTAGAACACCTTGCCGTAACCAGAGAGGGAATCAATGCCCTCCTGCACGCGGGCTCCACCAGAATCGTTGATGAACACAAACGGCGTACCCGTGGTGGCAGAAGCCTGCATCATGGCGGCTACCTTGTTGGACTGGGTCTCACCCGCGGAGCCACCCATGACGGTAAAGTCCTGGGAAGCAATGTGCACGGGGCGACCAAACACAGCGCCGGAACCGGTGACCACACCATCGGCGGGAGCAACAGCCTTATCCATTCCGAAGTGGGTGGTGCGGTGCTTGGCGAACATTCCGGTTTCCTGGAAAGTACCGGCATCAATAAGCGCTTCGATGCGCTCTCGGGCTGTCATCTTCCCTTTTGAGCGTTGCTTATCGAGCTTCGCCTCACCACCGCCTAGCTCAACGTCGTGCTTCGCCTTGGCCAGAGCGTCGAGGCGCTCCTCCATTGTGGGTTCTGTAGTCATTTTTCGAACTCCTAGGGGGTTATACGGTGCCGGACTAGGCCGGCTCCACCTTGACGGTCTGGGAACGGCCACCAACGGTGACCTTGTACTGGATCGGCTCGCGCACAGCATTCGCTGCACCCGACGCGGCGTCCTGCTCACGCTTCAACTGTTCGGCAGTCTTGCCGACGTTCTTCGGGCCCTCACTACGGGTCTTGAAGAAGCCCGGCGCGACACCCGGGAACAATGCGTTGGTGAGCACGTCTTCGTCGCTACCGTCGAAGCCTTCCAACCCCTCGGCCTCGGTGCGCAACTGATCCCACTCCGGGTCGAGCAAGTCCGCAGGGCGGCACGTGATCGGCTGCTTCTTGGTCTGCTCTTCAGCTTGCTTGATCAGCTCAGGGTCGCGCTCGCCGATGCACTCGCCGTAGTAACCGAGCATGAGGTCGGCGAACTCGGCGGTCATCACCTTGTATCGGCCCATCAGCACGTTGAACACGGCCTGGGTGCCAACGATCTGGGAGGAGGGCGTCACCAGCGGCGGGTAACCGGCGTCCTTGCGAACACGCGGCACCTCCTGCATGACCTCGTCGATACGGTCGCCCGCACCCTGGGCCTTCAGCTGGGATTCCATGTTGGACAACATGCCGCCGGGGATCTGGGAGAGGAAGATGTTGGTGTCCACCAAGGTGGCGGACTCGAACTCCGCGTACTTCGGGCGAACCTGCTTGAAGTGATCGCGGATGTTGATCAGCCGCTCCATATCCAGATCGGTGGTGTAGCCGGTGCCCTCCAGCATTTCCACCAAGGATTCAGTCGGGTTGTGCCCCGGCCCCAAAGACATCGAGGAAATCGCGGAGTCAACTACGTCCGCGCCTGCCTCAATAGCCTTCATCAAGGTCACCAAGGTCACGCCAGTGGTCGAGTGGCAGTGTACATTGATCTGCGTGTCCTCGCCATAGGTTTCCTTGATTCCGCGGATGATGTCGTATGCAGGCTGCGGCTTAAGCAGGGCAGCCATGTCCTTCAGGGCAATAGAATCCGCACCCATGTCCAACAGGCGTCCTGCCTGCTTGATGTATCCCTCGACGTCATGAAGCGGTGAGGTGGTGTAGCAGATGGTACCTTGAGCGTGCTTGCCGACGTTCTTGACCGCAGCCATAG
Organism: Corynebacterium argentoratense; assembly: GCF_021491455.1. Lineage (GTDB taxonomy): Bacteria > Actinomycetota > Actinomycetes > Mycobacteriales > Mycobacteriaceae > Corynebacterium > Corynebacterium argentoratense_A. The sequence continues at coordinate 296,447 of NZ_JAKETN010000003.1, read as the reverse complement.
CGTGCTCGAGGTTACGGGGGTCATTCAGTGCGTCGAACACGCGGAAAACGTCCATGCCGTTCTCCGCGGACTTCTCGACGAACTTATCAACCACCATGTCCTCGTAGTGGCGGTAACCCAAAAGGTTCTGGCCACGCAGCAGCATCTGCAGGCGGGAATTCGGCATCAGCTTGCGGAAGGTACGCAGGCGCTCCCACGGGTCCTCGTTGAGGAAGCGGATGCAGGCGTCAAAAGTGGCGCCACCCCAGCACTCGACACTCCAGAAACCAGCCTTGTCGAGGTCCTCACAGGCCCCAACCATGTCCTCCATGGCCATGCGAGTAGCCATGAGCGACTGGTGAGCGTCGCGCAGGGCGACTTCCGTGACACCAATCTTTCGTGATGTGTTCGGTTTATCCGATGTTTGCGGGCTCATACTCTCAAAAGTAGACCTTCCTCCCACACGATGGAGTGTGACGATTTAGATCACTTTTTAGGTACACAGTCCGAACGGACAGAATTTCCCACACCCCAATGAGGGGCAGCGCAACCCCCGCCGCCCGTTCGGGCAAAAGTCCACATCATCGGGGTGTTTAGGCAACACTGTTCAACCGGCGGGGTTAACAATGGGGGTAGATCCCCTAATCACGCAGCGCCCGGCATCAGTGGCAAACCACACACCAGTGCCAGGCGCCCCACGGACGCATCCCCACCATAAGTAACAAGCAGCCTCGAGATGCTTACAAGGCCCTCACTTCAGAATCAATCAAGGCATCGGGATCGTCGTCAAAAGCACTCTTGAGCCCCCGCACCAACCCCTGCCGAATATCAACAGACATCACGGGGTCATTGAGCAGCGACCACACCGTAGCCAGGAACGCTCTGCGGTGCTCATCATTGGGCAAAGTCGCAGCCCCTTCCAATCATCAGGCTACTCACCCCGCGGTGCCGGCAGCGCTTCGGCACAGTGCATAGGTAGTCACCGCGGCGTCAGCAAGAAGGAGCTTGCCTTCCCCGGAACTAACATAAGCGTTCAAACTCTCGGCCAAAGCTGCCAGGAGGACCTCTACATCTGACGATCCATTGTGGAGCAGGCAGCCTTCGCAAAGCCTTGGGGCGTATCCAGGTTGGCCTGCGCAAGATCGGGGTGAACAAGCTGGGTCAGAGCTTTGTGGCGCTGGCGCCAGCCGAGAGTATCGCTACTGTGCATGTCACTAGGGTAAAGGGTGCTAGCCAAACACACCCTAAACAGTCCATCAAACACCCCACGACGGGGTAGGACACCCTCTACTTCTGTGTGGAGTGTTCGCGAACCCTACCCCACTCCGACCGATGCACGACCGGGTTTCAACTGCCAATTTGCCACAGAAGGATGCGGTGTTGTAGAGTTCTTCTCTGTTGCCAATCGGTACATCCGGTTAGCACAACAACGTGGTGAATAACGTGGCACCCGACGCGGGGTGGAGCAGCTCGGTAGCTCGCTGGGCTCATAACCCAGAGGTCGTAGGTTCGAATCCTGCCCCCGCTACTAATCCGGAACCCTCGGTTCGCGAAAGCGAATCGGGGGTTTCTTGCATCGCATCGACCTTCTTGGGGAGAAGGTCGACTACGTCTACTCCAAAGAAATCGGCGACCGCATAGAGATCCTCGACCGACCAAGCAGTTTGGCCATAGATCTTGCGACTAACGCCTGGACCTGTGATGCCAAGTTCTTCGCCGAGAGCTTTCTTGGTTACGCGGTTCAAGAAAAGTAGTTCATTCACCTTTGCGCCGATCGCCTCATTGAGTGACATCGGCTTGAGGGGTGTCAGCAGAATCTCGCCCGCCAGCGTTAGACCATCGGGCTGGTAGACCGAGAGTTCGTCGACGAGCTTTCGGCGCGTAGCCGAGCCACGCGCCCTGGACTTGAAGCTTGCGTTGCTTATCTGCGTGATGGGGACGTGCTCAAGGTGGCATCGATTGGCCGCCTCGCGCGCTCGCTGGTGGATCTTCGTGGGTTGATCGACGAGATCACCGGCAAGGGCGCGGAAGTCGAATTCTTGAGCGAGGGACTGATTTTTGCCCCAGGCGTGTCGGACCCACGGTCTACTCTGCTGTTAGGAGTGCTTGGATCCTTTGCAGAGTTCGAGCGCGCCATCATCCACGAGCGCCAGGCCGAGGGCATCGCCCTGGCAAAGAAAGCCGGGAGATACAAAGGCCGACAACGAGCTCTCACCCCAGAACAGTCCAATGAGATCCGGAAGCAAGCAAAGGCCGGCGCTCGACCAACCGAATTAGCCAAAGCATTCGGCGTAAGCCGCAGCACCATTTACCGCGAACTACAGAAAGAGGCGAACACATGACCTTCCTGGATATCTTGGGATACATCTTCTGGCTGGGTGCAGCGGCCATCCTTATTACCAAGGTACGCAAGAGCGGCATCATCGCTGGCCCGATCCTAAGCATTTTGCCGATTGGTGGCCTCGCAATTTCGCTGACTGTCGTTGCGGCACTCGGTGGCGTGCTCGCTGGCACTGCCAACCAATTCGAGAAAGAGATGCAGTCACCACCGGCTACGCCGCAGCTCGTGGACTCGCCCAGCGACGTAATTGACCACATGCTTTCCATCGCGAACACCCCCGCACCCGAGCCCGAGGGATACTAGATCACTTGGTGACGTGGCATGGGGCAGGAACAACAGCGTTCCTGCCCCACTCTCTTATGCGTTTTGAGTCATTCGAGCATAGTTCTCGAACAGCAGTTCTTGCCGTTGCCGCTCAGTCGTCAATTTACGCCGCGCGCCCATTGCCTTGTCGACCTCCTTGTCTAGGGCATCGTGTGCATTAATTAGCGCAGGGTCCATTGCGAATGGATTATAGTGCTCTGCAAGCGAGCGTTCGGGATGCAGGTCTCGCGCCGCCAAGACTTTCTTGCCAGCGTCAATAATTCGCTGGCGAACTGGTTGGTCCAATTCGGGCAAGGCAAAATTATTCCACGTAATAGTGCTTGAGAAACTTACATCCGACTTCAACCGCCCACCGACGGTCTTCATCCAGGTGATAAACATTGACGAAGACGCAACCGCAAACAAAAAGCCATCCGGGTCAACAGCACCATACACCTTGTTCGAAATAACGACTCCTGGATCTAGCTCGGCAACCGGCAGGTATCGACGGTTTGACGAGCTTACCTCCGGCAAACCAACGATGGGCTGATCTGATATAAGTCCAATCTGACGGAATAGGTGATGGTGCGGATATTCGCGTGTCGTTTTTGCCTTCGACTTTGCCCTCTCGGCCCGAACTCCGGCGATTCTCTCCCTCAATAACGCAGACTTGGAAAGATCTCTCGGTTCAACGTCTACCAGCCAAAGACACCATCGATCCTTTCCGTTTATCAATTCGTCGGAGCCGATGTAAGGACGGACATATTTTGCTGCAATTGGATCCTTGAGAACTCCCGCATACTCAGATTCTCGCACCATCAAGTACCCGCCATCAGATGCTTTCGATCCGTAGTTGACTTCTGGCAGAGAAGCCGAGAGAGGAACCGACCGTTTGGAGACAAGAACATTCGGGCCGTCAACAAGGTATGCATTTATTGCCCGTTCCACCGAAATTTCAGTGGGGTCGCCCTTGATGTCGGTGTAGTCCCAAAGTCGTGGACGTGGACTATAGAGTCGGTCAAATCCCACAATGACGCAATGTACTGCAGCTTTACCCGGCGCTTCTGAATCCCATGAGAATGTTCTGTGAGCGAACCGAATTCTCCAGCAAGCAGCAAAGATAGGGCCAAAAAGTCGTGCTGGTCAGTCCATAGAGCCGTATAGGGTTCATCTTCGGAGACACCGCGCACGTGCTAAACGATGGCGAGGTTGTCGATGCCAGACTGAACGATGTCAGAAACGAACGCGTGATGGGATTTCTCGGAAGAGACAACCGCGAACACGATGTCTGCGGCAAAGGAGTTGATGCACTTGGTGATCTGAGGCAGAGATTCGGCATCACCAGCATCCATTCGCAGCACAGGACCTAGGGACATAGTGTTGGTTTCTACCTGACGCAGGAGTAGGAAGATTGCAGAATTGGCGGGGTGAAACCCCAGGATGGCGGGGATTTCGGCGATCAGACGGGCAGGGGACGCGAGCGAAGTAGAGCTGGGCATGACAGGGCCTTTCGACACAGTGACGGATGGTTCAGTCATCTGTCCGAAGCGGCTATGCTGCGAAGATTAGGACGCCCCCCTATGCCGCCTTAGCACCCTGGAGATGGTCGCACGTGAGACCCCAAAAGCCTTAGCCACTGAGCTGATCGTGTCGCCTGATTCGACGAGCTTCACGGCCTTGGACTCCTGGTCAGGGGTCAACTTCGGCTTCCGGCCGCCAACGCGCCCGTTGGCCCGTGCGTGCGCCACACCCTCCTTGGTGCGTTGGATCAGGAGATCACGCTCCCACTCAGCCAGGGCCGCCATCACGTTGATGATGACCTTGTCTGCAGGTCGGCCAGTGTCTAGCGCTGGCTCCAGGACGCGCACATTGATGTCGCGCTCCGCCAGATCAGCGATAGTGGTGACGACTTCGACGAGACTACGGCCAAGACGATCAAGCCTGGTCACGACGAGGGTGTCATTGGGACGCATGTAGTTCAAGGCATCATCAAGGCCTGGCCGCGACCACTTAGTGCCAGAGATCACGTCCTGGTAAATGCGGTTCGGGTCGCAGCCTGCATCGACGAGGGCGTCACGCTGAGTGTCGAAAGACTCAGTTTGGCGGGCCGTGGACACACGACAATAGCCGATCAACATGCTTACTCACCTGCCAGCTCTTCCTCGGCTACCGTGAGGTCAGCAGGCAGCACGCCATCGATGATGTAGGTGCGCAGGAGCTTGTCCAGCATCGCACGAACCTTGAACTTCGACACTGGTGCGCCGGTGACCTCGGTGAAGTAGGCGGTAGCCAAGTCGAGGTCAATGGATGCCTTGAGGTCATCGAAACGCCCGTACTCGTTGATGGTTGCTGCCGTAACACGGCTGTCGAGTATTCGGCGCAATAGTCCCGTATCCAGCCCCAGTCGCTCATGAAGGCGTGCCAGCTGCCGGTCACGCTCGGTGATGCGGTACTCGTTGATGTAGTCCTGCACTGTCTTGCCCGGTTGCAGGGCCACGTCGCCTGCCTGGAGATCATGCAGCCAACGGTTAGCGTAGCGCTGGTCGTCTTGGCTCAGGCGGGCGAAACTATCATGTAGCTGCTCCAGCAGATCATCGAGCATGCGCTCTGCCACGCCGTCCTGGAGTGCCTTGAGGTACTTCTCAAACTTGCTGTTGAGGTACTCGGCATCGATGCGGTCGGTGTCGATGTGTGTAATGTGCACGTCAATATCGAAGGGCGCGTCATCTGTCCCACCGGGCGGGTCAGTTGGATCGCCTCCCTCTTTGCCAAGTTCCTTGTAACGGGTGAGCAATGTGGTGAAGACGTCCTCGGTGAGCGTTACCACGATAGGCTCAGGGAGTGCATCGAAGTAGTAGGTGTCCTTCTCCCAGGTAAAGCCCTGCACCTGTGCTGCCTGGAGTTCGCGGTACATCCGATTGAAGGTCTTGGCGAACTCACCCTGGTCAGCCTCAGAATCGGGTAGCTTCGAGAAGTCAGTCTGGCCGGTCGCCGGGTCAGTGAACAGGGCTGTAATGATGTCAAAACATTCGTTGATGGCCTTAAGGTGCTCGTCGAGGTGGTCCACGAACAGGCCGAAGGGCTTGTCACCTGAATACAACTTCACCGCACGGTCGATGTTGTTCTTCATCGTGTGTGGCTTGCGGTAGTAGCGGATGGAACCGAACGGCTTTTCCGGGCCGAAGATGCGGTTGGTACGTGAAAAGGCCTGGATAATGGACTCATATTCGATAACCTTGTCCATGTAGAGGGTGTTCAGCCACTTGGAGTCGAAGCCGGTGAGCATCTGATCCACCACGATGAGTAGGTCGATGTGCTGGCTACGATCATCGAGGAAGGCCTTGGTGTTGTAGGGCGCCTTGTGGGCCAGGCGCTTGGAAACATCCTTCTTAAACTCATCGTGAGTCGGCATGGTGAAGTGCTGGCCATAGGCGGCGTTGTAGTCGCGCAGAATCTCCAGCAGACCGTCTTCCTTGAACAGCTGGCTGTCACCAGTGTTGTCGATATTAGGGTCAAACAGCGCCGTGACCTTAATGTGCGGGTACTGCGCCTTGAAGATGCGGTAGTACTCCACTGCTTCAGGGATGCTGGAGGTCGCCAGGATGGCATGGAACATACTGCCCCGACTCAACTGTGCCCAGTGCTTGTTGATGTCGCTGGCAACCGCCTGGCGGTGGTTGTCGTGACGGTACTGAGTGATAGGCAGGTAGTCTTCGATACCCTTGGCGACACGCTTGGTACCACTGTCGGTGTCTGTCTCGTACACCGAGGCCATCGGGACCTGGTCCTTGTCCATAAACTTGTAGTAGACAGCCGCCTTCTTGGGGTCCGCCAGAGCCTCGTTCACGGACTTAGCCTTGGCCTCCTGGAGAGCAACCACAGTGCGCACGTCATGCGCCCGGAAGGTTTCCACCATCTCCGGGTCGAAGCCGAGGACGTTACCGTCGCGAATACCGTCGGCAATTGAGTAGCGGTGCAGCTCATTGCCAAACAACGTGGTCGTGGTGGAGTGCTTCTTCTGGTTCTCGTCGTGGATGGGCGTGCCGGTGAACCCAAAGAACAGCGCGTTCGGCAAAGTGCGCTTAATGGTGGCGAGCATGTCACCAAAGGTGGTGCGGTGTGCCTCATCGACGATGAACACCACACGCTTGGAGCGGATGATGTCCAGGTCGGCTTTCTTGACGGAATCAGCATTAACCCTGCTCATCTTGTGCAGGGAGGTCACGATGAGGGTGGAGTGCTTGTTCTTGAGCAGCGTTATCAACGTGGCAGCACTGGAAGTATCTTCCACGGCGATGCTGTCGCCACCGTAGCTTTCGTAGTTCTCCAACGACTGCGTGCCCAGCTCCACACGGTCAAGGAGGAACACTACCTTGTCGGCGTTGTGGGAGTCTGCGATAAGCTGCGCGGTCTTGAAGCTGGTAATCGTCTTGCCAGAGCCGGTGGTGTGCCAGACATAACCGCCGAGTTGGTCGCCGCTGTCCCAGTCGTGACGGTCCACACGGTCAGCGATACGTGAGGCTGCGTAGTACTGGTAGGAGCGCATCGCCAGCAGGTTGCCGGAGGCCCGGTCAGCGACCGTGTAGAAGCCAATGAGCTGGTGCGCCATCGGAATAGACAGCAGTGCTCGTGCCACATCGCCCCACTGGTTGACTGGCTCGTTGTTGAAGTCCGCCCAGTGGAAGAAGTAGTCCGGGTTGAACTTAGCTGACCCTGGGTTGGCGAAGTAGAGTGTTTCCTCCGGGGTCATCGCCACAAAGATTTGCACCAGAGAGAAGATGCCCTGGTAGACGCCCTCGTGGGCGTACTTGGCTACCTGGTTGGCGCCTTGCGAGACAGGCACGCCTGAGCGCTTCAACTCGATGTGGAAGACCGGCATACCGTTGATGAGCAGCATGAGATCGCCGCGTCGTTTCGGCAGCAGCTCATCAGCGGTCTTGAAACGAGGCTGGACGGCAATCTGGTAGCGCGACTGGCCACCGGCAATCTCCAGGCGGTCGTAGATTTTCAGGCTGACCTCCACGCCGAAGTTGTGGGCCTGAGGCGCATCACGGGTGATGGTGACTGTGCGACCGTTGATGAACTCGTTGAGAGCCAGCGGCGTGCGCAGCACGTTGATTTGCTCAATGATTTGCGCCATCTCCCCCTCGGTGAGTGGCACGTCGCCCAGCAGGTCACGGCCCCGGTTGTTGGCGTAGAGAATGTTGGCCCAGTTGTCGATGAGCTGTTGCTCGGTTGGATGGCGCAGCAGCTCATCGCTCCAGCCGTGGCGGGTGAGCAGGTCAATGACTGCCGTCTCGAACTCAGCCTCGCAGCGAAATGGTGTGGTCATGACAGCTCCTTAGATGAACATCCGTTGCAGCAGCGCCGTCTTGGCTTGCTTGAGGGACGCAATGTACTGAGCCTCGGCGGCAATGAGCTGGTCGAGGTTAGTGAACACTGCGCCGATGGCCTGTTGCTCTTCGAGGGTGGGTGGGACCGGGACTTCGATGGCCGCCAGCTGACTACGGCTTACTCGCTGACGTGTGCCACCGGCCAACAGTGTGTCGATGTGCTCGAAATATGACGGGTTACCAAGGTAAGCGACAAGGTAGTCGGCATCGTTTTCCTCAGACAACCGCACAATTGTGCAGTCGACAGCAGTAATCAGGCGGTACGGCATCATTGGGACAATACATGCTCGTCCTGCCGGGTCTGGGAGTCGAGAAATTAGAATATCTCCGGGTAGTACTTCCTGGCACCGCAAGCGTTTGAAGGTTTCTTCGGAGATCCATTTTTGGGTCGCAGATTTCTGGACAAAAGTGCCGATACCGACATTGCCGGTTTGCAGGAGTCGGATACCTTCGGTGCTTTGGTCCTTCGATTCGATCCAATCTCCGTCAGTGAATAGTGACGCCAGTTGCTGAAGGGGTGCACTGCCCCACTCACCGCTGAAGCCCTCCAGCCGCAGCTCGGGCACTGTCTGTCCCTCCTGCGGGAACATCCGCTGCATGAGCGCCGTCTTGGACTGCTGCAGCGCCTTGTGCTTGAGCATGTGCTGGTTGATGGCCGCGTCGAGATTGGTGAAGATTGCGCCGATGGCCTGCTGTTCTTCGAGGGTGGGTGGTTTCTGGAAAATGAAACCAGTGATAGTGGGCTGACGAAGCGAATCGACCGTAGCTTTCACGGTGTTTTGCATTGCGTGGTCCTTGAACGAATGCTGCATTGCCCAATAGACGTACTTACCATCAATGTCCTCGAAATCGGAGATTCGATATACGCGCTGATGGAAGTCAAACTTCCCAATGTAGTAGTGGAAAATCTCCCCGAGGCGTCCCTCACCAGGGATGAGGATCGCTTCACCGTCAAACAGATACTTGTTACTCCTCTCGACGTGCTGAGAGCGCACGAAGAAGGGGTAAAGACCATCGGGGTCGGCGTCTTGAACGTCGCTACTGCCAGTGGTGACATGGGAATGTTCACCCAAGGTGCAGTCTTCCCACTCACCGCTGAAGCCCTCCAGCCGCAGTGCAGGTACATTCTGCTTAGACATCACGACCACCGCCCAGCACGGCCTGCAGTGCAGCGACAGCCTGCATATCGGCGGTGTTACCGGTGAGGCCACTGAGCAGGCTAGCGAGTTCCTGTTCCGTCTCGCGAATCTGCACGTCGAGGTCCGTGAGCGCTACCGCGTACTTGTCGTGCAGCGCCTGGACGCGGGCTGCAAGACCTGCAAGCACGTGACCAGGGATGTCCCGCAGGTCATCCATGAGTGCAGTGATCCACTTGGCGGTGAGCACCTCGTCTACCTGCGCGTCGGTGAGCGCTTCGATGGTGGCGTAGGTGTCTGCCTCAAGCTGCTGCTCTGCAGCCTTAAGGTCCTTCTTGAGTGTGTCACGCTGTTCGATGAGCGCCTTGGCACTAAGCATGACGGCCTCAACACTGCCCTCTGGCCAGGCCTGACCCTTAGGTAGTTTCGGTAGCTCCTTAATGGCCTTCTTCAGTGCAGCAGTAGCGAAAGCATCCTGCTTCTCGTTGAGTACCTCGGCCAGGTCGGTCTTGTCGTCTTCACTTAAGCCTTCGATGAGCTGCGTCAGCTCTGATACTGCTGTGTCTAGTTCACGGCTCAGCTGGGTTACTTGGTCTTTGAGCTGCGGTAGGTAGAGTTCCTGCACCAACTCATTGGGGGCGATACGGCCCTCCCAGCCGACCTGGACTTCTTCCTTCTTGCCCTTGCGGGTCTTCATCTCCATGACAGGGTCGTTGACGCGCACGGCATCTAGGCCTTCGGTCTGGATGACCTCTAGGTCAGCAGCAGTGTTGATCCAGCTGTCGTGGAGAACCTGGTAGCCCTCGTAGGCATCAACCAGCGGTACAGGGTCGAGTCGGTCGAATAGGTCAGTCTTGAGCTGGTCTTCTGTGGTGTTGAGTGGCACGGTGGCGGAGCTGTCCACAAGCAGCGCGTGCAGCTTCTCTGGCAGGTCAGATAGTGCTGCATTGACCTGGTCGCGCAGTGCCTGAGCTGCAGGGTGCTGATCGACAGCCTCACGGAGGTTAGTGGTGTTCAGCTCCGCGTAGCCGTTGGCGTGCTCGGTGAATAGTGCCTCACGCAGTCCCGGCAGCGCAGTCCAGTAGTGCTCCAGGGTGTCAATCTCCGACACTGGAATACCGCCATGCATGGTGGCGTACAGGTCGACAGCCTCCGGCGGCAGAGTGGCAGACACGTAGCGTGGGATGTTGAGGTTGTGGTCATTGGCGCGAATCTCGTCGCGGGTCACGACCTTGGCGAAGTGTGGCACGTCCTCGCGGTTGTGCACGGTGTCAACGATTCGTTGGATGTCACGGGCACGCAGGTGGTTGTACTTGCCCTGCTTAACGAAGCCTTGGGAGGCATCGATGAACAGCACGTCGTCACGGTCACGATCCTGCTTGAGCACCAGGATGATGGTGGCAATTCCTGTGCCGTAGAAGATGTTGGAGGGCAGGCCGATGACGGCATCGATGTGGTTGGCCTCGATGAGGTTGCGTCGAATCTCCGCCTCAGAGCCACCACGGAACAATACGCCGTGCGGCAAGACGATGGTGAGAATACCGTCGGGCTTGACGTGGAACAGCTCATGCAGCAGGAAGGCGTAGTCAGCCTTGGTCTTGGGCGCCAGACCAAACCGTGAGAAGCGCGGGTCAGCCTCGTTACCTTCCGGCTCCCACTTCTGGGAATACGGCGGGTTTGAGACAACCGCGTCCACGTACAACGGCTGGTAGGTCTGCACCGGGTCGGACTCGTCGAACATTGGCCAGTCATGAGCCAGGCTGTCACCGTTGCGAGCGACAATATTGTCAGCCTTCACGCCACGCATGACCAGATTCATTCGCGTGAGGTTGTACGTGTTCTCGCGCAGCTCCTGGGCAAAATACTTGATGCGGCTTGGGTCGCCCATGCGCTTGGCAACGGCCTGGCCGATATTGAGTAGCAGGGAGCCAGAGCCAGAGGTCGGGTCATAGATTTGAATCTCCTCGCGGCCCTTGAGGTGGTCGGCGACGATGTTGCTCATGATGAGCGACACTTCATGAGGCGTGTAGAACTCGCCTGCCTTCTTACCTGCGTTGGCCGCGAACTTCTCGATGAGGTACTCGTAAATGTAGCCGAGCACGTCATAGCCCTGCTTGCCGTCGGTGGGGATGTCATCGATAAGCTCCAGTAGCTTTTTGATGGCAGCGGTTCGTGCAGTATCGGTGGTGCCCAGCTTCGACAGGCCGGTCTCAAGGGTGTTGAAGATGTCTTCGAAGACATGCTTGCGCTCTGGAGCAATGTTGCGCTTGAACGTGGCTAGCCCTTCACGCACGTGCGCGATGGAGAAATCGTTGCCCATGTCCCGCCACGTGGAGTATAGGTTCTCGTAGGTGAGGAAGTAGCCCAAGTTGTTGCGCACCAGGGATACAGTGTCGGTGTCCGTCTCAACCAGAGCGTCAGGCAGGTCCTCCGGCTCCGCATCGTTGCGCAGCAGGAACTGCTCGACCTGGTCGGAGAGGAACTTATAGAAGATGAAGCCAAGGATGTAATCCTTGTACTCATTGGCCTCAATCTTGGAGCGCATATTGTTGGCCGACTCCCAGATACGGGAGGCGAGTTCCTGTTTGTTCACGGGCTAGTTCCTTTGTTCAATATCGGTCGGTTGTGACACATTCGCGGGACACAGGGATGGGAAGCCCAAAAGTGCAGGTGCGAGTGTGTCACAAACGTTAATCAAAATGTTGTCTGTATCATAACTCAACAATTAACGTTTGTGACACACTATGGGGTTAGGTTTTCCATGTGATTTTGACGCGGTTCGGGTCGAATTTTCTAGCACCTTGCTTGCCGGGGAGAATATGAATCTCCATGAGTAAGCGAGTGAGGCGTCTCCTGTCTTCAACACTGGCACTCTCCCACCATTCAGCAAAGATGACATCCTCCGTCAATTCAGTGGCCAACGGATCAGCGCCGAGTGTTTCAGTGATTTTCTGAAGTTCCTCGTCGATCTTGGCAAGCTGCGAGGCGATCTTTTTCTCAACACGAGCGAATGTTGACGTGTCAAGCTCACCATCGATGACGGACTCTTCTAGCGCCTCGCGGCGAGCCAGCAAGGCAGTGCGATCCTGGAAGAGAGACTGCATACGCTCACTGAGCGTGTCGTCTTCGGGGGTCAGAGCACTACGCAGCACTTCAAGAGCGTCGGGCTTCGACATGCGGGCGATGATCACCTGCGAGACAAGATCATCAACTTCTTCAGAACCAATAGCAGTGTGCCACTTCCCGATCTTCTCAGTTTCTTCCTACTGCCGGTTGTTCTAGCAATCAACTGGTCTGCTTCGGCGCGGATCTCGTCCAGGAACAGCGGGCCTAGAGTCTTCATGATGTTTGCCTCGGAGGTGTAATGTTCGCCATCGCTTCTACGTGCTTCTTTCGACTTAACGAGTTGGAAAAGGCTGCCGAAGATAGCTGGAGAAATGTCCGTCCACCGGAAGCGGCACGCATCTATTAGGGCGTGGCGCATCTCGGGGCTAAAGAATGTTGTCGTGCGTGTTTCACCTGCCCTGTCGAACAGCGAACCATTGACGTATGGGAACGCGGCCATCGAGTCGGGAACATGCCTGCGTTTGTTCTCGGGGGTGTTGAGAACATCGAACAGTGCGTCGATCTGGCTGCCTAGGTTTTCGCTTGTAGTGTGGTCGAGTACGAAGCGGTAAAAGAGATCCTGTTCCCACAGTCCTGCATCGTCACCGAATAGGAGGAACAGTAGGCGCGTCAGGAACACAGAGGTGCGCTGTACTTCTTCGTCCTCATCTTCGGGATTGATTGGGGCCTCATCGGCTACGCCCCCGTCCACCTCGTCGCCTGCCATAGCTGTAAAAAGGTTGGCCATAACTTTGGAGGCTTTTAGCGAGGCTGCTTCTTCTTCGCGACTCATGGAGTCGTCGTAACCGGCTAAGAAGCGGAGTAGATCGACGTTGTCCGCGACTTCACCTAAGCCGAAAGTGACGTCGAATCGTTGGTCTGGGGAGCCTAGTCGCAGAAGACGAAAGTTTTCGAAGTCGCTGGCGAGGATGTACCGGGGTTGCTCGGTGGCGGATACGGAGCCGCCTTGGAGGTAGTCGCGCGCCTGGCCGACAGCTTCGTCTAGGTTCACCCCGGGAGACTTGGCTTCACCAATTACGACGGATGGCCAGAAGAGGTCAATGTAGCCGGTGTTGCCCGTGGAACCACGGCGGGCATCTTGTTCGAACAGATCCATGCGTGTTGCTGAGATGCCGAAGCAGGCGAGAAAGTCTGCCCAGAATGATTGAGCGTATTTCTTCTCGATCGCCCCTTCATTGTGTTCTTTCCAGGTATCCAGACGTTGCCGCCAATGCACTCTGAATTCGTCGAGATTGTGCTTGATTTCGTTGCGGTCAAGTCTGATGGGGGTCGAGGAAATCATGTTCTCACCATACCGGTACGCGGGTGTCTGATCGGCTTGTTAGCGGCGGTTGAATAAAAGGTGGCCGCCTCGCACAGCTGCGAGGCGGCCACGGGTGGGCGGTGGTTCAGGGGGAAGTTGTGCCTGCCTAGTTCTTGTCGTGCTTATCGCGTCGCTCGTCGTTGTCGAGGGCGGGAGAATTTTCGCCGTCGAGCTCCTGGTCGTCTCGGTTGCCCTCCCCTTCCGCGTTCTCGTTGGTGTCGGAGGTGGTGGTGTCCTCGTCGCCGTCGAGCTGGTCTTCGGCGTCGTCCTCGTCGTGGATGCTGTCAGTGTCGAGGGCGAGCAGCTGGCGAAGTTCGGAGGCCGTGAGACCGAAGGACTCACGCAGCCAGGTGTGTGCTTCGCCGAGCTGGTCGAGCTCCTGAAGAGCGGCTGCGAATCGGGCGCGCACGGCTTCGAGCTCGGTTTGTGCGAGGAACGCGCGCTGGGTGGCGGCTTTAACTTTTTCCTGATTTGCCAGTCGTTCTGCAAGCGCCATCATTGCTAGCTCTCGTGCTTGCTGTCGTTTCGTTGTTCTCTTTGCCGTGCTCACTAACTTATGGTTTGTCGACCCAGCTTTGCTGGCCCTTCCGGTTTTAGAGTGCGTTGATTTTGTCCTGTAGTTGTCCGGAGTGGATTAGGCACCGCAAGATGTAGTGGTTGAGGTTAGACGGTTCTACTGTCGGCCATTCCTAATGCGCGACCAGGCTGCTGCGACAACCAGGCCAACACACGCGATGGCGAGGTAACCCCACATGTGATCGGCGCTGGTCTGAATGGTCTTTGGTGGAGCAGGAGTGTTCTCTGCGGTTAGGACGCTTTCTGTGTCGCGACCAGAGGTGACACCGTCAATCCAGTCGGCGGTGCCTGCGAGGGTAGTGATTGCCGCGCTGGGGGAGGGCAGGTCAGGATCGCCATTGGAAGTTCCGGCGGTAGCAAGCCCGGCAAGCTTTCCATCGACGAAGAATGGTCCGCCAGAGTCGCCGCCCTGCATACCTGCACCGGAGACCGAATGTGCATCCAGGATGGCGCTTTCGATCATCGGCATCATGGCAGCGTCGGCTGGGATGCTTTCCATTCCCCCGGGGATGAACACGGATTGGGATTCACCCGGAACAGCCTCACCTGGAGTAGCTTCACCAGGCGCAACCTCACCTGGATTTCCTTCATCGAGACCTCCGCCCAGCAGCTCATTGACGACCATCTTGGCCATCGGAAGCTGCCCGGATCGAGCCATCGACGAGCTGCTGCTCCAACCGTAAAGAGTTCCCGTCTGCCCAGGTGCCGGGATATCGCGGGAAACCTTCGCCGGGGTTGCGTCAGTGACCTTCTCGGTCAAGTGAAGTAATCCTGCATCGGACACTGGAGACAGTGCCCAAGAATCGGCATCGTAAACCTTCCCGCCGATGCGGGCCTGGGTTCCTTCGTTGTTCACAGACTCCAGGCAGTGGCGTGCTGTGAGCACCCACTGATCTGCAACAAGCGTTCCAGTGCAGTCACCAAAAGTGCCGACTTTGCCAATCTTTAGCGCGGTCACAGAACCGCTTTCAACATTTGCAGGTGCGGGTTCGCCATTTTCCAATGCAAGAGCCGGGGCGGCAGATAGAAGCAGGATGCTGCTAACAAGTGCTGTGATGGAAAAAGATGCTTTCTTCACGGTTATTTCCCTTTCCCAGAAGGAACAATGGCCTTGATCGCGGTGGCAACGAGCTTTTCAGCCGGACCCTGTCCCACAAACTTCTTCCAAAGACTTGCGATGACGAGGAAGAATACGATGAATCCTGCTGCGGACAACGTGGAATGCAAAGCCACATTCTGCTGCCAATAAAACGCGGTGAGAACGTGCAGGACGTAAATGGTCAGCGACATTGTTCCCATGGCCGCGAATGGGTAAACCGCGGTCGGGAAGCGGTCGCCTACGAACAGACACAAATGCAGCACAATAGCGGCAACGGCGACGGAGAGAATGATTTCGCCGAAGACACCGGTATGTCCGGTAAATCGGAGCCAGCCAGCAATCTCGGGATCAAATCGGAAGTACATGCCGACGGCTGTGATGACAACGCTGACAGCGGTAACAATCCAACTCAACCGAGTATTAGCGCTGGTCTCGGAGCCGGAAGTGTCTTGCAGACGACCGCGAAGGTAGACGTCGTAAAGCAGCATGCCGCCGATGAAATATGCGATCCACGCCAGTAGCGGATAAATCTGTGGCAGCGTCATGGGCGCGTACTTAATTGTTGCGGTGATAGTTGCGGCGATGAAGAAGCCGACTCGCCACCATGTTCCGAGTGCTGGCATCCAGGAAACCAACATCATTACCAGACCCATGACAGCGAGGACTACTTGAATTTCTCCACCGACCGGCAACAAGGCCAGGCCGATGAGAATAATCAGAGCGCCGCGAGTGATGAGGCGCAAGAAAGTGGTGCTGCTGTAATTTCGGCCGATAATCATCATGGTGGCACCGGCAATAATGGCGAACAATGACGAAGGCAGGCCGGAGAGCACAACCTTTGTACTCCAAAGTAGTGAGGCCATATGGATAATGATCATGCCGATGATGGCGAGTGAGCGCGCTATGTCAAGCCCCACAATTCGTGAAGGTTTATTCACCCCAGATTTCTCCTTTACTACAACTTATCGGGAGGTGCTATTTGGAAAGTAGGTACTCCCTATAAACGTTTTAATCAAAACGACTTCCTAATTTTAGGAACCGAATCTGGCAATACATTAAGTGATTATGTGTAAAACACAGTGTTTCGTCTGTGTTTTCTCTGGGAAGCTATGAAGCGTCCTGGGTTTAGTTCCGCTTCTTTTACAGCCCTGTGTTGATGGGCTGGGTGAGATAATACTCGGTTTCTACTTCTTGTGGGGTGGCGTAGTCCAATGCTTCGTGAAGTCGCTTGGTGCTTGTGCACGGAAGTCTCGTTGCACAAGGTCCGGGCGATGATCCGGTACCTTCAGACTGATCGTGGTGACCGGAGTTCGTCAGCACCATCCACGTCCGCAGCGTCCACTGCGTCAGCCGTGCCAGTTGCATCGGCAGTGTCAACTGCATCGGCCACGTCCGACACCACAGGATCATCTAGCGCAGCCACGGGATCACCGTAGGCAACCCCAGTGGACGAAAACAGTGCGCAGCTCACGCGGGGTACGCCGATAAAAAAAGAACATGTGCTACCCCCATGCGGTGGTAGCACATGTACTGCAAAACTTACGTTCGTGTAGCAGGAGCGCTACTGATAACGCTGATATTCCTTCACTGCGCGATCCAGTGCATCCAAGGCCTTGCCATATTCTTCAAACGACTTACCCTTCGCCGCATCCAAATCAGCCAAAGCCTTGTTGACTGCATCCAAAGCCTTCGCGGCATCGCCCGTAGCAACCGGCAAGCCACCTACGTTCTTCACACCCGCGGCGTCATCACCCTTAGAGGCGTCTGCAGGCTCCCCGTCTGCCTTAATCGCATCCGAAACCTTGGCGACTTCTTCAGCTCCACCCGTAGCGACGGCCTCATCAAGATCCGATGTTTCACGCGGGTCGATACCGACCTGTGCCAAGGCCTCAGCGATGGTGGGGGCGTAACCCACCTTGCCGTTGTAAGACACCAATACACGGAGCAACTTCGGGAAAGCCGAATTCTGGTCCTTACGCTCCGAGTACAAAGGCTCCACGTACAGGATCTCACCGCCACCCACAGGCAAGGTCAGCAAATTGCCGTTCTTCAACGTCACCGAGTTCTCCCACAAGGAGCGGTCACGCGCAATCTGGTCCGAAGACATCATGGTGTCCTGCGCCTGGGCGGGTCCGGGTGTGGTGCTCTTGGTGCTCAACACCCGCATGGTGATGTGACCATAGTTATCCGGGTCGCTCGACACCGACATGTGCGCGGCCAAGAACTCACGGCTCAACCCACGCAGAGGGGAAATCACCTGGTAACTGGGCTTACCCGTCTTGGGATCCGCAGCAACAACGTAGTACGGCGGCTGGTTGGGTTTCGCGTCCGACTCATGCTCAGCATCGATCTTGGTCGTAGAGTTCGGGTCCTTGACAACCGACCAGAACGCATCCGATGTGAAGAACACCCGAGGATCATCCACGTGATACTTCGTAATCAGATCGCGCTGAACCTTGAACATGTCCTCCGGGTAGCGCAGGTGATCCCGCAGCTGATCCGGAATATCAGACTTGGGTTTCACGGTATTGGGGAACACGCCCTCCCAAGCTTTAAGAACCGGGTCCTTGTCATCGAATTCATACAGCTCAACCGTGCCGTCATAGGCGTCCACAGTCGCCTTCACAGAGTTACGGATGTAGCCCAAATCAGAATTCACGTTGGTCTGAAGATTACCCGTGGGATTGAGGCTGTCCCGCGTGCTTTCCTTCAGGCTTGTGCGCTGCGAATAAGGCAAGTTAGACAAGGTGGTGTAGCCGTCCACGATCCACTTGATCCGGCCATCAACCACAGCCGGGTACGTTGCCGAATCCGTCGTCAGCCAAGGGGCCACAGCCTCAACACGGCTGCGGGGATCGCGGTCGAAAATGATCTTCGAGGAACCATCAATACGGTCGGAAAGGATCAGCTTCAACTCGCCATACTTCGCGGCAAACAGGGCGCGCTTGAAGATGTTGCCGATCGGCACACCACCCTTCCCCTCATAGGTGTAGTTGGAAAACTCTGTGTCGTATTCCACAGGCCCATTGGACACACCAACGATGGCGTAATCCTGCTGCGAGGGAACATCGGCGATTACCGGACCGTAGTAAATACGGGGCTGCTCGAGCTCCAGGCCCATCTCTTTAGCCCCCTCGCCAACACCATTGAGGTCACTTACCTGGTAAATCGGGTATCCACCACGGGTGGAACCAGCATCCAGCACTGCTTCATCAACACGGTTAGCAGGGGCAGCAATAAAGCCATTGCCATGGGTGTAGACAGTGTGGCGGTTGATCCAGTCCTTCTGGTTGTCACGCAGATCATTTGCGTTAATCTCGCGCGCTGCCACCACATAATCCCGCAGCTGGCCGTCCACCGTGTAGCGGTCAACATTGAGAGTCTTGGGGAAGCCGTAGAAGTTCTTCAGCTGTTGCTGCTGAGTGAAAGTCGCCGACAGGATTTCAGGATCCAACAGACGAATGTTTCCCAAGGTGGCGGCGTCACTAGCCACAGCCTCAGCGCTGGCCCCCTTGTCACCCCAATCCCGCTCGTAGGTGACGTTGTCATCAGTCAGGCCGTAAGCCCACCGAGTGGCCTCAATGTTTCTACCAATGTATTCGGACTCTTTTTCTTGACGGTTCGGAGACACCTCGAATTTCTCAACCAAACCCGGCCACGCACCACCGATAACAAAAGCAGACAGCAGCATCAGTACGGTCGCGACGGCAGGAATACGGAGATCGTTCAAAACAATCGCACTAAAAAAGGCCGCCGCGACAACACACGCGATAATCGTGAGCAGCATATTCGCCGGCAAAACCGCATTGATGTCGGTGTAGCTACCGCCGTCAAACATGCCGTTGTGAGCAGACAGCAGATTGTAGCGATCAAACCAGTAGCTGGCTGCACGCACAATCATCCACAAACCTGCGAACGTTGCTAGCTGCACACGCGCGGCACGGGTAACGCTCATCTTGCCGCCAGCCAGCTGCTCCCCGGGGCGAATGCCACCGAGTATGTAGTGGAAGATCACGCTGATCACAACCATCACGAACAGGATCAGCGACGCCATGCTCAGCAACATTTGAATGAACGGCAGCTGGAAGGCGTAGAAGCCCATGTCCTTCGAAAATTGCGGATCAACGCGGCCGAAATCATCGCCGTGGAAATACATCAACACTGTGCGCCACTGGGTTTCCCCCATGAAGCCTACGAACACAGCGAAAACAACAACCACCGCGCGCATCACCTTGCGAAGGCCCTGCGCGATGGCTTCCTGGTAGATAACTAGAGGGCTTTCAGCACCACCGGTGGTGGCGCCGAAATCATCTGGGACAGTGAGTCCTTCGAGGCTGCCCAAGCCGCCCTTGCCGAACAGGTCTTCAATTCCGACGGAATCGCCGCTATCGGCAAAGCCTCGAGATGGGCGGAAGCGAAAAGCCAACGCCGCCGCCAGGTAAGCACCAAGACCGCCGGTGAGGCCAGCGACCAAAAACAGCACGATGCGGCTGACCCACATGGTGCTAAACACCGAGGTGTAGTCGACTTCGCGGAACCATTCCCATCGGGCATAAAGGTCTACGATGGTGGGGGCAATGACTGTGAGTAGCGCGACCACTGCTGCCAGGGTCGAAACTATTTTCACCCGCCTGCTCGTTTGAGCATTGGGGCGAGACAGACTGAAGGACAACTTCAGCTCCTTTTTCTTTATGTTGCTGCGCGTTGCTTAAACGGTAGGATCCACTCTAGCGATATCTGTCTCACCGCGAGCGCTCGTCGCTGTAAAGAAAATGTTGGGCGTAATTGTCGATTGTGCAGGAGTCATACATGTCGGACGAAGTCAACGAGTTTCTAGGCTCATCGCCCGAGCTTTTCCAACCCGTCGAGCTGTCTGCGCAGGCACTCAACCGCGCAATGCTCGAGGCTGTTGAATTTGTGCATGCCGAGGGGTGGGACAACCGTCCTGTGTTGTTCGCACTGGTCCCCGCTCGCATTTTGATGCAGGCAACGGGTGAAATGTTCGGCGATGACGCGGATGTCTCCCCCCTATCGCTGATCATCCAGGAGGCAATCCCTGAGCACATTCGCCCCGGTTCCGATGAACTTGGCGATTACCTTGCGCGTATTGCCTGGCCGGAGGAAGTGGCCGGCGTGATTTTGGCGCAGGAAATCGAATTCCTTGATTCCTCTGCCGACGACAGTGATGACGCCGCGGGGATTGCTGATGAGCGCCGGCCTGCGCGCATCTTCTCCGGGGTGCTGCGCTCCCAGGAGCAGCTGACGTTGCTACAGCTTCGCCCGACGGAGGAAGAGCTCGCAGCAGCCGGCCCCTTCGCAGAGGACAACATCGAGCTTAAAGGCGGCCCCGGGGTAGCCCCGGGTGTAATCAAGGTTTTGTCGCACACGTTGCTTGCTAGCCCGGAGGATATGTAGGTGCCCACGATGACGCACTCTTGGTCGTTCAACAAAGCCCCGGCCGGCACGAAGGCCGGGCGCTTTCGCCGCGGCACAGTGACTGTTGGTGTATGCGTCTGCCTCGCGACGTCATTGGTGTCTTGTGGTTCAGACAACCAAGCCCCTAAAGACACGACAACGCAGTCGCCTTCGGGAAGCTCCACCACCAAGCAGAGCACACCAGCGGAGTCCTCAGAGCCGACGAGCTCCTCGGAGAAAACCTCCACCAGCGCATCCAGCAAGTCCTCCTCGTCTGGACCCTCGGACGACAAAGAAAAACCCGCGAACAGCAAGGACAAGGAGTCTTCGAAGGAGCCCTCCAACGAAACCACCTTTGCGACGAAGGACGTCGCGGAAGCAGCCCGCACCTATGGCTCCCTGGCCCCCGACTCACTCTTCGAGCAGTTCACCGAGTGCTCGCACATCAAATTTGATGAGTCCACGCAGTGCTCCGGGCCGGAGGTCGGCCAATTCATGTTCTACGCCAACGAGGCCAAAGCCGCCCGGACCACTCAATACCTGACGGAGCTCAGAAGCTCGAGAGTGGTGGAGGATTCGGGTGATTTTGTGGTTGGGTGGTCCACCGTCGGCACCACCGCGCTGATTACCGCGATTGATAACCGCAAGGGTTTGGTGCTGCAGCACATGATGAGCTCGGATGACGCCGACCCGAAGGAAACAATTTTCGAACTCGGGTTGGCCAAAGCCCAGCAGCCCTAAAGCAACTGTCCCCTGCGTTAGGAGGCCTCACAGGTGGCGTAGGGTTTGCCCTGGTTGTAGGCCTTCAGCCCGTCGACGGCGTCTTTGAGGGTGTTGACCTTGATGATCGCCATGTCGCCCTTGTCTTTCTTACCTGCGCGGGCAACTTCCTCGCAGTTGTCGGCTGGCGCTAGGAACACTTCCGCCCCGTCCTCACTGACGGTTTTCATTTTGTGGGTGATTCCGCCAATAGGTCCCACCGACCCGTCCGCTTCAATCGTTCCGGTTCCCGCAACGTATTTTCCGCCGGTGATTTCTTCGGCGGTGAGTTTGTCCACGACCGCGAGCGCGAACATCATGCCGGCGCTGGGGCCGCCGATGTTTTCCAGGTTGTAGTCGACGCTGATGTTGTCCACTGTTTTCGGGCTGAGCAGTACGCCGAGCCACACGACGTCAGGATCCTGGGGGTTGGATTCCAGCTTGATAGTGACGTCGCGTTGCTGTCCGTCGCGGGTAAAGCCGACGTTGAGTGTGTCACCGGGCTTGTGGTCGCGGACAGCGTGGACTACTTCCACCGGGGTGCGCACAGGATTGTTGTTGATGGAATCAATAATGTCGCCGGCCTGCATCTCGCCTGCGGCGGGAGCATCTTTGACGACCTCTGCGACCTCTACCTGAAGGGGGTAGTTGAGGTAGTTGAGGGCCGCGAAGGTCGCCGAGTTTTCCGACTGGGCGAAGGCATGCTGGTTGAGCTCGTTAACCTCCTCTTCGCTCATGCCTTCTGGGTAGAGGTCTTTGAGCGAGATGAGGGTGTCGCCTTCCACCAGCCAACGATTGAGGGTTTGGGCTAGCGTCATGTTGCTGCGCACTGCAACAGTAGTCATGTTGAGCTGGCCTGTGGTCGGGTGGGTGGCTGCCCCGTCGACGCTGACGATTTCTTTACCTTCGAATTCACCCAGGGTGTTGAAGGTCGGGCCGGGACCTTCTGCGCCAACACCCGTGGTCAGGTCAATGCTGGTTCCGGGGATGTGCGTCATGTTTGCAAGCGCGACCAAGGCAAGTGCGGTGGTCAATGACGTCGCGATGACGACGCGGCGGGTCCTACTGCTGCGCTGGGTCCGTGGTTGTGGTTGGGCGACTGTATTCGACACGTGGGATAGCGTACCGCCTTGATGCGCATCGGCTACACACATCCCCAACGGTGGGGCTTGGCAGCTGGTTAGTTTTGTACGCTGTTGGCGAAAGTGAGCGTGATTCATGGCGTGCCCAGCACGCTACCGGTACCGTGGAGCTATGAGTAGCTGGTTCGGTTTCGGAAATCGTGGCGGGGACGACCCCAACGATGACAACAAGGGCGACAACACCAACGGCGCCAACAAGGGTAACCAGGGCGGCCAGGGCGGTCAGGGTGGTGGCGAGGATCCCAACACCCCACCCAATTTCGGTTTCGGAAACTTCGATTTCTCGGGCACCCCAGAGGAGCTCATGAAGCAACTCGGAGAAATGTTTAAACAGTCCGAGGGGGGCTTCCAGGTATTCAGCTTCGGCGCTGATGGCGATGGGCCCTTCCCCTTCGGCGCTGGTGATGGCGGCCCCACCCCGTCCTCTGAGCAGCGCGCGCAGGCTGCTGAAAGCGCTGCGGTAGAGGCGGCGTCATCAATGGGCAAGCAGCTGCTGGATAGCGGAAATGTTCGCCCCCAGGATGCTGCAGCGGTGACCGAAGCTATCCGCCTAGCTGAATTATGGCTCGACGAGGCCACTGTTTTTCCTGCGAGTTCCGGCCCGGCTACTGCCTGGACTCCCCGCACATGGTTCGAAAACACCCTGCCGACGTGGAAGCGTTTCATCGGGCCGATCGCCGTGGGCATGGACGGCGCCAGCCAGGCCACTGTGCCGCCGGAACTGTCGGGTTTGTTCGGCGGTGTTGGGGTATTCCTCGCCAAGGCCGCGGGTCAGGGAGTTGGCCGCAACATGGGCCAGCAGATCACGGACCTTGCAAAGCAGACAATCGCTGGCTGTGATTTCGGGTTGCCGCTGGTGACGTCCGCCGTTGGTATTTTGCCCGCGAACCTCAACCGTTTGACCTCGCAGTTGGATGTGCCGGCTCAGGAAGCACTGGTGTTTGTCAGTGCTCGGGAGGCCGCCCGCCAGCGCCTGTTCCAGCACGTGCCGTGGCTGGTGGAACTAGTCGTTTCGGCGGTGGAGGAATACGCTGCCGGGTTGGAATACGACAACAGTGCTTTTGAGGAAGCCCTGCGGGATATCGACCCTGCCTCCATGGAGGACATGGCGTCGATGCAGGACTTTGCCCGCAAGATGTCCGAGCAGGATCTTGCGCCGAAGATCATCAGCAAAAATCCGAAGGCGCTTGAGCGTCTGGAAACCATCCTCGCCCTCATTGAAGGGTGGGTCGACCATGTGGTGTACACGGCGTTGAAGGATCGCCTGCCGTCCGCGAACACAATGTTGACTGCCTGGCAGGTTCGCCGAGCTACCGGTGGCTCTGCAGAAACCGTGTTTAAGAATGTGTTCAATGTGGAGATGCAGGCGCCGAACATCAAGGGTGCCCACAATTTGTGGGAGCGTGTTGACGCCGCAGTGGGCCTGGATGCGCGCGATGCTGTGTGGAACCACCCGGACTTCCTCCCTGTTGCCAGCGACCTGGAGTCCTCCGCTAGCTTCATCGATGGGCTGCTGAGCTCGAAGGATGAGCAAGACTTTGACCCTATTGCGGAGATTTCCGCACTGGAGGACATGCTCAAGCAGCAGGCAGAGGACAGCGAAAGCGGCTCCCGCACTCAAGATGATGAGGATGACGCCGCGGGCAACGACAATGATGACGCCGATGGGGACGCAGATTCGACGCGCTAAAAATCTGCTGCCACGGTAGAATGCTGGACAACGCATCCGCTTCCTAGTCCGCCCCCGCATCCTCGGGTGCGGGGGCGGACTAGTGGCAGCGTGCGCAGGGGGTGTAAAAGGTCACGAAATTTTTATCGAGGGGGACAGTCGTTGTGACTATTCCACTACCGCACACAGCAGCGGGATTACACGGGGCGGGAACTCATGTGAAGCTCTCTCCTTCCGCCGCCGCGCATGTTCGCTCGCACGCTAACGGACAGTCGGGTCGGCAGGAGTTTTTCATTCAATTTGGTTCTGACGCAACCAAAACAGCCATGGTGCGCATCGGAGACAACGGCACAGTGGCGCGCAAAGTAGCTGCGGCGTTAAACGGCTTTGACAGCCCCGTTGCCATAGAGACCGCAGCCCGGCGCCTGCACCGATGCGGTTTATCAACCGCGGCAACCCACCTGCTTTTGTCCGAACTGCTGGCCTACGACATTGTCCTATCCCACCACCCGGCTCCTTCCGTGGCGTTGATGGGTAATAATCGTCTAGCCTTGCAGATCCGCCAGCTGTTATCTGCGCATGGCATCTCTGTTCGCATCCCTTTGCAGAATGAATCCGCGCCGGCTTTCCTAGCGGGCACACCTGCAAGCCGCCCAATAGTGTCAACCGCGTCGATGCCGGTGCACAGGCAGGCTGAACTAGCGCGGGCGGTGAGAAACTTTGGTGGCGTCTTTATCCCCGTTCGTGTTGCTGACGGCCGAGGTGTTGTCGGGCCGATCAGCATCAATCATTTCGGCCCCTGCCCTGTGTGCGTTGATATGCACCATGCTGCAGCCGATCCGCATTGTTCACTAGCCAGCAGGCAGGCTTTCACTCCCCCAGATCCTGATGTCCTCACCATGGAGGAAGGTTTTGTTGCATCCTTTGTGGCGGCGTTACTAGCTCGCCACTATGGTGCGGCGGGGCCGCCGCCAGGCATACGGCACCACCAGTCGCAGCGGCTTCCGCAGCTGCAGGCCGGCGCAATGTTCGAGCTCAGTCCTTTTCTGGTGGACATCAACACCACGGTGGTGCAGGCCCACCCTGGATGCCCGGTGTGTTGGTAGTGGGCTAGGTGAACTGGGCTAGTGTTTCCAGCACACCATCCCCATAGGCATCCACTTTAACCGGCCCGACCCCGGAAACCTCCAGCATGGCTTCCTTTGTTGTCGGCAGTGCCTCTGCCAAAGCCAGCAAAGTGGCGTCAGAGAACACGACGAATGCGGGAACACCCTGGTCTTGGGCTATGTCTTTTCGCCAGGCTCGCAGCGCTTGGAACACCTCTTCGTCCGCACCCCCAGGGTGAGTAGCGCACCTCCGCAGAACTTTTTCTGCTGGGGTTGTCAGTTCCTCGCCGCATTCGGTGCAATAGCGAATCCGCGAAGCACTGACTTTGCTTGTTCGTTGTTCCGGCGCGTCCGCGACAATGCCATCGAGGAACCTGGTGCGTTTTCGAGTGGCACGTCCGCCTTCCTGACGGGCAGCGGACCATGACAGGTAGAGGTGTGCGCGGGCGCGGGTAATACCGACGTAGAACAGGCGACGTTCCTCCTCGATGGCATAGTCAGTTCCGCTTTTAATGGCGTGGCTGATGGGTACAGAGCCTTCGACGAGGCCAACGAGGAACACCGCATCCCATTCGAGGCCTTTGGCCGCGTGCATGGATGCCAAGGTGACGCTGTTCATCGTGGGGGGATGCTTTGCTTCAGCGCGCTGCCTGAGCTGGCTAATCAAGGTGGGCATGTCTGGTGGCGCTAGTTCCCCAATAAGCTCCTTCAGTGCTTTGAGGGACTGCCAGCGCTCCCTAGCCCTCTCACCTTGAGGCTCTTCCGGGGTAAGCCCCAGGGGGATGAATGTGCGCGAAACAACCTCGTCAACGGGGATGTCACTCACATCGACTGCCCGCGCCAGTGCACTGAGGGCTTCGCGTATTTCTGCACGCTGGTAGAAGCCTTCTCCTCCCCGCATCTGGTAGGCGATGGATTCTTCCTGGAAGATTTCTTCATATCGAGCGGATTGGGCGTTGATGCGGTACAGCACGGCAATCTCGCTGGGTTGTACGCCCTGGCTGATCAGTTTTTTAATCTTGGCTGCAACATCACGGGCCTCAGCGACTTCATCAGGGTGCGAACTGAAGGTGGGTTTGGGGCCTTGTGGACGCATGCCTTGCAGCTTCAGCATGGGGATGCGGTTGTTTACCCCGGGGTGGTGTGCACGGCTAATGACCGTATTAGCCAGGTCTGTGATGTGCGGGGTGGAACGGTAGTCGCGCTGCAGCAGCTTCACGGCAGCATGCGGGTAGCGGCGCGAAAAGTTCAGCAGGTAGTCAGGTGTGGCGCCGGTGAAGGAATAAATGGTTTGGTGTGCGTCTCCGACGACGGTGATGTCATCGCGCTCCCCCAGCCAGCCGTCAAGCACGCGCTGCTGCAGTGGGGTGACATCCTGGTATTCGTCGACGACGAAACTGCGGTATTGTTCGCGGAATTCTTCTGCGACTCCGGGTGCATTTTCCAAGGCTGCGGCCGTGTGCAGCAGCAGATCGTCGAAGTCCAGCAACATGCCTTCGTCGGTGGTTTTCATTTCTTCATAACGGCGGTACGCTGCGGCGATCTTCTCCGGGTCTGCCGGTGGCCGCCGGTCACTGTGTTTCTGCGCCGCTTGGACATATGTTTCAGGAGTCAACAGCGTCGCTTTGGCCCATTCGATTTCACTGAGGACGTCGCGAACCATGTCGGTGGAGTTGTCGAGCCCGACGCTGCGCACCGCGCGGCCGACTAGGGGGAATTTATTGTCGATGAGCTTCCACTGGAGGTTTCCCGCAATGCTGGGCCAGAAATAAGACAGTTGCCTGCGTGCGGCGGCGTGGAAGGTACGCGCTTGGACGCCGCCGATGCCCATGTGATTGAGCCTCTCCCGCATTTCACCAGCTGCACGTGCTGTGAAGGTGACGGCGAGGACGCGCTGGGGCGCTACGAATCCTTGATCGATGAGGTTGGCGATGCGGTAGGTGATCGTCCGGGTTTTTCCGGTTCCTGCGCCCGCGATAATGCAGACAGGGCCGCGGGGTGCTGTGGCGGCTGCGCGTTGGTCGTCGTCAAGGTCGTCTAGGTTGATCATGTATCCACTCGTTGATCATGCGGCGTGCAATTGATGCTGGGTTAGGCAATTGTTCTTTGCCCAGCGCTTCGATATCGTGTCGGGTCATCCAACGGATTTCTTCCAATTCCCCGTCGGGTTCCCCCACCACTACCCCATCACTGTCGGCAAAAAAGCCGAGCATGAGGGTGTTGTTGCGCCAAGGCTGGCTACCCCAGTACTGCACATTATGGCAGCGCAGTCCGGTTTCTTCCATAAGCTCACGTGCAACGGTGTCTTCAATGGTTTCCTCCACGGAGACATAGCCCGCGATGAGGGAGAAGAAACCTGGCCTTTGGGCGTTGCGTGCCATAAGGAGCGTGTCTTTGTTGCGGACTGCGACGATGATGGCGGGGTCAATCCTGGGGTAGGTTTCCTGCGGGTCGGCGTCCATGGGTGCTCCTTTAGGAATCGAGCGGGCGGCGTACGTACAGCAGTCGGTCGCCGCTTTCCACGGTGGCCGCCTCGGGGGTGCCGATGCGGTACAGTATCCCACCTCGGACGAGCCCCAAAATGATGTCGGGCAACTCGCGCGGATTAATTCCGACTTCCATATCGCTGGCTCGGCGTTCGACGATGCTCAGCCCATCTTCGGGGCTCAGCAAATCCTCCATCATCTCGACCACAGAGGGGGTCACGGTTGCCAAGCCGAGCATCCGGCCTGCGGTTTCTGAACTGATGACTACCTGGTCGGCGCCGGATTGTTCCAGCAGGTGTACGTTTTCGCTTTCTCGAACGCTGGCGACCACCGTGGCGTGGGGGGCGATTTCGCGCACCGTCAGGGTGACCAACACTGCGGTGTCATCAAGGTTGGGTGCGACCACAACGGCGCGTGCGCGTGGAACGCCCGCAAGTTTCAGCACATCTGTCTTCGTGGCAGAACCTTTGACCGTGACAAGACCATGATTGTTCGCTGCTTCGAGTGCTTGTTCGCTGGTATCGACGACAACGATGTGCCGGGGATCGGCGCCGTCAGCCAGCATCGCTGACACGGCGCTGCTGCCTTTAGTTCCGTAGCCAATGACCACTGTGTGATCGCGCATGCTTCTCCTCCAGCGTTGGATTTGTAGGGTCCGTCGGGTTTCTTCTGTGAGTACCGCCAGCGTGGTGCCGACGAGCAAAACAAGGAAGGCCATACGAATCGGCGTAATCACCAAAGTGTTGATGAGGCGGGCGCTTTGGGTGACGGGAACGATATCGCCGTAGCCTGTGGTTGATAGCGTGACTGCCGAGTAGTACAGAGCATCGATGGCGGTGAGTTTTTCACTGTATCCGTCCTGGTCGGCGTAGACAAGGATTGCGACGAACACCAGCAGGATCAGCGCATAGACCACGCGTCGTGTGATCAGCGCCCTGGGGCTTGCAGAGTCATCTCTAGGAATATTGATGACGTTGAGAAGCGCGTGGTCGGGCATCGTTTCAAGCTGCTGGTCCTCCCGCAGCCACCCTGCGCTGCGTTGGGAGGAGCGCCGCCGTGGGCGGTGGTAGTAACGGCGACGTCGTTCGTGGTGGGGATTCATCAGGTTGCCCTCTTATGCCTCAAGCATCGCTGCCAGTGCCTCGGCGTCTGGAAGCTCGTTCGGGGTGAAAGTTTCATCCCAAGCAATGTAGTGGAATGCGGCCCGAATCCCCAAAGGGGACACCGGCTGTCCGCTGCGTTCGCTTAAGAGTTGCGCCCAGGCTTGGCGGTAGACCGCGAGCTGGATGATGGCCGCTTCCATTTCTTTTGTGCTGCGGGCGCGGGGCGGTTTTCCGGTTTTCCAGTCGAGAACGAGCCAGCCGTCTTCGTCTTTGAAGATGGCGTCGATGCGCCCGCGCACCAGGTGCGTGCCGATTTTCACTTCGAAGGGGTGCTCGACGTACATGGGTGTGCGCCCAGCCCACTTGCTTGCAAGGAATTTGTCTTTGAGTTCCTGCAAGTTGTCTGCGTGGGGGTCCTCGTAAAGTTCGCCCATGCCGGGAAGGTCGTCTTCGTCGATCAGTCCGGAGCCACCGAAGCGGTCTTCGAGCCATTGGTGCAGTGCTGTGCCGCGTTTTGCGTAGCTGTTGGGTTTAAATGGCACGGGTCGGCGTAGGCGGCGGGCGAAGCGCTCGGGGTCGTCTTTGAGGCTCACCATGTCGGATGCGGTCAGCCTGGTTCCGATGTCTACGTGGGTTACTGGTTGGTTCAGGCGGGTGTGTTCGTCGATGAGCGCGGTGGCTTCTTGTTCCCACAGCTGATCAAGCTCGGCTTCGGCTGTGGCCTCTGGGAGGTTCTCCAGTGCTTCGGCGACTAGTCCTGCGCCGTGCTCGACGTGTTCGCGTCGCTGCCCTAGGTAGTCCCGGGGGTAGCTGCCGATGGATTCGTCGAGGTCTTCAAGAGGGCGACTGGGGATAATGACGTCGCGTTGGGCTAGGCGCCGCTGGACGGCGATGGGGATGAGCTTGGGGTTGAGCGCTGCTTCTTCCGGTGTGTCGTCCTCTCCGAGGATGGACAGTGCTTCGCGCAGCCCCATGGGGAGCTTGGGTTTGTCGGGTACTGTCCATTGCTCGTCTTCGGCGGGTTTGAGCTTGGCTAGTCGCGCGACCAGGTCAATGGGGGCGCCCATCTGCCAGTTTCCGCTGATGGTTAGGCTGTCGGCGGCACGGGTGAGGGCCACGTAAAACAGCCGGCGGTCGGCTTCGCGCAACTCGGCGTGGTAGTCCTTTTTGTGTTGTTCGATGGCTGCAGACAGTTCGTTGAGGGTGGTGACGTCGCTGAGGTCGAGCTCGGGAATACCGGTGCCTGGTGCGTCGCCGGGTTCTTCGCAGTCGCCACGAAGTGATACGGGAAGTTGGTCCACGGAGGTGGTCCAGTTGGAATGTTTAGCGCCGGGGCGGGATCCGTCAGCGAAGTAGGTGGAGTTGTCGGCGTGCAGCACAGCGACGTGGTCCCATTCCAAGCCTTTTGACTTGTGCACGGTCAGTATCTGCACGCGGTCTGCACGCACTTGGACCTCGCCTGGGGCCAGGCCGTCTTCGTGCTCGGTGGCCAGTTGAACATAGTCCAGGAAGGACTCAAGGCTGGCCCCGGGTATGCGCGCGAAGTCGGCAACCACGGTCGCAAAGGCATCCAGGTGCGCGGTGCCGGCGGCGCCATCTTCATGTGGGTTTGCCCGCGACAGCACTTCCGTGCGGATTCCCATCACTAGCTCGATATCGTTGAAAATGTCGGGTAGTGACTGGCTGAGGGTGTGGGTGCGCATGTAGCGTAGTGCGGCCGCAAGGTCTTGGAGCCTCGCGTAGCCTTCCACCGAGAATCGTTCCGGCTCGCCAAGGTCTGCCACGGCATCGGCTAGCCCAACCCGGGCCTCGGGTTCTTGGGACACTGCCCCATCGATCTGCTCGCGTAAGTGGCTGACGATACGTCCTGCTGCGTCGAGATCGGGAGCCTGCGCCTTGCCCGCGGCGTCATCATCTGCGGAGACTCGAGCGCTCAAGTTTTTCGCCCGGGCCGCCAATGCCTGCAAATCAGCAAGCGACAGGCCTACGGACGGTCCGCATACGACCCTCAGTGCAGCCGCGGTGTCTTCTGGTCGGATGAGCATAGTGGCCACCGCCAGCATGTCTGCAACTTCGGGGATCTTAAGCAAACCGGCGTCACCGACGATTTCGACCGGTACTCCACGAGCGCGCAACGCATCAGCCACGCTGCGCATGTGGGCGCGCTTGCGGACCAACACGGCCCCCGTAAAACCACCGGCGCCAACACCATCCGCGTAGCGCTGCGCCATGTGGTCGGCCACCCACTGCACTTCTTCTTCTGGGGTGGCGAACCAGCGTAGATCCGTGTGGCCCGGCGCGCTGCCGGGGCGGGCTTGGAGGGGTTGTACGGGGCGGGGTGCGCCGGTGCCGAAGACTGCGTCGGCGACGATGTTGGCCCAGTCGAGTACTGCTGGTGGGTTTCGCCAGGAAGTGGTGAGTTCTTTTTTGGGCGCTGGTGTGCCGGCGGTGAGGTCTGGGAAGTCCCTGGTAAATCGGGGGAGGTTGGCGGCGGTGGCGCCGCGCCAACCGTAGATGGCCTGCATGGGGTCGCCCACGGCTGTGACGCTCAGTTCGGGGTCGACGCCGCCGAAGAGGCTGCGCAACAGCAGCCTTTGGGAGTGGCTGGTGTCTTGGTATTCGTCCAGCATGACCACGCGGTAGCGTTCGCGTTGGCTGGCTCCGACGCGCGGGTGAGACATGACTAGGCGGGCCGCCATGGACATTTGTTCGCCGAAGGTCACCACTGCACGGCGTTTCAGTTCTGCGCGGAATTCCTCGACGATGGGTAGCAGCGCGTTGCGGTCGAGCTGCCGGTCCCGTACTTTCAGCAGGGCTTGGTTTGGTTTTCCGGGTGTGGGCCCGTCGGGGTCTTTGTTGGGGAGGGTGTCGACCATCTCCACCAGGAGGCGGGATTCGTCGATGACCTCTTGCGAGCTGACGACGTGGTTGTCCATTTCGCTGGCTAGACGCAGCACTCGGTTGACCAGCGATCCGGGCAGGACGGTGGTGTCGAGTGTGCCTTGGTGTTGGCGCACTACTTCCAGGGCGATGTGGTAGGTCTCGGCTTGGGTGATGGTTCGAGCGCCGGGTTCTACGGGCAACAGCAGGCCGTATTCCTGGATGAGTGTTGCTGCGTAGGAATCGTAGGTGGCGACGGTTGGGGTGATGGCTTTGAGGCTTTCGCGGATGGAGCCGTCGGGATCAATCTCGGCCAATTGTGGTACCCGTGCCAGGGCTTGGAGGCGCAGCCTGATTCGTTGGGATAACTGCTGGGCTGCCTTTTTGGTGAAGGTCAGGCCCAACACTTGTTCTGGCGCGCAATATCCGTTGGCGACTAGCCAGACGACGCGGGCGGCCATCGTTTCGGTTTTGCCAGCGCCAGCACCAGCGACAACAAGCATGGGGCCGGGTGGCGCGCCAATAATCGCCGCTTGTTGGGGTGTGGGGGGATGCTCTTGACCCAACCACTGGGACAGAGTGACCGGATCGACCTGTGGCTTAGTGGACATCGGTGACCGTCTTTCCTTCCGGGTTGACTGGGCACATCACTTTCGCCGCACAGGTGTCGCACAGGCTTTGGTCGATTGCGAACGCTTCCACGTCTGGCCCCAGTAAGCTTTCCGCGACGTCATCGAATACGAGCCTGAGCCCGCGCCGCATGGACTCGTCTAGTGGGGGTTGTTCGCGCACCGCAGCTTGTTTGTTCTCGACCACGGGGTATACCAGCTGGGCTTCGGCAATGTCTTCACCGAATTGCTCGCGCACCGCCATTTGGTAGGCCATCAGCTGCGGGTTTTGCGCGGCGTCGACTTTGTTAGCTGCGGTGTTGGATGTTTTCAAGTCCGCGATCACTAGGCGTCGTGGCTGCTCACGGGTGGCATCGATTCGGTCTGCACGGCCTTTAATAATGACGTCGCGTTCGGCTACGCGCCCCACAACGTGACGCACCGGCAGCTCTGTAGCGACCAGGTCCAGGTTGGCTGACCTGGACACGGTCCACTGTTGCGTGCGCTCGACAGCTGCCCGCCATTGTGCGCGCACCCTGTTGGCCTGTGCGGACACAGTGGGGGTGATCGCGTCGATTGCTTCCACCACCATCTCACGCGCCTCAGCAAGCCCGGCGGCAACATCCACCGGCTGGGCTGAAGCGTCTGGGGCTGCTTCTTGTTCGGCGCGCACTGCCTCAAAGGCGGCAACGGCCTCTGAAAAAGCGTGCAAAATGATGCCTCGCTGCTGGTAGAACCCTGGCTCATCATCCGGGTCCCAGCGGGACACAACACTGCGTAAAGGACAACCCAAAGCCTGTTCGAAACGCGAAGGATTCACCATCACCGGCCTGCCCGGCGCCTCCAACTGCGCCTGCGACGAAGGGCCATGCACACCCCACCATTGGCCCGGATGAGCACCATACACACCCGCCGTAGCCAACCGCGCCAACTGGCGGGCAGCCTGGCGACGCAAACCCATCGGCGTGGACTGATCACACACCGCGCGCCGCAACTCTGCCACAAAACCAGGCACCGACAGCACCCTCAAACCACCCACAGCCTGCGCTTGCGCATCCCCATCCCGCATGCTCACCCGCACAGGCGTGACGCCCCACGCCGACGCGACGTCATCAACAAAACGGGAAGGCTCGGCAGCCTCCGCAGCATCCGGAGCGTCCACGCACGTCAACCAGACACGATCCACCGCCCGAGACAATGCCACCCCCAGCAACCGACGCTCGGAGACTAAACGCTCGGCAGCACGAGAAATAAACGTGTCCGGCTCGATGCCCTCGTCCAGCAAATCGACCAAACGCTCCTGCAAAAACAACGTTCCGGCCTCTGCCGCCGCAGGCCACGACCCCTCCTGCACACCAGCGACGACCACCGCGCCCCACTCGCGCCCCGCGCACGCATGCGCCGTCAACACGTTCACCGCCTGAGGAACCTGGCCGCGGCGATCACGCATACCCGTCGGCAACTGCTGCTCCATAATATGAGACACGAAACTGTCTATGGATGCGGACGGGCGACGCTCCACCCAGTCACCAGCAGCATCAAACAACGCCAACATCGCATCCAAATCACGATCCGCCTGGGAACCGGCAGCACCACCACGCAACGACACCGCCGACAAATGATCAGACAAACCCGTCGTGCGCCACACCTCCCACAACACCATCTCCACAGACTCCCCCCGCTGCACAGCCTCACGCCCAGCGGAGACCACATCAACAATGCGCTGCAGCACAGCAAGCTCACGCTCGCTCAAAACATCACGCAACGCATCTAACCCCAACACTGCATCCTGACCACAATTGAGCAAGTCAGCCAAACAATCCACAGCACGACGGCCAATGCCCTGACCCGCCGCACGAGCCCGCATCAACTCCGCCTTACGCACACCACGCAACACACGACGCAACACCACCGGATCCGCACCCCCCACCGGCCCACTAGCCAACTGTACAACCTCCGAACGACTCAAAGGCTCCAACACGGCAGCACCCTGCCCTCCCAACGGGACCACCGCACCAGCCCGCGCAGCACGCACAGCCAACAACACAGCCTGCACAATATGCTCCTCCGACAACACCACCGCCGTCGGATCCAAAGACACCGGCACCCCCGCCCCCAACAACACGCGACGCATCGGCTCAACCTCCCCCGCACCACGCACAATCACCGCGATGTCCTCCCACGGCCGCCCCCCCAACAAATGCTCGCGTCGCACCACATCAGCGACCGCCGAAGACTGAGCCGCAACAGAATCCGCCACAACAATCTCCCGCGACGTCATCACCCTCAACGACGCATCAAGACGGCACTCATGAGCAACAGGATGATGCAACAAAAAATCCTCCGAAGCACCACGGAAACCAAACACCGCCTGCTCCGGATCCCCCGCAACAACAGCACAATCAGCCGAATCCACAAACAATGCACACAATCGGGCGGTCTGCGGATCCACATTCTGCGCATCATCCAACACAAACAGCCTCGACTGAGCACGCAACTGATCCAACAAACCCGGATCCGCATTCAACGCCTGCAACGCAGCCGTCACCAACTCCGAAGCATTCAAACGCCGAGCACCCGACAACTCCATCGTGCGCTCATACTCCTCCAGAAACAGCCCCGCAGCAGACCACAACTCGATCCCCCACCGCTGGCCCAACGCCTTCAACTCCTCCGGACCAACCCCGCGCTCCACCGCACGCAACAAAAAATCACGCAACGCACGCGCAAAGCCCACAAGCTCCAACGCTGGGCGCTGCTCCTCCGGCCAATACGCACCCCCCTGCTCATGATGCCCCAACAGCAACTCGCGAATAACCGCATCCTGCTCCGCACCCGTAATCAAACGCGGCAACATGCCCCCATCACTACCATCCGCCTGCGCAGCACGCACCGCCGCAGCACGCACGATAGAAAAAGCAAAAGAGTGCACCGACTGCACTCCCACAGCTACCTGTACATCCGCCCCAACCCCAGAAGCTATACGCGCACCCACAGCTGCCTGAGCACGCGCCGCGGCTTCCTTCGACGGCGTCAAAAAACATACCTCGTCAGCGCGAACACCCCGCCGCAAGGACTCCGCCACGCACTCAACCAACACAGTGCTAACACCCGACCCCGCAGGGCCCGTCAGCCGCCACGAACCACCAGCATCCAGGATCTCCCCCGCACGCTGCGCACTGCGCTCAAAACCCCCAGCAGCAGCATCACAGCGTTTGCCATCAGCACTAAAACGAAGACGAACCTCCGGAGAAACCGGAGGATTAAAACTACGCTGCGGGCGAGAAAGCATAGCCCCCATTGTTCCACCTAGGACGCGTCAAGGCCATCAACCATTAACGACAAATCCTCCACAGCACGAACAAAAGCATCCTCCACCGCAGCCGAAGGCTCAGCACCACCCGCCACCGACAACGCATACACGCCTATGCGCTGCAGCAACGCGCGCGACAACAATGAGTAAAACGCGGCGTCATCAACCAAAGAAAAACGCTCCAACACACCCACCACGTCCCCCTCCGGGGTATCGGGATCCGCCGAAGCAACCAACAAATCAGCAACCACCACCGCGGCCGAATACCCCGCCGGACGCAGCGCACACACCGCATCCGTTACCAACGCGCCAGCGACACCCGCAACAGCACCACCCCTACGCTCAGAGGGCGAAAACAGCACGCAACGACTCACATCCACATGGGCCACCACCTGCGGCGCATCCCCCTGCCCCTCACCATCATCACAACGCTCGACCAGCGCGCACGCACCATCGCAGGCCCGCAACAACGCCTCCGACGCCCACGAAGCATCCACATCCGACCCACCCCCCGGCAAAAACTCCTCCACAGCCTGCACAACACCCCCATCACGCAGCACAGACACATCGCCCCACGCCAACTGCTCAGCACACCCCACCCTGCCCGGAACACCCGGCGGAACCTCCACCACCGAACGCTCCAGACAATCCGCCATCAACCGCTCCCACTGGAAAGCAACAAACAACAGCTGATCCGGACGGGCCTCCCAACACGCATCGACCCACGGACCAGCAAACGTCGCTTTGCACCCAGACACGACAAAACGACCATCAGCCGAACGAACCGGACGCGCAACCTCAAAACCACACGACGACGGCAACTCGGCGATAGCCTCACGCGTCCGCGCAGACCACGCAGCACAAGAAGCATCCGCCACCGGAGCAATCACCACATCCCCCATCAACCAACCTCCGTCCCACGGAGCACCCAACTGGGTCGACGCACCATGAAACTGACCATGAGGCTGAAAAGCTCCACCAATGACCTGGAAAGGCTGCTGATCACTCGACCGACTCATGCCTTACACTTTAGGGCCACTTTAAGGGAATGGCCACGCATTCGGCCGGCACACAAAGTCATTATTCGGATAGGACTCAGAAGGACTGATCTTCCGCAGCTCAGCATTATTCAAACTCAGCGTCTGCTGCATCATGATCGGCGCCAAAGCCCCCTGAGCACCACACGGCTCATGATTGGCATAGCCAATACCGTGCCCAACCTCGTGATTAATCAAATACTGGCGGTACGCGCCCAAATCACCCTGGAACGTCGTCGCACCACGAATCCACCGCGCCTCGTTAATGATCACCCGGTTACCGATTGGAGTGAAACAGCTGGTCTCCATCTCCAAATCATTACCGCAATGCTCATGGGTAGTTTCCGTCGACGCCAACTGAATACGCAGATCAGGCTGCTCACCCTGACCATTAAAATTCGCCCCGTTAGGGTCCAGGCCATCGCCAGAGACATGCTGGAAAGCGAAACGCTTATCCGCCGTCCACCCCTTCGGATTAGACAACGTCGCGTCAATCATCGCAGCTAGGGCGTCCTCGCCCCCATACGAAGAGGCATCCAAACCATCCTCAACCTCGATGACATAACGGAAGGTTTGCTCCTGCCCCTGCCCAACAACATCGCCAGGAGCACCCAGAACATGGAAACTCCCCTCGCCCTTCTGCGTATAAGGAGCACCCGCCGGCAGCTCACCGGCCGGAAGAACCACATCACGGGCACCCCCACGCGAAGGATCAGGGCTCTGACCCCAATCACGCCCCGAACCAGACACAGCGCCGGGGTGCGCCACAGAATCCGACGCGGCGTCATCACCCGAAACCACATCCACCACGACCCACACCGTCAGGACAATCAACACAGGGATCGCGTACGCACGCCACCCAAACTCCCGCGCAAAACGCACAAAAAAAGAGTCTTGGCGCGAATCTCGGCGGCGGCGAACTGGATCAGTCATAAGGGCAAAATTATAACGTCAGGCGACTACACCGAAAAACCAACAGAACGGCTGGAATCCGTGCCGATCTCCACAAAGCTAATATCCGCGACGCGAACCACGTACACGCGTCCCAGGGAATCCTCCAGATTCAGCAGCTGCTCGCTGCCTTCCAAAGCACCCCGAATCTGGCTGACCACAGCATCACGATCCCCCGACAAACTCACAGTGAGCTCACGAGGGCTGTCTTTAAAACCAATCTTGATATCCACGCTTTGAAACATACACGGATTCGACGCACTACTATGTAAAGAGTGCCTAGGTCTCAACGCCCACCCCAGCCAAAACACACCCCTGCGCCCACATTCGCCGAACTCGGCGTGGCAGTGGAAATCGTCGAGGCCCTCGCGCAACGCGGCATCCACCACACCTTCGCCATCCAAGAACTCACCCTGCCCATCGCCCTCGACGGACACGACCTCATCGGCCAAGCGCGCACCGGCATGGGCAAAACCCTCGGCTTTGGTGTCCCCCTGCTAGACCGCGTCTTCGACGACGCGTCAATTGAAGAACTCGACGGCACCCCCCGAGCACTCGTCGTCGTCCCCACGCGCGAACTAGCCGTACAGGTCAGCGACGACCTCACCCAAGCAGCAAGCAACCTACCCGTCCGAGTCCTCACCATCTACGGCGGACGCCCCTACGAAGAACAAATCGACGCCCTGAAACAAGGTGCGGACGTCGTCGTTGGCACCCCGGGGCGACTCATCGACCTGTACCAACGCGGCAACCTCGCGCTGGATAACGTGGCCATACTCGTTCTCGACGAAGCCGACGAAATGCTCGACCTGGGATTCCTTCCCGACATCGAAAAACTCATGCGGGCACTCACCCACAAGCATCAAACCATGCTGTTTTCCGCCACCATGCCGGGGCCCATCCTCAGCCTCGCCCGCAGCTTCCTCAACAAACCCATCCACATCCGCGCCGAACAAGCCGAAGCATCAGCAACCCACACCACAACCACACAGATCGTGTTCCAGGCCCACCGGATGGACAAGCCAGCGATCATCGCCCAAGCTCTCCAAGCCCCAGGTCGCGGCCGCACAATCGTATTCACCCGTACCAAGCGAGGGGCATCCACATTGGCAAGCGACCTTGCCGAATTGGGTTTCACCGTTGGCGCCGTGCACGGCGATCTGCCCCAGCACGCACGAGAAAAGGCACTCGCAGCGTTCCGCCGCTCGCCGGAAGAGCCAGGCAGCATCGACGTGTTGGTAGCCACCGATGTCGCAGCGCGCGGGATTGACGTCGACGACGTCACGCATGTAATCAACTACCAAACCCCCGACGATCCCATGACCTACATCCACCGCATCGGACGCACCGGACGCGCAGGGCACTCAGGCGTAGCCATCACTCTCGTAGCCCTGGAGGAGCTCGACAAATGGTCAGCCATTAACACCGAACTCAACCTCGACAAAGAACAATTACCCGAATGGTTTAGCACCTCGCCCGAACTGCACCAAGCACTCGGCCTATCCAGCAAAGTCAACCCCCGAGTTGGGGCGCCGCGCCCCGTCTACGGCATGGGCCCCTCCTCACGTGAGCGCGCCCCACGCAGCAGCCGCCCACGCAGTCGGAAGAATCAGCGCGCATGAAACCACTCCGATCCACCCGCAACGACTTGATCGCTGTCGCGGCCCTGAGCACCATCACCGCACTAGCCATCACCACAGTCTGGGCAACCTCCGAGCACCGCTCAAGCCACCTCGACACAAGCCTCAGCGCCGAACAACCGGCAGAGATCAAGGCCCCCACCACCCATCTGCCGGACACGCTCAGCGAACGCTACGAACTCTCCGACAACGCCATCACAGCAGCCTACAAACCAACCATCATTGATGGGGTGCTGCTGACCTCAACCAACGATGATTCTTCCTCCGAAGTCACCGCCTTCAATCCAGACAACGCCGAACAACTGTGGACGTACACACGCACCCTACCCCTATGCTCCCTGTCCACCGCGTTTCAAAACGCCTACCCCACCTACCTCAGCAACAGTGGGTGCGGGGACACAGTGGGAATCCGCGCACGCAGTGGAACCTACGCCGCCACCCGCAGCACTCTAGCGTCCCGCGACGTCATACCTATTTCCTCCAACAGTGCGGTGGGCACCGTATCAACCCAACGGGTGGAACTATGGCGAAGCGACCTCGTGCGAACCGTCGAATACGGCCAGGTAGAAGCCCCAGCCGAACCGAACTTACAGCCGCACCCTGGGTGCACCATCGATTCCGCACTCACGCGCACAGACCTGCTGACTGTTGTGGAACGCTGCGACGGCCAAACGCAGCTGACGTTCCAAAAGTCAGTGCCCGAAGAATCCCGAACCCCCGAGCTCGACGAGGACGCTACGGTTGAGCTGCCGGTAGGCTCGCACCTCGTGGCGGTGGCGCAGCACGGCGCCGCGATCTGGTCCCCCAAGGACAACAGCGTGCACGCTTACGACGACAGCGGAGCACTGCTGAGCAGTTTCCCCGTGGCCGGAAAGTCCCCCGCCAGCGCAGCAGGCAAAGACCTGCCCTTCGCGCCGATGGTCGCCGACTTGCCCTACCACATCGCCTGGTTTGATGGCAGCGCGCTGCACTTGTTAAAACCCGAGGACTTGTCCCTGGGGCACACGTTTGACGACGCCATCGGCACCCCAATAGCCATAGGTGAGGACGTCGCGTATCCCACTGCCTCAGGTATCCGCATTGTTGACTGGCACAGCGGCGAAACAAAACAAAACATTGAGGTTGATAGGAAGGGCTATGCGGGCCCTGTGGGACTAGGCCTGGCCGCCAACACCTTGATCGAAAAACGCGGCGATGTTGTAGTCGGATTATCCTGATAATCCCGCGGGTGTAGGAGCACTAACCTAGCCGTACATCCGGGCTGCCCAGGCCACTGATTCCTTCGCAAATAGCCTGCTCAGGCAGTACAGTGCGACGGCTCCGACGATGATGGCCAACCAAGGCATGCCGCCTTTCCACATGTAGATGGTGATCATCACGAGCAGCAGCTGCATCATGAGCACGGGACCTCGCCCCCAACGATTGCCTCGACGCAGGTACACACCTGCCACGCCAACGGCGCCAAACACGCAGAGCAAGAACACTGCGGTGCCATAGCCGATCATGCTTCCGCGGCTGGGGTCGGACACCAAGAGGCTGTCGTCCGTGCCTGACAAGGCTTGATGCACGACCGCCGCTATGGCGAGGACGCCGCCAACGATTCCCTCGATGATCGCAACGATGCCCGCATGCATGAGCGCGCGGGGTACTTCGTTGGGCGAAGGATTGGTGATGTCGTTAGTCTTCTGTGCCGGGGTGGGGTGTTGGGGTGAGCTCACAAGTAAAGAAGTCTATCTTCTATCGCCCCGATGTGCCGTGCGAGACCACCGGCTGGAGTCTCACATTCTGAACTACCCCCGGCCTGTTCAGTTTGACTCAATCGTGGCATAAGCTCTCGCTATCACTCGTGTCAAAATACTGGACGCCACGGTACATTTCCGCCGTTTAGGGCACACTTATAGCGTTCGGGCAGGGGGGCAAAAACCACATAGAAAAACCTGAGAATTTGTGAAGAAACGTGAAAAAATCCATTTTGACTACCCCCGCCGAGCACGTCAGGACAATCACCTAAGGGTGATTTAGCTCTCTTTTTTAACGAGACCCTAGCGGAAGCGTTAAAAAAATGTAATGCTAAATCCCGTAATCACGAACAGGACGCACCCTGCGTGCCACATGCGAACAACACTCTTCGCATCTAGGTAGTGGGCCCAGCCAGAGATCATGCCGCAGCAGTAATGGTGCGCTGATAGCGCAACACTACAGTGCCGCTTTCCCGCAGCGCTATTAGTCAGGCCCGTCCCCGTGCCCCGTGTATAGAAACCTTTAGAAGGAGAATGTTATGGATTGGCGCCACCAGGCAGTATGTCGCGATGAAGACCCGGAGCTCTTCTTCCCAGTCGGTAATTCCGGGCCAGCACTGTCCCAGATCGCTAGCGCGAAACTAGTGTGCAATCGTTGCCCAGTGACCACCCAGTGCCTCAACTGGGCACTGGAAACCGGCCAGGATTCCGGAGTCTGGGGTGGTATGAGCGAAGACGAACGCCGCGCACTCAAGCGCCGCAAGAACCGCGGCCGCGGCCGCGCACGCGTCACGATCTAACACCCCTCATAGCACCCCATTAACTTTCCGGGGTTGGATAATTTCCGATACTAGGGTTCCGCCTACTAGAGTGGTGCCAAGTAAAAGCCTCTACCTATTTTTATAAGGAGTCAGCCATGAGCAAGCGTGGCCGCAAGCGCAAGGACCGCCGCAAGGGCAAAGCAAACCACGGCAAGCGTCCCAATTCCTAACACGCACAGCCTGTAAAAAGCGGGGCGGAAACCACTTGTGATGGTTTCCGCCCCGCTTCTTTTATGCCCACCTGAACGCCCGGTGAGCAGCGCGGTGCTCTAGCGATCCCTAGCTGTCGGACTCGATGGCGATCGTTTGAATAGTGATGCTGATGCGCTCCCTTAACACCGTCGGCGCCTGAGCACAGCAGCAGCTGCGCACCAACTGACGAACGTCGGTTTCGATTCCCAAACGCTCCACGCATCCCGGGCAGCGCTGAATATCGGCAAGTAACTGTTCCTTGCGCTCAGGGGCGCATTCCCCGTCCAAAAGCTCCCTGAGCCGCTCATAGAGCGTGTCGCAATTGCAGCTCATGATCAGTTCTCCTCGCCTACTGTGCCTGCTGTGTGAGTACGTTTCTCGGATGCGGCAACACCGATGCCTCTTTCTTGTGCTACGTCTTTCAACGCGTCACGCAGCTTTTTTCTTCCACGGTGCAATCGCGACATCACCGTGCCGAGCGGCACGCCCAGGATTTCGGCGATTTCTTTATAGGCCAGGCCTTCAACATCCGCGTAGTAGACGACCATGCGGTAGTCTTCGCTCAACGCATTGAGCGCCTCGGAGATTTCGCTGGTTGGCAGCTTTTTCAGCGCCTCAACCTCAGCGGATTCCAGCCCTTGAGATTCATGGGATGCCGAGGACAGCAATTGGTAGTCGGTGATTTCCTCGGCACTGGTTTGAGTGGGTCGGCGCTGCGCTTTGCGGTAGTTGGTGATGTACAGGTTGGT
This sequence comes from Corynebacterium argentoratense, assembly GCF_021491455.1. Taxonomy (GTDB): domain Bacteria; phylum Actinomycetota; class Actinomycetes; order Mycobacteriales; family Mycobacteriaceae; genus Corynebacterium; species Corynebacterium argentoratense_A. The sequence continues at coordinate 253,581 of NZ_JAKETN010000003.1, read as the reverse complement.
CATGATCCGGTACATCCACGCCTTGAGGTTGGTGCCTTGGATAAAGCTGTCGAAGGCTTGGAAGGCTTTGATGTAGGTTTCCTGCACAAGGTCCTCGGCGTCTGCGGGGTTGCGAGTAAGCCGCAGTGCACCGCCGTAGAGCTGGTCGAGCAGAGGGAGTGCTTGTTGTTCGAAGGGGGTTTGTCCCATGCGGCTATTGTAGCCCGGGGGTTTAGGGTGGTTTTATGGCTAAGAAACGTTCCAAGAAGTCATCTGGGTCGCGTGCTGGTGGTACTGCGGCTTTGCGTGTGCTTCATGACGCCGCGGTCGACTTTGAGGTCCACGAATTCGACGCAGGCAAAGATCACTTCGGGGCTCATGCTGCGGAGGCTTTGGGCGAGTTACAGGTGGACCCAGGGCAAGTGTTCAAAACGCTGGTGGTGGATTTGACTGCTGGGCGGGGTCCGAAACGTTCGCTGGGGGTGGCGTGCGTGCCGGTGGAGTGCACGTTGAGCTTGAAGAAGGCTGCTGCGGCTTTTCAGGTGCCCAAGGTGTCGATGGCTGACCCGAAGGATGCCTCCCGTTCCTCTGGCTATGTGCCTGGCGGAATTTCCCCCCTGGGACAGAAGACACCACTGCCCACCGTTATTGACCACAGCGCCCAGCAATGGGACAGGGTATACGTGTCGGGTGGGCGCCGCGGGCTGGACGTAGGGCTTGATCCTGCAGTGCTTGCCCAGCTGACGGAAGGCGGCTTCGCGGATGTGTCCGCGACGTCATAAATTAATGCCTTAATCCTGCTGGTGCGCGATGTTCCAGCCTGCGCGCAGCAACGGCAGCTGCAGGGGGATCCGGCCGTAGGCGATAGCCCTCTGACTCAGGGGACGATCGCGCCAGTCGTAGGCCATATAGATGTTTCCAGGCCACACCCCAGCCATCAGAGCGAGGGTAGCCCAGCCGCCGACCCGCCGCGTAGAGGGGTTGGCCAACAGTGCGGCCGTGCCGACCTCAGCCACACCAGAGGCCAAGGTGTAGAAACGCTGATTGGGTGGCAGCCCTGGCGGGACAAGTGCGTCGAATCCTTCGGGGCGGATAAAGTGCATCACTCCAGCGAATGTGAAAAGGCCAACGAGAAAGTTCTTCATGTCGGCCAGCGTAGCCCCTGCCGCTGTGGCACTGCCCCGCTTGCGCCTGTCACCCACTACAGTTATTGCCATGAGCTGGAACGCCCCCGCCGCCCCCGACCGTCCGATTGATGCTTTTGTTACCGTTCCCGGGTCGAAGTCTATGACGAACCGAGCGTTAGTGTTGGCGGCGTTAGCGAATGCCCCCTCAACCATTGTGGGTGCGTTGCGTAGTCGGGATTCCGACCTGATGATCGCCGGCTTGCAGGCGATGGGTGCGCGCATTGAAGAGGATTGCTCAGGGGCGCAGCCGGTGCTGAAGGTTATTCCCGGTCCGATTGGCGGTGCGGAGGTAGATTGCGGGCTCGCGGGCACGGTGATGCGTTTCCTTCCGCCTGTTGCAGCCCTGGCGGCCTCCGATGACGGTGGGCCTGCGTGCGTGCGTTTTGATGGCGACGAGCAAGCCCGCAAGCGCCCCATGGGTTCGGTGCTGGGGGCTTTGCGTTCCGTGGGGGTTGACGTGGCGGGTGACGCTTTGCCTTTTGAGGTGTGTTCGTCGGGTTATAGGCCCCGGGGCGGCACGGTGACTATCGACGCGTCTGCTAGTTCGCAGTTTGTGTCTGGGTTGTTGCTGTCGGGCGCGCGCTACGCTTCGGGTTTGGAGGTGCGCCATTCGGGCGGCCGGGTGCCCAGCATGCCGCATATTGAGATGACTGTTGAGATGCTGCGCAGCGCGGGTGTTGACGTCGCGGTGGATGGGTCGCAGTCGCCGTCGTGGTGGCGGGTGGCTCCGGGCCCTATCGCTGGCCGGCAGTGGGTGATCGAGCCTGATTTGTCTAATGCGACGCCGTTTTTGGCGGCTGCTGCGGTGACTGGCGGTTGTGTGAGGACGCCGTGGCCTGAGTCGACGACGCAGCCGGGTGAGGAAATCCGGCCGATTCTGGAAGCCATGGGTGCCCGGGTGGTCTTTGAACCGTGTGCTAGCGGTGATGCCGGCGATAACGGCAATGCCAGCGGCGGGGCCTTGGGGCGCCTGCGGGTGTGCGGCCCCTCTGATGGTGTTCTGCAGGGCGTTGAGTGGGACATGTCAGCTATCGGCGAGCTCACCCCCACGGTGGCTGCGTTGGCTGCTGTGGCCTCGACACCTAGCCACCTGTATGGCATCGCGCACCTTCGCGGGCACGAAACCGACCGTTTGCAGGCTTTGGCTGCGGAGATTAACCGCTTGGGCGGCGCCTGCGAGGAGCTCGATGATGGTATCCGAATTACCCCTGCTCCGCTGCATGGTGGCGTGTGGCATTCTTATGCCGATCACCGCATGGCGACTGCGGGCGCGATCATTGGCCTGAAGGTTGACGGCGTGATGGTCGACGATATTGAGACCACGTCGAAAACTCTGCCGGGATTCGCCGGAATGTGGTCGGACATGCTCGGATTGGCTTCGGGTAGGGCGGTGTAGGCCGTGGCTCGTTCGCGTGGGATGCGCCGCTGGGATGAGTCTGATGTGCGGGTGCGCCCAGGGAAGGGGTCCCGCCCCCGTACGAAGGATCGACCTTCGCATGATGACGCCGTGTTCGGCATGGTTGTCTCGAAGGATCGTGGTAGGTGGGGCGTCCAGCTGGATGAGAGTGCTGGGGGCGCGCGGGTGGTGGCTATGCGCGCGAGGGAAATGGGCCGCACTGCTGTAGTGGTTGGGGATCGCGTGGGGCTAGTTGGGGATACGTCGGGCCGGAAGGGTTCTTTAGCTCGGATCGTCAAGCTCGAGGAGAGAAGCAGTGTGCTTCGACGCACTGCCGATGACACTGACCCCTACGAGCGGGTGGTGGTCGCTAACGCAGATCAGCTACTCATTGTGTCTGCTGTTGCGGATCCTCCCCCGCGCACTGGCTTCGTCGAGCGCGCATTAGTCGCTGCTTTTGTTGGCGGGCTCTCCCCCGTGCTGTGCCTGACCAAGTCTGATTTGGCGGATCCGACGGCGTTCGCGGAAGAGTTTGAGGCGCTCGACGTTCCTGTGGTTGTGTGCGGCATTAATGATGACCTCGCGCCTGTCCGCGACGTCGTCAATAATCATGTGACCGCACTGATCGGCCACAGCGGCGTTGGGAAATCCACGTTGGTGAATCGTCTCGTGCCCACTGCCGAGCGCGCGACTGGTGAAGTATCTGGCGTGGGCAAAGGACGGCATACGTCCACCCAGTCGGTGGCCTTGGAGCTGCCCGATGGGGGTTGGATTGTCGACACCCCGGGCATCCGCAGTTTCGGCCTGGCACACGTTGATGCCGACGCGGTCATCGATGTGTTTGATGACCTTCGGCAGCAGGCGGAAGATTGTCCCCGGGGTTGTTCTCACGCAGAGCCCGGCTGTGCGCTCGACGAGCTTGAGGGCTCTAGTGGACGCCGCGTCACGGCTGTTCGCGCGCTGATCACTGCCCTACGCACGAACGTCGACTGGGAGTGACCATGGCCCATTTACCGCGACTGTCCATGCGACGTGTCCCCGGCCCGGAGCAAGGCCCTGCCGCCCCAGGGGATCGCGCCTGGCTCACCGAAACCCCAATGAACAGGCTCGCAGCGTATTCGATTATCGCGGGCGTCGTCACCGGGGTGTTGGTTGCCGGGGTCAACTGGGCAGTTATTTTGACCGAGCGGGCCGTATTTGGTGTCGACCATTTGGAGGTGTTGTCGCCAGCGGAATCTGTCACCCCGACTCGCCTTGCGATCACGCTCATCGGCGTGGGTATTGTCACTGCAGTGCTGTGGTTCCTGCTTGACCGCTTCGGCAGACCCCAGGTGGCCGTACCTGGTGCGATGCAGGGTAAGAACATGCCGGTTGTGACCACTTTGCTCAGTGCTTTTTTGCAGGTGTGCAGTTCGGCTGCTGGTGCGCCAATCGGTCGCGAAAACGCGCCACGCCTGGTGGGTGGTTTGGCTGCTGCCGGCATGGCTACGACGTTCCGTTTGGACGGGGAGGCCCGCAAAATCCTGGTCGCCTCTGCCGCTGGTGCTGGCTTGGCGGCTAGCTTCCACCTTCCTTTGGCAGGCGCGTTGTTTGCCTTGGAGCTGCTTCTGGTGGAGATGTCAACCCGCACTGTCATTGCGACGATGGTGTGTAGTGCGACGGCGGTAGCCACGACGTCATTACTGTTTGATAATCCGCCGTTTTATGTGGCTCTTCCGTTGACTGAAGGCCCGCGTTTTTTGCTGGCTGCGGTGATTGTGGGAGCGGTTGCTGGGTCTGCTGGGCACTTTTTCGGTCGCGTTGCGCGGCGGATGGCGGCGCATCATGCCCGTGGGGTGTCGTTGTTGTGGCAGATGCCGCTGGCGTTCATTGTGGTGGCTGCGGTGGCTCGGGTGATTCCGGGGGCTAGTTCCAATGGTCGTTGGGCGGTTCAGACCACCTTGGATATGGGTGTGCTGCTCAGCGGGCCGTGGGATGCCACTGGCCGGGTCATGTTGGCGTCTCTTGCATTGTTGTTCCTGGCGCGCACTGTGCTGACGTTGTTGTGTTTCCGCGTGGGCACCATTGGCGGTACTCTCACCCCCGCGTTTGCGATGGGCGGCACGATTGGTGCGGCGGTGGGCATTGTGATGCAACCATTGTTTCCTGACGTCGCGGTGGGTGCGTTTGCGCTGATGGGTGCGGCCGCATTTTTGTGCACGACGATGGCTGCCCCCATGTTTTCGATGCTTGCCGCAGTGGAGCTGACGGATATGCCTTCGCAGGGGTATTTGGCGATGTTTGTTGCCGTTATTGCTGCGTCGTTGGCTACGCGTGCGTGGGCGGTTATTACTGATAAAGAGCATCGCGTCTTGCCGTTTACCAGCCAGGCGTGGACTGGGGAGTCCCTTTAGCTTCGCGCAACGCAGAAGGCTGGTGCCCCAGTGGGGTCACCAGCCTTGTGTCTTCATGCGGGGTGTTTAGAGCTGCCCGCGTGAACCGGAGGCCTTGACGGTTGGGCGTGCGCGGTTGGTGTCTTTGCCTAGGGCTGCCCGGATGAGGTGGGCGGTGCCTTCGGCAACGCTGGGGCGCAATTGCTTGAGCATCTTCAGTGCGGGCCGCAACCCGCGGCGCAAGCCGTGGGCGTCAACACCGGTGTGAAGCTTGGCTTCCATCTCTTCGGTAATTGCTTTTTCGCTGCGCACTTCGGGCGCGTTGTGCGGGTGTGCTGCTAGGAAGCGGTTGGGCAAGGTGAGCTTGAGTAGGGTGCGTTGAACCTTGAGGAACTGCACGGGGAAGGAGTCAACGTTGTAGGGCAGGTCGTATTCTTCCGCCAACGCGCGTACTTTCTTGCCGACCTCAGCAAGCCTGTTGGAGGGCATGTCGGGGAAAAGGTGGTGCTCGATCTGGTAGTTCAAGTTGCCTGACAGGATGGTCAGGATTTTGCCACCGTGGAAGTTTGCGGATCCGAGCATCTGTCGCAGGTACCATTCGCCTTGTGTTTCGTTGGCGAACTGCTCCTTGGTGAAGGTTTCGGTCTCGTCCGGGAAGTGGCCACAGAAGATCACTGCATAGGACCACAGGTTTCGCGCCAGGTTGGCGTACATGTTGGCTTTGGCCGTGGTGGCAAAGTGGGTGCCGGACAGCGCTGGGAAAAGGATGTAGTCTTTGATGACTTGACGCTTGGACTTGTGCACAACATCCCAGAAGCGAGGGGCGGTCTCTTCCCAGGATTGCTTGCCTGCGAAGTAGCGCCCAAGTTCTACGTCATAGAAGGCCACCGCCCATTGGAACAGGCTGGCCAAAACGGCGTTGGTCAGGGGCTGCGCGAGGAAGAAGGGGCTCCACTTGCGGTCGCGGGTGACACGGAGGATGCCGTATCCGACGTCATTGTCCATGCCCAAGATGTTGGTGTATTTGTGGTGGACGAAGTTGTGGGAGTGCATCCACTGCGATGAGGGGCAGGTCATGTCCCATTCCCAGGTGGTGGAGTGGATCTCAGGGTCGTTCATCCAGTCCCATTGGCCGTGGATGACGTTGTGGCCGATCTCCATATTTTCCAAAATTTTGCTCAACCCCAGCATGCCGGTGCCCAACCAAAACAAGGGCTTTTTGTGGCTGAACAGCAGTGCTGCGCGGCCGCCGACCTCGAGCCCGCGCTGGAAGCGGATGAGGCCTTTGATATACGCGACGTCATTATCCCCCAGGGAGTCTTCGACCTCTTTTTGGATGGCGTCGAGCCTGCGGCCGATCTCTTCGATGTCTTCGTCAGTGAGGTGGCTGTATGCCTTGATGTTACTGATTGCCATGGTGTGCTCCTTGCAGTGTGTTTAGTGTCTTTGTCCTGTTGCGGGTTGCGTTTAGCAATTCACGCGGCAGTCCCCTGCTGCCACAGACACGCACGTTCGGATGCGTTCCCCGGGGCCTTTGGTTTCCCCCGTGCGAAGGTCGGTGACGTACCCGTCGTCGAGCTCGCGCACGCAGGTTTGGCAGATGCCCATGCGGCAACCAAAGGGCAGTTGAATGCCTGCGTCCTCCCCTGCTTCCAGCAGAGTGGTCGCACCGTCGATGGTCACGGTAGCGCGATCGCCGAAGGAGACGGTGCCGCCTTGCGCATCCGAGGTGCGGTCGAGGGTAAAACGCTCCGTTTTGAGTTCTTTGAGGTTGTCGGACCAGCTTTCCAACTGGTCGAGCATCTCCGAGGGGCCGCAAGCATAAGCCACGCGTTGATCGTGGTCGTCGACGAGCTGTTCAAGTTGCTCTGTCGTGATGCGGCCATCGGTGGAGGTGCGTCGGAGGATCAGCGTGTAATTGGGGTATTGGTCGAGTTCGCGAAGGTCATCGCCAAACAGTAAGTCGTCGTCTGTGCGGTAGGAGTGCACGTGGATGACATCTGGGAGCCCGGCAGACTTGTCGGTGTTGAAGTGCCCGCGGATTTCCATAGTGCGCAGCATGCTGATTACTGGGGTGATGCCGGTGCCTGCCGTGACAAAGAGGAGTTTTTCGGGCAGCGGGTTGGTCAGGTGGAATTCGCCTGCGGGTGCGGCCAGTCGCACGTGCATACCGGGGCGCGCGCTGCCTACCAGGTGATTGGATAGCTTTCCGCGTTCTACGGCCCGGACGGTGATTTCTAGTCGGCCGCCTGCGGGGTTGGGCGGGCAGGTCAGCGAATAGGATCGCCAGGTGTATCGCCCATCGATTTGGACGCCGATGCCGATGTATTGGCCGGCTTCGAAGTCTGTGGGCACACCCCAACCGGGTTCGATCACTAGGCTCACGGTGTCGGCTGCGCCCACTTCCCCTTCTGCGGTGTGTGGGGTGTGTTTGGTGACGCTGATGATCTTGCCGCGTAATTCGCGTGCGGACCACAGTGGGTTGACCAGTTGTGTGTAGTCGTCCGGCAGCAGGGGTGTGCTGAATCGTTTGAGGACGCCGCGTAATCGCTTCAGGCCGTCTGTTGTTGGGGCCATGCCGCTCCTTTTGCCAGTCAAATAGTACGAGACCGTAGCTTACGGCACCGTAGCTAACTTGGCAACCCCAAGTGATAAGGCCGACCAACAAGATCATCCTGTCGATCGGCCCTAGCCCCACTTAGATCATATAAATCTGATCTGCCACCTCGGCTAATTCGCTGGGGTCATACCACGCCATAAAGACGTCCATGGCGTTCCACACGGCAATCTCCGCACCCTCATCCCCCAGATCGGCCTGGTCGATCGCAAGCGCCGCAGCCTTGATGGACGCCGCACCCTCCGGCTCACCCGCGGCACCCAAGGCGGCCGGATCGTCAACGTGAATGGCCGCAACGTCCGCGGCGTCAATATCCACATCGGCCAATTCGACGATTGCAGGCCCCAAATCCGGGCGGGGGCTAACGTTCCGATCAGCTACATCACAACTAATGACGACGCGTCGGTAGACGCCTGCGGGATGTTCCGCGTCCACGTACTCCGGATCGATCGTGGCGAGCATGCGCAAGGATGCTAGCGCTGCCTCGTCGAAGGCGTACTGGCTGACCCCGTCTTCGTCGAGGTCGCTTAAATCGCGCTCGAGGTCGGCGGTCACCGCGTAGCCCCAGCCGCCGGGGGCTTTGATGGACTTATCGGCGGCGAGGGAGCGCAGCGTTTCTGGCGTCGCGGGAAGGAAAATCCTCACGGCTAGAACTCGCCTTTCAGGCCGAACAAACCGCACACCTCGACGACGGTGCGGTCGAACTGCTGGTAGTAGCAACCGATGAGGCCTGCATCCACAGCGCCGCGCACGTTGATGATGGAGTCGTCAACCATGACGCAGTCATTGATCGGCACACCGAGGGTGTCGGCGGCGATACGGAAGGCTTCCTCATCGGGCTTTTCGTAGCCGATTTCGCCGGATAATAGGACTGCGTCAACCAGACCGCGGTATTCCAATTCGCGGATGTGTTCCGCGCCGTCTCCACCAGGATCGTTGGATAGCACTGCCAGTGCGGTGCCGTGGGCACGAAGCGCTTCCAGCAGGTCCCTCCAGCGGCGGCGTGCTTCGTCGCTGCCGTCGAGGACTCCGGCGTAGTCGATAATCAGGCCGCTCATAGTGCGGGCCTGCTTGGGTGCGCGGGTCTTGTCCATGTGTGGCTCCTTGTAAAACTGTCGGTCGTTTTCGTAGTCGCTTGTGTCCGTCAGCGGTATCGGGGGGGCGCGGTCGACGGGCATCGGCTTTCCAGAGTAGTCTTAACGGCGTCCTCAAGTGTATTTCTTTGGTGCCGTCTGAGCATTCGCCCATGAATGATGTACGCCCTGTGGCCGGTTTGTCTTTGCTGTGTGTTCCGCAGCCGCCGCCTAAGCACCACTGTCATGATGATGACGCCGCGGTGCGTCCCTCTGCGCAGGGGCTTGCGCCGATTGTAAAGGCGCTTAATTTTATTTTTGGGATGGACAGCCTGAGCCGTTCAACGGCGGCGGTTTTTTCCTCCAATGTTCGGGCTTATGTGCGGCGGCGCTCAAAGACTGTTCCGCACGGCCCGGTGGCTATCCGCAGTATCCGTATGCAGAAGATGACGCCTACGGCGATCGAGTTTAATGGCACCGCCGTGGCAGTAGATCACGATATGAGCTACGCGATTTGCGGCCGTTTGGATAGGCCTGCGCTTGCGCATCCTGGGGCTAGGCCTGGTGCAACACAATGGAAGCTCACCAGCTTCACTGTGTTGTGATGCTGGTGAGCTTCCTTGGTCGGGCTGTGCGTTAGACCTCGACGGTTACTTCGTTTTCGCCACGCAGTTGCTTGTCGAGGGCGAATATCTTGCGGACGGTTTCTTCCTTGATGGCGTCCTTCATGGCGTTGAACATGTCTCCGCCTTCCTTCTGGTACTCAACGAGCGGGTCGCGCTGAGCCATTGCGCGGAGGCCGATACCTTCCTTGAGGTAGTCCATCTCGTAGAGGTGCTCGCGCCACTTCTGGTCGACGGTCGACAGGATGGCTTGGCGTTCCACCGCGCGCAAGGGATTGGGTGCTTCAGCAGGCTCGGAGACCTTGACACCCAGGGCGGACAGCTGCTCGGCCTGGTTGGCTCGAACTTCAGCTTCGCGCTTGCTTAGGTTTTCTTCCAGCGCAGTGTACTTGCGGTGAGCGTCGTCGAGCAGGGCTTGGGTGAGGTCCTCGGCGGAGAGTTCACCGGCGGCACCATACTCGCTGCCTTCGAGCAAGGACTTCCAGCTCATCGTGGGGCCGTACAGGGCTTCCAGCGCGTGCCACAGCTTGTCGAGATCCCAGTCTTCGACGTAGCCTTCGGCAGTCGCTGCAGCAACGTAGCCAGCGATGGTGTCGTCGAGCATGGCCTGAACCTGCTCTTGTACGTCGCGTCCTTCGAGGATTTGGTTGCGCTCGGAGTAGATGACCTTGCGCTGCTCGTTCATCACCTCGTCGTACTTGAGGACGTTTTTACGCATCTCGAAGTTCTGGTTTTCCACCTGCGACTGGGCGCCGCGAATGGAATTGGTGACCGCTTTCGACTCGATCGGGACGTCATCGGGCACGTTGAGGCGATTCATCATCGCTTCCATGCGGGGGCCAACGAAGCGGACCATCAGGTCGTCACGCATCGACAGGTAGAAGCGGGTTTCACCCGGGTCGCCCTGGCGGCCGGAACGACCACGCAGCTGGTTGTCGATACGACGAGACTCGTGGCGTTCGGTACCGATGACATACAGTCCGCCGGCTTCGCGGGCTTTCACCGCGCCCTCTTCGGACTTCTTGCGCTCGCGCTCAAGCACCTCTTGGTACTTGGCGTTCCATTCCTCTTCGTCTTCAATCGGATCCAACTTGACGTTTTTCATCTCGGCAAGCGCGATGACGTCAGGGTTACCGCCGAGAACAATGTCGGTACCACGACCAGCCATGTTGGTGGACACAGTCACGGCGCCGGCACGACCAGCGTAGGCGACGATCTCTGCTTCTTCCTCGTGGTGCTTAGCGTTGAGCACCTTGTGGGGAACGTGCATGGCGTTGAGGATTTCGTGGAGGTACTCAGAGCGCTCCACGGAGGTCGTACCGACCAGGACCGGCTGGCCTTTTTCCGAACGCTCCTTAATGTCCTCAGCAACCGCCATGAACTTTGCTTCCTGAGTCTTGTAGACCAGGTCGGTCAGGTCTTGACGTTGGTTGGGCCGGTTGGTGGGGATCGGCACCACATTGAGTTTGTAGATTTGGTGGAGCTCGGCGGCCTCGGTCTCCGCCGTACCCGTCATGCCCGCGAGCTTGTCGTAGAGGCGGAAGTAGTTCTGCAGGGTGATGGTGGCCAAGGTCTGGTTTTCGGCCTTGATCTCCACGCCTTCTTTAGCCTCGATGGCCTGGTGCATGCCCTCGTTGTAGCGACGACCGGACAGCACACGGCCGGTGAACTCGTCGACAATCATGACTTCACCGTTGCGGACGATGTAGTCCTTGTCTTTGGTGAATAGCTCCTTAGCCTTCAGAGCATTGTTCAGGTAGCTGACCATGTCCGAGTGGTCGGGGGCGTACAGGTTGTTCATGCCGAACTGATCTTCGACGAAGGCCACGCCCTCTTCAGTGACAGCCACGGTCTTCTTGCGGATGTCCACTTCGTAATGGATGCCGTTTTTCATGCGAGGAACCAGGCGCGCAAAGTCGTTGTAGCGCCCGGATGCCCCATCTGCAGGGCCAGAAATGATCAGCGGGGTGCGGGCCTCATCGATGAGGATAGAGTCAACCTCATCGACGATGGCGTAGTGGTGCCCACGCTGGACGCGATCCTCCAGGCTGGCCGCCATGTTGTCGCGCAGGTAGTCGAAACCAAACTCGTTGTTGGTGCCGTAGGTGATATCGGCGTTGTAGGCGGCGCGGCGCTCTGCGGGGGTCTTCTCAGACAGGATGACATCGGTGGTCAAACCCAAGTACTGGTGGACGCGGCCCATCCACTCACAGTCACGCTCTGCAAGGTAGTCGTTCACAGTAACGACGTGCACGCCCTTGCCTTCGAGGGCATTAACGTAGGCGGCCGGCACACAGGTCAGGGTCTTACCCTCACCGGTGCGCATTTCGGCGACGTTGCCGTAGTGGAGGGCGAATGCGCCCATGAGCTGCACCTTGTAGTGCTCCTGCTTGAGGACACGGCGGGACGCTTCACGGACAGTCGCGAATGCTTCAATGAGCAGATCATCCAGGGTCTCACCGTCTGCGAGGCGCTTTTTAAACTCGTCGGTTTTGCCCTTGAGCTCTGCTTCCGACAGATTGTGGTACTCATCCTCGAGGGCGATGACTTTGTCGGCGTAGGCGGCGTAGCGCTTAACAACGCGCCCTTCGCCGATGCGGAGGAGATTGGACAACCCAAACACTAGATAAGGTCCTTAAATTATTTTTACGGAACAAGCGTCCTTTTGTACTGAGGCAAGACTTGGCTAGACGACTAGACAGTCAGACACTGCAATCATAGTCGCACGAAACCGCCGCCCACCAAACAGGTGTAGCGGCGGTTAACCTCGTGCACAACTATAGGCCGGATGAGCTTAGGCCAGTGCGATCAGACCGTAGTCGTATGCATGACGACGGTAAACAACGCTGGGACGGCCGGTCTCTTCGTCAAGGAAGAGGTAGAAGTCGTGGCCAACCAGCTCCATCTCGCTTAGAGCATCGTCGACACTCATCGGAGTGGCGGGGTGCTCCTTGCGGCGCACAACCTGGCCGAGCTTGACCTCTTCGACGAGGTCTGCGTAGGGATCCTCATCGAATTCACCCTTGGGGGCTTCCATCTTGGCAGCCTGCGCTGCGAGCTCGACAGCGACCTGATCGGTCGGCATCGGGGTACGGTGACCACTGCGACTGATCTTGCGGCGAGCCTTGACCTTGCGCAGCGAACGCTCCATGCGGCTCAGCGCAGTTTCGAGGGCTGCGTAGAAGGAATCTTCCTTAGCTTCTGCACGAGCGATGTGGCCCTTGCCGGTTGCGGTGATCTGAATCTTGTCGGATTCGTCTGCGCGGCGCGGGTTGGGCTCGTGCTGGAGCTCAACATGGAAGAAGGTGAGAGTGGGGTCTAGGCGAGCAATCTTTGCAAGCTTGCTGTGTACTCGTTCAGCAAAATGGTCTGGAACTTCGACATTTCGACCGGTGATATTGACCTTTACATCGGGGCTTAGAACATTGTTCTTGTCAGCAGGCGTTGTCACGTGCTTGTACCTCCCGGTATGGCCACCCTCGACTGTGAATGGGATTACTCACAACCTCAGCAGGTGACGTGAATTGCTACACACTTAACGATACATTCACCCCTAGGCTTTCGCTACCTTCTGAAGCAATTTTCATCCCCTCCCCCACAGATACCTTCCAAACCCCCTGCTCGCCCACAATCTAGGCGATACAGATCACAATAGCCGCGTCCACCGTGAAACCCGCGGACTGCAGAACCCTCACCGACTCCGCGAGCGTCGCCCCAGTGGTTATAACGTCATCAAACAACACCACATGACGCCCCCGCTGCCCTATGATCTCGCGATACCGATCCAATGCAGCAGCGTCTAGCTGCACTTTTCCCCTCAGGTTTTCCTGCCTAGCCTGCACACCAAGTCCAACAGAATCACGAACATTATCAGCATGACTCAACAGTGGTACTACCTGCCATAAAGGTTCTATATCTGCAGCATGAGCGCACATAGCGCGCACATGGTCACCCCCACGTGTCCGAGCGGACGCCCGGCGCGACGGAGCCGGCACAGCCAACCACTGCCCCACCCAAGGCAACTCGCCGCGCGCCTGAAGATGCGCCACACCCGCAGCAAACATTGAGCCCGCCACCATCGCGGCGTCATGACGCAAGTGTTCTTTAACCCCCAGCACAACACGGCGGTGCGCCCCAGCATAAGGGGCAAAAACAAACGTGGGGCACCCAACGGGGATACGAGCACTCATGCGCTCCGGAGGACGGCGAAGCTCCAGCAAGCACGAGTCGCACACCTGTGTGAACGCAGCACCCCGCCCCTCAATCGGAGCCGCACAACCAACACAATCCCTAGGAAACACCAGATCAGCAGCATCAGCCGCCCAACCCCGCACCAGCCGCTTTAACCGCGTGGAATGCCAACGCCACCCCCCTGCCATATCCACAACTACCCCCTCAATCTCTACTAAGCCGTCTGCTTAGCTGTCTGCATAGCCTAGCTGCCCACAACGGGGACCGCACGGACCCCCTGCAGCGCTGGAACCTCCCGCCAGAACGCAGTCGTGGGGCTGTTAATCGGAAGCTGCAGCACAGCCCGAGCATCCGTGACGTACAGCGTGTTAGCGCTAGCAGCAACCGCAACAACAGGTGCCGTGATATTTCCTGAAGGCAACTGCGTCACAGCAGAGCCGTCCGTCTCCACACGCCAAATAGGTGCGTCCTGGTTAGCGGTACCCACCACCAAGGACCCATCCAGCTGCCACGCAACGGACACCACCGTATTGTCCAACGAGGGAGCAATATCGATGATGTTCGCAATCACCCTCTCGCCAGCACCGGGGTGAGAAATCACCGCTAAGTAGACCTTCCCGCCAATAACCATCGCAGCCCAAACACCGGTAGGGCTTAGCTTCAACATGCTGATAGACGACCCCTCGCCGCCCTCACTGTCGGGCTCGAGCAACCCCTCAATCTTCGTGGCGTCAACCTCTGATTGCGATAGTTCATTCGTCGACGTCGACCGTGCCACCCTAGCGATGGTGCGCCCATCGAGAACCGTCCACAGAGCAGTCGCGTGGCTTTCAAAACTGGGTTGGGTTAGTGTCCTGGCCTGCAGCACGCTTTCCACCGAACCATTGACCGCGCCAGCTACCAGGGTCGACTGCCTACCGGCACCCTCACCATCAACGATCACGCCCGCGACGTAATCACCAGAAATATCGGCGGTTTCCACCCTGCCCGAGCTTCCCAATGTGCCCGCAACGGGCGTCAGAGTGGAGGAATCCACCAGGGTCAGCGAACCATTGCCCACCGCATACAAGGGGCTGACGGACCCGGACGTCGCATTGGGGTTGTATTCCGCGACGTCATCGATCGTCAACACGGGAGCCTGCGGGTCCAAAGGCGTGCCGTCGAGTTCAATGTTGTAGGGGCCTTGCGTCCCAGACTTCGCCAACGTCCACAGCACCTGTGCCGCGAAACGGTGACGTGCTTCGGCGCTCAGGTCCGCGAAACCATTGAAGCGATACACACCGTTGTCGTTGCCTACGAAGGTCGCACCGACGGGCACCTCAGTGGTGACGCCCGCAGCAATCGGCCCCTTGGGCCCCTCCACCAGCAGGGACAGCAGAGAAGTGTCCATGGATTTTTGCCCCTTGTAGACCCACCGGCGGTCCCGCACGAGCATCTTCTGGTTCGGATCGAAGAAGAACAGTTCTTCGGGGCTGTAGTTGTTGCGCAACTCGACGCGCTCAAACACGGTGCCGGCGGGCAGAGAGTCGATGCGCCACTCCCCATCCACCTTGCTGAGCTGGATTTCCGCCTCGAAATCACCGTGGTCGGGGCTGAACACACCACCGGGTCCGAGTGCCCCGACGACGGTTCCACGCACCACATAGCTGATCGCATTCGGGGTGGCCCCGGGTTTAGCGTTGAGGTCAATGCGATCCAAAATCAGTGTTGACGCCGCGTCGTCCCAGCGCCGCGCAGCGTCCGGTGTCAGGAAGGCGCGGGCCGCTTGGTGATTTTGGGTCGGCTTGCCGGAGGCCGCGAAGAAGGCTCGCAGCAGCAGGTCGGGTTCCTGTCCGGCTACCGGCGCGATGGCTTCCTCTGTTGGGGTGGAGCGCACAAAGCTGCGCAAGGCTTGAGGCTCGGTGTAGCTGGGCAAGCTGGTGCAGCTGCTGAGGGCCAGTGTGCTCGCTGCGACTAAGGCTAGGGTGCTGCGGCCGGTCATGATTGTCCTCCCGTAGGGGCGCTAGTGTCCTCGGTGTTGGGCGGCAAAGCTGGTGGAACCACGAGTTCCAGGGGCACCGTTCCGATGGCTGCTCCCGGAGTAATGGGAAGCACCAGTCGGAACATCGAGCCCACACCTGGTTCGCCGATTGCATCAACGAACCCGCCGTGCAGGGCTGCGTCTTCGTGGGAAATAGCCAGCCCCAACCCTGTTCCGCCAGAGTGCCGCTTGCGGGAAGGGTCGGCGCGCCAGAAGCGGTTAAACACCAAATCTTCTTGTCCCGGTTTGAGGCCCACGCCATGGTCTGCGACGGTGACCGCCACGGCGTCATCACTGCTGGCTAGCGTCACCTCGACGGGCTTGGCTTCGCTGTGGTCGATGGCGTTGGCCAAAAGGTTACGCAGGATGCGCTCGATTCGCCGGGCATCGCCGACGAGCGTGACGGGGTGCTCCGGCACTGTGAATTCGACGGCCACTCCAAGTTCTTCGGCCAGGTGCTCGGTCTGTTGCCAGGCAGAACTAAGCACATTGCGGGCGTCGATGCTTTCTTCGGACAGGTCGGCCATTCCGGCGTCATGCCTGGAAATTTCGAGCAGGTCTGCCAACAGGGATTCGAAACGGTCGAGTTCGCGAACCATCAGTTCGGACGCACGCGCCGTGTAAGGGTCGAGTTCGTCTTTGTTATCGGCGATCATGTCAGCTGCCATGCGCACCGTAGTCAAAGGTGTGCGCAGCTCGTGGGAGACGTCCGATGTGAATTGGCGCTGGAGGTTGCCGTAGTCTTCCAGCTGCCGGATCTGCTTGGATAGGCTTTCGGCCATCGCGTTGAAACTCATGGCGAGCCGAGCCATTTCGTCTTCGCCCTCAACCAGCATGCGTTCCCGGAGGTGGCCGGCGGCGAAGCGTTGCGCGATGCGGCTAGCGCTGCGCACAGGGACCGTCACCTGTTGTGTAAGCAACCAGGCGATGCCCACGAGCAAAACCACCAGCACCACTCCACCAGCAGACAGTAGGCCACGCATCAGTCGCATGGTGGCTTCTTCATTTTCCAAAGGCAACACCAAATACAACTGCAGACCAGCAATTTCTGATTCTGTCGGCGTACCAATGATCAACGCTTTAACCGTGTTGCCTTCAGTACGGTTGATCGTGGTGTACATGTAGGAGATCTGCCCCTGGGAGACAAACTGCCGCAATTGCTCCGGGATGCGGTAGCCGTCAGGGGATGTAGTGATTCGCCCATTTTGGTCAACTAACAACACAGGCTCGAAAACTGCACCAGCTTCGGGCCCAGTGGCCGCTTTGTTGGTCAATGCGGCCCGGGCAGAGTTAAGCCGCACAGGAACAGAGTTAGAGGAGTCCGTGGCGTTGATCTGTTCCTGCACAGTCTGACGTGCGCGGTCGATTTCGGAATTAGCGATGTCCAGTTTGGAGTCCGCTAGGCGCTGGGCGACGATACTGATCATCGCGAACCCGAGGATGAGCACCACCGTCAGCGATGCGGACACGATGGTGCCGATCACCCGGACTTGCAGCGAGGTGCGCCATGCATGGGATGCCCGGTGGCCAAGCCGCTCGATCAGATGGCGGATGCGTCGGAAGAAACTCAACACTGTGTTTAGCTCACACGTTAAGAATGTGGGGCACTAGACGTCGCGTCGCTTAGGCGCGCACCGTTTTGTAGCCCAGTCCACGGACGGTCAGCACGATCTGCGGGTTTTCCGGGTCGCGTTCCAATTTCGCGCGCAGGCGCTGGACGTGAACGTTGACCAGGCGCGTGTCCGATGCGTGGCGGTATCCCCAGACCTTTTCCAGTAGCTCTTCGCGGCTGAATACTTGGTTGGGTTTGCGGGCCAGGTGCAGCAGCAGATCAAATTCGAGAGGCGTGAGGGGGATTTCTTTACCGTCACGCTTAACGATGTGCCCAGGAACGTCGATGGTTAGTTCGCCAAGTTCGATCAGTTCGCTGGGGGTTTCCTCGATGCGGCGCAGACGTGCGCGGATCCGGGCGATGAGTTCCTTGGGCTTGAACGGCTTGTTGACGTAATCGTCTGCTCCGGATTCCAACCCCAAAACCACGTCAACGGTGTCCGTTTTTGCTGTCAACATGACGATCGGGACGGAGGAGGTTTTGCGGATTTCGCGGCAAATGTCAATGCCGTTCATTCCGGGAAGCATGAGGTCTAGCAGGATGAGGTCGGGTTGTTCCCGTTCTGCTGCGGCGACTGCTTCGGCACCATCGGTGATCGCGACGGTCTCGAAGCCCTCTGATTGCAGGACAAGCGTCAGCATTTCGGAGATCGCGGGATCGTCATCAACTACCAATAGTTTCGGACTCATGGCCTCTATCTTTGCACATTTATCGACTGTGGGGCTGCCGTCGTGCATGCGGCAGCGCCGTGCTGCGTCACACACACCAGCAAACCGAGGAGTTAGGCACCTTAGCCTGTACTATCGTTAGCACACTCACGGTCCGTGATCCTAGTTGTCTCGTCACGGTTCGCGATCGCACCGAAAGGACAGTGCAATGGACCAACCAGCGGCCACAGCTCAACGAATCATCAAGCTACTGGAAGAAGCAGAACTGCTCTACAGCGTCGACGATGATGGTGAAATCCGAGTCGCGTTCGATGCTTTCTCCTCCTGGTTTAGCGTCCGCGACACCATTATTCGTTCCTATGCCTACCTTTCCGGGGAGATTCCCCGAGAGCTGCTCGACGATGCCCTAATGTTCGCCATGGAATGCAATTCGGACCACGTATGGGTCAAGTCGATTGTTCTTAATTTCGAGGACGCTGGCCTAACGGAGGCTGATGCGCCGACCCCCGAGGGGTTGCCGATTGCTCTAGAGTTCACCTCCCCTGTGGCCGAAGGGATGTCTACTGACCAACTGAGGTCGTTGATTCAGGCCACGCTTGCTGGCTTCACCCAATGTGCTGAACGCTGGGCGGAACGGTTCCCAGAGCATATAAGCGCAGCTGAATAGCTCCCACCTTGGTTTGGGCCCCTTTTTTCTATCACGAAGGATTTTTCGATGGCTTGGTTTAAAAACGCGGCAGCTGGCGCCCCGACCCCTGTCACGCTCACTCGTCTTGCAGGGGCACTGGACCGCATTGACTTCACGTATGACTTGTCTAAGGACCAGATCGACACTGGCTTCAACGGTTTTCCGATGAAAATGTCGCTCGTTGGCGACGGCGCATTCATTTTGGCTGAGGCCTTCGCCCTGGACAAGTATTTGCCGAAGGATCGCTTCTCTGAGGCTGTACGCTGGGCGAACTCCTGGAACGCCGAGGCTGTGTTTGGCACTGCCCTGCCGATCCTCACCGATGATGACATTGTTGCGTTGCATGTGGACGTGTCGGTTCTTACTGCCGAGGGCGCTACGGATGAACAGCTGGATACCAATCTTGCAGCTATTCTTTCTGGGCTCGATCAGACGATTGATTCCTTTTCTGAGGCTTTTGGCTTCCCACGGGATGTGTTTGGCGAAGATCAGTCCGAGTCGGAGGGTTAATGTCCTCTAATTTTCGTGTGGACTTGTCGGGGGTTGTGGAGCTTCTGTCCCGCAACCTGTATTCGGGTCCGCGTGTGTTTGTTCGCGAATTGCTGCAAAACGGCGTGGATGCGATCACTGCGCGTCGTGAGCTACAGCCGGATTGCCCGGCGCGGATTCGCTTTATTCTGTCTGGTCGCACCTTAACGGTGATCGATTCTGGGGTGGGTTTGACCGCCGACGAGGCCGCGTCACTGTTGTCAACGATTGGCGCTTCGTCGAAGAAGGACGAGTTTGGTCTGAGCCGTTCGGATTTTTTGGGCCAGTTCGGTATTGGTTTGTTGTCCTGTTTTATGGTTTCGCCTTCGATCGAGGTGTTTAGCTCTAGCGTCCGCGCTGCTGAGCCGGGCCTTATGGGCATTGTCCGTTGGGTTGGTTCTTCGGACGGCACGTGGACGATTGATGACGCCGCGTCGGTCGCTGTGCCTGCGCACATTGAGTCTGCGTTGGCGGACGGGGGCACGGCGATTGTGCTGGAGGGTTTCCCGGGCGAGCAGTTGTTTAGCCTTGCGGCTTTGCGCGACGTCATTATTTCTTATGGGCGTTTCCTTGAGGTTGACGTGACTCTTGAGGGGGGATCGGAGGTTGAGCACCTGGCGTTGCAGCGTGCGCCGTGGGAGATGGCTCCTGCGAGTCGTGCGCAGGCGACGTGGTGTGCGGAAAATTTTGGTTTCATGCCTTTCGCTGCGATCCCTTTGGATGTTCCGGAGGCAGGTTTTAGGGGCGTGGCTTATGTGTTGGAGTCGGGGGCTAATCCTGGGCATGTGATGCGCCATCAGGTGTATCTGCGGCGGATGTTGCTGGGATCTTCGGTTACGAGCTTGTTGCCGGATTGGGCGTATTTTGTACGCGTTGTGGGCAATGCGGAGTTTTTGAAGCCCACGGCCAGCCGCGAGGATCTTTTTGATGATGACCTGCTGGAGTTCACCCGCCAGGCGATCGGTGAGCATGTTCGCGTGTGGTTGACCCAGTTGGCGGCGCAGGAGCCTGCGATGTTCAAGGCTTTTACTGCGCTGCATATTAATGGTTTGAAGTCTTTGGCGTTGACTGATCGGCCGACGCGTGAGTTGTTGTGCCGCACGGTTCCGTTTATGACGACGCTGGGTGCGATGACTGTGGGGGAAATCATCGATGCTTATGGTGGTGTTCGTTATGCGAGTACGGATGATCAGTTCCGCACGATCGCGCCGATTGCTGCCGCCAATGAGGTGTGCGTGCTCAATGCTGGGTTCGCGTTTGATCAGGAGCTCATTGGCCAGTTGGCTTTGGATTATCCGCAGGTGCGTTTTATTGCGTTGCGTCCGAGTGAATTGTTGGGGGTGTTGTCCTCGTTGCCTCCGGATGAGGAGGCCGAGTTGATGCCTTTTGTTGATGCAGCCTCGAAAGCTTTGGCTGGTCAGAATGTTGAGGTGTCGGTGCGCCGTTTTGAGCCGGGGACGTTGCCTGTGCTGTTTTTTCCGGATGGTGACGTCGCGGGGGCGCGGGTGGAGGGGGACGCCGCGGCGTCATCATCGCCTTTGTCTGCGTTGGTGGAGTCTGCGGCTTCGCATCGTTCCCCGCAGGCTCGGGTGAGCTCGCCGCAATTGGTGTTTAATGCCCATTCGCCGGTGGTGTTTGAGATGGCTGGGGCGGTGGATCGTCCTGAGGTGTTGGACAGTGCTGTGCGTGGCTTGTACGTGCAGGCGTTGTTGGCTGGGCGTCATCCGATGGATAGTCAGGTGCGTTCGTGGTCGACGAGTGTGTTTAGCACGTTGATTAGTCGTGCGTTGAAGTAAGCGGGTTGGGCCCGGCGACAGTGTGGCCGGCCGCCAATGGTGTTGAGGAAGGTGTTGTGATGGTCACTGGTCCGGGGCGTAGCCCGCAGCTACAGGAGTTGTTTGATAAGGCGCACATGTTGCCTTTTGGTCCGGCGTGCTCGGCCGCGTGGGCGCAGGCGGTGACTGCCGCGCAGGATGAGGGCGATGATCCTTCGACGGTGGAGGCGTTGCTGCAGCTGGTGTTGGCGTACACGATGGGTGGGCGTACGGACCGCAGCTTGGCTCCGTTTGTGCAGTTGGATGCGTTGTACCGTTCGAAGCCGGAGGTGTTTAGTGATGAACAGCTGAATAGTTTCGGCTGGGATTTTAAGTATGCGTTGTCGGCGGTTCGCGGTCTGCCGTCTGTTTCTTGCGAGCAGTGGGAGATGCTGCTGGAGTCGATGAGGGAGTTTTATGTGGCGCAGGGGGAAAGTCTGCGCCCTTACTATTACCGGCGGGCTTCCTATGCGTGGGATATGGGCGACGAGGAGGGCTATAAGGAGTTCCATGCGCGCTGGAGGGCGGCTGCTCGTGGCGAGTTGTCGGATTGTGCTGGCTGCGAGCCTGCATTCGACATGATGTATGCGTTGCGCATGGATGATGTTGACGCCGCAGTGGTTGCGGGTGAGTTGTCTTTGGCGAATGCGGATAACGCCTGCGATCGCAACCCGGAGGAAACTCTGTCGTTGATGATGGAGCCGTGGTTTATGCAGGGCCACGATGGGCGCGCGTGGGCTGCGCATTGCCGTTCGTATCGTCGTTTTCAGCAGAATTCTGCTGATTTTGATCAGTTGGCTTTGCATTATCGTTATTTGGGTTTGTCGGGCCTGTTGCGACCGGAGAGGCTCGAGCGCGGGGTGGGTATTTTGCTGCGTCATCTTCCGTGGTGGTCGGAGGTTGATAGTGCTGATTCTCTGATGGATGCTGCGGCGGATGCCGCGGTTTTGCTTGCGTGTATTCCGCCAGGTGAGCAGGATCAGGTGCTCAATGTGACCCTTCCCGGTAGCTCGTTGCCGTGGTGCGCGCGTCCTGATGTGCCGCAGCCGACCGTGCGTGTGGCTAGGCAGTGGTTTAAGGACCTGGCTTTAGATCTAGCTGATTTGTTCGATGCGCGTCCGGGTCATCCGAATCCGGGTGTGCATCGGCGTCGGGTGTTGGAGGCTTTGACGCTTCCCGCCCGTGATGAACTTCCCGAGATCCGAGATGTGGCTTCGCCTGATGGTGTGGTCGACGTGTCGGGTGTGTTTGATCCTCAGGCTCGTGGATTGGGCATGTCGGGCGCCTTAATTCTTGATGATTCGCCCAAAGCAATTGAGGATGACGCCGCGGGGGATGATGAGCCTGCGAAGGTGCCGTTGCGTTTCCGTGGGCCGTGGAATGAGTTGTCGCTGGCGGAGTTGAAGGTCCGGGATGCCGCTATTAATGCGGTCCATCATTGCGATGAATACACGGTGTTCGGTGTCCTTGCGGAGCAGCGTGAAGCGTCGGATTTGATCGAGGCGCGTCGGATCGATCTGGATGCGGCTGCTGCTGCGCTTCCTCCGGAGTTCGCCCAGGTTGATCCTGCGTTTGAACTGCTTGCACGCTCCGATAAGCATTTGGAGGCGGGCGAGTTGGTTGAGGCTGCCACGTTGGCGGATCAGGCCACCCGGATGGATTCCATCGATCCGATCGGGGTGCGTTTGTCCGCGTGTGGGACGTTGGCGATCGCGGCGTCATCTGCTGGTTATCCGGAGGAGGCTGTTGAGGCTCATCGCGAGGCGATCAATGTGGCTGCGGCGTTGGGGGCGCCGTTGATCCAGGCTCAGATTGCTGCCCGCTTGGCTGATGACTTGTTGGGTCTGCGGCGTTTTTGGGAGGCTGAGGAGGTCGCGAACAACGGCCTCGACGCGTTGGAGCGTTTGTTCGGTGCTAGTTATCCTGCGATCGCCATGCCCGTTGCTGCGGCGTTGAATGTGTGCGTTGCGGCTGCTAGCGCTTCCGTGGACCAGCATGGGACGGCGGCTCGTAGTTTGGAAAAGGCCGCGGTGTTGGCTTTTGAGCATGTGGCTTTGGCGGATGCGAGTGAGGAGGTTCGTCAGGAAGCGCGCGGTTCTGCTGCCCGTCATTTTGATGACGCCGCGTCGGGTTACAACCAGGCAATGATGTATGAGGATGCGGTTCGGTGCCGTCATCGTTGCGTGCAGATGTCTGTGGAGCGGTTGCGTGAGGTGTTGAAGCAGCACAGCACTGCTGGGGGCGCTGATGCTTCGGAGCAGTCGCGCTCCCCAGAAGTTGCGGATGCTGTTCGCAACCTCGCTTCTGTGCGCAGCCGCTATGGCAATGATCTCGCCGAGGCGGTGAGGGCTGGCCACGTTGAGCATGCCGCGACGTTGGACGAGGTGATGGAGCAGCAGCGGGTGCATCTACTCACCTATGCGGATGTGTTTGAGCGGAGTCCACGGTGGCTGGAGGCCGATTGGTTGCGGGATCGTGCGGTGCAGTTTTTTGTGATGAATCAGCACATTTCATCCGCGGATGCGCAGCGGGCGGCGATCGAGGCGTTTACTGAGCTAGGCGATCGCTCTGAGGTGATCGATAGTTGGTTGGGCCTTGCACACATGTACCGGGCTCGTGGGGAGTTGCGCCAGGCGCACGCCGCTGCCGAGGAGGCCGCAGCCCTGGGCAGTCAGGAAGCATCCCGGTTGGCTGCCCAGATTGCCCAGGAGATGGAGTGATCCCCTGGTCGGTTCGGGCGGCCGACTAAAGCTGGGCGATGTATTCGGCGACCTCGCGGGGGTCGGCGTCTGGGTGCGCGCTCATCCAGGATCCGTACCAGTTGTCTGCAGCTAGCCTGCAGTAGGCATCCAGGGTGCGTTGCTGCAGGCTACTGTCGCTTTCGTAGGCGTCGAGAGCTCTGCTGACGTCGGCTTCTGCCCGGTGTTGGGCGCGCTGGGCAGCCAGATCGGCATCGGTGTCGAGGAGGATCGTCAGGTCCGGGGCGGGCAGGCCGAAGCGACCGAACTCGAGGTCTGCGACGAAGTGTTGCCCTTCGACGCTGTCGAGCCGTGCTGCTGTGTAGGCGGCGTTGCTTGCGACGTAGCGGTCGAGCAGCAGCACATCGTGTTCGTGCGGGCCTCCGGCTGCGTAGGACAGCAGGGTGTCTTTGTAGCCGTAGCGGTCGAGCGCGAACAGTAGTGCCATCGCGTGGATGGAGTCGACGGTGTCACCGAGCTTGTGCTTGAGTGCGTCGGCGGCGAGGTCAGCGTGCAGTGTGCCGTACCTGGGGAAGGCTTGAACGCTTACTGGTCGATCGATGAGTTCCGTCAGTGCACGCACGAGGGTGTTTTTACC
This sequence comes from Corynebacterium argentoratense, assembly GCF_021491455.1. GTDB lineage: Bacteria > Actinomycetota > Actinomycetes > Mycobacteriales > Mycobacteriaceae > Corynebacterium > Corynebacterium argentoratense_A. The sequence continues at coordinate 229,477 of NZ_JAKETN010000003.1, read as the reverse complement.
CGCGCCGTCGATTCCTTCAATTGCGATGATCATGTTTAGTAGCGGTAGTGCTCTGGTTTGTAAGGTCCGGCAACGTCGACGCCGATGTATTCGGCTTGTTCCTTCGTCAGTTCGGTGAGGGTTCCGCCGAGTGCTTCGACGTGGATGCGCGCGACCTTTTCGTCGAGGATCTTGGGCAGGCGGTAGACCTGCTTGTCGTACTTGTCGTGGTTGTTGAACAATTCGATTTGGGCGATCGTCTGGTCGGCGAAGGAGGTCGACATGACGAAGCTGGGGTGGCCGGTGGCGTTGCCCAAGTTCAGCAGGCGACCTTCGGAGAGGACGATGATGGCGGTGCCGTTGGGCAGGATGAACTCGTCGACCTGTGGTTTGATCTGCACGCGCTGGACGTCGTCGCGGTGCAGCAGGGAGTGCATGTCGATTTCGTTGTCGAAGTGGCCGATGTTGCCGAGCACGGCGTGGTCTTTCATCTTCAGCATCTGTTCGAAGGTGATGATGCCCAGGTTGCCGGTGGCGGTGATGACGATGTCGGCATCGGCGATGGCGTCGTCGACGTGGACGACGGGGAAGCCGTCCATGAGTGCTTGGAGGGCGTTGATCGGGTCGGCTTCGGTGACCTTGACGCGGGCGCCTTGGCCTGCCATGGCTTCGGCGCAGCCCTTTCCGACGTCGCCGTAGCCGCAGATCAGCACGCTCTTGCCGCCCATGAGCATGTCGGTGGCGCGGTTGATGCCGTCGATCAGGGAGTGGCGGGTGCCGTATTTGTTGTCGAACTTGGACTTGGTGACGGCGTCGTTAACGTTCATTGCGGGGAAGGGCAGGGTGCCTTCCTCTGCGAAGTGGTAGAGGCGGTGCACACCGGTGGTGGTCTCTTCGGTGACGCCGCGAACGGTTTCTGCGATGCGGCCCCAGCGGCCGGGTTCACGTTCGAGGACCTCGCGCAGCATGCCAAGGAAGGCGATGTGTTCGTCGGAGTCATCGGCGGTGGCCTCGGGTACGCGGCGGTCGTTTTCGTATTGGCGTCCGCGGATGACGGCCATGGTGGCATCGCCGCCGTCGTCGAGGATCATGTTGGGCAGGATCTCGTTGCCGTCGGCGTCCGAACCCCAGCTGAAAATTTGGTCGAGGCACCACCAGTATTCATCGAGGGTTTCACCCTTCCACGCAAAGACCGGCACACCAGTGGGTTGCTCGACGGTGCCGTCACCGACGACGACTGCTGCGGCAGCCTCGTCTTGGGTGGAGAAGATGTTGCAGGAGGCCCAGCGGACTTCAGCGCCCAGTGCGGTGAGGGTTTCAATCAGCACGGCCGTCTGGACGGTCATGTGGATGGAGCCTGCAATCCGGGCACCTTTGAGGGGCTGTTCCTCGGCGTATTCGCGGCGCAGCTCCATGAGGCCTGGCATTTCGTATTCGGCGAGGCGGATCTGGTGGCGTCCGGCGTCGGCGAGGCTCAGGTCGGCAACCCGGAAGTCTGTGAATGCGTTCGGGTTGGTGCTGGACTGCGTACCGTGGGGCACAGGGGTCTCCTTCGAGGTTGAGTGTCAAGATGTGTCTTCTTGGGTTCGTGCCAAGCGTCGTGATCGATTGTAGTGGCCTGCTGGCCGCACCGAAGCACCCACCAATAAATCTTAAAAAGCAATAAGTTTTCTTATTTTTCTTTAAGTTTTTTCGGCATGGTTTTAAGTTTGGTGGGCGCGGTGGCCCCTGCATTTCACCCTCGGCCGGGGCCTAACTCAGGGCCTCGATGTAAGTCTCGATGTCGACATCCATGTCAACGTTTTCCAGTAGCTCAAGTGCAGCCTCATTGAGCGCTTCATCGCCGTGGCCGATGAGCTGACGAATGAAGGGGTACTCCTCGACAACATCACCCGCGCTGTAGGGTGCACCTGCCCAAATGGCTGCGATTGTCGCGGCACAGAGCCCCCGAACATAGTCCTCATCCTCATTGAAGTCTGCGCCCGCTTGACCTTTGGCCAAGGTGCATGCGTCGAGGATTGCTTCTACCTGATCGTCAGGGTCGAGTGTGTCGAGTTCGTCGAGAAAATATACCGTTGCTTCCTGACGGAAAATGGTGTCGTCCCACGCTCCCATTGAGCTGCTCTCTTTCGCTTTCTTTTAGCCTGTTCGAGCGTTACGCTTCTATGCAGGTATGCACTTCATGGAAGACCGCACCGAATCTGAGGTTTTTTTAATAATTCTCTTAGGGTCGTGCGCGGTGTTCCACGGCCGCTTTCCTGGCTGTCACAACCAGGGTACGCCTTTCGAAGTCCGCATGAGTACGACAGCCACTTGATCCACTACAGCCACCGAGACAACCACAACCAATCCCCCGCCTGTTTTTAGCAAGCGGATCATAGGAAAGGACCTGCAGGAGAAACAGCCATCGAGGTCGAGGTTAACGCCAGCGACTCCCCTATTTACGACGAAGTCGCAGCAGAGCTATCCTTCACCGCCGATGACTCAACGGCTGAGGATTTGCCCGATACCGCGAGCGACGACGCCTAAACATCCCTCCTCGAATACCAAAAAGGTTGGTCGGGGCCACACAATGAGGTGGCCCCGACCAACCTTTTGCATATTGCTAGAAACAGGCCGTTTTAGGCATGTGTCGCAACAAACACCTGCCCGCTGCCCTCGAGCACAACCTGTGCGTTTCCAGCTGGAATCCACGCGGCCTGACCGGCACGTAGGTCCAGAACCGTCGCGGCGTCATCAGCCTTCACAGTGCCCTCGGTGCACACGATGATCGTCGGGGTACCCGTAGGCACCTCCCAGCGACCATCCAACTCGACACGTGTCAGCGCAAACTCATCAATCGGAACCGGGTAGCGGACGATACGGGCACCCCCCACCACGGACTCTTCACCCGCCAAACGGGCGTCCTCCAAGGTGTCGAAGTTCAGCACCTTCACCAACTCCGGCACATCCACGTGCTTGGACGTCAACCCGCCGCGCAACACGTTGTCCGAATTCGCCATGATCTCCACGCCCAAGCCCCGCACGTACGCATGCAGGTTCCCGGCATCCAAATACAGAGCCTCGCCGGGCTGCAAGGTCAACTTGTTCAGCAGCAACGCACCCAAAACACCCACGTCTCCGGGGTACATCTCGTTGAGCTCAACAATGTTGCTCAAGGCTTCACGCATCCACTGCGGAATTTCACGCGCAGAATCATCCAGCACCGCACGCGCACTAGCCACCACCGCGTTGATCAGCTCGACACGAGCCGCAGGGGGGATGGTGATCCAGGTGGTAAACAACGCCCGAACGTTATCGCTAGAATCCTGCGCTACCGAATCTGTGGGGGTATCCGGCAGCAGGGAACGATAGCGCTCAAGCTCGGGGCACGCCAGCACATCAAACAGTTCGTTAGTCAACGGCACCGGGCGGAACCCTGCCATGGCCTCGAACTCGCTTAGAGCGACGATCAACTCAGGCTTGTGGTTGTCGTCTTTGTAGTTACGGTGCGGTGCGTTGAGGGCAATTCCCGCTTCGTTTTCACGGGCATAGCCCTCTTTCGCCTGCTCCCGGGAGGGGTGTGCCTGCAAAGACAACACCTCATCGGCAGCGAGCAGCTTGAGCAAAAAAGGCAGCCCCTGGCCTTGATCGGCCATGTCCCCCAGGCTATGGGTGGGGTCCTCAGCGATGACGTCGATCAGCGTGCGCTCCCCCACCAATGAGGGAGCAAGGGGATGCGCCCCGAACCACATTTCTGCTTCGGGGTGGTCAGTGGGTTCTGCCCCACGCAAGCGTGCCAAAGCTGTGCGGGAGCCCCACGGGTAGTTGCGGACAATACCAGTGAGCAACTGCATGTGTGTCTTAACCTTTATGGTGTATTTAGGCGCGGATGATGCCCAGAATCTCTTCGACGAGAGCATCAACCTGCTCAGGTGTTTCGCCTTCAACATTGAGGCGCAGCAGCGGCTCGGTGTTGGAGGCACGAATGTTGAACCAAGCGGGAGTGCCCTTGAGGTCCACCGTGACGCCGTCGAGCGTGTCTGTGGACTCGATGCGGTCGGCGAACGCATCAAGCACGGCCTGGGTGCGCTCCACCCCAGCCTCTGCGCTGGCCAGGCGAGAATTAAGCTCGCCGGATGCGACGTAGCGTTCGTAGTCTTTCATCATGACGCTCAGCGGTTGCTCCTGGCTACCCAAGGCAGCCAGGACGTGCAGAGCGGCCAGCATGCCGGAATCCGCGTTGAAGAACTCACTGAAGTAATAGTGGGCGGAGTGCTCGCCGCCAAACACTGCGCCGGTTTCGGCCATCTGCGCCTTGATAAAGGAGTGGCCGACGCGAGTGCGCACAGCGGTGCCGCCCTTTTCGGCGATCAGCTCGGGCACGGCCTTCGAGGTGATCAGATTGTGGATGATGGTGGCACCGGGGTTGTCGGCCAAGTAGCGTTCGGCGACGATGGCGCACACAGCAGAGGGGCTGACGGCCTCGCCGCGTTCATCGACGACGAAGCAACGGTCGGCGTCACCATCGAAGGCGAGGCCGATGTCTGCTTTTTGCTCGACGACAAAGCGCTGAAGATCAACCAGGTTGGAGGGCTCCAACGGGTTGGCCTCGTGGTTGGGGAAGTTGCCGTCGAGTTCAAAGTACAGGTCGACGATCTCGATGGGCAGGCCCTTGAAGACCTCCGGAACAGTTAAGCCCGCCATGCCGTTGCCTGCATCCACGGCGACCTTCAACGGGCGAATGTTGCGCAGATCGACCAGCTCGCGCAGGTATTCAGCGTAGCTGCCGAGCATGTCGCGGTCTTCGATGGTGCCTGGGGTGGACTCGTAGGGCTCCACGCCCTGGACTAGGTCGTCGATGATGGTCTTCAAGCCGCTGTCTTGGCCAACGGGGCGGGCACCTGAGCGGCACATTTTGATGCCGTTGTATTTCGCGGGGTTGTGGCTAGCGGTGAACATGGCGCCGGGGCACTCCAGCACACCGCTGGCGTAGTAGAGCTCGTCGGTGGATGTAAGACCGAGGGCAATAACGTCTAGCCCTTGGCTTGCTACGCCCTCGCCGAAGGCTGCGGACAGCTTGGGCGAGGAATCGCGCATGTCGTGGCCCACCGCTACGACGCGGGCACCTTCGTTTCGCATGAGACGGCCGAAAGCCGCTCCGGTTTCACGCATGAAGTCGGCGTCAAAACCATCTTCGCCGACGACACCACGGACGTCGTAAGCCTTAATGACGGCCTCGACGGATTCGCGAGTGCGCATTATTCTCCTCAAATATGGGACGATTGACCACACTAGCCTAGTAGGTTGTGGCTAGGTTGTTTAATCCTCGTCCGAGGACACCAGGCGAAGATGGCCGCGTTCGCCCTTGCCGGAGCGTGTGCTCGGGTCTTTGGTGGCGTTGCGATCTGTGCTTTGTTTCGCGTTGTGTGCGGGGTGGCTACTGCGGTACTCGGTTGCGGGGCTGTCGGCGACCAAACCACTGGGGTGACGTACAGCTTCGCGCACTGCCTTTGCTAGCGCCGTGAGGTCATCGTCATCGTCGTCGATGGTGATGTCGTCTACTCGGAGGAGCTCCCATCCAAGGGGGGCTGTAATTTTTTCGGCGTGGTGCTCGCAAAGGTCCCAGCTATGGGGTTCACTTGTCGCAGCCAGGGGGCCGACCACTGCTGTGGATTCGGCATAGGCGTAGGTGAGCGTCGCTACGGCGGGTTTGCCGCAGCCGGGGCGGGAACAACGTCGGAATTGACTCACGTCCACCAAGTCTAGACCTGAAGTTGAGAGTCTACATTCGGCGCGCCGAACACTGCCCCGACCGGTTGCCGGTTTAACCTTGAGCCCATGAGAAATCGCCATGGTGTCCGGGGGCCAGTTCTGCCCCAAACCGTGCCGATATATAAAAGCCGAAGCGATCTTTTTGACGCCGCGGTGCTGGAGGCTTACGGCCCGATCGCTCGGAAATTTCCGCAACAGCTGGAATCTATTGACGTCGCGGTGGATATGATCCCCCGCATGCGCTTCATGGAGATCTATCCCGAGGAGGTAATCTCTGATGGCCCTGTGCCATTGGGGCGCGTTATCCCTGCGGGTGTCGACCATCGCGGTAAACCCACGCGTGCGCGTTTGGTTGTCTTCCGGCAGCCCATAGAGCAGCGGTGCACCGACTCAAAAGAGCGAGCCGAGTTGTTAACCTACGTGCTGACGTCCCTCGCAGCGACATATCTTAACGTTGACCCCAGCGTCATCGACCCCGATTTTGAACGCTTCTAGCCCCACCGGGCAGACCCACCCCCTGGTAAAGACATAGAAAAACCCGCAGTGGCTGCGGGTTTAATTTTAGGAAATCTGCTTTTTCAAACGGCGGCGTTCACGCTCAGAGAGTCCGCCCCAGATTCCGAAGCGCTCATCATTAAGTAGTGCGTATTCGAGGCATTCGTCGCGGACCGAGCAGGCTTGGCAAATGCGCTTGGCCTCGCGGGTGGAGCCGCCTTTTTCTGGGAAGAAAGCTTCTGGGTCTGTTTGCGCACAGAGTGCGTATTCCTGCCACTCTTGCTCGACAGCCTGGAACAATGCGTCCATTCTGGCCGCACCTCCAGTAGTGCGTGCACTACGGAGAGATTCGTCGTTTGCAAAGTCTTCCACGAACGCTCCTCGCTCCTAGTCGGGAAACCCAGTCTCTACCGAATCCTTTGATCACATGCCGATCGGGCGGGCGGTCAATATCAGCGATAGGTTTATCAACATCTAGTGGAGCCAGTCTACATATAAACCAGCTCTGTTACACAAATGTGATTACACACCCCCAGGGGGCGACGCGTCAAGGAAAAAAGACAACCTTCCCCAAAACCTGGGGGAATGCCACCGCGTCGAGTTCACAGCAGTCACACAAGCCCCAAGAGAAACTTTTTTGCACTTTCCCTGAAGGGTAGCGTCGCCACCCGGGGGTAAAAGCAGGGGCACTACATATAGTGGTGCCCCTGAATAAAAAATCAAGATACAGATGCTAGCAATTTATCCGATCTTTTAGGGAAGCCATCGGCAAGCCGACAGCATCACGCAAGAAAGACCGCAGGGCGCGACAAGCCAGCACCCAGGTTTAAGCGTCCGTGCTGAAGCGAATACCTGCGTCCGGAATGACAACCCCGGGCCACACGCGCATCCCGTTGCGCAACTCGCAACGCGCACCAATCTGCGCGCCTTCACCGATCACGGCGTCAACAATTCGCGCGTTAGCGCCAATGTGCACGCCAGAAGAAATAATCGAATCCTTGATGTAGGCTCCGGGCTCAACCGTCACGCCGTCAAAAATGACAGAGTCATCAATACGGCAACCCGCACCGATCTCCGTGCCACGGCCAACCGTCGTACCACCCAGAAGCCAAACGCCATCCTTCACACCGGCAGCCGCATCCACAAGGCACTCCCCCGTGCGGCCCTCCAACAGAGGAGACGGCGCAATACCGCGAACCAGATCAGAGCTACCCCGGACGAAATCCTCCGGCGTACCCATGTCACGCCAGTAAGCGTTATCGACATAGCCAAATACGCGGGCGTCTTCTTCCAACAGACGCGGGAACACTTCGCGTTCCACGCTCACCACGCGGCGCGCAGGAATCTGCTCAATGACAGAACGGCGGAACACATAGCAGCCGGCATTAATCTGATCGGTCGGCGGATCCATCGTCTTTTCCAAAAACTCAAGAACACGGCCATCACAATCAGTCGGCACGCAACCAAACGCGCGCGCATCAGGCACCCGGACCAAATGCAAGGTCACATCCGCCTGCTTTTCCTCATGGGTAGCGAGCACCTTCGACAGATCAGTACCCCCAAGCACATCACCGTTAAAGACCATCACATTGTCGTAACGCAAACGGTCATAAACATTACGGATCGCCCCGCCCGTGCCCAGCGCTGTTCCCTCAACGACATACTCGATCTCGAGGCCGAGCTCGGAACCATCGCCAAAGTACTCTTCGAAAACCTCGGCACGATAGGAGGTACCCAGCACAACGTGGGTAATCCCCGCAGCTTTAATGCGGCCAAGCAGGTGCTTGAGAAAAGGTGCGTTAGCGACCGGGAGCATCGGCTTCGGAGTCGACACGGTCAACGGACGCAGCCGCGTGCCCTTCCCGCCGGCCAAAATGACAGCGTCGGTACGCGATGCAATATCCATCTCAATTTCTCCTTAAAGTCCTGCGAAGCCGTGCAGAGGCAACAGCCAAGGTTGCGCGGCACTTCAAACCCAACCACAACGCGGCCCTCAAGGGAAAGTGCCACACGGCTGGGTAGCGGTCCGCCTGAAAACGATACGCGCTCTCATGGTGCGCCGGCAGCATCAACTCCGGATGCTCACCAGCCACATGTCCCTTTGCATGCTCGATAACAGAGGAAGGAACAAACACATTCGACCAGCCCGCGCGGCCGAAACGATCCCCCAAATCGACATCCTCCATGTACATGAAGTAGCGCTCGTCGAAACCACCAATCGCCTCAAAGGCATCCCAGCGCACCAACAAGCAGGAACCCGACAGCCATCCGGCCTCATGCTCCACAGTCATATCCTGGTCGGCCTTGTACGCCCGAGTCCACGGATTCGATGGCCACACCCCAGACAACAACGCATGCCCAATACCATTGCCCAACGTCGGCACCGCGCGCGCCGAAGGATACGCGCTGCCGTCCTCTTCCTTAATATATGGGCCGAAAGACGCGGCGCCCGGGTGCCTCGACGCGGCGTCAATAAGCGCATCAATGCTTCCGGGGGAAAAGAGCACATCCGGGTTTGAAATGAGGAAAAACTCACCGTCAACCTCACCACGCTCGACCCGAGGCTTCAAAGAACGCACCGCACAGTTAATGGCCGCACCGTAACCAATGTTGCTGCCCGTCGGCAGAAACTCAGCCCACTGGTAGCGACGCTCGGCAGCCTCCGGGGAACCATCCACCGAACCATTGTCAGCCATCACGAGCAACACATCCCGCGCGGTCGCCTCGGGAATAGAGGAGGCGAAGGCATCCAGGTACTCACCCGGAGAATAGGTGACGGTCACGACCGCCAAAGGTGCTTTCGAAGGGTTATTCACCCTTCACAGCGTATAGACTCCCGCGGCGATGTTTAAGCTAACCCGGCCTAAACCGGCCTGCACTGTATACTCCATGTGTCAACCGCACCGCCCTAGCCGCGGTAGCAGAACACAGCACGACCTGGAGACTTTCACCGTGAGTGACGACCGCCCCACCTCCCAACGCCGGACACGCGCCATCCAAGCGCCACCGTCCGTCGACGCTGCGGTGCGACAAACCGGCCCGAAAGGCGTGCGCGCTGTCCTCGCATTCCTCGCCGTCGTCGTACTTGCACTATCCGGTTTCGGCTACTCCGTTTTCGGATCGGTCACCAACACCGCCCACGACCTCAGCCTCGGCGGGGGCAAGGGCTCAAAGTTCGGCCACGCAGCAGACGGCGCCTTGGACATCTTGCTCGTCGGCATCGACTCCCGCACCGACGCTCAAGGCAACCCCCTGTCACCGCAAGAAATCGAAATGCTGCGCGCGGGCGACGAGGAAAACGAAAACACCGACACCCTCATGGTCATCCGCGTACCCAACGATGGCTCCTCCGCCACCGCGATCTCCATCCCCCGCGACACCTATATTCACGACGACGAGTTCGGCAACATGAAAATCAACGGTGTCTACGGGGCACACAAGTCGGATAAAAAAGCAGAGCTCTTTGATTCCGGCCTCACCGACGAAACCAAGCTGGAAAACCAATCCAAGCAGGCCGGCCGCCAGGCATTGATCAGCGCAATCAGCGATCTGACGGGCGTCACGGTCGACCGCTATGCCGAAGTTGGTTTGCTGGGGTTCGTGCTACTCACCGATGCTGTTGGCGGCGTTGAAGTCTGTTTGAACGAGGCCGTCAACGACGAATTCTCTGGCGCGAATTTCCCCGCCGGCCGCCAGCGACTCAACGGCCCGGACGCCTTGTCTTTCGTTCGCCAGCGCCACGGCCTTCCGCGCGGTGACCTCGACCGCATCGTCCGCCAGCAGGTCTACATGGCATCGCTGGTCAATTCCGTACTGTCGGCAAACACGCTGTCTAATCCCTCGAAGCTCAACGAGCTTGGTGACGCGGCGCGCCGTTCGCTGACCATCGACTCTGACTGGGACATCATGGGCCTGGCCACCCAATTGTCGAACCTCGCCGGCGGCAATGTTCAGTTCAACACCATCCCGGTGACCAGTATCGATGGTGTTGGCGACTATGGCGAGAGTGTCGTCACCGTGGATTCTGACCAGGTGCACGAGTTCTTCCGCGATCTGCTCGGCCCCAAGGAGGAGGCAGAGCAGACAAACGACAAGAACAACAAGGCAGATAAGGAGGACGCCCCCGCCGACCCGATCCTGGGCTTGGATGTGCACGTCCTTAACGCTTCCACCACCACGGGAATGGCCTCGCGCATCGGCACCGCGCTGCAGAAGAAGGGCTACCAGATCGGGGATATTGGAAACGCCCCCGCTGGGTTGTATACCGAAACACAAGTGCTCACCGCCGACGCGGACGATCCCCTGGTCAAAGACCTCGCCCGCGCGCTGGGTAACGTACCGATCGTCGTCACTGGCTCGCTGGAAAAGGGCGAGGCTGTGGTTGTCGCGGCAGCTGACTACGACGGCCCCATTGCCAACGACCACAAGGTCGCAAGCTCTGAAGAGTTCCAGGCTGTCGACGATTCCGCCACTAATGGCAGCGCCGGTAGCGGGACGGTTGCTGGCATTCCGGGCACAGAGGAAGAGATTGTCTCTCCCACCATCAGCGCTGGTGGCGACGGCCCACGCTGCGTGAACTAGCCCTGCATGTAGTCCGGCGGGGCATGGGGACGCCCCGCAACTAAGCTGTGATGCATGAGTTTCCTCAGCCATCTAGATGACCTCAGTACGCCTCGCCTGACGGTGTATAACGAAGTTGACGGCAGCCGCCTGGATTTTTCCGGCGCCACCCTGGACAACTGGGCCTCCAAAGTGGCGAACATGCTGCGCGACGAATACGACCTCGAACCGGGCGATAGCGTCGGGATGCTGCTGCCCAACAGCTGGGCCTATGCCGTGGTCGCCCTTGGTGCGCTGAAGGCGGGCATGCGCATTGTTGATCAGCCCCAGGCACTGACGTTTATCAGCGCCCAGGAGGTTGACACGTTTTCTAGTGATGACGCCGAGATGGTCGCCGTGGTCAGCGATCATCCGCTGGGCTTAGGGGTCACCGAAACTGGCGGTTCGCTGCCCCAGTGGGCCGAGGATTTCTTCCCCCTCGTGCGTACGTATCCCGACCACTACCCGCATGAGTGCCAACCGTTACCTGATCTTGTCAGGACGACGAGCGACCGCGTTGGGCAGCGCGTGCTGTCCTGTGGATGGTCGGACGCGGCGACATTCCGCGACGTCATTATCCTTCCGATTGCTGCGGGTGGTTCAGCGGTGAGCGTGCTTAGTGATGGTGAGGTCAGCGAGCAACGCCTGCGCCACATCCGCGAAGCTGAAAAGTGTTGATACTCTAAAGCACATGGCTGAAGTGCGCTTCGACAATGTCACCATCCGTTACCCCGGGGCGGACTCCCCCACCGTTGAGGGGCTTAATCTGTCGATACCCGATGGGGAGTTTCTGGTGTTGGTGGGCCCATCCGGCTGCGGAAAGTCCACCTCACTGAGAGCTATCGCGGGTTTGGAAGAAGTGGAATCCGGCGCGATCTACATCGATGGTGAAGACGTCACCGGGTGGGAACCTGCCCAGCGGGACATCGCCATGGTGTTCCAAAACTATGCCTTGTATCCACACATGACTGTGGCTGGAAACATGGCCTTCGCCCTCAAACTCGCGGGTGAAGACAAGGCCGTGATTGAACGCAAGGTCGCGGAAGCCGCAGAGCTCCTGGGCTTGTCCCCCTATCTCGACCGCAGGCCTAAGGATTTGTCCGGTGGGCAGCGGCAGCGTGTCGCCATGGGACGCGCAATCGTGCGTAATCCCAAAGTGTTTTTGATGGACGAGCCCCTGAGTAACTTGGATGCGCAGCTACGCGTGCAGACCCGCACCGAGCTGGCTGCATTGCAGCGCCGCCTGGGCACCACCACCATTTATGTCACCCACGATCAGGTTGAGGCCATGACGATGGGTGATCGTGTGGCTGTGCTCAAGGACGGAGAGCTTCAGCAAGTAGCGCCGCCGCGTGAACTCTACGATCGCCCGGCCAATGCTTTTGTGGCGTCTTTTATTGGCTCGCCGTCGATGTCGTTGATGCCCTCCGAGCATCCCTCTCTTGGCCGCGTCATCATGGGTGTGCGCCCGGAGCATGTGCGCGTGGTGGATCCCAGCGCTGCTGGCGCACCTGCCGCCTCTGCCGGCGACGGGTCTGATGTGGTTTCCCTCGACGTCGTTGTCGATATTGTGGAGGAGCTAGGTTCCGAAAGCTACGTCTATGCCCACCCATCCGGGGGTGCGGACGTCACTATCGTGGCGAAGCTGCATTCTGGCCCCTCACCTGCGCCGGGCACTGAGCTGCAGTTTAAGTTCGATCGTGCACACGCACACTTCTTTAACCCCGAAACCGGTGTCCGGGTCGACGCCTGAAGCTAAGCTTGCTCACAAGCATCCATTTAGCGGCGCCTAGGTCACACGACCATGGTTGCCGCGCGTCGAGTGGGAAGAAGAACCTATGAAGACCAACCGCAAGATGTTCCGCGCCGTCGCAGCCACCACCCTCGTGGGTGGACTGTTCCTCGCTGGTTGCTCCAGCGAGGACAGCAGCTCTGCTCCCGCAACGGACAGCAAGGCATCCGAAGGCACTGCGGACCGCGGCCCCATCACCTTCGCGATGGGTAAGAACGACACTGACAAGATCATCCCGATCATTGAAAAGTGGAACGCAGAACACCCTGACGAAAAGGTTGAGCTCAAGGAGCTCGCCGGCGAGGCTGACGCCCAGCGCGAAACCCTTGTCCAGTCCCTACAGGCTAAGAAGGACGACTACGACGTCATGGCACTCGACGTCGTCTGGACCGCAGAGTTCGCCGCTAACCGGTGGATCGCTCCCCTGACCGGCGACCTCGAGGTAGACACCAGCGATCTGCTGCAGCCGACTGTTGACTCCGCCACCTACAAGGACACCCTCTACGCCCTGCCGCAGAACACCAACGGCCAGTTGCTGTTCCGCAACACTGAGCTAGCCCCCAACGCTCCGGAAAAGTGGCAGGACCTGGTCGATGCTTGTGGCGAGGTTAAGGACAAGGACTGCCTGCTGCTCCAGCTCAAACAGTACGAGGGCCTGACCGTCAACGCCACCGACTTCATGGAAGGCTGGGGCGGCAGCGTCCTCGATGGTGAAGAAATCACCGTCGATTCGCCTGATTCCCAGGCTGGCCTCCAGGCTCTGGTCGATGGCTACAAGGATGGAGTCATCGCCAAGTCCGCCACCGCCACCACCGAGGAAGAAACCAACCTTGCGTTTGTGGCCGGCGATACTGCCTTCGCCATCAACTGGCCCTACATGTACGACAACGCTGTCGAGTCTGAGGCCACCAATGGCAAGTTCGAAGTCCAGCCGCTGGTCGGTAAGGACGGTGTTGGTACCTCCACCCTGGGCGGTTACAACAACGCCATCAACGTCAACTCCAAGCACAAGGCAACCGCTCTGGACTTCATGAAGTTCATCGTGAACAAGGAAAACCAGACTTCCTTCGCCGAGGCTGCTTTCCCGCCGGTGTTGGCAAGCATCTACGACGACAATGCTCTGGTTGAGAAGTTCCCCTACTTGCCTGCCCTGAAGACCTCCCTGGAAAACGCTGCACCGCGCCCGGTGTCTCCGTTCTACCCGGCGATCTCCAAGGCTATTCAGGACAACGCTTACGCCGCTATCACTGGTGACAAGAGCGTTGACGACGCCACCAAGGATATGAAGGCTGCGATCGAGAACGCATCCAAGTAGCGTCTCGCACGCAACCTTAAGCTTTTTAGCCCTGCTCCACTGTTCGGAGCAGGGCTTTTAGCTTGCTATAGAGGGAATGTTGTTACCCGGGTTACGGCTGGCCGCGCGGTAGGGTGGAGGGCATGAAACAGTCGCGTTCAGCTGCGCTGCTCATCGCCCCCACGCTGCTTGTGCTGGCGGTGGTGATTGGCTACCCGATCACCCGGGCCATGTGGTTGTCCTTCCACGATGATAAGGCCCTTGATCCTGTCACTGGGATCTTTACCGAGGGTGGTTTTGCGGGCTTTGATCATTATATTTACTGGTTGACTCAGCGGTGTATGACCGCCAGCGGCGAGGTCGGCACCTGTCCGTCGGGTGTGATCGCTTCTGATTTTTGGCCGGCGGTCCGGATCACTATTTTCTTCGCGGTTGTGACTGTCGCGTTGGAAACGGTGTTGGGTTTTTGGATGGCGACGGTAATGAACAAAGAGTTCCGCGGGCGCGGTTTGTTGAGGGCTGCGGTGTTGGTGCCGTGGGCTATCCCGACTGCTGTGACGGCGAAGCTGTGGCAGTTCATTTTCGCGCCCCGTGGCATCGTGAATGCTCTACTGGGTACGAACATTGGGTGGACGACGGACCCGTGGGCTGCTCGTACTGCTGTGATTGTGGCGGATGTGTGGAAGACCACCCCCTTTATGGCTTTGCTTATTTTGGCTGGTTTGCAGATGATTCCGCGGGGTGTGTACGAAGCAGCTCGGGTCGATGGAGCGTCGACGTGGCAAATGTTCCGGTCGATTACTTTGCCTTTGGTGAAGCCTGCGCTGATGGTGGCTGTGTTGTTCCGCACGTTGGATGCTTTGCGTATGTATGACTTGCCGGTGATTTTGGTGTCGGCTAGTTCGAATGCGCCCACTGCGACTATTAGCCAGTTGGTGGTTGAGGATATGCGCCAGGGGCATTTTAATTCGGCTTCTGCGCTGTCGACGTTGGTGTTTTTGTTCATCTTTGCCGTGGCGTTCGTCATGGTGAAGTTTTTGGGTGCTGACGTCGCGGGGGCTGCGCGCCGCACGTCGACTGCGCGTCCACAGGTGAAGCATTCGTTGCCGTCTGGCCCGAGTGTCGTTGAGCTTAAGGGTTAAAGGTGTTGGGTGATGTCTAAAGTGTCTTCTTCTACTCGGCGGCGTCGTGGGGGGCGTGCGTCGATGGTGCGCACATATGTGGGCGTTGTGGCTATTTTGGTGTGGGGTTTAGCGCCTTTTTATTGGATGTTGGTGACAGCTTTTAGGGATAAGTCGCATACCTTTGATACGACTCCGTGGCCCACGCACGTCACGTTGCAGAATTTTGCTGATGCTCTGTCAACGGATAAGGGTAATGATTTTTTGAGAGCTATCGGCAACTCTTTGTTGGTCGGTGGTGTTACTACCGTTCTTGCGGTATTGGTGGGTGTTTTTGCTGGCTATGCTTTGGCCCGTTTGAACTTTAGGGGCAAGGGTATTGTGACGGGCATTGTGCTCGCGGCGTCAATGTTTCCCGGCATCGCATTGGTTACTCCCCTGTTTCAGTTGTTTAGTGACATTGGGTGGATTGGTTCGTACCAGGCGCTGATTATTCCGAATATTTCTTTTGCACTGCCGCTAACGATTTACACCTTGATTAGCTTTTTTAAGCAGTTGCCGTGGGAGTTGGAAGAGGCCGCCCGTGTGGATGGCGCTAGCCGTTTCCAGGCATTTCGTTTGGTGTTGTTGCCTTTGGCTGCGCCGGCGTTGTTCACTACCGCAATTTTGGCCTTCATCGCTTCGTGGAACGAGTTCATGTTGGCCAAGCAGTTGTCCAGCGATGCAACTGAGCCGGTGACTGTGGCGATTGCGCGCTTCTCGGGCCCGAGTTCTTTCGAGTTCCCCTATGCCGCAACGATGGCGGCGGGTGCGCTGGTCACGGTTCCTTTGGTGATTATGGTGCTGGTGTTCCAGCGCCGGATCGTCGCGGGGCTTACTGCTGGTGGTGTGAAGAGCTAGTCTTGCCCACCGGTGAGTCGACGGCGGAGTGCTTCGTCTTTGCGTAGCACTTCGTCGTTCATTTTTTGTTGGTAGTTTTTCATCTGCTGCAACAGTTCGGGGTTGGCTGCGGCAAGGATTCGTGCTGCCAGGAGGCCTGCGTTTTTCGCTCCGCCGATGGATACTGTGGCGACGGGTACTCCTGCGGGCATTTGGACGATGGACAGCAGGGAGTCCATGCCGTCGAGGTCTTTGAGCGCCCGGGGGATTCCGATGACGGGCAGGGGTGTTGCTGCCGCGACCATGCCGGGCAGGTGTGCTGCTCCGCCCGCGCAAGCGATGATGACTTTGAGCCCGCGGTCGGCTGCTTGTTCTGCGTAGGCGAGCATGCGCGCAGGGGTGCGGTGGGCAGAGATGACCCCTACTTCGAAGGGGATGCCAAATTCTGCGAGGATTTCGGCGGCGGGTTGGACGGTGTCCCAATCGGAGTCGGAGCCCATGATGAGGCCGACGAGGGGGGTGGGATTATTCATGTTTAGTTCCTTCCTTGGGCGTCGTTGATGCCGTTAACGACGATTGCTGCTGCTTCGGTGGCACGCTGGAGGGTGGCGTCGGGGTCGGTGCCGCAGAGGTTGACGTGCCCGACTTTGCGGCCGGGGCGCGCTTGCTTGCCGTACACGTGCACTTTGACGTCTGGGTAAAGCTTCATGACGTCGCGGGCGCCTTGGGTGTCGCCGAGGGTATTTGCCATCACGACTGTGGGGGCGAGGAGTGCTGTGTCGCCCAGTGGCCATCCGAGGACTGCGCGGAGGTGTTGCTCGAATTGGGATGTGACGGATCCGTCTTGGGTCCAGTGGCCAGTGTTGTGGGGCCGCATGGCTAGTTCGTTGACGAGGACTCGTCCGTCTTTTTCTTGGAAGAGTTCTACCGCGAGCACGCCGGTGACGTCCAGGCTGGTGGCGATGTATTCGGCCAGTTCGGTGAGTGCTTCCAGCCCTGTTCCTGCGGGGGCGTCACTGCCCAGGCGTTCGGAGATCCAGGGTTGGGGTAGGGCTGCTGCGGGGGCTTGGGCTGTGTAGCAGACACCGTCTTTTTGGACGGAGTCCGCGACGGGCCATGAGCGTACCTCACCGGTGGCGCTGCGGGCACAGAGTGCGGACAGTTCGCGCGCTAGGTCGACTTTGCGTTCGGCCATCAGTGGGGTACCGGCGTCCAGGAGTTCGCCTACGAGGGCCACGATGTCTGCGCCTTCGGGGAACCACACTCCTTTGCCGTCGTAGCCTCCGCGCCGTGCTTTGAGGCAGACCTGGCCGCCAACCTGGGTGGAAAAGGCTAGGGCATCGTCGATGCTGTTGATTGCGGCGAATTCTGGAACAGGCGCGCCTAGCTCGCGGAGGCGTTCGCGCATAAGCAGTTTGTCTTGGGCGTAGATCAGTGCTTCTGGCCCGGGGTGGACGTTTATCCCCGCGGATTGGAGGGCGCGCAGGTGTTCGGTGGGGACGTGCTCATGGTCGAAGGTGATGGCGTCGGAGCCTTCGGCGGCGCGTTGGAGGTCTTCGAGGCTTGTGTAGTCTCCGGGAATGACCTCCGGGATTACCTGGGCTGCGGATGCGTCTGGGGAACCTGCCAGGACGCGCAGAGTGAGGCCCAGTTCGATGGCTGCCGGTTGCATCATGCGGGCGAGTTGGCCGTCGCCGATCACTGTCACATTAGTCACGTATTGCGACTTTAGCCGGTGTAGATTCCCAGCAGTTCATTGATGCGGCGGACGACGGCGCGGTTTTTGGGCACTTTGTGGATAATGTAGGGCCGTCCGTGGTCGATTCGGTGGAGGATGAGTGCCCCGCGGCCCCGTTCGGCGTGGTCGATGTCGTCGAGGGGGATGTCGAGTTCTTCGGCGAACCATCCTGCGCTGCGGTGGTAAACGCGGTAGTCAGTGACGATGATGCGGCGTCGGCGCGTGGTGATGGCCGGGAGTATGAGGCGCCAGAGGATCACGAGTGCCCAGAGCGCTACGAGTGCGTTGTGCGCGCGTGGGTCGATGTTGTGGGCGTCGATGTAGCCGATCGCCATCCATGCCAACCCCGTGGCTGCGATTACCTCCATTAGGGGGTAGAGCAGGGAGGTCATGGGGCTTGTTAAGTCGACGAAGGTGTTTTCGTCGTCGTAAGGCGCAAACATCTGGTGGTCCGGTTGTTTGCTTTTAGGAGTAGGAACCGTTGCGCAGCCGGACGTGTTCGACGTCGCCTACGGATAATTCATGGATGACGCCGCGCGGGTCTTCGACCAGCAGTTGTCCGCTGTCCGCGATGTCGGTGACGGTGCCGCTGAGGCTGGTGTCTCCTGGTAGCAGGACGCGCACGTCGGCCCCGATGGTGGCGCATGCGTGTCGGTAGTCGCGCAGCAGGGGTTGGATGTCTCCGCGGGCCCAGGCTGACAGCCGGGTGTGAAGTGCGTTGAGCACGCGCGCGGCGATGTCTGTGCGGTTGAGTGTGTCTGCGCGGGAGGGGTCGGCGAGGGCCAAGGAGATGGCGTGGGGTACGGGTAGTTCCTCTTCGGTGAGCGAGATGTTTAAGCCTAGGCCGATGACGAAGGCTGGCTCCTGGCCGAGGGAGACAGCTTCGGCGAGGATGCCGCAGAGTTTGCGGCCGCCCAGTAGGACGTCGTTGGGCCATTTGAGTGCGGCGTCGTATCCGAGTTCTTTGATCGCGTCGATGATGGCGAGTCCGGTGACCAGCGGCATGGTGCCGAGGTTGTCTATAGCGTCGGCGCCCGGGCGGATGAGGACAGAGAGGATGAGCTGGCTGTTTTCGGGCGCTGTCCATGCGCGTCCCCCACGTCCGTGGCCTGCGGTTTGGTAGTCGGTGAGGGTTGCGGTCCAGGCGGGGGCACCGTTGTTGGCGGCTGCAACAAGTTCGGTGTTGGTGGACCCCATGGTGGGTGCGTAGTCGATGCGTGCGTAGTGCGGAAGGCTGCGGCGAAGTGCGTCGATATCTAGGGGTTCCCGGCTTGTCATGAGAGCTAGTATAACCCGCCCAAAATATGAGGGATTGCTCACATTTAGGGCATTTTCGGGGCGTTTTTGTGGCCGGAAACTAATCAAGCTTCTATAGTTCCAAAACATGACAATTTCCTCACCTTTCCGCATTGATGAACTCGGAGACCCCACCACAGCCACCACGGCGTCAAAAATCGCAGACCTGAAAGCTCGGCGCGCCGAGGCCACCTTCCCCATGGGCTTGCGCGCAGTCGACAAAGTTCACGAGGCCGATCGGCTCACCGCCCGCGAACGGCTGGACTACCTACTCGACGAAGGCTCCTTCATCGAAACCGACCAATTAGCGCGCCACCGCACCCACGCCTTCGGGATGTTCTCCAAGCGCCCCACTGGCGACGGCATCGTCACGGGTTGGGGCACCATCGACGGCCGTGAGGTGTGCATCTTCAGCCAAGACGGCACCGTATTCGGTGGCGCACTGGGCGAGGTCTACGGCGAAAAGATGATCAAAATCCAGCAACTCGCTGTCGACACCGGCCGTCCCCTCATCGGCCTCTACGAAGGCGCCGGTGCCCGCATCCAAGATGGCGCTGTCTCCCTCGACCTCATTGCCCAGACCTTTTACCACAACGTCCGCGCATCCGGCGTCGTACCGCAGATCAGCGTGATCATGGGTGCCTGCGCCGGCGGTAACGCCTACTCCCCCGCGCTCACCGATTTTGTGGTCATGGTCGACAAAACATCCAAGATGTTTGTCACCGGCCCCGACGTCATCAAGACGGTCACGGGTGAAGACATCACCCAAGAGGAACTCGGCGGCGCCAGCACACACATGGAACTCGCCGGCAACACCCACTACACCGCCAGCAGCGACGAGGAAGCACTCGACTGGGTACACGATCTTGTCAGCTACCTCCCCAGCAACAACCGCACCCACGCCCCGATCGAAGATTATGACGCCGAGGAAGGTTCCATTGCAGACAACCTCACCGCCGATGATCTAGCCCTCGACGAAATCATCCCGGACTCGCCCAGCGTGCCTTACGATGTCCGCGACGTCATTGAAAAAATCACTGATGATGGCGAATACCTCGAAATTCAGGAAGACCGCGCAGCCAACGTAGTTATCGCTTTAGGCCGCGTCGAAGGACAATCTGTCGGCTTCGTCGCCAACCAGCCCACCCAATACGCGGGCTGCCTAGACATTGACGCCTCCGAAAAGGCAGCGCGTTTCGTGCGTACCTGCGACGCCTTCAACATCCCCATCGTTATGCTCGTGGACGTCCCCGGATTCCTCCCCGGAGCTGGCCAAGAATACGGCGGTATCCTGCGCCGCGGCGCCAAACTGCTCTACGCCTACGGGGAAGCAACCGTTCCGAAAATCACCGTCACCATGCGCAAAGCCTACGGCGGAGCCTACTGCGTGATGGGCTCCAAGGGCCTGGGCGCAGACCTCAACTTGGCTTGGCCCACCGCGCAGATCGCCGTCATGGGCGCAGCCGGAGCCGTCGGCTTCCTCCACCGCAAAGACATCGCCGCAGCCAAAGAACGCGGCCTGAATGCAGCAGAGATCGCCGAACTGGTCGCCAGTTTCGAGCGCGACTACGACGACTACATGCTCACCCCCTACCTCGCTGCGGAACGGGGCTTGATTGACGCCGTGATCCTACCCAGCGAAACACGCGGACAAATCGCCCGAAACCTGCGCCTGCTGCGCGACAAGAATGTGGCTCGCCCGGCGCGCAAGCACGGCAACATTCCGCTCTAAAAACCCTTGCGATCGCGGCCCAGAGCGGCCGCAGACTCAGTGCGCTGCAGCCGCACGTGCAGCATCATGCTTGGCTGCCATGTTGCCCATCACGATCGCCACCCACACGCTAAACAGCAAGGGCAGCATGGTGAGGTTGAGGTTGTCCGGGTTCAACACCCCATCAAAGACCACTTTGATGCCGTCAATCTGGTGAACCTTGTCTGCTGCATGGGTGAGCTCGTTAAACACCAACTGATAGACGCTCAAATAAATGGTTGACCATTGGATGAAATACTCCTCCAACTGCAAGTGCGCGGCGGAGCGCTTCAACCACGGGATCCTGCATGCAAGCTTGCGGTGTCCCCATGCAGCGCTGATGCCCGTCATGCATAAAACAATGAGCACCGGCACCATCAGGTGCTCAGTCGAGACACTAAAAGAGGTATAAATAGCGCTTTCGTCCACAGACGGGCCAAGTGCTGCGATCAGGTACACAAGCGCACTCGCACTCAGGAGAAACAGCACAAACGCGAAGATGCACTCAACTGCGGTGAGCGCCAGTGAACCCATCACCTTGGCGATCAACCACACCCCGTCGCGCCCACGCTCCGGTCGAATAACATGACCGGCGGCGACCACGATCAGCGCAATACCGGCTAGTTGTAAAGCAAGATGCATCGTCGTGCCCTCACTGTCCGGCAAGCGCTCGGCCCGAAGCAAGGAACACGGTGTAGGCGTGGCTTATCGTTGAGTCAGCATGATCGGGTTTCGAACCAACGAACCCATCATCAATAGTGACGTCGGATAACCCTGCTGACTCAAGCGCCTCGACAAAACCATCACGATTGAAACCGTCGATGGGTCTATCCAGGTGCGCGTGGAAAAACTCCTGTCCCTCATCAAGGTCCGCGACGAACAACCAGCCACCCGGACGCAACAGTGCCGCACATGAGGCAAGTGCCCCCGCGACGTCATCAATGTGATGGAAAGCCATGGAGCTGACGATCACATCGACCGGGGCGAACTGCTGGGCGGCTTCGAGGCTATCGACCACAACCAACCCGCGTTCGCTAGCGCGCTCTCGCATCTGGGCGGAAGGGTCGACCCCCACCAGGGTCACGGAACAATCCCCACCGCGCGCGTCGACAAGCCCGCGAGCAAACGACGAGCCGAGGACCCCAGTGCCGCAGCCCAAGTCGACAACGGTGACACCATCAGGCCCGCCAGGCAGAGGTGACATCTGAGAGAGCATCTGTGCGGCGAGGGCGCGGGTGCGCTCCAGGCGAATAGGAGTGTCCCACTGGGGTGCTTCCTCATCGAAGTTCGTCATGCCCGCCAGCTTAGGAGCACAGCACGACAAGCACCCCCTCGACGCAGCAATGAGTATCTCATTACCCCCACATTAGTGGGGCAAGCCACGTTTTCGGGAAATTTTTTTCCGTTCAGCCCCCTAAACGCCACCATGAGCCTCTAAACTAAGTCGCATGACCGCTGCACAGATTAACGACGCTTCCGACAAGCCCGACCTCACGACCACCGCTGGTAAGCTCGCCAACCTGCGTTCTCGAATCGCAGAAGCCCATGCCCCCATGGGTCAGGCAGCCATCGACAAGTCCCACGAGGCCGGCAAGAAGACCGCCCGCGAGCGCATCGAATACCTTCTCGACGAAGGCTCCTTCATTGAGGTCGACGCCCTCGCCCGCCACCGCTCCAAGAACTTCGGCCTCGACGCCAAGCGCCCCATCACCGACGGCGTCGTCACTGGCTACGGCACCATCGACGGCCGCAAGGTCTGCGTGTTCTCTCAGGACGGCGCCGTCTTCGGTGGTGCACTGGGTGAGGTGTACGGCGAGAAGATCGTCAAGATCATGGACCTAGCCATCAAGACTGGTGTCCCGCTCATCGGTATTAACGAAGGCGCCGGCGCCCGCATCCAAGAGGGCGTTGTCTCCCTGGGCCTGTACTCCCAGATCTTCTTCCGCAACACCCAAGCCTCCGGCGTGATCCCACAGATCTCCCTCATCATGGGCGCATGTGCAGGTGGCCACGTCTACTCCCCCGCACTCACCGACTTCATCATCATGGTCGACAAGACCTCCAAGATGTTCATCACCGGCCCCGACGTCATCAAGACCGTCACCGGCGAAGAAGTCACCCAGGAAGAACTCGGTGGTGCCTCCACCCACATGAGCATGTCCGGCACTTCCCACTACACCGCAGCCGACGATGCAGACGCCCTGGACTGGGTGCGCGAACTGTGCAGCTACCTGCCCAGCAACAACCGCGCTGAAACCCCGCGCATGGAGGCCGACATCATGGTTGGCTCCATCCAGGAGAACATCAACGACTCCGACCTCGAGCTCGACACTCTCATCCCGGATTCCCCGAACCAGCCGTACGACATGAAGGACGTCATCACCCGCGTCGCTGACGACGGTGAGTTCTTCGAAATCCAAGAGGGCTACGCCGAGAACATCATCATCGGTTTCGCCCGCGTCGAAGGCCGCTCCGTCGGCATCGTGGCCAACCAGCCGATGCAGTTCGCTGGCTGCCTGGACATCAAGGCCTCCGAAAAGGCCGCCCGCTTCGTCCGCACCTGTGACGCCTTCAACATCCCGATCATCGAGTTCGTCGACGTTCCCGGCTTCCTCCCCGGCACCACACAGGAATACGACGGCATCATCCGCCGCGGCGCCAAGCTGCTGTACGCCTACGCAGAGGCCACCGTCGGCAAGATCACCGTCATCACCCGCAAGTCCTACGGTGGCGCACACTGCGTGATGGGCTCCAAGGACATGGGCGCCGACATTGTGCTGGCATGGCCGACCGCCCAGATCGCCGTCATGGGCGCATCCGGCGCCGTGGGCTTCATCTACCGCAAGGAGCTCAAGGCCGCTGCCGCTGAAGGCAAGGACGTTGCTGCGTTGATGAAGGAATACGAGAAGGAATACGAAGAGACCCTCGTCAACCCCTACATGGCTGCAGAGCGCGGCTTCGTCGACGCAGTCATCCCGCCGTCCGAGACCCGTGGCCAGATCATCGAAGGGCTCCGCCTGCTGGATCGCAAGGTTGTCAGCGTTCCGGCTAAGAAGCACGGTAATATTCCGCTGTAAAGGAGCGTGAAAGTGTCTGAAAACCCCGAAAACACAAGCGATAGCGGCGACAAAGACGCCACCACCGCACCCGCAAAGCCATTCCTGCAAGTCATTAATGGCAACCCGGATGCAACCCAAGTTGCGGCCGTCACCACCTTATTCGCGGTGATGGCAAGCAATGCGGCAGCACAAGATGCCGCGGAGAAAGACCGCAACCGTTGGGGCGATGTGGAAGAGCGCCTGCGCAAGCCAGTGACCTACAACCCCAACGCTTTCAGGAATGTAACCTTCTACTGATCACCAACAAGCACTAGGCTTGCAGTATGAAGATCGTTCTCGCATCAGGCTCCGCTTCCCGGCTCAGCATTCTTCGCAATGCCGGGGTGGAGCCTTTTGTCGACCCACCCAACGTCGACGAACAGGCCATCATCACGTCACTTAATGACGCCGAGCCCGCCGACGTACTCACCAGCCTCGCCGCCGCAAAAGCCGCAGCGATCGCCGGCAAGCACCCCGACGACGTCATCATTGCAGCGGATTCCATGCTGCTGCTCGACGGTGAGCTTCAAGGCAAACCCCACACGGTGGAGGCCACCATTGAGCGTTGGAAAAACCAGCGCGGCAAGACTGCGCACCTCATGACCGGCCACTGCATCATTTCCCCCGGCGGGCGTGCAGTGTACGAGCACGTCGCCTCCACGACGGTGACATTCGGTATCCCCTCTGACTACGACATCGAACGCTACGCGGCGTCTGGCGAGCCACTGCCCTGCGCCGGAGCCTTCACATTGGAAGCCCTCGGCGGGTGGTTCATCGACCGGATCGAGGGGGATCCCTCCAACGTCATCGGTTTGTCCCTGCCGGTCGTTCGGGCGGCCCTGTACAGTTTTGGTCTGCATGTTTCCCAGTTCTGGAAGTAGTATCGACCTATGACTTTTTCTATTCACCGACGTCGCCTAGCCGCCGCAGCGTCCATCGTGTCCATCGTTGCGGCGGCTGCTTCCTTAAGCGCGTGCGGTGATAACGCACCGGGCCACCATTCAGCTTCTGGGGACCTCCGTTGCGATTACAGCACCACTCCGTCCCAGGCCAAGCCCGGTACCACCGTCCCCTCCGGGGATCCGGCGACCGAGGATGTCACGCTGACGCTGGAAACGAACCGTGGCGAAATCCCCATCGAGCTGCATGCCGACAAAGCGCCCTGCACGGTCGCAACAATCAGCCATCTGGCACGGGAGGGCTACTACGACAACACCATCTGCCACCGCCTGACCACCAGCGGTTTGTTCGTCCTGCAGTGTGGTGACCCCACGGGCACCGGCAGTGGCAACCCGGGTTTTAAATTCGCTGATGAGTGGCCGGTGGGCGAAAGCCACAAGGGCAACCTCTACCATGCAGGCAGCGTGGCGATGGCAAACTCTGGCCCTAACACCAACGGTTCGCAATTTTTCATCAACTACGAGGATTCCCCCCTGCAGCCGGACTACACCATCTTTGGTGAGGTCACCGGTAACGGTTTGGACGTAGTGCGGGCTATTGCCGAAAAGGGCACCGTCGACGACGTTCCTTCCGGCCCGCCAGCGGAAAGTGTTGAGATCATCAAGGCGCGGGTGAACTAAGTGGATAAGCTGCTACTCATCATCCTGATCATCGTGGGGCTGGCTGCCCCAACGGTTGCAGGCGTGCCCCCGCAACAGCTTCCCCAACAGTTGCAGTCCGGTATCAATGGTGCCGTTGCTGCTTTCACCCACCACCCACTAGTTCAGCGCCTGCTGCCTGGCATTGAGCAGCGTGTGCCGAATTCCAGCAGCGAAGTCCCCACACCTGAACCTCTGGTCGCACAAACCGGTAGCGATATCTTCGTCAACAACATCTATATTGGTCAGACGTTTTTCGAGGTCCGCAACGCTCACCCGGATTTTCCCGCAGCCGGCGTGATCGAATCCTCCCCCACGGGCGAAAACAATAATGTGATCGATTACAAGGGTGCACGCTACTTCTTTGAACGTAATGCCCTGGTTGGCATTTCGGTACCCCGCACCCCCGAATTGCTGCACACTGGCATGCCGCTGGAAACAGCCCGCATCCGCTACGGAGAGCCCGTCCGCGGCTTCGGCCTAGGCGACGGTAGAACTTTTGCGGTGTTCCCCGCGCTGCCCAACCGCGATCTTGCGTGGGTGATGCAATACAACGACATGACGATCACCCAGATCCATCTGCGGCCGGGTTTAGCTAGTTACATCGCCGACGGCAAGTAGACAACCGCTGGTAGGTTGGGCGGCATGAGATTTTCTGCTGCATCTGCATTGTTAGTCACCCCCCTTGTGCTCTTGGGCGCTGTGACTGCTTGTTCGAACGACACTACCGAGGATTCCCCCGCGGCCACTGATAGTTCCAGCAGCACGGCAGCCGACTCCCCTGCCAAGGCTTCGGACAAGCCAGAGGACTCACAGCACCCGAAACTCAGCGCCACCGGGTTGGGCGACATTGCGCTGGGCGACAAGGCCCGCGACGTCATTAAGAAACATGACCTGAAGGAGCCCAAGCCTGCCAAAAAGCCCGTGTGCGCGGACGAGCTATGCCCACCGGAGGGCACGCTAACGTCCACGACTTTCGGCGGTTTCACGCTGTTTTTCGTTGATGACGCCCTGGTGCGCATCGAGGCAGACAGTGATGACGCCGCGACGGATTCTGGGATCCACATCGGTTCCCCGCTCAGCGAGGTTGACGCGGCGCTACCTGATCCGAGCTGGACGCTGATTTTGGATCAACCGACCCGGTTGTACGCCAACGACAACTCGACGCTGTTGGTGCAGACCAATGAGGATTCGGTAACGGGTATCGCCCTGATCCCGACATTTTTGAAGGCTGAGGGTAACAATAATCCGCCGACGCTCTTCCAGCCGGAGACCCTGGGTGGGGGCTCATACGTGAATGTGTCGGATATGCCGGTCGCTCAGCCGGGTGCTGTGTCCAAGCTTGCGCAGCAGGCTGATGGTCAGGAAGAAGGCCACCGGACGTTTTTCTACACGGTGACACCGTTTAATCGTGCAGGTCAGGTGTCGACGGATTGGTCCCTAACGTCCGCGATGGAGTCCACACCTGTGGTCTGCAGCCGCAATACGGGTATTTCCGGTGTGCCGGCGGACATGTTGGTGTGTGGCCAGAAGAATAACCCGGCGTCCAACATGGCGTGCGTGGATAATGCCCCGAATGCGGTGACATGCATTAAAAACGCTGCGACCGGCGAGCTTCAGCAGCTGCCGTTCAGTGGGGAGTTTATCGATTCCACAGCACCCAACCCCGGCCCCTTTGATCCTTACCAGCTGGCCAGCAAGGTTGATGGCCGCTGGGTCGGGGTCAACTCTGCCTCGGGTGGCAAGCTGAAGTGGTTGGATAGCCGCGGTTACCCGGCGGTCAATAAGGTCGGCGCCACCTGGACGTTGCCCGTCGAAGGTGGCGCCGACTTGCCGATCGACCGCGCAGTGTGGGTTGAGTGGGCGGAGTAGACCGGGTCTAAGTTTTAGGCCTTTGTCTTCGCGGTGAGCGCCTTGCAGACGTCTTCTAGCAGGCGTGGTAGGTCATCGCGTTCCATCATCACTTCGAGCAGCACGAGCTTGTCGCGTGCGGCATCAGCTTTAGCGAGTGCCGCGCGGAATTCCCGCGGGGTGCGCGCACGAAGGCTCAGTGAATTGTCTGGGGTGAGGTTCATGTCGAAGCCTGCGGTGGTGTTGTCGGTGAATTCGACACCGATCAGCACCAGACGGTCCGCTTCCTCCACTACGGCTTTAGGCTCGGGGCGGGATGCGGCACCGGCGTAGACACCGGCGAAGCGATCGGAACGCTCATCGACCAGGGTTTTACCCCAGGTGAGGGTTGCGTAGGGCAGCTCGCAGGAGTCAATGAGTTGCTCGAACTGCTTCCATGCGCCCAGGCGGTGGACGAGCAGGTCGGCCAAGATGGTGGCGCTGTGGCCATCGAGGAACTCCTCAGCGGCCTTCTCGAACGCGCGTACTGCGGCGGAGGAGGTGACGCTGTGCTGGCCTTGTGCGATGGTGTCGTCGGGACGGTAGATCGGTGCACGGGTCACCTATACTTTCAAGCTATGAAGGATTTTCTTGCTCCCCCGCCCGTGAAGTTGCCCGTTGATCCTGCTGCGTCTGTGCTTGATGACGCCGCGCCGGTCGCTGTTGCCCGCACGCACCCGACGTCATCATTGGTGTGGGCGCGTTTGGCGGAGCAGGCTCGTGCTGAGGGCGAGGACATTCAGGCCTATGCTTTTGCTCGTACGGGGTACCACCGGGGGCTGGATGCTTTGCGCGCTAATGGGTGGAAGGGTTTTGGCTCGGTGCCGTGGTCGCATGAGCCTAACCGTGGGGTGTTGTTGGCGATTGCCCAGTTGGCGTTGTGTGCTCAGGCGATTGGTGAGGATTCGGAGTATGACCGTTGCCGGGCGTTGTTGTCGGATTGCGATCCTGCGTGCGTAGAGACGTTGCTGGCGTAGCGCCGGTATTGTGGTCAGCATGGCACTTCCACCTTTAAGTACTGGCAGAGCGGTTGTTACTGGCGCGTCGCAGGGCATTGGCATGGCGATGGCGCGGGATTTGGCCCATTTGGGTTATGACGTCACGTTGGTCGCTCGCCGACGTAACGTGCTGGAGGAGTTCGCGGCTGAACTGCCGGGTTCGCCGGAGGTCTTCCCTTGTGATTTGTCGGATGCGGCCCAGCGTGAGCAGTTCAATGAGTACCTGCGCACTACTGATGTGGCTGTGTTGGTTAATTCTGCTGGTATTGCTAGCTTTGGTCCTTTCATGAAGCAGGACTGGCGGTATGAAACCCAGCAGTTCGAGCTCAATGCTTCGGCGGTGTTTGAGGCTACGCGTGCTGTTCTGCCTCAGATGCTTGAGCGGGGGAAGGGGGCTATCTGCAATGTTGGTTCGGCTGCTGGTGATGTGGTGATTCCAAACAATGCCACCTACATTTTTACGAAGGCCGGTGTGAATGCGTTCACGGAGGCTTTGCACTACGAGCTGCAGGGCACGGGTGTGCATTGCACTTTGCTGGCGCCTGGGCCGGTGCGTGAAGCGCACATTCCAGAGGAGCAGCAGTCGATCGTCGACAAGGTTGTTCCGGACTTTTTGTGGACGACGTATGAGTCTTGTTCACAGGAGACTCTGCGGGCGATGTCTGCCAATAAGCGCCGTGTCGTTCCTGGCCCGCTATCGAAGTTCGGCAGCCTTGTTGGACGTGCGTTACCGACGGCGATCAGTGCGCCGTTGATTGGTTCCTTCTACGCGAAAATGGGTGAATAGCAGCGATGGATAACAACCGTCTTGTGTGGGTTGATCTGGAGATGACCGGGCTGGATACCTCCCGCCATGTGATTGTGGAGGTTGCCGCCATCGTTACCGATGGCGATCTCAACCCCCTGGGGGAAGGCATCGATCTTGTCGTGCACGCTACTGACGAGCAGTTGGCGGAGATGGACGACTTTGTGACCAACATGCACACCTCTAGTGGTTTGGTTGATGAGATCCGCGCGTCCACCACGACGCTCGAGCAAGCAGAGGACGCAGTGTTGGCACTTATTGAGCAGCATTGCTCTGGTGCTGCTCCCTTGGCTGGGAATTCTATTGCTACGGACCGGTCGTTTATCCGCGCCTTTATGCCCCGCTTGGATGAGGCGTTGCATTACCGCATGGTGGATGTCTCCAGCATCAAGGAGTTGGCGCGCCGCTGGTACCCGCAGGTGTACTACTCTCAACCGGCTAAAGGGATGACCCACCGTGCGCTGCAGGATATTCAAGAATCAATTAAAGAGCTTGAGTACTATCGCGCGGCTGTGTTTGTGCCGCAGCCGGGTCCTTCTAAGGAGTATGCGGAGCGCATAGCCAGCGGTTTTGTTAAAAGTGCAGAACCCAACTAGTATGTAAAACCGCTGCTTGAAAAAGCTAGCGATGGTGGCTGTAGTTCAGCTGGTAGAGCACCAGGTTGTGATCCTGGGTGTCGCGGGTTCGAGCCCCGTCAGCCACCCCGATTGAAATGCCCCGTGTTGGTTTTCCAACACGGGGCATTGTTGTGTGTGAACAGAACCCCACCCCACGAAAACGATGCCAAAAACCAGGGCTAAAACTATGATTTTCGACACATACAAAAAATCCCCTAACCGGGAATATTTCCTGGTCAGGGGATAAAAGTGGGCTATCAGGGACTCGAACCCCGAACCCGCTGATTAAGAGTCAGCTGCTCTGCCAATTGAGCTAATAGCCCTCAAGCAATTTCTTGCTTTCAGTCGCTGCCGTGCTGGCAACGAAGAGATATATTACGCACCTTTATCGATCTTGCAAAATCGGCAGGTCAAAACATGTTTTAGCACTCAGTCAAGCCGCACTTATAGCTCCTGCGGCATGCCGTTATGTTTTCGCGATCATTTCGGAACAGCATTGTGTCCAACTACAGGCCTGTTGGGGTCCATGCTTGTAGCAAGTCCGGTGTAGAGTCGAAATCTGATGTTTTTCATTCTCAACAGGGAAGTTCAGCGAGTGAAGTTTTTTAATCGATCACGTCCAGCAATCGCAGCCGCGTTTACGTGCGCGATGCTCGTGTTGGCTGGATGCACCATCGATCGGGGGGCTCAGGAAGAGGCTGCTGCGACCTCTACTGAAAAGAAGCTCCCCCCTGTTGCGTCCGTCGACAATGGTGAAACCAACGTCAATCCGGCAGAGCCTGTCACCGTTAAAGCATTGTCGGGCACGTTGTCGGATGTCACCATGACCAACCAGGATGGCAAGGCCGTTGAGTCGAAGCTGAGTGCGGACAAGAAGAGCTGGACGACGGATGAGCCTTTGGGGTTCTACCGCACGTACACGATCGTCGCGCATGATACTGAGGGCGGCACCTCCACCATCGAGTTTTCCACGACGGAGCCGGCGGCTGTCGCTGATGCCTACCTGTCCCCCCTTGCTGACTCCACGGTGGGCATTGGTCAGGTCATCAGCATTCACTTCACCCAGTCCATTGTTGATCGTAAGGCCGCGCAAGACACAGTCAGCATCACCACCAATCCGCCGGTAGAGGGGGCTTTCTACTGGTTGAACAATCAGGAGCTGCGCTGGCGCCCGAAGGACTTTTGGACTCCCGGTACCACGGTGGATGTTGATGTGAAGGCCTATGGCGCGAACTTGGGCGGCGGCATCTACGGTGACGGCGACAATCACACCAATTTCACGATTGGTGACGCAGTCATCGCAACCGCTGACGACAACACGAAGCAGATTACGGTCACCCGCAACGGTGAAGTCATCAAGACGATGCCCACGTCTATGGGTTCGGCGAAGTTCCCCACCCCCAATGGGACCTATGTTGTTGGCGACCGTAATGCGGATCTGATCATGGACTCCTCCACCTACGGCTTGGCCATCGACGCTCCGGATGGGTACCGCACGGATGTGAAGTTTGCGACCCAGATGTCGTGGTCCGGTATCTACGTCCATGCGGCACCGTGGTCGGTGTGGGCTCAGGGTAGCCAGAACACCTCGCACGGCTGCCTCAATGTGTCTACGGATAATGCGCAGTGGTTCTTCAACAACATGAAGCGTGGTGATCCTGTGATCGTCAAGAACACCATTGGTGGCACCCTGTCTGGCTACGACGGTTTGGGAGATTGGAATATCCCGTGGGCGGAGTGGAGTGCCGGTAACGCCGACGACTAGCAGGCATGTAAAAACCCCTTGGTTGTGAACCAAGGGGTTTTTACGTGGCCGTGTGCAGGGCGTTTTACTTGCGCTCTTCCAGGTACTTCTTGATGGCCTTGAGTTCTTTGTTGCGCTTGCGGCTGCGGGAGACGCTGAATGCGATGCCTGCGACCACAACAGCGGTCAGGCCTGCGACGATGGCCTGAACCTTGGGGTCCTTGAGTTTTTCAGCTGCGGTGGTTTTTGCGTCGTCAACCAGGTTGGCGGGCTTGCCGCGTTCGGCGAGTTGGTCGAGGGTGCTGGCCAGCTGATTGCGGGTGCGTTCGATGTCGCGTTGGATGTCGTTAATGTCGCGTGCCATTGGTGCAGTGCTCCTTTTGTTAACTGTTAACGCACCCATCCTAACAGCCAGGTACAGTAGTGGGCATGTCTGAACGTTTGGCCATTGGTGATGTTGCCCCCGCGTTTACCCTGCCTGCCGATGATGGTTCGCAGGTGAGCCTGTCTGATTTCGGGCGCGTGCTTGTTTATTTCTATCCGAAGGCATCCACTCCTGGGTGCACGAAGGAAGCGTGCGATTTCCGCGACGCGTTGTCTCAGCTTAATGACGCCGCGGTGGATGTTGTCGGCATTTCGCCGGACAAGGTTCCAGCACTTGCGAAGTTCCGCGACAATCAAGAGTTGAATTTCCCGTTGTTGTCGGATGAGGACAAGTCCGTAATGAAGGCCTGGGGCGCTTTCGGGGAGAAGAAGAATTACGGCAAGGTTGTTCAAGGGGTCATTCGTTCCACTTTTTTGGTGGAGGACGGCAAGATCGCTTTGGCGATGTATAACGTGAAGGCCACTGGGCATGTTGCTCGTGTGTTGCGTGAGCTAGACCTGTGATTTTAGTTCCGCGGCGTCGTCCTGCTCAGCAGCGCAGTCGTGAGCGTTTTGACCGTATTTTGACGGCGGCTCGCACTGTGCTTGTTGACGTGGGGTTTGAGTCTTTCACTTTTGATGAGGTGGCGAAGCGTGCTGAGGTTCCCATCGGGACGCTGTATCAGTTTTTCGCGAACAAGTATGTGTTGATTTGCGAGCTTGATCGTCAAGATGCTGCTGGCATTGTCTCTGAGTTGCGTAGTTTTGCTACGCGGGTGCCGGCGTTGCAGTGGCCGGACTTTTTGGACGAGTTCATTGATCACTTGGCTGGTTTGTGGCGTGGTGATCCTTCGCGTCGGGCGGTGTGGCATGCGATTCAGTCGACGCCGGCGACCCGCGCGACTGCTGCGGAGACTGAGCGGGAGATGCTTCAGTTGATCGCTACGGTGATGAAGCCTTTGGCGCCTGCGGCACCGGAGTCGAAGCGGATGGAACTGGCTGGGATTTTGGTGCACACCGTGAGCTCTTTGTTGAATTTCGCTGTGCGTGATGAGGGGGAAGAGGGCGCGGTGTCGGATGCGAGCTTTGATATGACGGTGAAGGAAATCAAGCGGATGCTTGTGGCATATTTGTTTGCGGTGGCCACTGGCTAACTTCACGGCTTCTGGTTGATTGTCATGTCGCCGCAACCGCCCCACCCCCGAAGGGCTATACTGGCAGAACATGACACAGACTTCCACCGGGTTTAACCGCCAAAAGTACATTGACATGCAGTCCGAGCACATTCTCGCTCGGCGGGAGCAGCTCGGGGGCAAGCTCTACTTGGAGATGGGCGGGAAACTCTTCGACGATATGCACGCCTCCCGTGTGCTGCCTGGTTTCACCCCTGACAACAAGATCGCCATGTTGGACAAGCTCAAAGACCAGCTGGAAATCCTGATTTGCATTAACGCTAAAGACCTCGAGCGTCACAAGGTTCGTGCGGACCTGGGCATCCCTTATGAGGAAGATGTGCTGCGGTTGGTGGATGTTTTCCGCGAGCGCGGATTCCTCGTCGAAAACATTGTGATGACTCAGTTGGAGGATTCCAATGCCATCGCTATCGCTTTCAAGGAACGCCTCGAGCGTCTTGGGTTGAAGGTCGCGAAGCACCGCATCATCGACGGTTACCCCTCCGATACTCGCCGCATCGTCAGTGACGAAGGTTTCGGCCTCAACGACTATGTTAAAACGTCCCGCGACCTGGTGGTCGTCACTGCTCCCGGCCCGGGTTCCGGCAAGATGGCGACCTGCTTGAGCCAGGTGTACCACGATCACAAGCGGGGTATTGCTGTCGGTTACGCCAAGTTTGAGACGTTCCCCATCTGGAACCTGCCTCTTGAACACCCGGTGAACTTGGCGTATGAGGCCGCAACGGTCGACCTTGATGACATCAACTTGATCGACCCCTTCCACTTGGCCGCGTACGACAAGAAGGCGTCCAGTTACAACCGTGATGTCGAGACCTTCCCGCTGTTGAAGGTGCTGTTGGAGGAAATCTCGGGTGCGTCGCCTTACCAGTCCCCCACTGACATGGGTGTGAACATGGCGGGTTATGCGATCGAGGATGACGCTGTGTGTCAGGCCGCTGCCCGGCAGGAAATTATCCGCCGTTATTTCAAGGCGCTGGTGGAGGAGCGCACCTTGGAGTTGGATAGCACGCTGAGCAATCGCGTTGCCGTGGTGATGTCGAAGGCTGGCATTAGTGTTGCTGATCGTTTGGTTGTTCAGCCGGCACGCGATGTTGCTGAGGTTACTGGCGCTCCGGGTTCTGCGATCGAGTTGATGGACGGCACGATCATCACTGGTAAGACGTCACCCTTGTTGGGTTGTTCTGCTGCGATGTTGCTCAACGCTTTGAAGCATCTTGCGGGTATTGACGCCGCGGTGGATCTGTTGAGCAAGGAATCGATCGAACCCATCACGGAGTTGAAGCTTGCGCATTTGGGTTCGAAGAATCCTCGTTTGCACACTGATGAGGTTCTGATCGCTTTGTCTGTGTCTGCTGGTAGCGACGCTAATGCTCGTGCTGCTCTTGATCAGTTGAAGAATTTGCGCGGCTGCGATGTGCACACTACCACGATTTTGGGGTCTGTGGATGAGGGTATTTTCCGCAACCTTGGTGTGTTGGTCACCAGTGATCCGGTGTATCAGCGCAGTGGTTTGTACCGCAAGCGCTAAAGCACCATGCGGGGAATTATTGGCTGGTGGGGGCGATAAGGCAGACGGCTGTCGCGTAGTCGCCATCATGGCTTATACTCACGCGCGGCAGCCCCAACCCGCCCTCGGTATAAGCCTGCCCAACGCTGCCGCTTAAGCGGTAGCCCACTCTCCCCCACCTATCAGCCACCACCTCGATATCTGACCACACTACTTGCTCCTGCGACAACGGCGACGGTGTGCCAAACAATGCCTGCTCCCACGCCTTGATGAAGGCCTCTTTCGCGGCCCAACGCCCCGCCAGGTGCTCTGCACGGTTGCGTGCTGACGCCGCACGCCGCAGCTCACCTGCACTGAACACTGCTTCAAAGCGGGATCCGGGTTGCGCTAGCTGCTCCGCAAAAGCCGGGATGTGCACTAGGTCGACGCCCACCGTGCCGCCCACACCACCGCCGCTACTGCAAGAGCCTCCGCCAGACTGCATTACCATGCCCTATCCCTTCGAAAAGCTTCTACTGCTCGAATCGGTAGCCAACGCTTGGCAGGGTGATGAAGTGCCGTGAGTTTTGGGGTCGGCCTCCAGTTTCTGCCGCGGTTGCGGATCAGGTAGTCAACGATCCCCCACTCGTTGGGCGTCAGGTTGACCTCTTGACCTTCCACCCACACCTGCCGGTTCGATAGGTCAAAGCGCAGGCGCCCGTCTGTGGTTTCCACCACGGAGTTGGATTCTGCTGCCCCGACGGTCCGCCGACGTAATGCCACACGCACGCGCGCCAGAAGCTCACTCATGTTGAAGGGTTTGGTGACGTAATCGTCGGCACCCAGATCCAGTGCTTCGATCTTTCCTTGTTGCTCGTGTCGCGCCGACACCACGATGATCGGGGTGTCGGTCCACCCGCAGGTGCCTTGCAGCACGCTCAGGCCACTCATGTCCGGCAGCCCTAAGTCCAGCAGGATCAGATCGGGTGACCATTCGCCAGCAATCCGCAGCGCTAATGACGCCGTGTTGGCCGTGCGCACCTCGTAGCTGCGGGCCTTCAACTTGATGCTGATCGCGTGAGCCAACGCGACGTCATCCTCCACGATGAGGATCTTTTGCGGTGCGTTCACGTCACTCCTGTGGTGTCACGGGCTGGTGTTTGGCTGCTTTCAGTGTTAGCACAAACGTAGCACCTCCGGTGGGTGTTGGTTCATGTTCCAACCGACCGCCCATTTCTTCGACGAAACCCCTTGACGCTTTTTTAACAGCGCCGTTAACGCCCGCCACGTACGCTGCGCAGATCGGCACGCGGCGTCATAAATGCGTTAAAAACGAACCGCCCCGCGAGACCTTTTGAAACGGTCCCACGGGGCGGTTAAACACTAGCGAATAGATGCTCGGCTAGAGCTCGCTACTGGTGCGCAATACGCCGTCTACCAGGCGCGCAGCCGGATCCAGCAGCACTGCGGCTTCGCGCTCCTTCGCGGCATCACCGCTGGCTCCGAGGTTGCGATCCACGGGGCGGGTGTACAGCGGATCGCCACCATACATCGCCGACACAATGCGGGCGTAACCTGCCCGTTCGCGCCTGCCAGCCTGCTCGGCATAGTCCGGGTTGACGCGGCTGGCCAACTGCACGAACAGATCCGGGTGAACAATCGCGATCAGCGCAGACACGTGGCCGAAGCCCAAAGAGGTGACCAAGCCGGCCTTAGCTTGGAAAGCCAAGGGCTGACGCAACCACACCAGGTGCTGGTGCTTAGCCAATACCGGATCGACGCAATCCAGGGAACGGTTCGGCGGGATCACCCCACCACGCAGCACCTGGGTCAGGCCGATGATCTGGAAAGCTGCGGCACCACCCTTGGCGTGGCCCGTCAGAGTCTTCTGCGAGATCACGAACAAGGGGTTGCCCTGGGCGCGGCCCAAGGATGCGGCGATGCGCTCGTGTAGATCGGACTCGTTGGGGTCGTTGGCAGTGGTAGAGGTGTCGTGCTTGGAGATGATCGACACCTCATCGGCGAACACACCATGGTCGCGCAATGCCACAGCCAGGCGGGACTGCGAGCCACCCTGGGCTGCAGACAGTGCACCCAAGCCCGGCGCGGGGATGGATGTGTGTGCTCCGTCGGCGAAGGATTCTGCGAACGCGACGACGCCGTGGACGGGCAGGCCGAGCTGCGCAGCAACGGAACCGCGGGCCAGCAAAATGGTGCCGCCACCTGCGGATTCAACGAACCCTGCGCGGCGTCGGTCGTTGGCGCGGGAGAAGTAGCGCTCCTCGATGCCCTTGGCTGCGAGCTCCCCGGAGGGTGCGGTTGCCGCCATGTCGCCGAAACCGGTGATGCCTTCGATGGATAGGTCGTCGAGACCGCCGGCGACGACGAAGTCTGCCTTGCCCAGTCGAATCTTGTCCATGCCCTCCTCCACGGACACTGCTGCGGTGGCACAGGCGGCGACCGGGTGGATCATCTGCCCGTAGCCGCCGACGTAGGACTGCATGACGTGTGCGGCCACGACGTTGGGCAGGGCTTCCTGCAGGATGTCGTTGGCGCGGGGTTCCGCCAGCAGACGGTCAATGTAGAGGCTGCGCATGGATTCCATGCCGCCCATGCCGGTGCCTTGGGTGGAGGATACGCGGGTGGGGTGGATGGCCCGCATGATCTCTGCGGGGGTAAAACCGCTGGAGAGGAAGGCGTCGACGGTGCAGACGAGGTTCCAGCAGGCGACACGGTCCAAATTGTCGGCCATGTCTGCGGGGATGCCCCACACCTTGGGGTCGAAGCCTTCGGGGATTTGACCGCCGACGAAGCGGCTCATGGCCATGCGGCGGGGCACGCGGACGGCGGAGCCTGCGGGGCGGGTGACGATCCACTCCCCTGTCTCCGGGTCGACGTGTGCGGTGGTGCCGTCCTCGGAGTCGACGAAGGTGCGTGCATCTTCCTTGGATGCGACCTGGAAGCTCAGCGGCTGGTCGAGGTAGATGGTGGTCAGTTCGGGGGCGAGGTTGTCGACCATGCCGAAATCATCGTGGTAGCGGCGCACACCGACGCGTCCCAGGACCTCGTCGTGGAAGCGTGCGTAGATGTCGGCTTCGTCGATTTCTTCGCCACCATCGGTGATGACCCAGCCGTTGTCCCAGTTGATCAGGCCCATGGACCAGGCCAGTTCGATCACGCCGGCAGCCGAAAGGTCGCCGGATAGTTCTGCGTCGAAGCGGGTGCGGGAGGAACCGTAGGGGCCGAGTTCGCCGGCGCCGACGATGACAACCATCTCGTCGAGGCTGCGGGTGGCCTTGGAGAAGTCCAGGCTGGTTGCTGCTGGCGGCGCGTACGGGTTGGGCAGCGCGGTCAGCACCCGGGTGGGCTCTGCATCTTCGGTTGTTGACGCCGCGTCTGCCGCGCGTTGTGCGTCGCGGCCCAGCTGTGCAAGGTCGAGGTCGGCTTCGCCCAAACCACCGGTGAAGTCAACGGTGACGGGGCCGGTAGCGGCCTGTTCGCGCACATCAGCGGTGACTTGTGCGACGAGCTTTTCTGCCATTTCCTCGGTGGAGTAGGTGGTCACGCCTGCGGCTTCGACGGCGTCGACTAGGGGGTCGTTTCCGCCCATCAGGCCGGTTCCGCGTACCCATCCGATGTGTGCGTGGACGAGGCTGGTGCGGTTACCCCACACGGGTTCCGCATACCAGCGGGTGACCAGCGCATCGAGGGCGGCTTTCGCTTCGCCGTAGGCACCGTCGCCACCGAAGCGACCACGGTTGGGCGATCCCGGAAGGACGACGTGCATGCGGCGGCCGACGTGGGTGTCGGCGGCGATCTCGCTCAAGCCGGCGATGAGTTTTTCCACCGACCACAGCAGCAGACGCATTTCGTTTTCGGCGCGGGGGCCGACGTCTGCCAGGGTACCCATGACGCGCGGGGCGGCGAAGGGGAACAGCAGGGTCGGCACGAGTGCCGGCTTGAGCTGCTTCTTCTGCCCGTTGACGGTGGCGGTTTGTTCGTTGCCGATCCATTCGATCAGGGCATCGAGGTCACCGTAGCTGGACAGGTTCGCGGGGGCCACCCACAGTGCCGCGTTGCCGCGGGCGTTGTTGCGGTACAGGTCCTTGTAGTAGCCCAGGCGCGCATGCCCAAGCGAGCTGGTGGTCACAACAACCGTTGCGCCCTGTTGCAGAAGGTTAGCCACCACCGATGCGGCGATGGAGTTCGGTGATGCGCCGGTGACCACCGCGACGTCATCAGCCAAAGGCAGGTTGCGGGTGTCGCGCGCTGCGGCTGCGTGTGCGCTTAAGCCCCAGTAGTCGGCTTGGGCTGCGACGGCTTCGCCTGCTCCGGTGAATGACGCCGCGTCCATCTGTGCAGCATCAACGGCACCGGTTGCCAGGCGGGCGAGGTCTTCACGGGCGGACGCCCAGCGGTCATCCAGCAAAACGGCGCGCTCGGGGGTGAAGGCGCGGCTGACCTGGCGGGGCCAATCGGAGCCCAGTTCGCGGGAGATCAGCTCGAAGATTTTCTCGTCGGCCTCGTCCTCGGAGAGGCCTTCGGTCTGCGGCACGTGGTTGAGGCCCAACTGCGCCAGGATGGTGCGCGCGGTTTCCGCCAACACGCCAGCCTTGCCGGTGACCTGCTCGGCGAACGCGCCCAGCGCGGCGGAATCCACCACGCCACCACCGGCGCCACCTGCGGAAGGCAAGCCCACGGACACGCCATGGTTGGCTGCGACCTGGGCGACCGCGGCGTCAATAAGCGCATCGAGTTCGCCGGCGTTGGAGGGGCTGGCGGGGCTCAAGGTGGCCAGATCCCCGCCGCGCAAGGATGCGCCTTCGCGGGAACCTGTGACCACAGCTGCGACGACGTGATCGGCCCAGCCCTGGCCAAGCTGCCAGGTGCCCGTCACGCGCTCTGCAACATAGGCGGGGCGTTTGCCCGTGGGGCCGGTGATGCGGCGCAGTGCGTCGGCCGTCGCGTCGCTGAGCACGGGGCCGAAGGCGGTGTAGCTCTTGGCCATCTTGGTCACGGTGACCTTCAGGTCGGACAGTTCAGCGTCGGCGGCACCATCGATGGCGCCCAAGCCGAACTCCACGCCCAGGTCGAGTAGCAGCTGGTTGCGGCGCGACGACACGCCCTCTACCAGGGCCTCGATGCTGTCGGCGGGGGCCATCTGGTCGGGGCGGACCTTCGTCCACAGGGCGATCAGAAGTTCGGTCGCATCTGCGGGGGTGAAGGCGATGTCTGCGGGGCGCTCCCCACCGGCAGGGGCCGCGGGTGCCGCCGGGGTTTCGGGGGTTTCGGTTGCGGCCAGCGCCTGGTTGGTGGTGTGGCGGACCTCGGCCATCGGGGCCTCTTGCTGCTGCTCAACAATGACGTCGCGGGTGACCTCATCGCTTGCAAACACAATCGCGCGCTCACGCTCGACGTTGAGCACCTCCACCGACGCAGCCTTCGCCGCATACTGCGGCAAGCGCAACGTCTGGCCCATCATGTTCGCAAGCGTCGGGGCAGAGCCCACACCGACCTCAACAAAACGGTCCACACCGTGTCCGCCCAGGGTGGTCAACGCCAAATCTTGGGTCTCGATCCAGCGCACGGGGGATGCAAACTGCCACGCCAGCAACTCAATCAACATGGTGCGGGCGACACGCTGCACCTCAGGATCATCCTGATCCTCCAAACCGACAACCTGATCCCCGCGTGAGGCGAAGAACTCCGCGGCGTCATCAAGCAAAGGCGAATCCACAACCTCGCGCATGGCGTCGACGAACCCAAGCGACAGCTCGAACGGGCGGGCCACAAGGTTGGGAATGTAACGGCCCAGCAGAACCTCAAGGTCGATGCGATCCGGCAGTAGGTTGGTCAGGTGCTCGCGGAAATCAGCGACACCATCGCGCAGCACACTGGAGTGGAAGGGCACGTCGATGCCGGGGATCATGATCAGCGCGCGCTGGCTTGGGGCCTTCGACTCCGCCGCAGCCCCCAACGCCTTCAGGCCAGCAACCGTGCCGGCCACCGCGTACTGCAGACCGGCCAGGTTGTAGTTGACGATCTCCAAAAACTCGCCGGACTGCTTCGACACCTGGGCGACAAACTCCGCGACGTTATCGGCCGTCAGACCCATCTTGTTCGGGCGCAACGCTGCAAGACCATAGTTAGAATTGCCCTGCTCATCGCGCTCGACAAGGCGGTGCATGGTGAGGCCGCGGCGGTAAACGATCTCCACCACCGACTCCAGCGACAGCACGCCCGCGTAGGCGGCCAAGGCGTTGTATTCGCCCACCGAGTGGCCGGCGAAAAACGCCCTCTGATTCAGGGCAGAGGCCTCGCGCATCTCCGCCACCTGCGCCACACCCAAAGTAGCCATCGCGACCTGGGTGAACTGCGTCAAAAACAGCACGCCCTTTGGGTGGTAGAAACGCTCCCCTTGCACGACAACCTCAACCGGGTTGTTCCGCACGATCTCCAGCACGCTGAAGCCCAACTTGGCGCGGGTGTGCGCATCCGCACGATCCCACACGCCGCGGGCAGCAGCGGAACGACCATAGGCGTCCATACCCATGCCCTGGGATTGGATGCCCTGGCCGGGGAAAGCATAGAAGGTGGTAGGCGCCGCCATCACAGCCGTAGCCTTCAGCACAAGGTTGCCGTCGACCGTCGCGGTGACCTCGCGGACCTCGCCGCAGCCCGGGCGGTTGTCAACACCGGCGCGCTCCACCACAAACTCGATGCGGGCACCGGGCAGGATCGGGGCGAGCATGGTGGCTGTGTATTCCACCACGCGGCTAGCACGGGTTGCGGGGCCTTGCTCGCCGGCGTAAGCACCGGCGGCGATCAGTTCCGCGATGGCAGAGGTCCACATGCCGTGAACGATCACACCCGGCAACCCGGCCAACGCGGCCGCAGTATCGGAGACGTGGATGGGGTTGCGGTCGCCGGTAACGATCGCGAAACTCGTCATATCTTGCGGCGCAGTCACAGATGCCTGCGCGCGGAAGGAACGCGGCGTGTCCACCACGCTCGGCAGAATAGAAGTATTGGTGCGGGCAACAGCCTTGCCGCCGCGACCACGGATGGCGAAACGTTCGCTCAGTGTTGCCACCGGCTGGCCATTCTGGCTCAGTCGGGCGCGGACAACGACGATGCGCCCCATGTCCGTATCGCTTACTTCCTCCGCACGCGCCTCAATATCGACGCTCGTGCCGGCTGCAGGCAGGGTCTCTTCCACCAGCTTCAGGTGGTGCTCCAGGTGCACCAGCGACAGCATGCCTTCAACCACTGAAGCTGCGTCCGTACCCGGGATCACGGCAGCCTTCACAGCCGCG
The DNA here is from genome assembly GCF_021491455.1 of Corynebacterium argentoratense. Classification (GTDB taxonomy): domain Bacteria; phylum Actinomycetota; class Actinomycetes; order Mycobacteriales; family Mycobacteriaceae; genus Corynebacterium; species Corynebacterium argentoratense_A. Next base: position 187,672 of record NZ_JAKETN010000003.1, on the reverse strand, counting down.
AACACCGCCGGCCACGCCAAGCCCACCAACACATCGGGTGCAGTGCCGCTCGCCCGGATCTCACCCGGCAGGAAGGACTGCGTGACCGTGTTGTACTGGGCGATCAGGTCCTCGGTGATCTGCGCCTGCGCGCGTGCCACCCCACCGTCGACCTCCGCCAGGGTCCCGCCAGCCGCAACGCGGGTGAGCTCGCCCATTGCGGCCTCCGCGTCCTCCTGGGTGACCACCGGCACGACGTGCGGCTGGGAGGGATCAGCCGTCAAACGGATCCGCAACTGAGCACCACCAGTAGTGCCAGCGCCCCCGATCGGCGCAATCAACTCTGCATGCGTCTCATCTAAGGCACGCAGTTGCGCACCCGTGGCCTTGTGCACAGCCACAGCACCCGCGCCGGCGCCGTCCCCCGCGGCGTCATCAGTGATAGTCCACTGGCTGGGCTCGCCAATGCGCGCCACCAACGACCCAGTATTACGACCAGCCCAGAACGTACCCGGCGCATGCAACACATGGGTGACGACGTCGCGCGCCTCAATCCCCGCAGCATCTGCCTGCGGCTCATCCGACTGCGCCGCCAACGCCTGCACACGCTCGGCAGAGACATCACAGAAACGCTGCAACAGATCCGCAACCGGCTCATCCTTCACGGTGATACCAGCGACAGCCTCCGTACCAGGGATCACGCACACCTGATCGGCGTCATAACGCGGATCCTGCGCCTGCCACAAAGAATCCGAACGCCACCAACGACGCACATCCTTATCAATGACCGGCACAAAATTCACCGGCTTACCCGGGGTGCGCGCAAGCTTCACAAACCACGCCACATCCGCCGGATGCAACAACTGCGTCGCCGCCTGCGGGTAGAGCTCCTCCAACCGATTGATGACGCCGCGGGGCTCACCCGCCACATCAACCTGCGCCTCAAACTCGCCCTTATCCTGCGGATTCAGGCGAGCCTCCGCACGGGCAACCATCTGCTCAAAACGACGCTGCCAACTAACATCCACCCAATTCGGGTACTCCTCGGTAGGGCCAGACAGCTCAAGGTAACGGCCCAACCACTCGGCATAAGTCATCGCCTCAAGGTCACCAAAATAGGGCTTCGCAGTCTTGCCGATAGCCTCAATAATCTCCGCGCGTCGGGCGGCAACCGCGGCCTCATCCCCCGCGACGTCATCAAGCAAACGGCCAGCCTTCGCCGCAGAATTATCAATCTCGTGAATATCCGCACCCAACTGCGAACGGCCAGACGCCATGCCATTTTTCGCATGCCCCGCGCCAATCCACTCGTCAACACCCTGAGTGTCAACCAGCAGCTGCTTCACAGAATCGCTCGTCTTGGCCTCTTTACACGCCATCGTCACGGTACCCAGCAAAATGCCATCAACCGGCATCAGCGGACGATCATAGGCACGCGCCCACTCGCCCGTGATGTAATCCGCAGCGCGCTCCGGCGTACCAATACCACCACCCACGCACAACACAACGTTGTCACACGCGCGGATATCAGCATAGGTCGCCAACAGCAGATCATCCAGGTCCTCCCACGAGTGGTGACCACCCGCGCGGCCGCCCTCCACCTGAATAATGATCGGAATATTCGGCACCGCACGAGCAACCGCCAACACATTAGTGATCTGCTTGATCGCGCCGGGCTTGAAGACAACCCACGGGAAGCCCGCAGTGCGCAGCTCGTGGACAAGCACTACGGCCTCGTCATGCTCCGGCATGCCGGCGGTGACCACAACACCGTCGATCGGAGCGCCATTCGCGCGGGCCTTCGCCACCAGGCGCTTGCCGCCGATCTGCATCTTCCACAGATACGGGTCCAAGAACATAGAGTTGAACTGGGCATTCACGCCCGGCTCCAACAATTGCTGCAGCTTCGTCAGGTTGCCCTCGAGGATCTCCGGAGTCACCTGGCCGCCACCAGCAAGCTCCGCCCAGTGGCCAGCATTCGCCGCGGCAGCGACGATCTCTGGGTCAACAGTCGTGGGCGTCATACCCGGAAGCAGCATCGGGGAACGCCCCGTAAGCTCAGTGAACTTGGTGACCACACGAGTACGTCCATCCACCTGCTCCACACGCGGCGCGAAACGCGACCACGCAGTCGGCAACTCCAACGGCTGACCCAAGTCAAACAAACGGGCCTGCCCCTCAGCGGAATCAATCGCGAAAGAACCAACACCCAAACCAGCAACAATTGGGGCGGTGAGCATATCGACACCGCCACCCGGGCCGACATCAAAAATCCACCGGGCCCCGGCATCAACAGCACTATTGACATCAACAACCCAATCCACAGGATTGACCATGACATCCTCGGCGATACTGCGCGCCAGATCGGTATCCAAGCCACACGCCTCGGCTAGCTTGACCACGCGATCCACTGCAGGAATCAACGCAGTGTGGTGGAAACCCACCTGCACATTCAACGGAATAAACGTCGGATTAAACGGAGTGCCCCCCTTGAGCTTGTCCGCAATCGCCTGCGCATCCTTGGCCGCCCACGCCGCCAGCACATCCTGAACCCGCGCGACGTCTTCAGGCGTGCCCACCAACACATAAGCATCGAAACCATTACGCAGACCAATCTGCGGGCGCAGCTCATAGCTTGCATCAAACAGCTGATCAATCGCAGTCTGCAGCTTCTCGCGGCTAATACCCTGGATCAGCAACATCGGCATCGTGCCCTGCTGCTCAACATCACCATTCTGGATCAAACCGACCTTGCGAGCCTGGTGCGTCACGCACACACCAACCAGCTCCGCGATCGCCAAAATAGGCGCCGGATTCAGCAGGTCAGCGAGCAAATACTTGCCCAACACACCCTGCGAATGGCCAATAGCAGCCACCGCATTTTCAATCGGCAACCCCTGCGCCTCCAAGTTGTTCAACACCGCCAACTGGGACACAAAAATGCCCGGCACACTCACCGCAGCCTGCGCGAAATCATACGTAGGCGCACTCTCCTGCTGCATGGCCTTCGCCCAATCCACCGGCGCGAAACCAAAGGGGCGGGAGGCAGCAACCTCAGCGGCAACGGGAGCAAGCAGATCGCCCGCGGCGTCAACAATGTCTTGAACATCACTACCCGCCCCAGCGGCAGTCGCCTGCGCCAAGGTGGACAGCCAATCAAAACCCTGGCCTGCGAAAGCCAAAGCGAAAGGCTGGCTGCCCAGGCGATCCAGTAGTCGGTCAGTTCCAAAAGCGTGCAGATTCGTGGTCACGGTGAAAGTCGTCTCCCATGTGGTTGTTGTTCTTTACTTTTCCGCAGCGTGCGTGTTCGCCGCGGGTTGTCGCAGCGTGCGGGCTGGTTTTAAACCTTTCGACTTCCGAGCGTTGCCGTTGTCTCGCTAGCGCGAGATATAGAACATGACGAATGCCTCAAGTTTTAACTTTTCCACTATTGCATAAAACTTGAGGGAATAGTCATATTTTGTGCAGCTTTCGTTGTTTTCGTGAGTCATCTAACATTGACGCTGCCCGACGGCGCCTGCCACACTTGCCACATGGCGCAGCCCCACACTCCCCCTCCCGCCGCACCGCGCCACACAGTGCGCGGCTGCCCGCACGCGGCGAGTCAACGCAAGCACAAACCCCGCCGGCACAAAAGTACCGGCGGGGTTAAAAGTGCGCCTGGGGAGACTTGAACTCCCACGTCATAAGACACTGGAACCTAAATCCAGCGCGTCTGCCAATTCCGCCACAGGCGCATAACGCACTACATACTAAACCACTAAGTGACTACCGCACGCAAACGGGTATCCTTGGATGTCGTGAATCCCAACAAGACACAGAAGCAATCGCACCCGTGGCGATTGCTCATCGTTGTGCTCGGCGTCATCGCCACACTGGGGTTAGCGTGGTGGCAATGGACTCGGTTCCAATCCGGCTCCGGCTCCTTCCAAAACCTAGGCTATGCCCTCCAGTGGCCAGCCTTCGGCGCATTCTTCATCTACGCCTACAAAAAATTAGGCGAATACGAAGACGAGGTGCGGCTCACCGGCATGTCCCCTGTCGAACGCCAACAGCAACTCGACGCAGAGCGCGGAGTCGTCACCGAGCTTGACGCCTCTGTACTGCCGGAACGTCCCACCATCGATATAGAAACGTTCAACAAGATCAACACACCGACGCGACGCAAACGCGGACACTAGCCCTAAGGATCAATCATGACTAATACCGCTGACTCACAACCCAATAACCTCAATCCCACCCCCGCAACGACAGCTGACGGTGTCCCCATCACGGAGGACCGCCAGCAACGCGTCTCCCAAGCCCTCACCCTCTTTAGCGCCGCTGCTTGGGTGACCGGTATTTGGTTGCTGATCCTCACCGGCCGAATGATCCTTGAATACCTCGTCGGGATCGATATGCCTTCTTGGACGCGCATCATCGGGCAGCTCCACGGCCTGTTCTACATGCTGTACCTCGTCGCCACCCTCAACCTAGGCACGAAGGCACGCTGGCAGCCTGTCCGGTGGATTCTCACCGCCCTTGCCGGCACCATCCCCTTCTTGTCCTTCGTCGTGGAGCACAACCGCCGCAAGGAAGTTCGCGCCCAATTCCACCTGGCCTAAGAGGCCTCACTGCCCCCGCTCCTAGAAAGAGTTCCCCCGAGGAGGACTAGCGAAACGCTAGTCCTCCTCGCTGCCCTTAGCGTTGGTGTCATTGTCTTCGCCTTCCGCTTCCTCGGGGGTTGCGACAGCCAAAGCACCATCATTGTCGGGGGTTGCACCCTCGCCCTTGTGTTCAGCAGCCCGTGCGAGCTCCGCCAGGGCCGGCACCAACGCAGCCAAAGCCTTGCCCCGGTGCGACAGTGCGTCCTTTTCCTCCGCGCTCAACTCGGCGGAGGTACGCGGCTTGTCGTCCGTGCCGGCCACGCGTGCGTCTTCTTCTTCGGGAATGAACAGCGGGTCGTAACCAAAGCCATTGTCGCCTGTTGCTTTGCGGACTAGTCGGCCCTTCCACACGCCCTTTTCCAGGTACTCGTCGCCCTCGGGGGTCACGACGGCACACACGGACACAAACTGGGCAGCACGGCGCTTGTCCGGAACATCAGCCATTTGCGCGAGCAACAGTTCATTGTTGGCCTCGTCGTCGCCGTGCTTGCCGGACCAGCGTGCGGACAATACTCCGGGCATGCCGCCCAGTTCGTCCACGCTCAAACCGGAATCATCCGCCAAGGTGACCAGCCCGGTTTCCTTCGCCCCCACGCGCGCCTTGATGAGCGCATTGTCGGCAAAAGTACGCCCGTCTTCGACGGGTTCCGGGTAGCCCAGCAGATCCTCAGAGGACACCAGCTCAATGCCTTCAACCCCTGCGGCCTCCAAAACCCTGGCGAGTTCTTTAAGCTTCTTGGCGTTGTGTGTTGCGACGTGCAGCAGCATTAGAGCGCCTCCGTCAGAGCCTTGCGCTGCAACTCAATCAATTGCATGCAGCCAGCGGTTGCGCTGTCGAGCATGGCGTCCAACTGTGCGCGATCGAAGGTTCCGGCCTCACCGGTGCCCTGCACTTCGACGAAGTTTCCGGCGGCATTCATCACGACATTCAGGTCGACTTCTGCACGGGAGTCCTCTTCGTAAGGCAGATCCAGGCACACACGTCCGTCGATCACACCAACGCTGACTGCGGCCACGGGGTCAAGCAGCGGGTTGCCAGGTACGACGCCGCGTCGCTTCAGCTCTGCAATAGCGTCCGCGAGCGCCACATAAGCACCGGTGATGGATGCGGTGCGGGTGCCGCCGTCGGCTTGCAGCACATCGCAGTCGATGGCGATGGTGTTTTCGCCCAGCTCGGAGAGATCAACAGCAGCACGCAAGGAACGCCCGACCAGTCGGGAAATCTCGTGTGTGCGGCCTTTGACCTTGCCCTTCATGGATTCGCGGGGCATGCGTTCGTGGGTGGCGGCAGGAAGCATGGAGTATTCGGCAGTCAGCCAGCCTTCACCGGAGCCCAGTTTGAACCGCGGGATGCGTTCTTCCACGGATGCGGTGCACATGACGCGGGTGTTGCCGAACTCCACCAGGACACTGCCGGCGGGGTTGGAGGTGAAGTTGCGGGTGATGCGGACGGGGCGCAGTTCGTCTACTGCGCGTCCGTCTGCGCGTTGAAAATCAGTCATGGCCTCCAGGCTACCGGAGGCACTTTTAATTAACGACGCCGCGGGTGTCGCTGTCTAGCTGCATGCCTGCGGTGCCGATGATGACGGGGCCGTCGAATTCGGTTTCGGCAGAGGCTTTCGCGACGTCAGCATCCGCCCATGGGGGAATGTGAACAAGCACCAGTGTTTTAGCGCCGGCAAGCTTGGCGATGCGGCCAGCTTCCGCACCGGACAGGTGCATGTCGGGGGCTTTGCCTTCGCTGGTGTCCCCCCAGGTTGCTTCGCAGAGGAAGAAGTCGGCGTCACGGGCGCAGTCGATCAGTTCCTCGGTGTAGGCACTGTCGCCGGAGTAAGCCACGATGGCGCCGATTTTGGGGCACTCGATGCGCATCGCGTAGGTCTCCACGGGGTGGATGACCGGGTAGGGGGTGACCTTCAGTCGGTCAACGAAGACGGGTTTGTATGCCTGCCAGGGTTGAAAGTTGAAGGTGTCGGAAAAGTCGTCGATTTCACCGTAGGTGTCGGCGCTGATTCCACCCAGGCGCTCGGTGGTTTCGACGGGACCGAGGCACAGCGTGCGGGCTTTACTGGGGCGCTCGGGGTGGTAGCGACGCCAGACCAGTAGGGAGGGAAAGTCGAGGCAGTGGTCGGCGTGGAGGTGGGAGAACAGCATGTGGACGCTGGAAGGGTCGGCCACTTGTTGAAGTTCTGCGAGTATGCCGGGTCCGCAGTCGATGAGTATGTCTTGTCCCTCTACGTCGTGGATGAGGTACCCGGATGCAGGGTTGTTTGGGCCACCGACGCTGCCCGAACATCCTAGAATCCTCAGTTTCATGTGTCTATCGTTTCATGTTGGGGGCTTTTTAGTGAATTACAAGGGCTCTATCCAACTAATTTCACATACCTTTTAATTGGGACACTTGGGTCACAGCTGGCCCCAAGAATCGGCCTGCGAGCTGGGCGAATATTTCGGGGTCTCCGGTGGATTCGAAGGTTCTGCGGGCCACATGATCGGGGTCTGCGAGCATGTCGGTTTCGCTCAAGATTTTGAACACGTCTTTGGCTGTTTCCTCTGCACTGCTCACCAGGGTGACGCCGTCACCCATGGCTAGTTGGATGACGCCGGACAACAGGGGGTAGTGGGTGCAGCCGAGCACGAGGGTGTCGACGCCGTGTTGCTGCAACGGCTCCACATAGGCTTGGGCGATGCCGAGGATCTGCCGGCCACTGGTGATGCCTTTTTCAACGAAGTCCACGAAGCGGGGGCAGGCCTGGGCATAGCATTCAACGTGGGGGGACGCGTTGAATAGGTCCTGGTAGGCACCGGAATTTACTGTTCCGATGGTTCCGATGACGCCGATTTTCCCATTGCGTGTTGCCGCGACTGCGCGTCGCACGGCGGGGACGATCACTTCCACCACGGGCACGTCGTAGCGTTCCCGAGCATCACGTAAGAAGGCTGCGGAGGCAGTGTTGCAGGCGATGACGATCATTTTGCAGCCGCGCTCTACTAACTCGTCGGCGATGGCCATGGCGTGCTCGCGTGTTTGTTGGATCGGTAGCGGCCCATAGGGTCCGTTTTTGGTGTCGCCGATGTAGATGATGGATTCGCCTGGCAGCTGGTCGACGATGGAGCGGGCGACAGTCAGCCCGCCGACACCGGAATCAAAAATGCCAATCGGCGCATTATTACCGGCGTGATCGGTGTGGCTGGTGCTGTCGGTGTTGTCGGTGCTCACTTGAGGATCTCCTTCAGGCTGGTCTGGTTCTCCCCCGGCTCCGCATTGAAAATGGCCTGGGCAATAGCTTCGGATACGGCATCAGCCGCGCTTGCGCACAACGCGCCAAGTGTCGGGATGTTGACGCCGCGACCGTCACCGGTAGCAAGCGCGAAGAAGGTGTCCCCGTCCAGTGGGGAGTGCGAGGGGCGGACAGCGCGGGCTAGCCCGTCGTGGGCACACATTGCTAGGCGTTTGGCCTGGGCTTTGGTCAATGGTGCGTCCGTTGCGACCACGCCGATGGTGGTGTTGAGTTTGGTTCCCAGCGGCGGCAATGCTTTAAACGCCTCAAGGTCGACGTGTTCGTCAGGCCGGCAGTACACGGCGCCGGTGTTGGGATCGACCACGGAGCCCACCGGGTTGGCAACAACGCAGGCGGCAACGCTGTAGCCCTCGGCGCTGGCGACGATTGCTTGCCCGTAGCCGCCGCGCACAACCCCGGCTGTGGCGCCACGCCCAGCACCCACCGATCCGCACTCGGCCCCCTCGTCAGCAGCGGCTGCGTCAGCACCCTCCTGCTCTAAGACGCTGCATGCCCGGCGCACAGCCTCCGCCCCATCCGCGGGGGTGGGCCTGATGCTGGGATCGCCCACCAGCAGGTCAAAAATCACTGCGGCCGGAACGATAGGCACGATCGGTGAGTCCGCGACGTCATCAAGAACTTTAAAACCGATCCCCTGGCGCTCTAACTCCTGCATGGCACCATCGGCCGCCGCCAAACCATAGGCCGAACCGCCGGCCAACATCACCGCATGCACCTGCTGGACGGTGTTGTGCGCCTCCAGCAGGTCGGTCTCGCGGGTACCTGGACCACCCCCGCGCACATCGACAGCGGCGAAGGCGCCCGCAGGACAGGCGACAGCAGTCACCCCCGTGGCGTCATGAGTGACGTGACCGACCCCAATGCCTGGCAGCAACTCAACGGCCAAGGAGCACCTCCAGCAAGGACTCCTGGCAAAACGCCAACCATTCGATGAAGAATTCCCGGCTGACCATGTCGTCAGAGGGCACGCGAGTGTCGGTCTCCGACAGGTACAGGCGCAGATCATTAAGTGCGCGCAGCCAATTGTGCACCTCATCCGGGTCGACCTCTACGCGCACCGAACCGTCGGGCCCCAGCGCATTAGTGATAGCCATCAGGCCGACGATTTTCTCGCGGCAGATGTCCTGCTCGTGCAGGGAACGCAGGAGGGAATTGTCACCCTCGTACTCTTCGTCACCTTCGCGTTCGAAATCGGGCAACAGGCGCGCCATGCCGGGGTCGGCTGGGGCTTCCTTGTGGCCACTGGGCATGCCGGTGAGCTCCGCAAGCTCATCCTTGGGGGCGGAACGGACGCGTTTGATCAACGTTTCGCACAGGTGGGCTGCGGCGTCGCCCAAAATTTCGCGCTCCATGGGGTCAAACACGGTGACGTAGCGGAGTGGACGGACGCGGCCGCCTTGCGAGGACCAGGCTTCCATAGTGTGTACGCTCTTCCCTTTTTTGTGGTGTGTTTCGTGTTGCTGCGACTGTGTTGTGAACGTGTTGAGGCCCGCTTAGGCTTGCTGCATGGTGGCCCAGAGGCCAGCAGCGTGGAGCTTTTTGACGTCCGATTCCACCTTGTCGCGTTCTCCGGAGCTGACGACGGCTTTGCCTTCGGTGTGAACTTGCATCATTAGTTCGTGCGCTCGCTTGGGGTCGTAGCCGAGGATGGAAATGAATACGTAGGTCACGTAGCTCATGAGGTTGACGGGGTCGTCCCAGACGATACACATCCAGGGAAGGTTTTCGCTGGGGGCTACCTCGACGACTTCTTCGAGCAGCGGGGTCGGGCTTGCTCCGTTGCCTTGGGCTAGGCGTGGGGCCGCGGGGGTCTTCTCTGTAGCGGAAGTCATGCCCTAGATCATATCTATAGTAGAATGATCGGGGTGACTTCCACACAGCGTTCAAGTGCCCTGTTGACTGACAAGTACGAGTTGACGATGCTTCAGGCGTCGCTTGCCGATGGCAGTGCCCATCGCCAGTGCACCTTTGAGGTATTCGCCCGCCGCCTTAATGGCGAGCGCCGATACGGGGTTGTTGCTGGTACAGCCCGCGTTGTCCGCGCTATTGAGGACTTTGTCTTTACCGAGGAGCAGCTGGCCAGCCTCGATTTTCTTGATGACGTCACGTTGGATTATCTGCGCAATTACCGTTTCTCTGGCCAGGTGGACGGCTATGCCGAGGGCGAGCTGTACTTCCCCTATTCCCCGATTTTGACGATCCGTGGCACTTTTGCCGAGTGCGTGATTTTGGAGACTGTGATCTTGTCGATCATGAACTCCGATTCTGCGGTGGCCTCGGCTGCGGCGCGTATGGTGACGGCTGCTGATGGGCGTCCGATCATTGAGATGGGTTCTCGCCGCACCCACGAGTACGCTGCTGTGTCTTCCTCCCGCGCAGCTTATTTGGCGGGGTTTGACGCGACGTCAAACTTGGAGGCGGCGCACCGTTACGGCATTCCGGCTTCTGGCACCGCTGCGCACGCGTGGACGTTGTTGCATGTCAATCCCGATGGCAGCCCCAATGAGGAGGCCGCGTTCCGCTCTCAGGTCGAGTCGCTGGGTAAGGGCACTGTGTTGTTGGTGGACACCTACGACATTGCCAAGGGTGTAGAAACAGCAGTGAAGGTTGCTGGCCCGGAGCTTGGCGGTGTCCGTATCGACTCGGGCAATCTGGGTGTGTTGACCCGACAGGTGCGCCAGCAACTGGACGACCTGGGCAATACCAATACCAAGATTGTTGTCTCTTCTGATTTGGATGAGTTCACGATCGCTGGTTTGCGTGGGGACCCGATCGATGTGTTTGGTGTGGGTACGTCGGTGGTCAATGGTTCGGGTGTGCCGACTGCCGGCATGGTGTACAAGATTGTGGAGGTTGAAGGCAATCCTGTGGCCAAGCGCAGCCGCAATAAGAAGAATGTGGGTGGCGGCAAGCGTGGTTTCCGTATGCACCGTCGCACCGGTACTGCGGTGGAAGAGGTTGTTGTGCCTTTTGACACCGTGGAGCCTCCTGCAGGCAGCCCGAGCGTGACCGCTCGCGAACTGACCCGTCCGTTGATGCGTGATGGCCGCCGGGTGGAGGGTTTGCCGACTCTCGAGCAATCGCGTGAGCATTTGGCTGCTCAGCTGGTCTCTCTTCCGTGGGAAGGATTGGCGTTGTCGCGTGACGAGCCCGCCCTGTCGACTCGTTTCCTAGGCTTCTAAAAGGGTTGTGTCTACCCGCACCTACAATTCGCCCGAGGCGATGCTGTCCCACGTCGTTGAGCACATCAGCGGTGCCCGGCGCGAGGGGCAGGTACGAATGACCAACGCGGTTGCGCGCGCGTTGGCGACCCACCGGCATCTAGCGGTGCAGGCTGGTACGGGTACGGGTAAGTCGATGGCTTATTTGGTGCCGGCTATTGAGCATGCGCAGCGTACGGATTCCACGGTGGTGGTGTCGACTGCGACGATTGCGTTGCAGAACCAGCTGGTGGGCAGGGATTTGCCGCGTTTGGTGGAGGCTCTTGATGGGGTGGTTGATCGCACGCCGTCGTTTGCGATTGTTAAGGGCCGCAGTAATTATGTGTGTCTGCAGCGGGTGGGGCAGGCGGAGGCTGATGACGCCGCGCAACCCAGCCTGGATTCTGGCTCCCCGGTGGAGTTGACGGAGTTGGGTGCGCACATGCAGCGGGTGCGGGATTTTGCCCAGGATTCAGACACGGGCGATCGCGATGACCTCACCCCGGGTGTGCCGGACACTGTGTGGAAGGCGGTGTCTGTGACCGCTAAGGAGTGCATTGGTGCCTCGCGTTGTCCTTTTGGTGCGGATTGTTTCGCAGAGAAGGCCCGTGCGGAGGCCTCTGATGTTGATGTGGTTGTCACCAACCATGCGATGCTGGCGATTGATGCGTTGGCGGAGGCCAATATTTTGCCGGAGCATGACGTCGTGATTGTCGATGAGGCACACGAGCTCGACGCTCGCATTACTGCTGTGGCCACCACGGAGTTGTCGGCGCAGGCGTTGGTGTTGGCTGCTAATCGTGCGGCGAAGCTCGATCCTGCTGCTAAGGCTGCTGATGATCTCAAGGGGCTGGCGGATGAGCTCGCCGACATGCTGCAGCTTGAGCAGCAGGGGCGTTTGTTGGAGCTCACTGAGCATGTTCAGGACACGTTGGTGGGTGTGCGCGATACTCTCATGCGGTTGCGTGAGAAGATCCGCGGTGGTGCTGCCCCGGATGAATCAGAAAACGATCCAGAGCGTGCTGCTGAGCGTCAGAACCTGGCCAACCATTTGTTGGAGCTGCACGAGGGGATCGTGCGGATGTTCGACACGCTGGAGGCGCCACCGGATAAAACGCGTGACGTGTTGTGGCTGAATAACAAGACTCTCAAGGTTGCGCCGCTATCGGTGGCTGGTTTGCTTGCCGATCGCCTGTTTGACTGCAACACAGTGGTGTTGACCAGCGCGACGTTGAGCGTTGGCGGCAATTTCAATGCGTTGGCTGCGGCGTGGGGTTTGCCGAAGGGCACGTGGGATGGGTTGGATGCTGGCACGCCCTTCGATCCTCGCAAGGCGGGCATTTTGTATACGCCCCGCCATATTCCGGAGCCGGGGCGCGATGGTCTTGCACCGGAAACTTTGGACGAAATAGCTGGGTTGATCATGGCGGCCGGTGGGCGCACCTTGGGGCTGTTCGCATCCCGCCGTGCAGCAGAGCAGGCCGCCGCAGAGATGCGCAAGCGCCTGCCTTTCGACATCCTCTGCCAGGGTGACGACACCATCCCCGCGCTGGTCAAGCGCTTTGCCGATAGCGAAAACACGTGTTTGTTTGGCACGCTCACCCTGTGGCAGGGCGTCGACGTGCCGGGCCGGTCGTGCTCTTTGGTCATCATCGATAAAATTCCTTTCCCACGGCCAGACGATCCCCTATTGCAAGCCAGAAAGGAAGCTGCTGACGCCGCGGGCCGCAACGGCTTCATGGAAGTTGCAGCAACCCACGCCTCACTGCTCATGGCGCAGGGGGCCGGGCGTCTATTGCGTTCCGTCGACGACCGCGGCGTCGTCGCTGTGTTGGACAAGCGGCTGGTGGAAAAACGCTACGGCTCGTTTATCCGCTCCTCTATGCCAAGCTTTTGGCCCACGCATGACCCCGACGTTGTCACCCAAGCGTTGAAACGGTTGGTGGCGCAGTGACACGGACGCACACAAGCAGCGCGGCAGAAATACCCCTGGCTGCACGCCTGTGGGATGTCCTCTTCCCTGAGGAAGGGCGCGAGAAGTGGTGGAACACACCAGCACTCGTCGACGCCCATGAGCAACTCACCTACGGGCAGTTCCACGATGAAGTCCTCACCGTCGCCGCGGGCATTATCGATCGGCTTGACGTGGTGCACGGCCAGGCGGAACCCACGAGCAGTCCTGACCGCTTGAGAGGCACAGTTGTCGGCATCGAGTTGCCCAACGGATGTGGGTTCGCAATCGCCTTCCACGCTGTGCTCGCCGCCGGCTGCATCGCCATGCCCGTGCCGCAAGTGCCGGACACCAGCTACTTCTACGAACGCTCTGGGGCGGTACTCGCCATCAACGAAGCAGAACTGGCGCGCCTGCGCCAACACCCGCGGCGTCTTGAGACCCCTGCCCCGCGCAGCGGAACGGATGTTGCCGCCCTGCCTTTTTCCTCCGGCACGACCTCCCTGCCAAAGCCGGTGCGGCTCAGCCACGCCAACCTCGCCGCCAACGTTGCGCAATTCGCAGCTGTCGCCCCCTGGCAGCCAGGCACCACCGTGCTCTCCGTCCTTCCGCTGTCACACATTTATGGACTGACAGTGCTGCTCAACGTGCCACTAGCCATGAAATGCCGCGTGGTCACCAAGCCTTTCTCCCCCAAGGAATTCCTGGACGACCACGCACGCTTCCGCCCCACCGTGTCCTTCATCGCTCCGCCCCTAGCCCGGATGCTTGCCACCGCGCAAGCCGACTTTTCCTCCCTCACGGTGGTGATCTCCGGCGCAGCACCCCTCGACCCCACTATCGCAAAACAAGCCGAAACCAACACCGGTGCAAAGATCTACCAAGGCTATGGCCTCACCGAAGCCTCCCCCGTCACCCACCTCTGCCACCACGACGACCCCCTCGCTTCCATCGGCCATCCCCTGCCACACACCATGCACAGCATCCGCGACCCCCAAGACGGCACCCCACTGCCCAACGGACACACCGGTGAACTCTGGGTCCAAGGTCCGCAGATCATGCTCAGCTACGAAGGCGAACCCGACACCGGCGATTGGCTGCGCACCGGCGACCTGGCTTCCATCGGCGAAGACGGCGAGGTATACATCCACGGCCGCGTCAAAGAACTCATCAAATACAACGGCTTTTCCATCAACCCCTACCGGGTCGAGCATGCCATCACCGCCGCAGGCCTGTGCGATGACTGCGCCGTCTACCCCGCGACGTCATCAAGCGGAGAGGAAATCCCGGCAGCAGCCCTCGTCAGCCCCAAGCCAGCGAACCTCACACTGGAGCAACTCCAGCGGGCACTAGACCCCCACCTGGGACGCTACGAACTACCCCGCGCCCTACGCATCGTCGACGCCATCCCCCGCAGCGCCGCCGGCAAAACCCTACGACGCGAACTCTAACGCCGCCTGGCGGCTAAGCGTCGAGCCCCTAGGCAACAAACTCAAAATCGGCCACGGCGCCTGAGCCTGCGCGCCCTCCACACCCAACGCCGCAGCGGCCTCCGGCTCGATCAGATGCACCCGCCCAGACTCCGTCACCGCATACAACCCTGCCTCCGTCCACACGGCCACGGCACCCGCAATCTGAGCCCTAAACGAATCCGCATGGGCCTTGCCCACCACTGCCGCAGCAGCAGGCTGAGGATCCGAACGCACCGACACAAAAGAGCCCTCTGTCGCACACACCTCCGTCGTATCCGGATCCACCCACTGATACCGCTGCGACGGGAGAACCAAACGGTCCTCCGCATCCGCAATCCGCACACTATCCGGAGCCTGGCCCTGACGAACCTTCGCACCCAACAGCACCAGCACATCCACCTGAGTCTGCGTCAACGCCTGCACACCACTGGGATTATCCAGCCAAAAACTCCCCTGCTCTTCAATAATCTCCCACGGGCCCGGCGGCAACACCACCGGAGGCTTCTCGGGAATCGTCGCAACAAACTCCGGGCTGAGCCGCGCAGGCGTCGCACCCCGCGTATCCAACACGCGCCGAATCGCACGCCCCTCGGTACTATCCAGCGCAGGCAACTCCACCCTGCCATCGGCATCAATTACATACTGAGTCCCATCGGGCACCACACCCAACAACGCCCACCCCTCCGCCATACGCTGCGGCGCGACCCCATATTCAACACCCATCGTGCCATCCGGCGACATGCACGCGCTCCACGCAAGCCCCGCGGCGTCATCACCCGGAAAAATACGCTGAGGGGCATCCGCAATCCCCACCGGCGCGCCCTTCGACGCAGCAGAAATATACTGCGCACTGGCGCGAGCAGGCTCCACCGGCTCGCCCGCAATTAACTGCGCACTCGTCAGATTCACCACCGGATGCACCACCGACTCCACCCGCACATACGTCGTGCCGCCATGGGCAAACACCATCGCATCACCTGGGTCATGCTGAGGCCGGAAGAACGCCAAAGCCACAGCCCCCAAACCCACCACAGCGCACACCACGCTGCCACCAATGACCGCCTTGCGGCGCCGCGCCAAAGGATCATCAATCATGCGGATGTCCCCCAACACAAGGCCGTGCTCCGCCCTGCGCTGCATAAACTTATGCCCACTAACCTGGGCTTTAGTGGTCGAACGAACCATAGGACCCCCGAATCCCCCAAAAAGAACAAGTGCTACGCCCACAGGGTAGCAAAACTTGCTACTTTTCGCGCTCCTTCAACGCATCCAACACAGCCTGCTGGTTTGCCTCGATAGCAGCATTCGTTGCCTCGAACTGGCGAGCGGAATACATATCCGACCAGTCGTAAGGGTATTCCTTCAAGGGGTTATTGTTGGTCTTCCAACGGTGGTAGTAGGGCTTGTTTGCATCCGCCGGGTCCTTCGCGATCCCAAGCTCCCCCATCGTCGGGTGGTGCGGCAAGGGGGTCGGCGAATCACCACTATCGCGCATCGCATTAATCTGCGCGTCGGTGAAGTGCTTGTTGACCGCGAAGATACGCACGTCACCGTCGTGGTAAACCAAGGTCGTGCCCGGGGTGGTCCACAGGCCATACTCCAAGGATTCCATCGGGAATTGGAACCACCAGAACGACGGTGGCGACACCATGATGTAGTTGATGTCCAGATTGTCGACCGCAATGTCTACCGCGTTGGCCTCGTCCGGGTCGTCGAAGTTCCCGCGGCCCAGTTTGTCCGTCGCCCAGTAGGCAGCCAGAGTATCGCTGCCAGGTTTGGCATCCGGCCACACATAGTGACGGAACAGCGCGGGCAGGTTGTTGTAGGCGTACATCCAGCCGCTGCCCTCGGCTGGGTTGGTCAGGATGCGCCCCTCGAACGCCTTGGGTTGCTTGGCCAACCAGTCGAAGGCACGCAGGTCAGCTTCGCTAGTCAGGCGGTTATCGCGGGCGGCGACGATACCGAACACGCTCGCATCCACCGTATCGGCGTAGGCCTTGTTGGCGAGCACAGCGCCACCACCGAGTGCGGCGAGCACCGAAACAATCGCGCACACCCGCTGCCAACGACGGAGCAGAACCCACACGATCAAGCGACCCACGGAGGCGATCGCAATCGCTGCCGACGCCGCAGTCAACATCGCCACAGGCATCACCAAACGGCTGTTGACGTTGTAGTGCATCGACCCATACGCCCACAAAATGTTGTGGATGGTGCCTTCGAAAGGAACGAGCGAGTTCACGGTCGCGCCGACCATCAGCACATACATCAGCGGAGCCCACACATTACGGCGCCACAAAAGGATAATGACGCCGCCCGCTGCCGCAGCCCACAGCAAAGGCTCATTGGCCCCAAAATCACCCGCGTGGCGGGTTTGTAGGGTCAGCACCATCTCCCACGCCTCTTGGCGGGTGATCGCCTCGTAGTTGTTAAAAGCCTGCACTTCTTCGGTCTGGGTGTTTCCCGCGATGATCTGAGGCAACACCAACACCGTGCCCAAACCACCTGCCGCGGCTAAAGCCCCAACGTCGGCCAGTCGACGCAGTAGCCAGGGGGCGCGACCTTCAGTGGACAGCTGGGTCTGTGGTGCGGGCAGCGCCCACAACAGCCACCACAGGGCAACGCCCACAACAACGACGGTGACGGCAGCGGGATGGGTTTGGAAACAACCGGCAAAAGCCACAGCCGCGGCGAGGATCCTGCGAGGAGCTGCAGCACAGGAGGTGAACAACCACAGCGTGGAGCCCACCATGCACAACGCCGCCAGATACGGCCACGCACCGATGAAGATCCCCACCCAGTACATTGCCGGAATGGCCACGACAATAATCGGGGCGAATCCGGCCGCAATCTGAGCCGTGAGACCCCGGCTGGCCATGATCCGCCACGCCAGCACCGCCATACTCATCGGCAGGGCCAACGCCGGAATCAAAATACCCGCCACATTGGTCGCAGCGATAGGGCTCAAGTGCGCTAGGTCGCCAGCAATCCACGCCCCCGCATGCCACCCCGTCGGGTAGTAGGCCATCCCGTGGGTTTCAACATTTTGCAACTCCCCCATGCGCTGAGGCGCAGCCACCCCAGTGTTGGAGATGAAACGCAGCACGCTGGCATGCCAATGCACATCCCAGCCCTGGAAAATGGACTCCACCCCGCGCTGGTCCAGCAGCCACAGCGAACGCCACCCAAGCAGCCCTGCCCCGGCTAGTGTTCCCACCGCCGGCAAGACCCAAAAAGCGCCCTCCCACGTGGGCCTCAACTTAAGCTTCCACTGCTGCTTCCACTCGAGTTCACCCGCACGAAGACTGCGGAGCTTCTTACGATCCACCGCCCAACGCCACAGCCCCGCCACGAGAACAGAAACAGCAAAGAACACCGCAACACTCGCGACGTCATAACGAATATTCATCACGCCATACAGCCACGCTGCCAGCCCATACACACCAAAGGTGACGGGTACAGACGCCGCGGTCGCAGCTGGCAGCTTTAAGCCCGACAACCAGCTGAGCACAAGCCCAGGCAGCATAAACGCCGCGGTTGCGATAAGGACAGCCCAAAGCAAAGACATGCGTAATTACCCAACGGTGGAGACGACAATCGACGGGGAAAGTATATCCTTGGTCATCCTCACCGGCCGGACGGCGCGCTAGTCACGACGGTTACGGGTCTGCTCGGCGCGGGAAGCAAGTTCCTCCGGCGGAGGGTAGTCAACCCCGGTGAGCCTCAAGCCCTTGGCAGCGGCGACCGGAATGGCGCTGCTTCGGGTGTTTTCAGCGAGTAATTCATGCGCGAATTCCGGGCTGCGCGCACCCGAGCCAACAGCCAGGCAGAACCCTACGAGGGAACGAACCATGTTCCAGCAGAAGGCATCTGCGGAGACCTCGGCCTCGTACAGTCGTGGCTCTTCTGGGGTGGAAACGTCGCGAAAGCGGAAGGTCTGCAGGTCACGAATGGTTGTCCCGTTGGGTTTCGCGCGGCAGAAGGCTGCGAAATCGTGGAGACCTAACAAGTGGTGCGCGGCTGCGTTCATTGCATCGACGTCGACTGGTTTGTTGAATGTGGCGGTGTCGCGGGCCCTGGTGGGCAGTGCGCCGCGGGGGTTGGTGGTGATGCGGTAGCGGTAGTGGCGGCGCAGGGCGGAGAAGCGCGCGTCGAACCCTGGGGGCGCGTAGGTGACGTCGTGGACGCGGACGTCTTCGGGCAGGAGTTTCGCGAGGCGCCGGACGAGGCGGCGGGGGTCACCGTCGATGCTGCGGTGTTCGAGGATGTGTCCGGGTACATCGACGTGGGCTACTTGTCCGGTTGCGTGCACGCCTGCGTCGGTGCGGCCTGCAACAGTGAGTGTGACTGGGGTGCGGCTGATGAGGCCCAAGGTCTCTTCGAGGGTTCCTTCGACGGTACGCAGGGGTGGTTGTTTCGCCCAGCCGTGGAAGTCTGTGCCGTCGTAGGCGATGTCGAGGCGCAAGCGCACCATGTTGCCGCCGGTGGTGACACGGGTGGTGTCGACGGGCTCGAGTTTTGCTTGCGTCAGGGTGTTCATGGGTGAAAGTGTACAAAAAAAGCGGGCCACCCGATCGGGTGGCCCGCATTGGTGAAGAAGTTTTTACTTCTCAGCCTCTTCGAGGGTTTCGACAGCTTCAGCTTCTTGCTCAGCTTCTACTTCCGCGACGAATTCTTCAGCCTTCTTCTTGTTGGCTGCGTCTTCTTCAGCCTTCTTGGAGGCAGCTGCGCGGGTAGCGCGGGTTGCCTCGGCTGCGACGGTCTCCTCGAGAACCAGGGAGATCTGGCTCATGGGAGCGTTGTCGCCCTTACGGTTTCCGAGCTTGACGATGCGGGTGTAGCCACCCTCACGGTTCTCGAACTTGGGGGCGAGCTCGTTGAACAGGTAAGCAACAACTTCCTTGTTCGGGACGAGCTTGAGAACGTTGCGGCGATCCGCAACGGTGCCGGACTTTGCCTTGGTGATCAGCTTTTCTGCGTAGGGGCGCAGAAGCTTGGCCTTGGCGTCGGTGGTCTTGATTGCACCGTGCTCGAACAGCTGGGCAGCCAGGTTAGAAAGAATCTTCTTCTGGTGCGAAGCCGAACCGCCGAGACGGGCGCCCTTCTTGGGGGTAGGCATTAGGTACTCCTCGTGTGCTTATGTTTTGTGAGCGCGGCAAGCCGCTACAGACGGCGTTTCTACTCGGTGTCGTCAGCGTCCGGGTCGACAAAGTCACCGGTTGCTGCGTCGTATCCCTCAATGGTGGTGGGATCGAAATCTTCCGGGGCGTCCTTCAGGGTCAGACCCAGGGAGGCAAGTTTGATCTTGACCTCGTTGATGGACTTCTGGCCGAAGTTGCGGATGTCCAGCAGGTCGGACTCGGTGCAGTCAGCGAGTTCTCCGACGGTGTGGATTTCCTGACGCTTGAGGCAGTTGTAGGAACGAACAGAGAAGTTCAGGTCCTCAATCGGCATCCCGTATGCGGCGATGTGCTCGCCCTCAATCGGGGAGGGGCCGATCTCAATGCCTTCAGCGGCGGTGTTCAGCTCGCGAGCGAGGCCGAACAGTTCAACCAGGGTTTTACCCGCAGATGCGAGGGCGTCACGTGCGGTAATGGAGTTCTTGGTCTCGACATCGATGATCAGCTTGTCAAAGTCGGTGCGCTGCTCGACACGAGTAGCTTCGACCTTGTAGGTGACCTTGAGAACCGGGGAGTAAATCTGGTCGACCGGGATACGGCCGATCTCTCCGGTGGAACCGTACATGGTGGCGGGGACGTAGCCGCGGCCGCGCTCCACTACCAGTTCGATATCGAGCTTGCCCTGCTCGTTGAGGGTGGCGATGTGCAGATCCGGGTTGTGGATCTCGACACCTGCCGGCGGCTGAATGTCAGCAGCCGTGACCTCGCCTTCGCCTTCCTTACGCAGGTACATAACGACCGGCTCGTCGGAATCGGAAGACAAAACCAGGCCCTTGATGTTCAGGATGATGTCGGAGACGTCTTCCTTCACACCGGTGATGGTGGTGAACTCATGGAGAACACCGTCGATCTTGACGCTGGTGACCGCTGCTCCAGGGATGGAGGACAGCAGGGTACGGCGCAAAGAGTTGCCGAGGGTGTAGCCGAAACCGGGCTCCAGGGGTTCGATGGTGAACTTGGAACGAGCGGAGTCGATGACTTCCTCGGTCAGCTTGGGACGCTGGGAAATGAGCATGTGGCTAAAACTCTCCTTGGGTGACGCCCGCTATATGACGTCTGTGGGCAAAGGATGATTACTTCGAGTAGAACTCGACGATGAGCTGCTCTTGCAGCGGAACGTCGATCTGAGCGCGCTCGGGCAGCTGGTGCACGAGGATGCGCAGGGTAGACGGCACGACCTGAAGCCAGGCCGGGACGACGGCGTCGACGAGGTTGTCCTGAGCCTCTTCGAACCACAGCATCTTGCGGGACTTCTCGCGAACATCGATGATGTCGTACTGAGAAACCTGGAAGGAAGGAACGTTGACCTTCTTGCCGTTGACCAGGAAGTGGCCGTGGGACACGAGCTGGCGTGCCTGGCGGCGGGTGCGGGCAAGACCTGCACGGTAGATCACGTTGTCGAGACGGGACTCGAGCAGGATGACCAGGTTCTCACCAGTCTTACCGGGCTGACGGTTTGCCTCAGCGTAGTAACGGCGGAACTGCTTCTCCATGACACCGTAGGTGAAGCGAGCCTTCTGCTTCTCCTGCAGCTGGAGCAGGTACTCAGATTCCTTGATGCGAGCGCGGCCAGCCTGTCCCGGGGGGTAGGGGCGACGCTCGAAGGACATGTCGCCGCCGACGAGGTCGACGCGGAGACGACGGGACTTACGGGTTGCGGGGCCGGTATAACGAGCCATTTTTTACTTTTCCTTTCCCTGCTAGACGCGGCGACGCTTCGGCGGACGGCAACCGTTGTGCGGGTGCGGAGTCACGTCGGTGATCGTGCCAACCTCAAGGCCGGCGGCCGAGAGGGAACGGATAGCGGTTTCGCGGCCCGAGCCCGGGCCCTTGACGTAAACGTCAACCTTCTTCATGCCGTGCTCCATTGCCTTGCGGGCAGCGTTTTCAGCAGCCAGCTGTGCAGCGAACGGAGTGGACTTGCGGGAACCCTTGAAGCCGACGTGGCCGGAGGATGCCCAGGAGATCACAGCACCATTGGGGTCCGTGATGGACACGATGGTGTTGTTGAAGGTGGACTTGATGTATGCGGCGCCCTGCGCCACATTCTTCTTCGCTACGCGGCGGCCGGTACGGCGACCACGTGCGCTCTTCGGAGCTGCCATGTTTTACTTCTTCTTTCCGGCGATCGTCTTCTTCGGACCCTTGCGCGTACGAGCGTTGGTCTTGGTGCGCTGACCACGAACGGGCAGGCCACGACGGTGGCGAAGACCCTGGTAGCAACCAATCTCGATCTTGCGGCGGATATCTGCCTGAACCTGGCGGCGGAGGTCACCCTCGACCTTCCAGGTTGCTTCGATAACGTCACGCAGAGCAGCGATCTGCTCGTCGGTGAGGTTGTCGGTGCGTAGGTCGGGAGAGATGCCGGTCTCTTCCAGCAGCTTGGCGGCACGGGCGGGGCCGATGCCGTAAATGTAAGTGAGTGCAACCTCCATGCGCTTATTGCGAGGGAGGTCCACACCAGCTAGACGTGCCATGTGGCATAACCTTTCCGGTTGTTACGGTGGTTTTCTCCACATCCGTCCCCGTCAGACAACACTTTCCCCGGTCGGGGCCGGGCGGTGGGTTGCGATTTCACGAGGCTCCAGCCACCGTGGCCAGAGGTTGAGAAAAACCCTTAAAGCTAAGGATTCTTGGATGTGAAGGCGGAATTGTTTACTTGTAGCGGTAGACGATACGGCCGCGGGTCAAGTCGTAGGGAGAAAGCTCCACAACAACTCGGTCCTCGGGGAGGATACGGATGTAGTGCTGGCGCATCTTGCCACTGATGTGTGCAAGAACTTTATGTCCGTTGTCCAATTCGACACGGAACATTGCGTTGGGGAGAGGTTCGACAATGCGGCCCTCAACCTCGATAGCGCCTTCCTTTTTAGCCATATCTTCCTAACCTGTTTTCCGTGACACCTGGTGCGGTACCTGGAGTATCAATCTGCGTACAGTTAGCATCAGCGCCCACTAGGGGAGCAAACACCAAACTGCAACACTACACGCTCACCGGGAAAAATAAAAATGCCCCAGCTGTAAACGCTGGGGCAACAAACGCTGAAGACGTTTTAGTAAACGTAGACCATGTCTCCAGGCTGCAGATCGTTGAAGTAAGTGATCGCATCCTGGTGATTCAGGTGGATGCAACCGTGGGACCACAGGTTGATGTCACCCGAGTGGAAGGCGATACCGGTGTTGGTAAAGTAGGTCGAGTACGGCATCGGCGCGTTGTTGAACTCGCGGGAGATTTCGTCCTTGACCTTACGCTGCACGTAGAAGGTCCCCTTAGGCGTTGCGGTCTCCGGAGAAGGAGCACCAGCAGACATCGGAACGGCGCCGTAGACAACCTGTCCATTGCGCTGCAACCAGGTGCGCTCGCCGGACAAGTCCACACAAGCGCGAGCCTGCGGAGGGCAGGAACCACGATCGAACTCGGGGGCCGGTGCAGGAGCCGGGGCCTCGGGAGCCGGTGCAGGAGCCGGAGCATTGTGGCTCTCAACCAAACCGGGGAACAGGCCATTCACAGCCTGATCAACACCAGTCTTCACACCAGCAGCAAGCTCCGGGGGCAAGCCGTTAGCCGCATTATGCATAGCGTTACGGGCATCCCAAGCACCCTGACGAACATCAGCCTCGCTAGAACCAACGGTTTGTGCACCAGCAATACCCGGGCTGGCAACGCCAACCACAGCGGCGCAGGCAACGGCAGCCGCAATACGACGAACAGACTTAAAAGACATGACTAGCAGTATAGGCCCAGTTTTCAATAAACATGCAAACCAGCGTTTAAGCACCAGCCGGACGCGGCGTCAAAATACGCGGCCCACCAGCAGTAGCAGCAACCGTATGCTCCCAGTGTGACGCCCAAGAACCATCCAACGTCACCACAGTCCAATCGTCCTCCAACACCGCAGAATCCACGGTGCCCAGGGTCAACATCGGCTCAATGGCCAGCACCGACCCTTCCTGAATAACCGGGCCCCGACCCGGCTTGCCCTCATTGGCAAGATAGGGATCCTCGTGCATGGTGCGGCCAATACCGTGCCCACCATAACCATCTACAATGCCCAGCTGCACACCGAACTTCTGCTCAGCTTTGCGGGTGGCGACCTCCAACGCATGGGAAACGTCAGTCAAACGGTTACCCGGAACCATCGCCTTCAACCCCTCCATCAACACCCACTCGGTGGCTGCGTTCAACGCCTGAACATCATCAGCCAACTCCCCCACCCCAAAACTCCAGGCACTATCCCCCACCCAGCCCTCAAAGGTCGCGCCGCAGTCGATCGACACCAGATCACCTTCGGCAAGCACAGTCTCTTTAGTGGGAATACCGTGCACGATCACATCATTAACGCTGGCACAAATGCTTGCAGGGAAACCCTGGTAGCCCAAAAACGTGGGGACCGCGCCGGCATCGCGGATCGTCTGCTCCGCGACGTCATCAAGATCCTTCAACGTCACCCCGGGAGCAGCTGCGGCCTTAACCGCGACCAGTGCCTTGCCGACGATCTCGCCGGCCGCCTGCATGGCGTCAAGCTCCGCCGGAGTTTTAGCGGGGATGGTTTTGTTCTTTTTGCGGAATCCCATGATGTGTCCTTAATGCGAAATGAAGCCCACGGCCCCAGGGGAGGGACAGTGGGCTTGGGTTCTGGCGTACTCGACGGCTACTTGCCAAGAGCCTTGAGGGTGGCCTCGTTGATCTCCTCAACGCTACCCTCAGCCTTGATGCTGATAACTGCGTCGCCATAGTGGTCAATCAGCGGCGCGGTCTCGTTGCGGTACACCTGGAGGCGGGTGCGGATGGTCTCTTCATTGTCATCAGCACGGCCGCGGCCAAGCATGCGCTCAACCACGGTGTCTTCATCAACCTGGTAGTTGATCACGCCATCAAGTTTGACGCCGTGACGCTCCAGCATCTCAGCCAGCAAATCGGCCTGCTCGACGGTACGGGGGAAACCGTCCAACAGGAAGCCTTCCGCGGCGTCATCCTGCGACAGTCGGTCTTCGACCATACGGGCGGTAACATCCGTGGGGACGAGCTTGCCGGCGTCGATGTATTCCTTGGCTTCCTTGCCCAGCGGGGTGCCTTCGCCAATGTTGGCACGGAACAAATCGCCGGTGGAAATGTGGGGCACGCCGAGCTTCTCGGTCAAGATAGCGGCCTGGGTACCTTTGCCAGCACCGGGAGGGCCGAGCAGAACTAGTCTCATTTGAGGAATCCTTCGTAGTTACTTTGCAAAACTTGGCTTTCGATTTGCTTCACGGTGGTCAAAGCGACGGACACGAGAATCAGGATCGCAGTACCACCAAAGGGGGTGACGTTCGCCGAAGCACCACCGACACCGAGGTCCATCATCAGATTCGGAAGAACCGCAATGAGGCCGAGGTACAGGGCACCAACGAACAACAGCCTGTTCATAACCTTACCCAGGTACTGGGCGGTGGGCCTACCCGGGCGGATACCGGGGATGAAGCCGCCGTACTTCTTCATGTTGTCCGCCTGCTCGTTCGGATCGTACTGAACCGACACATAGAAGTAGGAGAAGAAGATAATCAGGATGAAGTACAAAATAATGTACTGGTAGGAGCCCGGGGACTGCAGATACTGGACGACGTTGCGCTGCCACCAGTTATCCGGCGGAGTGGGGTTAGCCGAGTTGATGATCTGGGTGATCAGCACCGGCACGTAGATCAAGGAGGACGCGAAGATCACGGGGATCACACCAGCCTGGTTGACCTTCAGCGGCAAGTAGGTGGAGGTGCCACCATACTGGCGGCGACCAACCTGACGCTTGGCGTACTGCACCGGGATGCGGCGCTGGCCCTGCTCAATGAAGACCACGCCAACGATGAGGATGAACACAGCGATCAGCACAGCTGCGAAAATGACGCCGCCAGAGGAACGCAAGATGCCCATACCCTGGCTGGGCATACGGGTACAGATACCCGCGAAGATCAGCAAGGACATACCGTTGCCGATGCCACGCTCCGTGATCAACTCGCCGATCCACATGACCAGCACGGCTCCGGCGGTCATCACAAGCACCATCAGAACCAAGTCGAACGGGGTGCGATCAGCCTTGAGGACACTGGTGCCGTTGCCAAGCAGCTGGCCACGATCAGCAAGTGCCACAATGCCGGAGGACTGCAGCAACGCCAACGCCACCGTCAGGTAGCGGGTGTACTGCATCATCTTCGACTGGCCGGACTGCCCTTCCTTCTTCAACTCCTCGAAGTGAGGAATGACCACTGTCAGCAGCTGAACAATAATCGACGCCGTAATGTAAGGCATGATGCCGATGGCAAAGACCGACAGCTGGAGTAGCGCTCCACCCGAGAAGAGGTTAATCAGCGAGTAGACGTTAGTGTCGTCCTGGGTTGCGGCTTTCACAGCCTGCATGATGGACGAATAATCCACGCCAGGCGAGGGGATTTGGGTGCCGACGCGGTACAGCACGATCATCGCAAGGGTAAAAAGCAACTTCTTGCGAAGGTCGGCGTCCTTGACGACCGATACGATGGCGGACACATATCCTCCTGGACAACCGCGGAAAACGCGGAATTTTTTAACTTAGGCTTATGTTATCGCCACGGGCCGTGGGCGCGTGGCGGCAGACTCAACCACTTTAGCAGTATTGACACACAAAGGCACCCCAGGCCAACCTGAAGGTGCCACTGCCCCACCGCTACCCCTGCGGGCAGCGCCAAGTGTTTAGGGAAGGTAATGGCGGATCGCCGCTACGAAACCGTTGAACAAGGCTCGCAGATAGTCCAAAGGCCCAATTTCAATCTCGGAGCAGTCGCGCGTCAGATACATATCCGGCCAGGGCCCTTCACCATGGTCGAGCTTCTCAGCGCAGTTCTCGGCAGCTGCAGCGCCCCGAAGAGGTTGCCGCACGCCGTGGCAAGACCCTCGAAGAGGTCGCACCGGCACGTATGCTGCGCGCACGCGCAGGTCAGGAGGCTTAAACAATGGCCCTGAAGATTACACAGCTCAAGGGCACCGTTGGTGCTACAAAAGCTCCGAGTGAGAGGCCGCCGCCGAGTGCTGCGGCGAACAATTTTGTGGTCTTGATCTTCGAAGGGGTCATGGAGGTGATCCTTTCTGAATCTAGAGGCTTCCACCGTCTGGAGATGTCTTGGAACGGCGTGTGCCCGCCACGCTAGGCGGGTGATTTGAGCATTTCAAGGGTTTTTGGGAACAATTTCCAACTGGTAGATGGGCGTCAGCTTTGCCTGTCGGTGAACAGTTGGGGCTGCCTCATCAGCCGCCTATGCCGCTGTGCCGTGCCAGTTTCCGGACATCACCGTCGTGACGCGCCTGTCCGAGTAGCGCATTCACAAAGTTGGATATAAATTTCCTGGCAATCGGCATCTCAGGACAGCTGGCTAAGCAAGCGAAAGGGTCGCGCGTACAAAAAATCGGCAGATTTATACTGCATGACCGTATTTCCCCAGTTCGCGATTTCGAGTATTCAAAATCTGCCGGAATTCTGTACATGCTTAACAGCCAAGCAGCCACACGAGATCTGGTGGGCATAAAAAAGTGGCTCTCCCACGAATGGGAGAGCCACTTTCTCTGTCTCACTAGCGCCTGCTGAGCAGAGCGCTAGTGGTTAAACCGTTGTTACTTGGCTTCGGTGACGGTGCCGCCGGCGGCCTCGATCTTCTCCTTAGCGGAGGTCGAGAACTTGGTGGCGGTGACGTTCAGCTTGACGCTGATGTCGCCGTTACCGAGGACCTTAACGGGCTGGCGCTTGCGTGCCAGGCCTGCTGCAACGATGTCAGCAACGGTGACGTCGCCACCGTTGGGGAAGGCCTTCTCGAGGTCCGCAACGTTGACTACCTGGTAGGTGATCTTGTTGGGGTTCTTGAAGCCCTTCAGCTTCGGCAGACGCATGTGAAGCGGCATCTGGCCACCCTCGAAAGCAGCGGAAACCTGCTTGCGAGCCTTGGTGCCCTTGGTACCGCGACCAGCAGTCTTACCCTTGGAGGCTTCACCGCGACCAACGCGGGTCTTGGCCTTGTTGGCGCCCTTTGCGGGGCGCAGATCGTGGAGCTTAATCGGTTCGCTCATTGTTTACCTACTCCCCTGCTACTTCTTCAACGACGACCATGTGGCGCACGACGTTGATCATGCCGCGAACCTCGGGGGTATCGGGGCGTACGACCGACTGGCGAATGCGCTTGAGGCCGAGGCTGCGCAGCGAGTCCTTCTGGTTCTGCTTAGCACCAACGGTGCCCTTGAGCTGTGTAATCTTGAGGGCCATGGTTTAAGCCTCCTGACCTGCGCGTGCGCGCAGCATACGTGCCGGTGCGACCTCTTCGAGGGTCTTGCCACGGCGTGCGGCGACCTCTTCGGGGCGCTGCAGCTGCTTGAGACCGTCGACGGTTGCGTGGACAACGTTGATTGCGTTGTCGGAACCGAGGGACTTGCACAGGATGTCCTGAATACCAGCACACTCAAGCACGGGGCGGGCTGCGCCACCAGCGATAACACCGGTACCGGGAGCTGCCGGGCGCATCATAACGATGCCTGCGGCTGCTTCACCCTGAACCGGGTGAGTGATGGTGCCGGCAACCATGGGGACGCGGAAGAAGTTCTTGCGAGCCTCTTCGGCACCCTTCTGGATAGCCGCGGGAACTTCCTTGGCCTTACCGTAGCCGACACCGACCATGCCTTCGCCGTCGCCGACGATAACGAGTGCGGTGAAGCTGAAACGACGGCCACCCTTAACCACCTTGGAAACGCGGTTGATGGTGACTACGCGCTCGATGTACTGCGAGCGCTCGTCCTGCTGCTGGTTGCGACGATCGTCGCGGCGGCCGCGGCGCTCGTTGCGGTTGTCGTTGTTGTTTTCGGCGGAGCGTCCGCCGCCACGCTGTTCACGTCCCGACATTACGCCGTCCTTCCGTTGTTGTTTTTGGTGATCATTAGAACTTCAGACCACCTTCACGTGCGGCGTCAGCCAGAGCGGCAACGCGGCCGTGGTACTTGTAACCCGCACGGTCGAAGACAATGGCTTCGATGCCAGCAGCCTTGGCGCGCTCAGCGATGAGCTGGCCAACCTTAGCTGCCTTTGCCTTCTTGTCACCTTCGAGTGCACGCACGTCTGCTTCGATGGTGGAAGCAGCGGCCAAGGTGTGGCCCTTCAGGTCGTCGATGACCTGGACGTGCATGTGGCGAGAGGTGCGGTGCACGACGAGACGGGGGGTCTCGGCGGTGCCACGCAGGTTCTTGCGGATACGGAAGTGGCGGCGTGCGCGAGCGACGCGGCGTCGGGTGGAAATGTCCTTGCCGATGGGCAGGCGCTTGTTTTCTGCAGTGTTGCTCATTACTTACCCGTCTTTCCGACCTTGCGGCGGATCTGCTCACCCTCGTAGCGGATGCCCTTACCCTTGTAAGGATCATCCTTGCGCAAACGACGGATGATAGCTGCGATCTGGCCGACTTTTTGCTTGTCGATACCCGTGATGGAGAACTTGGTGTTGCCATCAACTGCGAAGCTGATGCCTTCCGGAGCCTCGATCAGGATGGGGTGGCTGTAGCCCAGGGAGAACTCCAGGTTGGAGCCCTTGGCCTGAACACGGTAACCGACACCGAAGATTTCCATCTTGATGGTGTAGCCCTCGGTGACACCAACAACCATGTTGTTGATCAGCGAGCGCGACAGACCGTGGAGTGCACGGTTCTTGCGGTTGTCGTCGGGGCGGGTGACAACGATTTCGTTGTCCTGCTGTGCGACGACGATCGGGGCGGGGATGTCCTGGCTCAAGGTACCCTTGGGGCCCTTGACCTCGACGTGCTGGCCGTCGAGCTTGATTTCAACTCCGCTGGGGATTGCGATGGGGTTCTTACCGATACGCGACATTTATCTCAATCCTCCCTTACCAGACGTAGGCGAGAACTTCTCCGCCTACGCCCTTCTCGGTAGCCTGACGGTCGGTCAGCAGACCCTGGGAGGTGGAAATGATAGCCACGCCCAGGCCGCCGAGAACCTTCGGCAGGTTGGTGGACTTGGCGTACACGCGCAGACCCGGCTTGGAGACGCGGCGTAGGCCAGAGATGGAGCGTTCGCGGTTACGGCCGTACTTCAGCTCGAGAGTCAGGGTCTTGCCGACCTTGGCGTCTTCGACGGTGTAATCAGCGATGTAGCCTTCGGACTTCAAGATGGAGGCGATGTTGACCTTCAGCTTGGAGGAGGGCATGGACACGGTGTCGTGGTACGCATTGTTTGCGTTGCGCACGCGCGACAGCATGTCGGCAATGGGATCAGTCATGGTCATAAGACGACCTTGATGCCTTTCTCGTTGCGGTTCCTTCTCACCCGGCGTTATCGCCTTTTCACGGGCCACTTATCGCTTGAGTCGCTCAGTAGCGGTCAAGCTCGCTGCCAACAAAAGGGGGCGGACGCCGTTGGGCGAGGGGCCTACAACAAAGTAGGAGTTTACGTTTGAATTGGGCATGTGCGCTGGGCACACAAGTCCAACGGGCAATCTTAGGGCATCGGTGCTTGTTGTCGCAAGTGCCTGCGGCGTTTTCGCGCGCGCCGTGGCTTTAATTAATGACGCCGCGGAGGCGCTTTGGGGCACGCTGTTTTTCGCGGGGGTGATGGAGCTACCTGATGAGGTGGGTGTGCATAAATATCGGGTGGGGCGGCCACCTTTTCTTGGCGACCTGGGGAAATAGACGGTGAAGTGCCCACCCACCCGAAATGTGTGCATCTTGAGCCCTCGCAGAAAGACGACCTAGGAAAACGCCCCACCAACCGACCAAGTTGCACACATTTTGACACCCACCACAGCCAACCACCCGACGGCACAAGGAATATTTCGGCGGCGCGTGCGTTGCATGAAAGGTAACAATCCCATGAACCTGGAGGAACCTTTGTCCACCGATGTTTACACCGCCATCAATAATCGCCGCGCTATCCGCGAGTACACGACGGAGCCGATCGCCCAGGAGGTCCTCGACCGCGTGGTGAACGCGGCCCTCGAAGCACCGAGTGCGTTTAACCTGCAGCTTCGTGACGTCGTGGTGGTGCGGGATCCGGAGATTAAGCAGGCGTTGACGGATTCCTCCCAACAGCCCCAGTTTGCGGCGGCGGATACTGTGCTTGTGTTCGTTGCGCGCGTGGAGGCTGTACCTGATGACGCCGCGGAGATCCTGCCTGCGGATTATCTTGCGCGTGTCGAGAAGATCAAGGCTGCTGCTTCACCTGCAGCCTTGCGCGAGAATGCGTTGAAGGATGCAATGCTCGCGGCTGGTTTTGCCCTCGTTGCGGCGAGTGCGGAGGGGTTGGCGACCAGTCCGACGACGGGTTGGGATGAGGAGAAGGTGAAGGAGATCATCGGCCTGGGCGGCCGAGAGGATCGTGCCATTGGTTTGGTTGTAGCGATGGGACACCCGGCAGCAACCGCCAAGCACCCGGGGCGTCAGGCTTCACGTCGTGTGGAGGAGCACTACAGCTAGCCCGCGACCCGGCTAGATCGGCACCCCGGCTAGCCGCGCTCCCCTAATTAGCCAATCACGCGCACAGAACCGTCGGCGTCTACGGCTGCGGTGCCGGTCATGCGGCCGGCGATGACCGGTACCGCCCAGGGGTTTATCCTGCAGAAAGCTATCTCCCCTACCTTCGACGCCGCGGGCTACATTCGCACCGCACAAGAGTGGGCAGACACGATAAGACCTTAGCGGTGCAGCTCGTGTTCTAGAGCCTCTAGCTCGCCACCACCGGCCATCTGCTGGGTGAGCTCCTCGAGGGTGACCTCATCACGGGGCGCGGACAATACCTGGCGCCCAAGCTTCAGGATGCTGAACTGGTCGCCCACCAGATGCGCATGGTGCGGGTTGTGGGTGATCAGCACAACGGCGATGCCCCGCTCGCGCGCCTCCCCCACGAACTTCAGCACCATCCCGGACTGCTTCACACCGAGCGCGGCGGTCGGCTCGTCTAGAATGACGACGCGGGCGCCGAAGTAGATCGCGCGCGAAATCGCCACAACCTGCCGCTGTCCGCCGGACAGGTGGCGGATCTGCACGTCGATGTCAGGGATGTCGATGCCTAGACCACCGAGCTGCGCGCGGCAGATCTGTCGCATTTCATTGATCTTCAGTCGACCGAATGGTTGGCTGACCAGTTCTTGTCCGAGGAAGAAGTTGCGCCACACAGGCATGGTGGGAACCACGGCGAGATCCTGATACACGGTCGCGATGCCGGCTTTCAAAGCATCCGCGGGGTTTTTGAAGATCTGTTCTTTGCCATCGACCAGCACGTCTCCGCGTGTAGCGCGGTGCAGGCCGGACAAAATCTTAATGAGAGTTGATTTGCCCGCACCGTTGTCGCCCAGGATGCAGGTGACGGTGCCGGGGTAAATCTCCAAGTTGATATCGCTGAGGGCGTCGAAGTGGCCGTAGGATTTGTCGACGCCGCGCAGGCACACGATCGGCTGTTCGTCGCTTACAGCATTAGTTGTGGTGTTGGGTGTGCTCATTAGCGTTTCTCCGTCACTGCGGACACAGCGTTGTTGGTGAGGACTGCGAACAGCAGCATGGCGCCAAGGAAGAACTTGAACCAGTCGGGGTTCCAACCGGCGTAGACGATACCTTGGTTGGTCATGCCAAAAATCAGGGCGCCGATAGCGGTACCCACTGCGGTGCCTTTACCACCGGTCAGCGCGCAACCGCCGATGACTGCGGCAATGATGTAGAGGAACTCATTGCCCACACCCTGGCCTGCCTGGATGGAGTCGAAGGCGAAGAGGTTGTGCATACCGACAAACCACGCAGCAAACCCGACGAACATGAACAGGTAAATCTTCACGCGGTTGACGGGCACACCGACGGCGTGCGCGGCGTTTTTGTCGCCACCGACGGCGAACACCCAGTTACCAAAGCGGGTCTTGTACAGAACAAAACTCGCGATGGCGACAAACAGGACCCACCACAAGATGGTGACCTTGATCGACACCGACCCGATGTGGAAGGAAGATGCGAACACCTTGTGCGCGGTATCAAAACCGGCCATGTCGGCGATGGTGGGGGTCGCGACAGTACCTGCGACCATCTTGGTGATAGCCAAGTTCAGACCCTGCAGTGATAGGAACGCAGACAGGGTAATCAGGAAGCTAGGGATACCCGTCCGGGTCACGAGGAAGCCATTGAAGGCACCGATACCCAGGGCAAAAAAGAGGGACAGCACCACGCCAACCCACGAGTTGAAGTGGCCGTTGTAGTTAATCATTGAAGCCGCCAACGCCGTGGAGGTCACCGCCACGCCGCTGGACAGGTCGAACTCGTCACCGATCATCAGCATGCCCACTGCCAGAGCCATGATGCCCATGGTGGAGGATGCGTACAGCACGGTGGCCATAGCGTCCAAGCTCCTGAACGGCGGGGCAACCACCATGAACAGAGCGAAGATCAGTACCGCGCCGAGAAAGGACGCGAGTTCGGGGCGCCGGATGATGCGGCCCCACAGGGTGCGTTCTTTCGCCCGTCCGTCTTTGGTCACGGGTGCAACCGGGGCGGATTCGGGCGCGGGGTGACGCTGCGCTTTGTAGCGTCGGAGTGCTTCGCTCATCGCAGTCCAGCCTTCGCGGCTTCTTCGATCTTGTCCACGTTGCCCTTATCGACGAATGCCGGACCAGTGTAGACCGGACGTCCACCGCCGATCGTAGAGCCGTTGCGCATCGCCAGCCACAAGGAATCGACAGCCATGTAGCCCTGGACGTAGGGCTGCTGGTCGACAGCGAAGCGGATGCGCCCGTCCTTGATGGCCTCTACGAGTTCAGCGTTGGTGTCGAAGGTAGCGACCTTGGCTTGGGAGCCTGCGTCCTTCACGGAGTTCACCGCAGCCAGACCGACGGGGGCGACCAAGCTCATGACGTAATCCACGCTGGGATCCTGTGCCAGCTTCGCTTGGATTGTTGACGTCACGCTGGTCAAGTCTTGACCGTTAACGTAAAGGTTTTCAACATTCGCGCCGGCACCGTCTTTAACACCCTGACAGCGCGCTTCTTGGGAGGAGTTGCCTTGTTCGTGAATGACGCAGAGTACTTTTTTGGCGCCTTCTTCTTTGAGGCGTTCGCCTGCGAGCGTGCCGGCAACTTTTTCGTCTTGCCCGAAGAACCCGGTGAGACCATAGTCTTGGTAGTCATTCATGCCAGCGTTAAGCCCGACGACAGGGATGCCCGCATCAACTGCGGCTTTTGCTGCAGGCCCAATAGCTTGGGCGTTAGGCAGGGTGACCGCGATGCCGTCGACACCGGAGTCAATAGCCGACTGCACCAGGTTGGCTTGGTTGGGCGCCTGAGGGTCAGACGAGTAGCGCAGTTCGATGTTGTCTTTCTTGGCTGCGTCCTCGGCCCCCTTGCGCACGAGGTCCCAGAAGGTGTCACCGGGCGCGCCATGGCTGACCATGGCGACCACTGCGCGGTCGGTGTCCACACCCCCTCCTGCCCCACCAGAGGCGGCTCCACCTACGGGAGCACCACCGGTGGGTGAGCATACTGAACAGCCAGCGGTCACTAGTGCCACTGCCCCAAGTGCAGTGGCAAGCTTTGCGGTGAGCTTCGTGCGGGAAAAAGTAGTCACGGTTATCGATTCAACGCAACCCAGTGGGAAAGGTCAAGGCCTCTACCCCCCTTTGTGAGGTGCTGGCCTACTCGTGGCGCAGCGCATCGATGGGGTTGAGCTTGGCGGCTTTGTTTGCCGGATAGAAGCCAAAGAACACACCAATGAGCAGCGAAATCAACAAGGATGCGATAATGCCCCACACGGGTGGCAGGACGAACTCCTTCATCACCATCGCGCCGCCAACACCAAACACCGTGCCGATGATGATGCCGATGATCCCACCCATGAGGCAGATAATCATGGCTTCGACCACAAATTGGACACGAATGTCGCGGGTGGTTGCACCAACGGCCTTGCGGATACCGATCTCGCTCGTGCGCTCGGTAACTGTCACGAGCATGATGTTCATGATGCCAATGCCGCCCACCAACAGTGAGATACCTGCAATGGAAGAAATCACCACGCTGATCATGGTCAGGATTTTCTGCAACGTTTGCAGTTCCGATTTGCTGTCGCGAACCTTTACCTGCGCCGCGGCGTCATCCTCATACATGGCATCGAAGAAGCGCTGCAGCTTCTTGCCAAATTCCTCCGAATCGACACCCGGTGCTGGGCGAACACCAATGTAGGGCCAAGCGTTGGCCTCATTTTTGTACTTATTCACCACCGTGTAAGGGGCGAAAAGCTCGTCGAAGTCGAAGCTGAACATGCCGCCGGACGAGCCCGCGGTCACGCCAACAACGGTGAACAATTCGGTGCCGAAGGGGCCATCGAATTGAATGCTGGAGCCCAGTGCACGCTGCGGGTCGCTGTCATACATCTTCGTGAAAACCTCATGAGAGATGACGGTGACGTTCGCCTCTGCGTCGATGTCTTCCTGCGTGATTTCGCGACCAAATTCGACATGCTTGTCGTTCATCTTGAAGTAATCGGGACCAACGCCTGTCACCGACAGGTCGATCGGGTCGGCCGACAATGCATCAAATGCGTTGGGATCGACCGCCTGGCCACTGAGACCACCGAATCCAGCGACGGTGACGCCGTAGAGGTCATCGCCGAAACGCAGCCGCAGCTTGTCCACCATCTCGGGCGTGATGCGGCTGCTATCGGGAATAGTGGCCGAATCCATGTAGAAGTTAGTGTTCGGGTTACCCTCGTTATTGCCCTGGCCTTCTTTGGGCCGCGCCTCCACAGTCACTTGGAAGTCACTGCCGCCAATGCTGTTGATGGAGTTAATCATTTTCTGGCTTGCCGCAGCACCCAGGGTGAGGATGGTGATCACTGCCGCAATACCGATAATGACGCCGAGGAGCGTCAGCAAGGATCGCAGCCCGTTGCGTTTCAGGCTGCCGAGGGCCATCAAAAATGCTTCGCCGAGTTTCATTGCGCCCCCAGGAGTGTGGCGTTGTCGACGCGACCGTCGATCATCGTGATGACTCGTTCGGTTTCGGCCGCGAGTTCGGGGTTGTGGGTAATGAAGACGATGGTTTTACCGTGCGTCTGGTTGAGATCGTGGAACAGGTCCATCACCAGACGGCCGGTGGAGGAGTCGAGTGCACCGGTGGGCTCGTCCGCCAGTAACAAGTCTGGGTTGTTGGCGAGCGCCCGGGCGATGGCAACGCGCTGCTTCTGCCCACCCGACAATTGGTTGGGCTGGTGTCCAAGCCTGTTACCCATGCCGACCATGTCAAGCAGTTCGCGGGCACGGTCGGCGCGTTCTTTACGCCCCATGCCTGCGTACATCATGGGCAGCTCGACATTCTTTTGTGCGCTGATGCGGCCGATCAGGCTGAAGTTCTGGAAGACGAATCCAATGTTTTCACTGCGGTAATGGGCAAGCTCATTGTCGTGCAGTTCCAGCATGTTGACGCCGTTAAACCAGTATCCGCCGGTGGTTGGCTTGTCCAACAGGCCGATGATGTTCATCAGTGTTGACTTTCCGCAACCGGAGGCACCCACGACGGACACGAATTCTCCGCGCGCGACATCCATATCGAGCCCGGGGATCACCGTCAGTTCGCTCGGGGTTCCCGGGTTGAATTTTTTCGTCACCCCGCGCAGCGCTAGCAGCAGGTCGACGTCGTTATTCATGGTCTTCCTTGAGGGTGACGGTCTCGCCTACTTTGTCGCGGTAGCTACCGGGATCAGTGAGGACCTTGTCGCCGTCCTTCAGACCTGAGGAAATAACGACGTCAAAATCCATCTTCTTGGAAACCTTCACGTCGCGCTTTTCGATGGTGTATTCGTCGCTGCCCTCGCCCTTAGGGACGGCAACCAGGACGGAGCGCTGCTCTTTTTCGTCTCCATCAAAAATGACGTCGCGGGGAACGGAGATGACTCCGGTTTCCTTCTGCGCCACGATCTGCATCTTGGCGTTTCCGCCGATTAGCAGGCCGTCCTTTTTGCCGGTGACTTCGATGACGACGGGGAAGTCCGGTTTGGAGTCACCAGGGTTGGGTTGAGCGACCGGCGTGTGGTTGTCGCCTGTGGTTTGAACGGCTGCTTGGGCGACGCTGGAGACGCTCTTGACCTTGCCGGTGTAGCGCTCGTAGCCGGTGGCGGGGGTGGTAAAGGTGACTTCCTGCCCGGGCTTGATCTTCGGGATGTCCGCTTCTTTGAGGACCGCGCGGATCAGTAGCTTGGAGTCGTCGACCACGGTGAGCAGCGCACCCGCGGCAGGCTTGCCCTGCTCTGCCTCGACGGTGGTCACGAGACCGCTGAAGGGTGCGTAGACATCCTTGTCGTTGATGTCGAGCTCGAGGGCTTCGGTTCCGTTGCCTTGAATGGTGCGCGTGGCGTTAGCTTGGCGCTCAGCTTGGTTGAGGGCGCGCTGCTTGTCTTTAAGGGTCTTGTTGACGTTGAAGCGTGCGACCTCAAGGTTGGTGTTGGCTTCGCGTTTCACCTCGAAGGCTTCCGCGACAGCTTTCTGCTGCTTGTAAAGGTCCAGGTTCACCCGGGCGAGGGCGTCATTATAGGCCTGCTGCTGCTCGTTGAGTGCGCGCTGGGCGTCATTCCAGCTATTGACTTGGTCGAGTGCGCCGATGATGCCGTTGGCTGCCTGGGCTGCCTCATCAGAGATCGACTGGTCGGGGGTCTCGCCGATCGGGGCGTTGTTGGAGAGGTTCACGCCAGTACGGGCCAGGCCAAGGGAAGCACTAAACAATCCGGAGCGGGCGGACTCGATGGCTTGCTCGCGGGCAACGAGGTCGGGGTTGCGGCCAGCATCCGTGCGGCTACGCACCAGATCGAATTCACGCTGAGCAACGTCATAAGCATTGTCGGCGCTGCGCGCGGCTGCCTGTGCGCTCGTGAGTTCAGGCGACATCCCCTGATCCAGCAATTGGGCGTAGTCGTTGTAGTCCTCTTGGGCATTTTCGACGGCCGTCATCGCCTCAATTAGCGCGTTGGCTTCCTGCGCCTTTTGGGTGCGAAGTTCACGTTCCTGTTGGCTAACGTCCAGCACCGCGAGCAGTTGGCCTTCGTTGACGCGCTGTCCGGCTTCAACATTGACCTGCTGGACCGGGCCGGTGATCTTCGTGTAGACCTTTACGGATTTCGCGGCGTCAATTGTGCCGCTAACCGGGATGGTGTTTTCGATATCCTGCGTGGTGACGGTCAAGACCTTCGGAGCATCCGCCTTGCTGTTGGACTTGTTGATCATGAAATATGCTGCAGCGCCCGTCGCCCCAAGCAGTAATAGCACCACCGTCGCGATAATTGCGATGACCTTTTTGCTGCTCGAACCGGATTCGGTTGCATACTCTTCACTCACGAAAGTCTCCCCTAATTGGCAGTGTGGCTGCGGCCCAGTATAGACCACTCCACCCAACCTCCCCCGGAATGCAAAAAACCCGCCGAAGCGGGTTTTTTGAAACTCAAGTATTTAAAACTTAAGAGTTTGCCTTCTTGAAGGGGAAGCCCAGCTCGCGGAGAAGCGCGCGGCCTTCATCATCATTGGTGGCAGTGGTGACGACGGTGATGTCCATACCGCGGGGGCGGTCGATCTTGTCAACGTCGATTTCGTAGAACATGGTCTGCTCGGTCAGGCCGAAGGTGTAGTTACCGTGGCCATCGAACTGCTGGTCGGACAGACCGCGGAAGTCACGAATACGGGGAAGAGCGACAGTCAGAAGACGGTCAAGGAATTCCCACATGCGGTCGCCACGCAGGGTGACGCGTGCGCCGATCGGCATGCCTTCGCGGAGCTTGAAGTTAGCGATGGACTTCTTAGCGCGACGGAGCTCAGGCTTCTGACCGGTGATCAGGGTGAGGTCTTCGAGTGCGCCGTTGATCAGCTTGGAGTCACGAGCAGCCTCGCCGACACCCATGTTGACGACAACCTTGGTGACGCCGGGGATCTGCATGACGTTGTCGTAGCCGAACTCTTCGCCGAGCTTGGTGCGGATATCAGCACGGTAGCGTGCCTTCAGACGCGGAGTGTAGTTCTCGCTCATGATTAGATATCCTTCCCGTTCTTGCGGGAGATGCGAACGCGCTTGCCGTTCTCATCTACGCGGTAGCCAACGCGGGTGGGGTTGCCGTCGGAGTCAAGAACCATCACGTTAGAGACGTGAATGGGAGCTTCCTGGGTAACGATGCCACCGGACTCTGCGCCACGCTCGGGTGCGGAGTTAGCAACGTGCTTCTTGATGCGGTTAACGCCTTCGACGAGGACCTTCTCGGTCTTCGGAAAAGCCTGGATGACCTTGCCCTTGACGCCCTTATCGGGGCCGGAGATGACGAGGACGTTGTCGCCCTTGTGGATCTTCATTAGATTACCTCCGGTGCCAGGGAAACGATCTTCATGAACTTCTTGTCGCGAAGCTCACGAGCAACGGGGCCGAAGATGCGGGTGCCCTTGGGCTCGTTGTCGTTCTTGATGATGACGGCTGCGTTCTCGTCGAAGCGGATGTAGGAGCCGTCGGGACGACGGGTTTCCTTGGTGGCGCGGACGATAACGGCCTTCACGATTTCGCCAGCCTTGACGTTGCCGCCGGGGGTGGCTTCCTTCACGGTGGCGACGATGACGTCACCGATACCAGCGAAGCGTCGGGTGGAGCCGCCGAGGACGCGGATGCACAGGATTTCTCGTGCACCGGTGTTATCGGCAACCCGCAGACGCGATTCTTGCTGAATCACTATGGGTCTCCTGACCTGGTGTCATGCGCGGCAGATTTCCGAACTGACGCGCGCGGTCTATGTTTGTCGTTGAGCTTGTTCACGCCCGGAAAAGCGCGCAACTACAAGCAACCCGAAAATTTAAGCACATAGCCGGGGATTGATTCAACTTCTCTACCGCCCTCAGCAGCCGATAGTGATGGAGTAAACATTCGGGGGCGAAGACGGTGCCCTCAACTAGCCCTTTTAGAGATATGTCAATTAAATTGGGGTCATGACTAAAAACGAGAACAACATCGACCGCATCGTCCGTGGAGTAGTCGCCGTCGCCGCCGCAATCGGCGCTGTGCTGACCTCCGGCGTACTGTCCATCGTCCTGTGGGTTGTTGCAGCGATCATGGCAGTGACCGCCGTTGCTGGCTTCTGCCCCCTCTACACACTGTTCGGCATCAACACCTGCAAG
Source organism: Corynebacterium argentoratense (assembly GCF_021491455.1). GTDB lineage: Bacteria > Actinomycetota > Actinomycetes > Mycobacteriales > Mycobacteriaceae > Corynebacterium > Corynebacterium argentoratense_A. The sequence goes on along the minus strand of NZ_JAKETN010000003.1, from coordinate 147,795 downwards.
CGCTAGCCGCTTTAGCCAAATACCGCTTGGAGGGCTAGTACGCCCACCGAACCAACCAAGGCCGCCGCCGGCACTGTGATCACCCACGCCAATGCGATGGGCTTCACCAGTGACCAGTTGGCGGCTTTGTTGACGATTCCCACGCCCAAGATCGTGCCGATCAGGATGTGTGTGGACGACACCGGCAGGCCCAGCGGCAAACATGAGCTCGCCAGGAACCGCTGCTTTCGCGTTGATTTCTCCAGTGCTCAGCACATCCAGGATTGCGGCGAAGAAGTTCGCGACGTCATTTCCTCCAATATTGAAGGCCATGAACAAGCCAAAAATAATCGTCACGGCCAACATCGCGTAGTGGGCTGATTGCCCCACATAGCCGGTCGCCCACAGACCAAAAGTCACCACAGTGACCGCAAGCAGCGCACCAAACGCAAGCTGCCACGGCCAGTCGTTTCCCCGTTGTACGGAAGTCATCGATTGTGTCTTTCTGTGTCTATTCAAACCAACGTGCTCGAACAAGAGGGCCGGGAAAGGTCACGGCCCACCGGCTATTGTCGAAGCCCAAGGTGAACAGACGATGAACGCACGGGGGCATTGAGGTGCACGTTCAATGATTTTTGGGTTGCGCAAAAGCACAGCTGCAGGGTTAACTAAGCAAGTCACTAAATTTAAGAAGATTTAAGGTGCATAATGAGCTCTTCACACACTGAGGCGCAGCAGCTACGCCGCTCCCTCAAAGCCCGGCACATGTATATGATCGCCATCGGCGGTTCCATCGGCACGGGCCTCTTCGTCGCCTCCGGCGCCACCGTCGCCAACGCAGGCCCCGGCGGAGCACTACTTGCCTACGGCCTCATCGGGTTCATGGTCTTCCTGCTGATGCAATCCCTCGGCGAAATGGCCACCTACATTCCGTTGGCCGGCAGCTTCGGGGAATACGCCCGACGCTTCGTCTCCCCCAGCTTCGGCTTCGCCATCGGCTGGAATTACTGGTACAACTGGGCGATTACAGTCGCCGCCGAACTCGCGGCCGCCGCGCTGGTCATGAAGTACTGGGCGCCCAACACCCCCGGTTGGATATGGTCCGCGATCTTCCTCGCCATCCTCTTCGGACTCAATGCCCTGTCCGCCCGCGCCTACGGCGAAGGCGAATTTTGGTTTGCCCTCATCAAAGTCGCGGTCGTTATTTTCTTCCTTGTCCTTGGCGTCCTGATGATCTTCGGCATCCTCGGCGGCCCCTCCCCCGGCTTCAGCAACTGGACCCTGTCCAACGGTGAGCAATCTGCCCCCTTCGTCAATGGCGGCGCGGGCATCCTTGGCGTCTTCATGATCGCGGGCTTTTCCTTCCAAGGTACCGAGCTCGTCGCCGTCGCCGCAGGTGAAGCAGAGGATCCCGACCGCAATGTCCCCAAGGCCATCCGCACGGTCTTCTTCCGCATCTTGTTGTTCTACATCGGCGCCATCGCCGTCATCGGCTTCCTTATCCCCTTCACCGACCCCCGACTGCTGGACTCGGCGGAAGACAACATCGCCGTGGCCCCCTTCACCCTCGTGTTCGACAACGCTGGTGTGCTCGCAGCCGCAGCCATCATGAATGCTGTCATCCTGACATCCATTCTGTCTGCGGGTAACTCCGGCCTGTACGCGTCGACCCGCATGCTCTACGCACTGGCGGAAAGCGGCCAGGCGCCTAAGCTTTTCGCCAAGCTGAACTCCCGCGGCGTCCCCATCCCGGCACTCATCGCCACCACCGCGATCGGCGCGCTGTGCTTTATCTCTTCCCTCATCGGCGACGGCGCCGCCTACACCTGGCTGGTCAACGCCTCCGGTCTCGCCGGTTTTATCACCTGGATGGGCATCGCATGGTGCCACTACAAGTTCCGCCGCGCATTCCTGGCGCAAGGACACAGCGTCGACGAGCTGCCGTTTAAAGCCGTGTTCTTCCCCCTCGGCCCGATCGTTGCCCTGTTGATGTGCGCCTTTGTTGTTGCCGGCCAAAACCTAGAGGTCTACACCGGCAACATCGACCTCGGAACGCTCATCTCGGCTTACGTCGGTTTGCCCTTGTTCCTCGCACTGTGGTGGGGGCACAGGCTTGTTACCAAGGCCCCCAAGGTCGATCCGATGGAAGCCGACCTCAGCCGCCTGTAAAAACACAGCACTCCACACAAAAACAGTGGGTGCCCCTGATGTTCTCAGGGGCACCCACTGTTTATTTTTGTGCTCTTAGTCGAGTTTAAGAACCTCATCGACGGTAATCATCTTGTCGCTGGGCAGACCACGGGTTAGGGTTTGCCCGCGGAAGAAGGCTGGGTTCTTCCACCACGTCAACGCCATGGAAATAGTACCCAAAGCGAACAGCGTCACGCCGAGCATGAACACCAGGCCCACTCCGAAAATCTCGGAACCGGAACCATAGCTTGGGTCCATCGCGTCATACGACGTCTGAAAGAAGAAGGTCAGCAGCAACGCTCCACCAACCAGCGGGGAGAGGAACTTCGCGAAGAAGCTCCCAACGCTGGAGAACCATTCTTTACGGAAGTACCACACGCAGGCGAAAGCAGTCATGCCGTAGTAGAAGCACACCATCATGCCCAGTGCGGTAATGGTGTCCCACAGGACTGCCTCACTGATCACACGCATCACCGCATAGAACGCGAAGGCCACCACCGCAGCCACGAAGGTCGCGAAACCAGGGGTCTGGAACTTCGGCGAAATGTTGGCGAACTTCTTCGGCAGGGCCCCATAGAAGCCCATCGCCAGCATGGTGCGTGCAGGACCAATGAAGGTGGACTGCAATGACGCCGCGGACGACCCCAGGACTGCAAGGGACATCAGGATCGCAAGGCCACCCATGATCGGGGTGGCGAGCTCACCGAAGATGTTTTCCTGAATAGCCTGATTGCCCAGGCCATACTGCCCGTCGCCCACACCGGCGTAACTCAGTGTTGCGACAGCAATCAACTGGTAGAGCACCACAATGATCAAAATGGTCAGCGTGGCAGCCTTGCCAGGGGTGGAGCTGGAACCTTCGGTTTCCTCACTCATGGTGAGGACAACGTCCCAACCCCAATAGATGAACACCGACAGGGCGACACCCGCGGCGAAAGCCGAGAAGCTACCGACGCCCAGGGGGTTGAACCATTCCCAGCTGAACTCCATTGCATCCCACGCTTGGCCATTGTGGGCCTTCCACAAGGCCATGCAGCTGAACAGAATGAGCACAGCGAATTGGAAGCCCACTAGGGCGTACTGCACGGACTTGGTGGTGTCCAACCCGCGGTAGGAAATCAGTGCGGCGATCACCACGAACACAAAACAGGTGGCGACGTTAATCGGCACATTGCGCGTAAGCTCCGCGATTTCTGGCTTGTGCATAATCTGCGACAGCATCAGGTAGAAGAAGTCCACCGCGATACCTGCCAAGTTCGACAGCACCAGAATGGTCGCCGCGAGCAAGCCCCAACCACCGAGCCAACCGAGCACCGGGCCGAACGCGCGCGTAGCCCATGTAAAGGTTGTGCCGGAGTCCGGCATCGACGCGTTGAGCTCCTTGTACCCGATAGCCACAAGAAGCATCGGCACGAAACCCACCAGCAGGATCGCCGGCAGGTGGTCGCCTACCGCACTGGCGGTCGGGCCGAGCGCACCGGACAGGGTGTAGGCCGGGGCGATACAGCTGATGCCGATGATCGCCGCGGAGAACATCCCCACTTTGCCTTCGGAGAGGCCTTTGCTTGCAATTTCTACATCACTCACTTCAGCCACCTCTTTCGTGCATCGTATCCACGCGGAACCACCACAAGCGGCACCGTCAGGAAGCGCAAGATACGCATCGCGACGCTGCCCGCAAACACACTGGACTTCTGCTCAATGCGGGAGGAACCAACGAACAAAATATCTCCGTCGTCCCAACCGACATTTTCAATTGCATGGTTGACGTCGGTCGACTTGCCGATTGCAATGTCGACTTCTACTTGTTGACGTCGCGCTTCTGCGGCATCCATGTCGCTTGCGGCAGCAGCCTCCGCGACGTCATTAAGCCCGGCGCGAGCCTCATCCAGCACGCTCTGGGTGCGGGCCAGGGCATCCCCGTTGTCCTCTTCGCCAACCAGTGCCACTAGGCGCAGGGGAAGCTCCGCAGCCCCGGCGACAAGCAGGCCTTCGCTGACCAGAGAACCGGAACCGGGGCGGGTACCCACAGCACAGTTGATGCGGGTGACCGGGTGCGGGGCGTAACCGCGAGGGGCCAAAGCAACCGGCACTGGGCAACCGAACAACAGGTCGTGCGCAACCGTGCCCAGCTTGTGCCGCTTGAGCGGCGAAGACGACGCACCGCCAACCACGATGATGCGGGCGCCTAGCTCCTCGCGGGCACGCAGCAAACCATCGGCCGTGCTGCTGCCAGAGAAGACATGACCACGCGCGTTAATACCCTCCGGTACGCGAGCAAGTGCGCCTTCCAACCACTTGAAAGCTTGGCTGACGAGGATGTCCGCCACCCCACCGGTCGGGGGGTATTCGGCACTGAAGACGTCGTGCCGGCGCAACACCAGCACGATCTCTAGGTCGTAGCCGAAGGTCTTGGCCATCTCGATACCAAGGTTGAGGGAATCAAGCCCCTGGGGGGTTGCCTCGTAGCCGACGATGCACCTCATGGCCTATCCTCCCAGACGCTCAATGAGCTCGCCGGAGACCTTGTGGCCCATGCGCACCGCACCGTCAACGTGCTGGTAGCCTTCGCCCGCAATGTCGGAGCATGCGAAGTGGATCGGGCCGACCGGGACGGTGTTGTACTTGCCCCAACGAGCCAGGCCACCCAAGTCGTAGGAGCACGCGTAGGCGCCGCGAGTCCACTCTTCTGCACCCCAGTCGGACAGGTAGAAGGACTCGGGGTTGAGGGTCTCCTCGCCCAGCATCTTGGCCATAGCCTCAAGGATGGTGCGCTTGCGCTCCCCCTCCGGCAGGGCGAACATTTCCTCAGCCTTCTCATCGACAACGAAGCCGACGAGGGTGCCGCGCTCGTCACCATGGTTGGTGTTGTCGTAAATCTCCTGAACCAGGTGGTTGGAGGAGAAGCAGGTGCCGGACAGGCCCTTGTCGCGCCAGAAGGGGGTGGCGTAGGTTGCGTGGACCTTGATCACCAGGCCCATGGACTGGTGCTGGTGCATGATGTGCTGGGTGCGGGGCAGCTCCGGCACGTAAGAAATGCGGTTGTAGAGGTTCGGCGGAACCGCAAGGATGCAGTACTGCGCGCGCACCACGACGTCATTATCCGCGTGAACAGTGACACCTTCGTCGGTGTACTCGAGGGTGCGGACCGGGGAGGACAGGATGATGTTGTCTTCGCCGATTTCCTCAGCCATCTTCAGCGATACCGATTGCATGCCGCCGACGACGCGGGCGTCCAGGATGAAGTCCTCGTCCACCAGGTTGGTGAAGCTGCCAGCAGATGCGGCCATGTGGAAGGCCTGCAGCGCGGAGAATGCGTGATCGGGCTTAGTGAGCATGCCGCCGGCGATGAACAGGCCAATGTTCTTGCGGGCCTCTTCGTCGTCGCTCTGCTCCTTCAGCCACTGCTTAAAGCTGATGGAATCCCATTCCTTAGCGCGGGGGTGCTCCCACGGTGCGGCCGGGTCGAGCTCCGCGACAATGCCGTCCATGACCTCGATGAGTCGCTCCATCTCGGCCTGCGTCTCGGGCGCGCAGGGGAAGATCTCGCCGGTGTAGCGCTTCACCTCTCCGTCCATGCCGAGGTAGATGGAGTCGCCCTCGCGGTAGCGCTGGAAGGTCTCCAGGCCCAGTTCCTTGATCAGGGCAATCAGCTCGGTCTGGTCCGGGGAGACCCACTGGCCACCGATCTCGTACCAAGCACCATCCATGACGTCGGAGCGGGTACGGCCACCGACGCGGTCTCGGGCCTCAACGACCACGATGGACTTACCAGCGGCCTTCAACTTGCGGGCGGCGGACAAGCCACACGGGCCAGCACCAATAATGGCGACATCTACAGTGCGTTCAACAGACATGTTTTTCTCCTTCAAACTGTTTGGTGGGGGTGTGGCTTAGTGGGCGCTCATGACGTGCTTGATGCGGGTGTACTCTTCGAAGCCGAACATCGACAGGTCCTTGCCGTAGCCGGAGTCCTTGAAGCCACCGTGCGGCATCTCGCCAACCAGCGGGATGTGGCAGTTGATCCAGACGCAGCCGAACTCGAGCTCGCGGCTGAAGCGCTCCGCAATCTTGTGGTTGTTTGTCCACACGCTGGAGGCCAAGCCGTAAGAAACATCGTTGGAGTACTCGAGGGCCTGATCTGCATCAGCGAAAGGCTGCACAGTCAGGATCGGGCCGAAGGATTCCTCCTGGATGGGGCGGTCGGACTGCTTCAGACCAGTGATGATGGTCGGGGTAAGGAAGAAGCCCTTGTCGCCAACGCGCTTGCCACCGGTGGCGATCGTCGCGTAATCAGGGAGGTTTTCGAGGATTTCGGTGACCTTCGCGAAGTGACGGGCGTTGTTCAGCGCGCCGTAGAAGGCATCCTCGTCATCCGGTGCGCCTGGGCGCAGCTTCTCGGCTTCTGCCACGAGCAGCTTGGTGAACTCCTCCTGCACAGAATCCTGCACGAGCACGCGAGTAGCTGCGGTGCAGTCCTGGCCACCATTGAAGAAGCCCGCCGCAGCAATACCCTCGGCAGCAGCCTGCAGGTCAGCGTCTTCAAACACAACCACGGGTGCCTTACCGCCCAGTTCCAGGTGGGAGCGCTTCAAGTTTTCGCCAGCAGACTTGCCGACCGCACGACCAGCCGGAACGGAACCGGTGATCGCAACCATCGCGACGTCAGGATGTGCAACCAACGTCGCACCAGTGGACGCATCGCCCAGGACAACATTGACGACGCCCTTGGGGAAGATCTCGCCGATAAGCTCGACGAACTTCAGGGTGGAGCTGGGGGTGGTGTCGGAAGGCTTGATCACGACCGTGTTGCCAGCGGCCAGTGCGGGGCCGAGCTTCCAGATGGCCATCATCAGCGGGTAGTTCCACGGGGTGACCTGGCCGATCACGCCGATGGGCTCGCGGCGGATGGAGGAGGTGTGGCCCTCCATGTACTCACCCTGGGACAGGCCGTTGAGGACACGAGCCGCACCGGCGAAGAAACGCAGCTGATCAGCGCCAACACCGCATTCTTCGGATTCGACCATGGCGATCAGCTGGCCGGTCTCGCGGGACTGGATCTCTGCGATCTCACGGCCGTGCTCTTCGAGTGCGTCAGCGAGCTTCAGCAAGCAGGCTTGGCGCTCGGAGGGGGTGGTGCGGCGCCATGTCTTGAATGCTCCCTTGGCTGCGGCGACCGCCGCATTGACATCTGCCTCGTTGGAAATCGGGGAGATCGCGATGATCTCTTCGGTGACAGGGCTCTGGAGCTCGAGGGTTCCTTCGCCCTGGGCAGCAACGTATTCGTTATTGATGTAGTTCTTCAGCGTTTGTGTGCCAGACGCCATGAGGGCCTCCTTGTTGTGGGGATCACGTAAGTTCAGCCTTCATTATTGACGCCACGCACAACAGCATCACACCGCCACATCGGCGATCTGCGCACAATGCTTTTCACCCACATGTACAAAGACCCCCGGATGGGTGCAGCCCTTCTACACTGGTGGCATGACCACACTCCAAGGAAAAACAGCACTCGTAACCGGCGGAACCCTAGGAATTGGCGCAGGTATCGCGTGCACCCTCGCCGCCCATGGCGCCGACGTCATCGTAACCGGGCTCACCCAAGAAGAATGTGACGCAGCCGAATTCCCCGCCCACGTTCTAGACGTCCGCGACCGCGACGCCTGCCAGAAACTTATCGACTCCCTCGACACGCTTGACATCCTGGCGAGCAACGCAGGCATCTACCCCCAAGCCACAATCGCCGACATGACAGACGAAGACATCGACCTCATCTTCGACGTCAATGTCAAAGGCACCATCCACATGGTCCAAGCAGCCGCACCCTTGCTGGAAGCCTCCGGCTCCGGCCGCGTCATCGTGACCTCTTCCATCACCGGCAATTACACCGGCTACCCGCAATGGTCACACTATGGAGCCACCAAAGCAGCACAGATGGGCTTCGTTCGCAGCGCAGCCATCGAACTGGCATCCAAGGGGATCACCGTCAACGCCGTACTGCCGGGCAACGTGCTCACACCAGGTCTTGAAGCCATGGGCAAAGACTATCTAGACGCAATGACGTCGTCCGTACCCCTCGGATTCCTGGGCACCCCTGAGGACATCGGTGAGGCGGTCGCATTCCTCGCCAGCGACGGCGCCCGCTACATCACCGGCCAGGGAATCGTCATCGACGGCGGCCAGATCCTGCCCGAATCCCAGGACTTCTGACACTTAAGGCCCTGGGCGTTCCAACTGCAGCAAGGTCTTTCCCCAGCCGACCGGGGTGGATGACTCCACACGCCACCCCGCATCAGCAACCACGCGCGCTAGGCCACGCTGCGTCGGAACACTACCGCCGCATTCAATCAACCTCAGCAGGTCTTCTTCAACAGCGTGCTCATCAGCGCCTGCCTCCGGCAACAACTCCGTGACGATCGCGCAGCGATCCACACGAAGCCCCCGCAAACGCTGCACCAACTGCTCATCCGAGCTGGCAATGCAAGGATCAATCAACAGCACCACACCCGCGTCTTCGCCTGCAGCACCCTCCCCCACTGAGACCTGCGCCCGGCGCGCCGGATGCACATCCTCCACCCCGGCCCCTTCGGGCATAACCACCTGTGGAGCACCTTTACGCACAAGCTCATCCGCGTAGATCGAGCAACCGGGGCCATCCACGGCAATCACACAGTCATACAACCGCACCAAGGCAGACGCGACCGCCGGGGCAGTCCAACCAGCCGCCGGATCCTCCAACCGCGCCGCACGCCCAAGCGAGTTACCCTCCATTGCCTGGTCGATATGCGCCCACGCCAACGCACGCGGCGTCAACAATCGGGCACCCAAGCCCTCTGGATCTGCAAGATCCACGCCCATGCGTGACAAGCGAAACAGCCCGACCTCCGGCTGCTCCACCAAACCAATGGCCTCCAAATAGCGCAGAAGGCGCACCGTAACCGCCGGATCCAAACGCCCCACCTGCGCTGGGGCAACGGGAGCATCAGCCTCAAACAAGTCACTCAACACCCCAGCAGCATGCGCGGCGCGCACAGCGTACGCCGGGCCGACCTCCAGCATGTCGTGCAACTGCTCGAACGCCGCCAAACGAGAATTAATTGGTACACCATCGTCGCCGAGGACAACATCCTGCTGGCGCCAATAGCCCGTAAACTCCACGTTTTCACGCGGCACATCGAGGCGCTTAGCCAACGCGCGCACGGCCTTCAGCTGGCCGGCCTCCCCCGCCGCCCACACATAGCCCTCACCGGCGGGCGCACAATCAAATAAACGCTGCACAACCTGGCTAAAACGCCCACCCTCTGCCGCCACCACCCAATGCACATCAGCATCAGCACGGGTCTCAATATCCAGCACATCCGCACGGTCGGCAACCTCAATGACCGCTGTGACCTTCTGACCTGCAGGCAACTCCTCCAAACAACGCGCAATCGCCGGCAACGCAGTGTGATCCCCACACAACAACAACCAATCCGCATGCGCCGGAAGCTCACCGCACATCTTCGGCCCAGCGATATACACCCGGTCCCCCACCGTCACACGCTGACAAAAATCCTCCGCCAACCCCGCGCCATGCCGCGCGAAATCAATGACAACCTCGCCCGACGCGGCGTCATACTTACGCACAGTGTAGGCACGGAAGAGGTTCTTGATCTCCTCCGTCCACTCCAGATTCCCATTACCCAACGGCCGCGGAAAAGGCCGCTCGCCAGTAGTGGGATGCGGGAAGATAATGCGCACGTCATCATCGAAACCAGTGCTGACAAACTCCGGGCTATCCACACCACGGCGCGTGCCCGCCCGCAGCTCCTCACCACCGAGGGTAATGCGGCGCAAATTCGGGGTAACGTCCTCCACCCGCACAACCTCCACGTCACGGAGGGTAATTGGGTAAATTTCACGATAGCGGCTGTTTCGAGACATGTGGTGAAGTCCTGTAGATCGGTGCGGGCGAAAACGGTCGTGGGGTACACGCAGTTGATAAAAGCAACACCAGTATAGATGAAGCCTAAACAAACTAAAGTTTGATCTGGTTTTGCAGGGAGCACGCACGCATTGACGACGATCCCGCCAGGACTTTACCGTGGCAACGATAGGCTGCGGGCGCGTCAATCGCCTACGCCCAGTGCACAGGCCTCGCGCAGGCGTTGGAGCTGCACAGAATACAAAAAATCAGCAGATTTGCCCCACCCGGCCTCATAAGCCCAGGTCGCTTGAGTGAAATCTGCAAATCTGCCGATTTTTTGTACTCTCCGACGCGGCGCCTAGCCCCAGCTGATCTCCTCGAGGTCGAGCCCGGCCTTTTCCGCCTCGCCTTCGATCAGACGCAGCAAATAGGGCGCAGCCCCGCGATAACTGGCAGAAAAACGCTCGTCTACTGCGCGGACCATCCGCTGCAGGTGAGCTGCTTCTTTCAGCAGTTTTTGTCGCTGCTGTTTCAGTACATGAGGGGCCATCGCGGCGTCATCAAGTATGTCCTTGATGCTGGCCAGCGGCACCCCGGCGCTGCGGTAGACAAGGACCTTCAGCGCCCGGCGGATGTCGGCTTCCGTGTAGATGCGGTAGTCGCTATACGTGCGCCACTGCGGGCTGAGCAGGCCGATGCTGTCCCAATACCGCAGCGTCCGCGTGGTGACGCCAAGTTTGGCGGCTGCTTCACTGATGGAATATTCGCTCACAGTTTCCACTTTCTGCGTTGACGTAGCGTCAAGGTCAAGTCCGGTTTTCACGATAACGTGATGACGCCGCGTACATGTCCGCCCCATGTGCCGATGACGTGTCGAAGAAATCACGAAAAGTGTACACGTCGTTTAAATATGTCGATGCGGTGTACACGTGAAAGGATCCGCCATGGCATTCGACCCAAACCGCCCCTAAAAGAAGGCAACTGCATATACGGGAGGCGAACAACGCCGACTTTGCGTGCACCGAAATCGGCAAATTCTGCATCTGGGTGGGCATTGGCCCAGGTCGTGCTCCACGCGAACAACAATTTGCCCATTTCGGTGCACAGATGCCGCACATTAAGTGTGGGCATGAAAAAACCGGCCTCCACCGCAGGGTGGGGCCGGTCATTTTGGGTTTGCCGCTTTAGGGTTTAGCGTGCCTTCTCGACGATTTCGACGAGACGGAAGTGCTTGTCCTTGGACAGCGGGCGGGTCTCTTCGATGCGGACGAGGTCGCCGACGCCGGCGATCTCGTTCTCGTCGTGGACCTTCACCTTGGAGTTGGTGCGGATGGTCTTGCCGTACAGGCCGTGGCGCTTACGGTCTTCCAGTTCAACGACGCAGGTCTTCTGCATCTTGGTGGAAACGACGTAGCCGGTGCGGACCTTACGTGCGCCCTTTTCCTTCTTGTTCACGTTTGCCTCACTCATGTTTAAGCCTCAGCTCCCGGAACAACGGACAGGCCCAGCTCACGCTCGCGAATAACGGTGTAGATGCGGGCGATGTCGCGCTTGACCGTGCGCAGGCGACGGTTGTTGGTCAACTGGCCGGTTGCCATCTGGAAGCGAAGGTTGAACAGTTCTTCCTTGCAGTCCTTCAGGCGGGTGACCAGTTCTTCTTCGGAGAGCTCGCGGAGCTCAAATGCGGGGGTACCGGTAGCCATTAGAACTGGTCCTCCTTCTTAACGATACGGACCTTGCAGGGCAGCTTCTGAGCTGCGCGACGAAGTGCCTCGAGGGCAACTTCTTCGTTCGGGTAGCTCATCTCGAAGAGGATGCGACCAGGCTTGACGTTGGCGACCCACTTCTCGACGGGGCCCTTACCGGAACCCATACGCACGCCGAGCGGCTTCTGGGTCAGGGGGCGGTCCGGGAAGATGTTGATCCACACCTTGCCACCACGCTTGACGTGGCGGTTGATGGCAATACGAGCGGATTCGATCTGACGGTTGGTGATGTAGGTCGGCTCGAGAGCCTGGATGCCGTAGTCACCGTGGGTGATGCGGTTACCGCCCTTGGACACACCGGTACGGGTGGGACGGTGCTGGCGACGGTACTTAACGCGCTTGGGGATAAGCATTCTTAGCCCTCCTGCTTCTGCTCTGCACGCTGACGACGCTGGCCACCGCGGCGCGGACGCTCGCGACGGTCACCGCGGCCACGACGTGCGTCGGGTGCGTAGAGGTCGCTTTCGCGCTTGCCGCCGACGACGTCACCCTTGTAGATCCACACCTTGACGCCAATGCGGCCGAAAGTGGTGTGTGCTTCGTAGGTGCCGTAGTCGATCTCGGCGCGGAGGGTGTGCAGCGGCACGCGGCCCTCGTGGTAGCGCTCGGTGCGGGACATCTCGGCACCGCCGAGACGACCCGAGCACACGACCTTGATGCCCTTGACCTGCGGCTGGCGCATCGCGGACTGGATGGCCTTACGCATTGCGCGGCGGAATGCCACGCGGTTGGTCAGCTGCTCTGCGATGGACTGTGCCACCAGCTGAGCGTTGGCGTCAATGTTCTTGACTTCGAGGATGTTGAGGGCAACCTGCTTGCCGGTGAGCTTTTCGAGCTCGCCGCGGATGCGGTCAGCCTCGGAACCACGACGGCCGATCACGATGCCCGGGCGGGCGGTGTGGATGTCGACGCGGACGCGGTCACGGGTGCGCTCGATAACAACGTCGGCGACACCAGCGCGATCCAGGTTCTTGGACAGGAATTCGCGGATCTTGATGTCTTCGGCGAGGTAATCGGCGTAGGACTTATCGGCGTACCAGTGGGACTTCCAATCGGAAGTAATGCCCAGCCGGAGGCCGTGGGGGTGGATTTTCTGGCCCACTACTGAGCACTTCCCTTCTGGCTCTCGACAACCACGGTGATGTGGCTGGTGCGCTTACGGACGTGGAATGCACGACCCTGTGCGCGCGGGCGGAAACGACGCATCGTGGGGCCCTCGTCGGCGTATGCCTCGGAGATGACCAGGGTGCGCGGGTCCAGACCGAAGTTGTTCTCGGCGTTGGCGGCTGCGGATGCAACTACCTTGGCGACCGGCTCGGAAGCAGCCTGGGGGGCGTACTTCAGGATAGCCATTGCCTCGGATACGGACTTGCCGCGAACGAGGTCGATGACGCGGCGTGCCTTCATCGGGGTAACGCGGACGAAACGCGCGGTGGCGCGTGCGGACGTGATTGCTTCACTCATCGCTTATCGACGTCCCTTCTTGTCGTCCTTGATGTGACCCTTGAAGGTCTTGGTCGGGGCGAACTCGCCCAGCTTGTGGCCGACCATGGAATCATCCACGAACACGGGCACGTGCTTGCGACCGTCGTGGACGGCGAAGGTGTGGCCGATGAAATCGGGGAGAATGGTGGAGCGGCGGGACCAGGTCTTGATGACCTGCTTGGTGCCCTTTTCGTTTTGTGCATCAACCTTAGCGAGGAGGTGCTCGTCTACGAACGGGCCTTTCTTTAGGCTACGTGGCATTGTCTACCTCCTCTTAGCGCTTCTTGTTTTTGTTGCTGCGACGACGACGCATGATCAGCTTGTCGCTCGGGCGGTTGGGCTTGCGGGTACGACCCTCGGGCTTGCCCCACGGGGAAACCGGGTGGCGACCACCGGAGGTCTTACCTTCACCACCACCGTGTGGGTGGTCGACCGGGTTCATAACGACACCACGGACGGTCGGGCGAACGCCCTTCCAGCGCATACGGCCGGCCTTACCCCAGCGGATGTTGATCTGGTCAGCGTTGCCGACCTCACCAACAGTTGCGCGGCAACGGATGTCGACGCGGCGGATTTCGGAGGAGGGCATACGCAGGATTGCGTAACGGCCTTCCTTACCGAGCAGCTGGATGGAGGTACCTGCGGAGCGAGCCATCTTGGCGCCGCCGCCGGGCTTCAGCTCGACGCAGTGCACGGTGGCACCGGCCGGGATGTTGCGCAGCGGGAGGTTGTTGCCGGGCTTGATGTCGGCGTTGGGGCCGGACTCAACGATGGTGCCCTGCTTGAGACCCTTGGGGGCGATGATGTAGCGCTTTTCGCCATCTGCGTAGTGCAGGAGGGCGATGTTAGCGGTACGGTTCGGGTCGTACTCGATGTGAGCGACCTTAGCGGTGATGCCGTCTTTGTCGTTACGACGGAAGTCGATCAGACGGTAACGGCGCTTGTGGCCGCCACCCTTGTGACGGGTGGTGATGTGGCCGTGTACGTTGCGGCCGCCGGTCTTGTGCAGCGGGCGCAGCAGGCTCTTTTCCGGAGTCGAGCGAGTGATCTCCTCGAATTCGGAAACGGAGCTCTGGCGGCGACCCGGGGTTGTCGGCTTGTACTTACGAATAGCCATAGTTGTCCTTACCTTTCAATCGGCGCCTTAAGCGGCGGAGCCGCCGAAGATGTCGATTGCGTCGCTGCCTTCACGGAGGGTGACGATCGCACGCTTCGTGTTCTTGCGCTTACCAAAACCGGTGCGGGTGCGCTTGCGCTTGCCCTCGCGGTTGATGGTGTTGACGGATTCGACCTTGACACCGAAGATCTGCTCAATAGCGATCTTGATCTGGGTCTTGTTTGCCTCAGGTGCAACAAAGAAGGTGTACTGCTGCTGCTCCATGAGACCGTATGCCTTCTCGGACACTACCGGTGCGAGAATGATGTCGCGGGGATCTGCGATGGTGGCCATTACTTTTCCTCTCCAGCGCCGACAACGCGGTTAACGAAGCTGTTGAGTGCCTCCACGGAGAACACAACGTCGTCAGAGTTGAGGACGTCGTAGGTGTTCAGCTGATCCTGGTGCAGGATGTGAACGCCGGGGAGGTTGTTAGCGGACTTGATGGAGACTACGTCTTCACGGCCGACAACAAACAGTACGTTCTTGCGCTCGGTCAGGCGCTCGATGAATGCGCGGGCTGCCTTGGTGGACGGGGTCTGGCCGGTGACGAGTTCTTCAACGACGTGAATACGGTCGTGGCGAACGCGGTCGGTCAGTGCACCGAACAGTGCGGCTGCCTTCATCTTCTTCGGGGTGCGCTGGGTGTAGTCACGCGGCTGAGGGCCGTGGGAGATGCCACCACCGGTGAAGTGCGGTGCGCGGATCGAACCCTGGCGGGCGCGACCGGTACCCTTCTGGCGGAACGGCTTCTTGCCACCACCGGAGACCATAGAACGGGTCTTGGTGGCGTGGGTGCCCTGGCGCTTTGCGGCGAGCTGGGCATTGACGACCTGGTGCATCAGTGCAACAGATGCTTCGCGGTCGAAGATCTCTGCAGGCAGCTCGACCTGGCCGTTGGTTTTACCGTCAGCGGTGTGGACGTCCAACTTCAGATTGCTCATGCGTGTGCACCGCCCTTCACTGCGGTCTTGACGGTTACGACGCCGCCGCGAACACCGGGGATTGCACCCTTGATGAGCAGCAGGTTAGCGTCGGCGTCAACCTTCTGAACCTTGAGGTTCTGGGTGGTGACGCGCTCATTACCCATGCGGCCTGCCATGCGGGTGCCCTTAAAGACACGACCCGGGGTAGCGCAGGCGCCGATGCCGCCGACGCGGCGGTGTGCGGCCTGGTTACCGTGGGATGCGCCCTGGCCCGCGAAGCCGTGGCGCTTCATGGCGCCAGCGTAGCCCTTACCCTTGGAGGTACCGGTGACGTCAACGAAGGATACGCCTTCGAAGATGTCGACGGTGATGTCCTGTCCAACCTCGTAGCCAGAGACATCGTCCATGCGAATCTCGGTAACGTGGCGGCGGGGGGTAACGCCAGCTTTGTTGAAGTGGCCTGCCTGAGGCTTCTTGACCTTACGGGGATCAATTTCACCGTAGGCGATTTGGATGGCGTTGTAGCCATCGTTGTCAATGGTACGAATCTGGGTGACTACGCACGGACCAGCTCCGACGACGGTGACGGGGATAACCCGGTTGTCCTCGTCGAAGATCTGGGTCATGCCGAGCTTGGTGCCCAGAATTCCCTTGATCTCAGTTTCACTCATTATTTATTCTCCGATGCCAATACTTACGTCGATCACTGAATATTCACGTCGACGCTGGCCGGAAGGTCGATGCGCATAAGAGCGTCGACAGTCTTGGGCGTCGGGTCGAGGATATCGATCAGGCGCTTGTGAGTGCGCATCTCGAAGTGCTCGCGAGAGTCCTTGTACTTGTGCGGAGAACGAATAACGGCGTAAACGTTCTTCTCGGTCGGCAGCGGCACCGGGCCAACGACGCGTGCACCCGTGCGGGTGACGGTTTCAACGATCTTGCGCGCAGAGGCGTCGATCGCTTCGTGGTCGTAGGCCTTGAGCCTAATGCGGATTTTTTGTCCCGCCACGCTTGTCCTCTTCCTTTGGTCCCACATCTACATTCGCGCACGAAGGAGCGGTGGGAATTGCTTTTAGTATCTCTATAACGTTGTCCGGATGTGCCGGGCGCAACGCCAGTTTTGTGTTTCACGAACCGGATCTACGCAGATGGGAATAAACGTCTGCTAGCCGGTTACATCCCCCAAATATGCGTGGGGTTGTTGCCTACTGCCGCTGTTTATTTGCCATGCCACATTGTCCGGGCCCTTACGGGCTCCACGTGCGTCTTAACAACGCGTTGTGGTTCATGTTTGCTAAGCCACGGGAGTGAAGAAAGCACACCTATGTCAAAGCAACCCTTGTATTTAAGCACGTCACCCACCCCGCTTGCAACCCTCATAGCCAACTGTGAGCAAAAACATATTCGCGCTGTTTGCGCTTGTAGACCCCACCAAACAACAAAGCCAGCGGACACCATGAATGGTGCCCGCTGACATCTTATTGATGTCCGGTCAGACTGCTAGTCCCGGGTGTAGAGACGAAGGTTATCGATCGTCGCAGAGCCCTCGTAGTAGTTGAGGTGCGGGAGACCAATGATGAAGTTGTCCAGGTAGTTGGTTCCCTCGGGCCACATATCCTTTTCGAAGGAGCCGTCAGGGCCCTCGATGGTCAGCTTTTGGTTGTGCTGCCCGTGGTAGCCGTCTGCGTCAGACTGGTTGTAGTGCCAAATCGAGTGGCCATCATTGGTTTCGAACTTGCGCTCATTGCGAATGGTGGTGTACCCAACGTTCTTGAAGTTACCGGTCATCTCGGTGACGTAGGAGTCCTTCATACGCTCGATAGCGAAAGTGTAGGTTGTGGCATGGGAAAACCCCAACTACCTCGAGGGGTAGTTGGGGTTTTAAGCCAGCAAGTAAAAGTTATTACTTGATGATCTTGGTGACGCGGCCAGCGCCGACGGTGCGGCCACCTTCGCGGATAGCGAAGCGGAGGCCCTCGTCCATAGCGACCGGCTGGATCAGGGTGACGGACATGTCGACGTTGTCGCCAGGCATGACCATCTCGGTGCCCTCAGGAAGCTTCACAACACCGGTAACGTCGGTGGTGCGGAAGTAGAACTGGGGACGGTAGTTGTCGAAGAACGGGGTGTGGCGGCCGCCCTCATCCTTGGAAAGGATGTAGACGGAGCCCTCGAACTCGGTGTGGGGGGTGTATGCGCCGGGAGCAGCAACGATCTGGCCGCGCTCGACGTCCTCACGCTTGATACCACGGAGCAGCAGACCACAGTTGTCGCCAGCCTCGGTGTAGTCGAGGAGCTTGCGGAACATCTCGATACCGGTAACGGTGGTCTTGATCGACTTCTCGCGGATACCGAGAATCTCGACCTCGTCGTTGACGTTCAGCTTGCCGCGCTCAACACGACCGGTAACGACGGTGCCGCGACCGGTAATGGTGAAGATGTCCTCGATGGGCATGAGGAAGGGCTTGTCGGTCTCGCGCTCCGGATCCGGAATCTTCTCGTCGCAAGCCTTCATGAGCTCAACGATCTTAGCGGTCCACTCGGGGTCACCCTCGAGAGCCTTCAGTGCGGAAACCTGAACGATGGGAGCGTCCTCGTCGTACTCCTGCTCAGCAAGCATTTCGCGAACTTCCATCTCGACGAGCTCGATCATCTCGTCGTCAACATCCGGGGAGTCGCACTTGTTCAGAGCAACGAGGATGTAGGGAACGCCAACCTGGCGAGCAAGAAGAACGTGCTCACGGGTCTGAGGCATCGGGCCGTCGGTAGCGGCAACCACGAGGATCGCGCCGTCCATCTGAGCAGCACCGGTGATCATGTTCTTGATGTAGTCAGCGTGGCCGGGGGCATCCACGTGAGCGTAGTGGCGCTTCTCGGTCTGGTACTCGACGTGGGAGATGTTAATCGTGATACCACGCTCCTTCTCTTCCGGCGCCTTGTCAATAGCGTCGAAAGCGAAAGCCTGGTTCAGCTCCGGGTACTCGTCAGCCAGAACCTTGGTGATGGCTGCGGTCAGGGTGGTCTTACCGTGGTCGACGTGACCAATGGTACCGATGTTGACGTGCGGCTTTGTACGCTCGAACTTCGCCTTTGCCACTGTATGTCCTCCTGGACTTCATGGTGGCTACGACTCTCGCAGCCACATTGGTGGTTGTTTACTACTTGGCACCAGCCCACCAGGGCTAACGCTTTAAAAGTAGCGATTTGATTTGTGCCAGTTACGTAATCCTAGGTGTTCATCGTGCAAAACTCAAACCTGGGCGCTCAGTTGCTGCTTGGCAGGTCTGAGCTACGTGCGCTAACACTACGCTTCCGCACTCTACCAGCTACCAAACCACCGCACCACCTGCCGATTAACCCCCTGGGTTTAATTCACATTGTTTGTTGCGTGGCAATTAGATCACCCGTATTATCTTCCTCGTGCAGTCGTGCACCGGGGTCAGTGAAAGTCTGAACCGGCGGTTACAGTCCGCGACCCTCCCCACCCGGGGAGGTTGAGCTGGTGGAATTCCAGCGCCGACGGTTAAAGTCCGGATGGTAGGAGCACGATCGAGTACGCGGCATCTAGCCACCCCTCACGCATGCCGACCGTGGCATGCGCGGGTAGCCAGCTGTAACGCTGCGCCCTTGTGGGGTTGTGTGTTTCGCGTACCCACATCCCGGTGCCAAAGAAAGTGTTGGAGTCAATGCTAAGCACCGGCATCAACCGGGTTTCCCGCAGAAGTGATCCCGCCCGCGCCTTCGCGGTGGTCGGCGGCGTCACTGTCTTGCTTGTCGCCTGGTTTCTCACAGCCGCAGCCTTGCATAATCCAGCGTTGCTGCCCTCCCCCGTATCAGTGGCCGCGCGGCTTGTTCGAGACAGTCATAATCCTCTGTTTTGGCACGCGTTTGGCCGCACTGTTACTGAAGCATCCTTGGGGTGTTTGCTGGGGGTTGTTGCGGCTCTTCCTTTGGCATATGTGATCTACAAATCATGGGTTCTCGACGCAGCATTCGGCCCCATCATTGCCGTTTCTCAAGCGATTCCCTCCGTGGCTGTTGCACCGTTGCTTGTCATTTGGATCGGTTATGGCACTTTCGCCATTGCCGTTTTGTGTTCCCTCATTGTTTTCTTCCCCATCTTGGTTACTGCGGTGTTGGGTTTGAAGTCCCTGCCCCGCGATGTTGTCGAGGCTGCCCGGCTTGATGGCGCTCATGGCGTGAGTTTGCTGCGGCATATCGAGGCCCCTTTGGCGCTGCCTGCTTTGCTAGCTGGTTTGCGCACGGGGGTGACGTTGTCTGTTATCGGCGCTGTGGTGGGTGAGTTTGTGATGGGTGGTTCCGGCCTTGGTTCCAGGCTGTCTTTGCAGTCGGCTGCGGCTGATATGACTGGTTTGTTTGCGACGGTCACGGTGTTGTGCCTCATGGCTGCACTTGCTTTTCAAACAATCGCACTCGTCGAGCGCACTAATCCGATCATGCGTGCGCTCGCCCAAGGAAAGTAGATAATCATGCACTTTTTTAATATACGCCGCGGTGTTGCGGCGGTCGCACTTGTTGCCCTGGCTGGTTCTGTTGTTGCTTGCAGCAGTGATGACGCCGCGTCTTCCGGATCCCCCGCGACGTCATCAGGTGAGCAGGTGGCTGCCACTATCGGTTTGACATACATCCCGAATGTTCAGTTCGCGCCGGCTTATGTGGCGGACGCCGATGGGACTTTGGGTGATGGGGTGTCGCTGCGGCACCACGGGCAGAATGAGGGCCTGTTTACGGCGCTGTTGTCTGGCCGGGAGCAGTTTGTTGTCGCTGGTGCGGATGAGGTTGCGACGGCCGCCAGCGATGAGTTGTTGGTGGTGTCGCCGTACTACCAGACCTTCCCGGTGACTGTGTCGGTGAAGGCGGATTCAGATATTCATTCGATGGCTGATCTCAAGGGCAAGAAGGTTGGTATTGCCGGCCATTATGGCGAGGGCTGGTACGGGCTGTTGGTGGGCCTGCACAATGCGGGGTTGACTCCCGAAGATATTGATGTGCAGGAAATTGGCTACACACAGCAGGCTGCTCTGGCCGGTGACAAGGTGGATGCGGTAGTCGGCTTTATCAATAATGATGCCGTGCAGATGGAGCTGCGCGGGATGGATGTGCGCAATCTGGATGTTAATGCTGATGATTCTTTGCGTAGCGCCAGTGTGATCACCACTAAGAAGTTTGCTTCTGAGCACCCGGAGACAGTCAAGCAGGTTGTTGCTGGTTTCTATGGTGCGTATGCGAAGTTGAAGGCAGATCCTTCTGCTGGTGTTGAGGCTGCGAAGAAGTTGATTCCGGAGCTGAGTGAGCCAGAGCAGTTGAAGGCGGCTGAGGCGACGATGGATGCGACTGCGAAGCTTCTGCCGGGGCCTGATACGTGTGGTGAGTTGACTGAAGAGTCTGCGCGCAAGATGGTTGAGGTTTTGAAGGAAGTTGGTATTGAGGGTATTCAGGTCGATGGTAGTGACTTGTACAGCACCCAATACTGCCCTTAAGCGGCTTTTATAGCTGGTGTAGCTAAAGGGTTGGCCCCCTTCTGAGATGTCTCAGGAGGGGGCCAACCCTTTTTGGTTCGCTTAAAAGCGTGTGCTTTTAGGCGGTGGTGCCGTTGCGCTCAGCAATGATGTCGGCTGCTACGTTGGTGGGAACCTCAGCGTAGGAGTCGAAGATCATGGAGTAGTTAGCGCGGCCCTGCGTCTTGGAGCGCAGGTCGCCGACGTAACCGAACATCTGAGACAGCGGAACCTTTGCCTTGACCAGCTTGGCGCCGGCACGGTCTTCCATTGCCTGGACCTGGCCACGGCGGGAGTTGACGTCACCAATCACTTCACCCATGTATTCCTCAGGGGTGGTGATTTCGACGGCCATCACGGGCTCAAGCAGGGTGGGCTTTGCCTTTGCGACGGCTTCCTTCAGGGCCATGGAACCAGCGAGCTTGAAGGCCATTTCGGAGGAGTCAACTTCGTGGTAAGCACCGTCAAGGACGGTTGCCTTGATGTTGACCAGCGGGAAGCCAGCGAGGTAGCCGTACTGCATTGCGTCCTGAATACCGGCGTCGACGGAGGGGATGTATTCCTTGGGGATACGGCCACCGGTGACGGCGTTTTCGAACTTGTAGATGGCGGATTCGCCTTCTTCGAGGGTCTCTGCCTCGGGAGCGTAGGGCTCGAGGGCGATGATGACCTTCGCGAACTGACCGGAACCACCGGTCTGCTTCTTGTGGGTGTATTCGAGCTTCTCGACGGGCTTCTTGATGGTCTCGCGGTATGCAACCTGCGGTGCACCAACGTTTGCCTCGACCTTGAATTCGCGCTTCATGCGGTCAACAAGGACGTCGAGGTGAAGCTCACCCATGCCGCCGATGACGGTCTGACCGGTCTCATCGTCGAGCTTGACAGTGAAGGTCGGGTCCTCTTCGGCGAGCTTCTGGATAGCTACGGAGAGCTTCTCCTGGTCAGCCTTGGTCTTAGGCTCGATGGCAACCTCGATAACCGGATCCGGGAAGTCCATGGACTCGAGGATGATCGGGTTAGCGATGTCACAGAGGGTGTCGCCGGTGGTGGTGTCCTTGAGGCCGATGCATGCGTAGATGTTACCTGCGCGTGCTTCGTCAACAGGGTTCTCCTTGTTGGCGTGCATCTGGAACAGCTTGCCGATGCGCTCCTTCTTACCCTTGGTGGAGTTAGCCACCTGGGCGCCCGGCTCAACGATGCCGGAGTAAACGCGAATGAAGGTCAGCTTGCCGAAGAACGGGTGAGCTGCGATCTTGAACGCGAGAGCGGAGAAGGGCTCGTCGACGGAGGGCTTGCGCACCATGTCGACAGCTTCATCGCCGACCTTGTGGCCGTGAACCTCGCCGATGTCCAGCGGGGAGGGCAGGTAGTCGATGACTGCGTCGAGCAGGGGCTGGATTCCCTTGTTCTTGTATGCGGAGCCACAGAGCACTGGGTAGATTTCGGAGGCGACGGTCATCTTGCGGATGGCGGTCTTGATCTCCTCTTCGGTGAGCTCTTCGCCACCGAAGTACTTTTCCATGAGCTCTTCGTCGGACTCTGCGACGGTTTCGAGGAGCTTCTCGCGGTATTCTGCAGCCTTGTCGGCGAGATCGGCGGGGATCTCTTCGATGGTGGCTTCAGCGCCAACCTCAACCTTGCCGCGCCAGGTGATGGCCTTCATCTGGATGAGGTCGACGACACCGTCGAAGTCATCTTCAGCGCCGATGGGCAGCTGCATGACCAACGGCTTTGCGCCGAGGCGGTCGATGATGGTCTGGACGGTGAAGTAGAAGTCCGCGCCCATCTTGTCCATCTTGTTGACGAAGCAGATGCGGGGGACGTCGTACTTGGCAGCCTGGCGCCAGACCTGCTCGGACTGGGGCTCAACACCTTCTTTACCGTCGAACACTGCGACGGCGCCGTCGAGGACGCGCAGGGAGCGCTCAACCTCGACGGTGAAGTCGACGTGGCCGGGGGTGTCGATGATGTTGATCTGGTTACCGTTCCAGAAACAGGTCACAGCGGCGGAGGTAATGGTGATACCGCGCTCTTTTTCCTGCTCCATCCAGTCGGTGGTCGAAGCACCGTCGTGGGTTTCGCCAACCTTGCGGTTGATACCGGTGTAGAACAGAATACGCTCTGTTGCAGTGGTCTTACCAGCATCGATGTGTGCCATGATGCCGATGTTGCGGACCTTATTGAGGTCCTTAAGCACTTCTTGTGCCACGTTATTCCCTAACTCTTGTTGCTGAAAGTTTTAACTACCAGCGGTAGTGAGCGAAGGCGCGGTTGGCCTCAGCCATCTTGTGGGTGTCTTCGCGACGCTTGACGGAAGCACCGAGACCGTTTGCTGCGTCAAGAATCTCGTTGGCGAGACGCTCGGTCATGGTGTTCTCACGACGCTGGCGAGTAAAGGTCACGAGCCAACGGAGAGCAAGGGTGTTTGCACGGCCGGGGCGAACCTCGACGGGCACCTGGTAGGTGGCGCCACCGACACGACGGGAACGAACCTCAAGGTCGGGCTTAATGTTGCCCAGGGCCTTCTCCAGGGTTCCGACCGGATCGGTGCCGGTCTTCTCGCGGCAGATTTCCAGCGCGTTGTACACAATGCGCTCTGCGGTGGACTTCTTGCCGTCCAGGAGAACCTTGTTCACCAGCTGGCTGACAACTTCGGAACCGTAAACCGGATCCTTAACTACGGGACGCTTGGGAGCTGCACCTTTACGCATTGTTTACTTCTCCTTCTTTGCGCCGTAGCGGGAACGAGCCTGCTTGCGGTCCTTGACACCCTGGGTATCGAGGGTGCCGCGGATGATCTTGTAGCGAACACCGGGGAGGTCCTTCACACGACCGCCGCGAACGAGCACCATGGAGTGCTCCTGGAGGTTGTGGCCCTCACCGGGGATGTATGCAGAAACCTCGATGCCGGAGGAAAGGCGCACACGGGCGACCTTACGCAGCGCGGAGTTCGGCTTCTTGGGGGTGGTGGTGTACACGCGGGTGCACACGCCACGGCGCTGAGGGGAACCCTTCAGAGCTGCGGTCTTCACCTTGGCAGTCTTATCGTGGCGGCCCTTGCGGACCAGCTGCTGAATAGTAGGCAATGAACCATCTTTCTTGTATGACCGGCCCCCGCAGGCAGCTACCTGGGTACCTTCGAGGCTATGGTGCTGGAGCTACGACGAGTGCCTGGCGCAGCATCATTGATTTAATGACGTCGCGTTGATTACTGTGTCCGACACCTCACTGTTTCCTGAGGTTTCAGGGGTGGGGTGGCGTCTATAACCGGTCTGAAATTTTCAATTGAGTAATGTAGACATAGGTGACCGAGTCAGCCGCTTTCGCTGGCCTACCTGGGTAAATGTCTACTGCCCGCCTTATATACATATAGGGCTTGTATCAGTGTAGTCGTTGCCACCAGCTGGGACAACCGCGATGATTCACTCGCACCATCCACGGACCTTATCAACAAATGCCTGGTAGTCGTTGGCTCCGCTACCGACGATGGTGTCATAGAGATCATCTGGATCCGGCAAGAAGTTTTCCCCATGGGCCGTCAGGATGGCACCAAGAACACCAAGCCCTGTGCGCTTGTTCCCGTCATTGAAGGGATGCCTCATAATGATTTCGAAGCTAACTTTGGCTGCTTTATCCTGAATCGTCGGGTACAGCTCGTGCCCACCAAACGTTCGGAACGCGCCCCCCAAGCGCGCTTAGTAATCCAGGCCTATCAGCTAGGCCTGGCATTCCCCCGTCTCGAGCAAGAGCGCTGTCATGCAGCTGTTCGACTTCTTCAAGACTGATCAGAAATTGTTCATCCGCACTATGCATAACTCACTCCGATGTTCAAGCTATGCGAGCCGCTTGAAAACGTCCTTATAGCGCTCGTACACCTCATCAAAAGCGTCTAAATACGGCATTTCACGCTCGGTACCTTGTTTGACTACTTCGAGCGGCGTGCGCAGAGCCTGGTCGAGGTCGCTGTCATGTGCCCTGGCTGCATTACCCATGAGCCCTGTCCTTTCTACTAGTTCACACAAAAGTACCCGCTGCATCTGTGCAGCGCTAGGGCACTACCTTGATCGCGCCTTCCCTGCGTGGGTCTACACCTGCCAGCCAGCCGCCGTCGTCTGTGCGTTGCAGAATCGCCAGGCCGCTGGCCAGTGGATAGTCGGCAACAATGTGCCCGCGCTGCTCGAGTTCGCGCGCCAGTTGCGCCCGGCGCGTCTCCATCTCCTCCATTAATGACGCCGCGTTCGACGCAG
The DNA here is from genome assembly GCF_021491455.1 of Corynebacterium argentoratense. Lineage (GTDB taxonomy): Bacteria > Actinomycetota > Actinomycetes > Mycobacteriales > Mycobacteriaceae > Corynebacterium > Corynebacterium argentoratense_A. Next base: position 122,621 of record NZ_JAKETN010000003.1, on the reverse strand, counting down.
GGTGGATCGTGTCTTTCCCGAGCCATGTCTGGCCGTTATTGAACGCACCGAAGTTGCCCATGTTGCAGGCCTGCTGGGGGCTTAAGCCCCACTCGAATAGCGCTAGCAGTGCCTTGACCATGTATTGAATGATCACTCCCCCACCTGGCGAGCCGAGGACAGCCACGGGGCGTTTGTGCTCCCCGAAAACCATCATCGGCGCCATCGAGGAGCGCGGCCGACGCCCCGCCGCCGGATAGTTAGGGTGCGCCTCGGCGATGTCGGTGGCCAACTCCACGTTCTGCGCATCTACAGCATCCTGCAGCCGCTTGCGCAGCTCCGGGGCGAGCGCGCGGGTGAAGTCACTGAGCTGGTTGTTCAGGAAGAAGCCGCCCACCATGTGGAAGTTTCCGAACGCCGCCTCCACGCTGGAGGTCACTGCGACGGCGCGGCCCGCGGCGTCAACAATCTGAAAGTGCGTCGTTCCGTGCTCGTCCTGGTGGGGCGTGACCTGCGCAGCCCTCGTTCCGAGCGGATCACCTGGGAGTGCGAGTTCGGCGGGGCGATCCGAAATAAGCTGGCGGCGGCGCGCGATGTAGCCACTGTCGAACAGCTGCTCCTGCTCGGACAACCACAGCCAGCCGCCCATGATGGCGTCGCGATCGGCGTAAGCCAGGCGCTCGGCCTCCGCGATGAGGTGCACCCCGTCCGCGTCAATCGGCAGCGACGGAACATGCCCACGTAGAGTTTCAAGCGTCGCAAAAATTGTTGACGCGCCCGCGGCAGAACAGCCCGGGGACAGCATCCGGTAAGTCGCACCGTCCGCACCTCCCGATTGGTACTCGTATGCCAGTGCCTCGCCCGCAGTTGCCCGGTAGCTTTGCAGCGACGCCAAACTGATATGCCCGCCGGTTGCCATAGCGATCTTGCAGGCCAAGCGGCCACTATAGAACGTCCGAACCGCATTCATCGATTCCAGCCCAGCGAGCTCGCGCAAAGTCTGGGCATACTCCGGGTTGCGCAGTTCATCCCCCTCTGCCACCGGCATCCCACCTGGAAACAGATAGGCGAACGCGGCGTCATTACTTTTAAGCCCATCGGCGAAGTGCGCGACCGAGCGGGCGAGGCGATCGCTGACCTTAAAGCCCTCCTCCGCCAGGCGGATTGGCTCCTCAAACAGGACGTGCCACGCCAGCACACCCTCGCGCGCGTGAAGCAATGCCAACGCCGAAACCACCCCGGGTACGCCGGCGGACACCATGCGGCCGCGCGGATCGCCAGTACACAAGTCCAGCATGACGGCGGGATCATTCAGGGCAAGCGGTCCGACCTCGCGGCCATCGATCGCATAATTCAACACCGTCGGGCCAGTGGAATTGTGGACGGTGGCGTACAGCCCGCCACCCAAGCCGGAGGACTGCGGCTCCACCAGACCAAGCACCAGTTGCGCGGTGATCGCAGCATCGGCCGCAGAGCCGCCCAACTCCAGGATGCGGGCGGCGGCGTCGGTGGCGTACTGATTCGCCGTCATCACCATGCCATTGCCCCGGGGCACCTGGACATCCTGCAAACCTACCCGGTAGCCGGTGTAAATCTCGGGGCTGGTGTGCAAGTCGAGGTGCGGCTGATTCATGCCCTCTAGGTTACTGGCGAGGGCCCGATTCGCCACGCATCAATCTCCGGTCTTCTTGCGTGACCGTTTAAAAGTCGGCACCATTTCACGGGGCGCGCCGCGAGGATCCCGCACGGATAGATATTCGTCGTACCAGCCCCAAGCAAACTCGTTATTGGGATGCCGATCCACAGCAGCAAATGCACACCAGGCCACGAGATCTACGATCTGAAAAAACTGAGAGCTAGCCGACACTTTCCGCGCTAAAGGAGCCACCGAGGAAGAGATCGCACTGTTTATTAGCGACGAAATGCTGCCATGGTCGGTTGGGGTACAAAAAACCGGCAGATTTGCCTTTTCCACTTGGGTTTCCGCAGGTCGCGGTTTCTGTGGTGGCAAATCTGCGGGTTTTTTGTACTTTGCCTGACCCAGGACAGAGACGAAAACGCCCTCACGAAAATTCGTGAGGGCGCTTCGCTTATCCGATCATCGACCGGACAATGCTACTGCCTAGCTGAAGTCATCCAGCGGAACGGCAGCGCCGGTGAAGTCACCGAAGGTGTCGTCGCCGTAGATGCTGTCACCGTAGGTCGGGATCGAGTACGCAGCATTGCGTGCGGCCTCGGTCGGCTTGACCTGGATGTTGCGGTAGCGGGCGATACCGGTACCAGCCGGGATCAGCTTACCGATGATCACGTTTTCCTTCAGGCCGATCAGCTTGTCGGAGCGCTTGTTGATGGCAGCGTCGGTGAGGACACGGGTGGTCTCCTGGAAGGAGGCCGCCGACAGCCAGGACTCGGTTGCAAGCGAGGCCTTGGTGATACCCATGATCTCGGAGCGCAGCTCTGCGGGCTGGCCGCCGGACTGCACTGCTTCCTTGTTTGCCATCTTCGCTTCGGACAGGTCCACGAGGGTGCCGGGGAGGAATTCGGTGGAGCCGGATTCGATGACGGTTCCGCGACGCAGCATCTGTCGAATGATGATTTCGATGTGCTTGTCGTGGATGGCCACACCCTGTGCACGGTAGACGGCCTGCACTTCGTCAATGAGGTGCTGTTCGACGCCGCGACGGCCCAGGATTTCAAGGACGTCGTGCGGGTCGGCGGGGCCACGGAGCAGACGCTCGCCGACGGTGACGTGGTCGCCGTCTTGGAGGGTGCGCTCGATGAAGGCTCCGGGGTTGGACTCCATCGGGACCTTGATCATGGCTAGGCCTTGACGCTTGGACAGCTTCTCGTAGACCACATCGTCGCCGTCGTCGTCCGGGGTGATGGTGAGGGTGTAGAAGTTGCCTTCGTCTTCCAGCTTGATGGTGCCGGCGACGGAAGCGATCGGGGCCTTGTTCTTGGGAACGCGGGCTTCGAACAGTTCCTGGACACGCGGCAGACCACCGGTAATGTCGCCACCGACACCACCTTGGTGGAAGGTACGCATTGTCAGCTGGGTACCGGGCTCACCAATGGACTGTGCAGCGACGATACCGACGGCTTCGCCGATGTCGACCTGCTTGCCGGAGGCCATGGACTTGCCGTAGCACTTGGCGCAGACACCGGTGGGTGTCTGGCAGGTGAGTACGGAGCGCAGCTTGGCTTCCTCGACGCCGCCCTTGACGAGTGCGTCGACATCCAGTTCGCCAAGCTCGGTGCCTGCGGGCAGAACAACCTCGCCGTTTGCGCCGATGGCGTCGGCTGCGAGGACGCGGCCGAGGACGGAGGTTTCAACCAGGCTGTGGCGGTGGAAGGTGCCGTCACCGTTGGCAACAGCGACGGGCAGTTTGATGCCCTGGCGGGTCGCGCAGTCTTCTTCGCGGACGATGACGTCCTGTGCGACGTCGACGAGACGACGGGTGAGGTAGCCGGAGTCTGCGGTACGCAGAGCGGTGTCGGCCAGGCCCTTACGGGAACCGTGGGAGTTGTTGAAGTACTCGAGCACGGTGAGGCCTTCACGGAAGGAGGTCTTGATCGGTCGGGTGATGTATTCACCCTTGGAGTTCACGACCATGCCCTTCATGCCGGCCAGGGTCCAGATCTGACGCATGTTACCTGCGGCACCGGACTTCACGATCATGGGGATCGGGTTGTCGTCGGGGTACAGGTCTTCGACTGCCTTACCGACGGTGTCGGTAGCGTCCTTCCACAGTTCGACGAGGCGGTCGTAGCGCTCGCGCGGGGTGAGTGCACCCTGCTGCCAGTACTTACGCTCGATCTCGCGGGCTTCGGCTTCGTAGCGGTCGAGGATTTCGTCCTTGTTCGGCAAAACGAGCACGTCAGACATGGTGATGGTGACGCCGGAACGGGTTGCCCAGTAGAAGCCGGCGTCCTTCATCTTGTCCATGGTCTGTGCCACGGTGATCATCGGGTAGCGTGCAGCGAGATGGTTAATGACGTCGCCGAGCATGATCTTGTCGGTGCCGCCGCCCTTGCGGACCATGACGCCCTCAAGGTAGGGGTAGTTCCACGGAAGGAGCTCGTTGAACTTCACGCGACCCAGGGTGGTGTTTGCCAACCAGGTGTCGCCCTTGTTCCAGCCGTCGGGGAACTGCTCTGCTTCGATGTCTGCCGGGGGACGCAGGTGCGAGATACGCACCTTGATCGGGGCTTGAAGGCCCAGTACACCGCGGTCGTAAGCCATGATGGCTTCGGCGACGGAGGAGTACACACCGGTAGCTGGAGCGTCTTCGGTAGCGGGGGTGTATGCACCTTGGCCACCGAATTCGTCGCGTCCCTTTTCGAGGGTGAGGAAGTACAGGCCGGTCACCATGTCCAGGCGCGGCATTGCCAGTGGCTTACCGGAGGCCGGGGACAGGATGTTGTTGGAGGCGAGCATGAGGATGCGGGCCTCTGCCTGGGCTTCGGCGCTCAGAGGCAGGTGGACTGCCATCTGGTCACCGTCGAAGTCGGCGTTGAACGCTTCACAGGCCAGGGGGTGCAGCTGGATGGCTTTTCCTTCGACGAGCACGGGCTCGAAGGCCTGGATACCAAGGCGGTGCAGGGTGGGCGCACGGTTCAGCATCACGGGGTGCTGGGAGATGGCCTCTTCGAGGACGTCCCACACCTCGGGGCGCTGGCGTTCCACCATGCGCTTTGCGGACTTGATGTTCTGTGCGTATTCGTGCTCGACGAGGCGCTTCATGACGAAGGGCTTGAAGAGCTCGAGAGCCATCAGCTTCGGCAGACCACATTCGTGGAGGCGCAGCTGGGGGCCGACGATAATAACGGAACGACCGGAGTAGTCGACGCGCTTACCGAGTAGGTTCTGGCGGAAGCGGCCCTGCTTACCCTTGAGCAGGTCGCTCAGGGACTTCAGCGGACGGTTACCGGGGCCTGTGACGGGGCGACCGCGACGGCCGTTGTCGAACAGGGCGTCAACGGATTCCTGCAGCATGCGCTTTTCGTTGTTCACGATGATCTCGGGGGCACCGAGGTCGATCATGCGCTTCAAGCGGTTGTTGCGGTTGATGACGCGACGGTAGAGGTCGTTGAGGTCAGAGGTTGCGAAGCGGCCACCGTCGAGCTGCACCATGGGGCGAAGCTCCGGGGGGATGACCGGAATGCAGTCGAGCACCATGCCTGCAGGGTCATTGCCGGAGCGCTGGAACGCTGCGACGACCTTGAGGCGCTTGAGTGCGCGCATCTTCTTCTGGCCTTTGCCCTCGTTGATGATGGTGCGCAGTTCTTCGGCCTCTGCGTCGAGGTCGAAGTTGCGGATGAGGGTTTGGATGGCTTCTGCACCCATGCCGCCGGTGAAGTAATCCTCGTAGCGGTCAACGAGTTCGGTGTAGATGGACTCGTCGACGATCATCTGCTTGGGGGCAAGCTTGACGAAGGTCTGCCAGATTTCTTCGAGTCGGGCGACTTCACGTTCCGCGCGTTCGCGGATGTGGGTCATTTCCTTCTCTGCGGCGTTTTGCACCTTGCGACGTGCGTCGGCCTTTGCGCCGGCTGCTTCGAGCTCTGCCAGGTCGGCTTCGAGCTTTGCTGCGCGGTCGGCGATGTCGGATTCTGCGTCGGCTTCAACGTCCTTCTTCTCGAGGAGCATTTCTGCTTCGAGGGTGGACAGGTCGTTGTGGCGTGCTTCATCGTCAACGCTGGTGATGATGTTCGCAGCGAAGTAGATGATGCGCTCGAGTTCCTTGGGAGCAAGGTCGAGCAGGTAGCCGAGGCGTGAGGGAACACCCTTGAAGTACCAGATGTGGGTCACGGGAGCAGCAAGCTCAATGTGGCCCATGCGCTCACGGCGCACCTTGGACTTGGTGACTTCTACACCACAGCGTTCACAGATGATGCCCTTGTAGCGAACGCGCTTGTATTTGCCACAGGCACATTCCCAGTCGCGGGTGGGGCCGAAGATGCGCTCACAGAAGAGGCCGTCCTTCTCCGGCTTGAGGGTTCGGTAGTTGATGGTCTCCGGCTTCTTGACCTCGCCCTTGGACCAACGACGGATGTCGTCGGCTGTTGCGAGCCCAATGCGGAGCTCGTCGAAGTAGTTGACGTCGAGCACGTAACTCCCTTTCCTCCCGGGCTGATTCCCGGGGGTTCATTTTGTTACTTAAGAACTTGTGGGTCGCAAACGTTTAGGCGGAGTCTGCATCCGAGCGTTCGTCGCGAGAGAGGTTGATGCCGAGGGTTGCACCTGCGGCGTCGTACTCGTCGTCGTCAGAACCACCGAGTTCCATGGGGGTGCCATCTGCTGCGAGGACCTCAACATTGAGGCAGAGCGACTGCAGCTCCTTGAGCAACACCTTGAAGGATTCCGGGATGCCCGGATCCGGGATGTTTTCGCCCTTGACGATGGCTTCGTAGACCTTCACGCGGCCGACGACGTCGTCGGACTTGATGGTCAACAGTTCCTGCAGGGTGTAGGCAGCACCGTATGCCTGCATTGCCCACACCTCCATTTCGCCGAAGCGCTGGCCACCGAACTGTGCCTTACCACCGAGCGGCTGCTGGGTGATCATGGAGTAGGGGCCGGTGGAGCGGGCGTGGATCTTCTCGTCGACCAGGTGGTGCAGCTTCAGCATGTACATGTAGCCGACAGACACTGGGTACGGGAAGGGTTCGCCGGAGCGGCCGTCGATCAGCTGGGCCTTGCCATCGCCATCGACCATGACGTCGCCGTCGCGGTTGGGGCGGGAGTTTGCCAGCAGGCCGGCGAGCTCTGCGTTGGATGCGCCGTCGAACACGGGGGTCGCGGTGAGCGAGCCAGCGGGAACGTCGTAGAGCTCCTCGGGGAGCATCTCCATGAGTTCCTTGTTCTCCGGGTTGTTGATGTCGATGTTCCAGCCGGCGGCTGCGAGCCAACCGAGGTGAACTTCGAGGACCTGGCCGATGTTCATACGACGGGGCACACCGTGGGTGTTGAGGATGATGTCAACGGGGGTGCCGTCGGGTAGGAAGGGCATGTCTTCGGCGGGAAGGATCTTGCCGACGACGCCCTTGTTGCCGTGGCGTCCAGCGAGCTTGTCGCCGTCCTGGATCTTGCGCTTCTGGGCGACGTAGACGCGGATCATTTCGTTGACGCCGGGGGCGAGATCGTCGTCTTCTTCGCGGGAGAAGCGGCGGACGGAGATGACCTTACCGGTTTCGCCGTGGGGCACCTTCATGGAGGTGTCGCGCACTTCGCGTGCCTTTTCGCCGAAGATGGCGCGCAGGAGGCGCTCTTCGGGGGTCAGCTCGGTTTCACCCTTCGGGGTGACCTTACCGACGAGGATGTCGCCGTCGCGGACGTCGGCGCCGATGCGGACGATGCCGCGCTCGTCGAGGTCCTTGAGGACGTCTTCGCTCACGTTGGGGATTTCACGGGTGATTTCCTCGGCACCGAGCTTGGTGTCGCGGGCGTCAATTTCGTGTTCCTCAATGTGGATGGAGGTGAGGATGTCTTCTTCAACCAGACGCTGGTTCAAGATGATGGCGTCCTCGTAGTTGTGGCCTTCCCAGGGCATGAATGCCACGAGGAGGTTACGGCCGAGGGCCATTTCACCGTTGTCGGTGCCGGGGCCGTCGGCGATGACCTGGCCGGCTTCGACGCGCTGACCCATGTCAACGAGGGGCTTCTGGTTGTAGCAGGTGCCCTGGTTGGTGCGCTGGAATTTGCGCAGCATGTAGGTGTCGCGGGTGCCGTCATCAGCCATGACGGTGATGTAGTCGGCGCAGACGTTTTCGACAACGCCACCCTTGGCGTTGATGATTGTGTCGCCGGCGTCGTAGGCTGCGCGGAGCTCCATGCCGGTACCAACCAGAGGGGCTTCGGAGCGGACGAGCGGCACGGCCTGACGCTGCATGTTGGCACCCATGAGGGCACGGTTTGCATCGTCGTGCTCGAGGAAGGGAATCATCGCGGTTGCGACGGAGACCATCTGGCGCGGGGAGACGTCCATGTATTCGATGGCTTCGGGGCCAACGACCTCGATGTTTCCGCCCTTGGTGCGGACGACGACGCGTTCTTCGGTGATCTTGCCGTCTTTGTCGTGCGGGGTGTTAGCCTGCGCGACGACGTAGCGGTCTTCTTCATCAGCGGTGAGGTAGTGAACCTCGTCGGTGATGTGACCGTCAACGATCTTGCGGTAAGGGGTTTCGATGAAACCGAAGGAGTTAACGCGGGCGTAGCACGACAGGGAGCCGATCAGGCCGATGTTGGGGCCTTCGGGGGTCTCAATGGGGCACATGCGGCCGTAGTGAGACGGGTGGACGTCGCGGACCTCGATGCCCGCACGTTCGCGGGAGAGGCCGCCGGGGCCGAGGGCAGACAAACGACGCTTGTTGGTCAGGCCAGACAGAGAGTTGTTCTGGTCCATGAACTGGGACATCTGGGAGGTTCCGAAGAACTCGCGGATGGCCGCAGACACGGGGCGCACGTTGATCAAGGAGGTAGGCGTGATCGATTCGGCGTCCTGGGTGGTCATGCGTTCGCGGACGACACGCTCCATGCGGGACAGGCCGACGCGGACCTGGTTCTGGATGAGTTCGCCGACGGTGCGCAGACGACGGTTGCCGAAGTGGTCAATGTCGTCGGTTTCCACGGGGATGACGGTGCCGTTGGGCGAGGTCATCTGGGTTTCACCAGCGTGCAGGCGCACGAGGTATTCCAGGGTGGTGGCGATGTCTTCTTCGGTGAGGGTCATGAGGCCCTCGTGGTCGCCGCCGAGGCCGAGCTTGCGGTTGACCTTGTAGCGGCCCACCTTGGCGAGGTCGTAGCGCTTGGTGCGGAAGAAGCTGTTGTCCAGGAGGGACTGTGCAAGGTCGCGGGTGGGCTGTTCGCCCGGGCGCTGCTTGCGGTAGATCTCGAGGAGGGCTTCGTCAGTGTTGGCCACGCCGTCGTTTTCGAGGGTGGTCATCATGATTTCGGAGAAGCCGAAGCGCTCGGTGATCTGCTCGGCGGTCCATCCAAGGGCCTTGAGCAGGACGGTGACGGGCTGGCGGCGTTTGCGGTCGATGCGGACACCGACGGTGTCGCGCTTGTCGACGTCAAATTCGAGCCATGCGCCGCGGGAGGGGATGACCTTCACGGAGTGCAGGGGGCGTTCGGTGGACTTGTCGATCGTCTGATCGAAGTAGACACCGGGGGAACGCACCAGCTGGGAGACGACGACACGTTCGGTGCCGTTGACGATGAAGGTGCCCTTGTCGGTCATCATCGGGAAGTCGCCGATGAAGACGGTCTGGGACTTGATCTCCTGGGTTTCGTTGTTGATGAACTCTGCGGTCACGTAGAGCGGCGCGGAGTAGTTGATGTCTTTGTCTTTGCACTCGTCGATGGAGTTTTTGACTTCTTCGAAGCGAGGCTCGGACAGGGACAGGGACATGGTCCCGGAGTAGTCCTGGATTGGGGAGAGTTCTTCGAGGATGTCCTCGAGGCCGCTGGTTACGCGGTTGCCCTCTCCGATTTCGGCCTGGGTGCGCTCGCGCCACTCGGGCGTGCCGACGAGCCAGGCAAATGAGTCGAGTTGCAGGTCGAGTAGACCTGGGACCTCGATTGGTTCGGTGATCTTCGCGAACGAGTAACGTTCGGGAGCCCCGGGAATTTCGGCCATTGACGTGTCTGTCTTGGTCTGGCGGGAGACTGCCAAGATGCGTCCTTCCAGCACCTCACGCGGCCGATGGTCCGCCATATGACCACCGCATCCGCTGAATTGGTTATAGATATATCTGTCTGCTTAGTGGGTTTAGTTGCGGGCAGTTATAAGGTGTTGACGTCGGGGTGCGCACTGTGTGCACACGATGCTTATGTCGCGCCCAGATAGCACTAAATGGCCTTGTCAAACCGGTTTTTTCGGTTTGTTTGCAAGGCCTGTTTTTATGCTCTGCTGCACGGTTTTCACTGCGTAGCAGGGGCTTTTCCTTATACATGCGCCTTCAACTAATCCCAGCGCAACGGTTAAGCCTATAGGATCCAGCGGCAAATGTAAAGTGTGAATCTTATCACTTCTTTGGTGTGGTTCTTGCTGTACGTCCACGCCGTGTCTGCGTGAGCGCTAACCCTACCCCAACTAAAAGCAGTAGACCACCAACGACACCCGCGACACGCACAGCCCATGTGCGGACTGCTGGGTTCGGCAGTGCGTCGACGTAGGCGATCATCGCATCCACGCTCTTCTGCGTCGCTCGGCCCTGAAACACGCCGTCACGGCCATCAGGCATGGGGCGCCTTTCGGCTCGGTCCAGCACTACCCCACTGTCTTGGTCGACGACATAATCTACATAAAAGTCCTGTCCATTGCCATCTTTCCCTAAGTTTTGCCTGTAGGTAATGACGTCGCGTCCGTAACTGTCGGCGCGCGCCTGAAGCCCAGCGGCGTCATTATCTGTGGTGCCATTGTTGGGGGAGGATTCGAGCCGGGTGGCTTCGCCGGTTTTCATGCTGATGGGGTCGAAGACGGTGTAGCTGTCGGCCTGGGCGCGCTCGGGGAAGGTCAACCATAGAGCACCTTGAGGGGGCGTGATTTGCTGGGTGGGCATGCCGAGGGTCCGCGAAACGGTGACGGGGCTTGTGAGCTCCCCGGTGGCGGGGGTGAATTCTGCGGCCATAACGGTGGCGTCGATGAGCCCCTCAAAGCCATCATCGCCACCAGCACTCCCCTCACTGTCCGCACTACCGGCACTGCCAGCGTTCGGTTCGGCGATGGTGGTGATGCCCAGACGAGCGGTAAGCACCTGCTGCCCTTGCGGGCCGAAGTCACCATTGGGCCCGGGAAACTCGACGTGCTGTTGTTCAGTGAGCCCCGCGGCGTCATCGGTGATGGTGATGGTCCACGGCCCGGAGCCTGCATCAATGCCGGTGGGGTTTGGTGCGATGGTCGGATAGACCAGGGAACCGACGGCCAAACCTGCCCCCAAGAAGATGGTTGTGGCGGTTGCTGCTGTGCGGCGTGGGCGTGCGGACATGCCCGCAATCATACTGACTATGCTGGCCGTCAGAAACGTTCGACGACGAGGAGGCCCGTGGGTGCAGCACGATCATGATCACCGGCTGTCCACGACCCAGTTAGTGGCCTGCGCGCTGTTGGGGTTCAGCTGCCTCATTCTGGCTATCTCTGGGCGCGCCGCGGCCTATGTGCAGGGTTTTTGGTTGCCGTTTGTCGGCTTGGCTTCTGCGTTGATTGTTATTTCGTCCCTGTGGGCACTCTGGACTCGCCTAGGCGGTGATGGTGCGCACCGGTGGGGAGTATCGCGGCGTCGTGATCTTTTATCAACGTGCGTGTTGCTGTCGCCTGCGGTGCTGTTGGCGTTGGCTGCGCCCGGCGCGTTGGGGGCTGGGTCGCTGGGGCACAATGGTGTGCTTGCGGCGGGCGATTCTGGCGCTGGGAGTGTTGGGGGTGGGCCTCACCGTTCTTTTGTGCGAAACACGCCGCACTCTTTTCCGCCGCTGGGCGATGGGCTCAATGAGGTGACGCTGGAGGACATCCAGGACCGTTACGTTTTTGGTGATGCGCACAGTTTGGATGGTCACCAGGTGCGTTTCGAAGGGTTCGTGTCTTATCCACGTGAGCGTGGTTCGCGTGGGGTCGACGGGCAGGATACTTCCGAGCAGCCGGCCGATGGTGCGACGGAAGTGTTAGTAAGCCGCTACAAGATTTATTGTTGTGCGGCAGACGCCGTGCCCTATACCGTCGCGGTGCGCATTCCCAGCACTGCTGGCAATGCCCGGGGCGGGTCCGCCGCTCTACCGCAGGAGGATCAGTGGGTGCAGGTCACAGGGGTGGTTCTGCCGCCTGATGCTCCCCCTGGCACGCCGACTCCACTGTTTCCCACTATCGATGCTTCAACTGTTCGCGCGATTGACACCCCGAAGGACCCCTATCTATGAGCGCGCCGTTAGATTCACCGTCCAGGTCTGCGGCTTCCCCGCGCCGTTCGAGCGTCGGCATCGTGTTGTGGGCAGCTTTTTTGGCGATCACGGTGTCGCAGTTTCACTCTCCCCTGTTCGCCCTGCCCGGCAGGCTGCAGGCGTGGGGCTCGTTATGGGTGGCGATCTGTGTGCAGGCGTTGCCGTTTTTGGTGTTGGGCGTGTTGGTGTCGGCGTCGATTGCGACGTTTGTTCCGGCGAGTTTTTTAGGCAGAATGACGCCGCGTAACCCCTTCTGGGCAGTTCCCGCTGCGGGTGCTGCGGGGGTGGCGTTGCCGGGGTGTGAGTGTTCTTCTGTTCCGGTGGCTGCTTCTTTGATGCGCAGGGGGGTGTCTCCGGCTGCGGCGTTGTCTTTTCTGTTGGCGTCTCCGTCGCTGAATCCGGTGGTTATTGTGTCTACTGCGGTGGCGTTTTATGGTTTGCCGCAGATGGCGTGGGCCCGGTTTGCGGCCGCTGTTGTGGCGGTGTTGTGTGCGGGGTGGTTGTGGTTGATTGTGGGTGATAACAGCACCCTAGCTGAGCATGATGAGCGTCTTGGGGAGTGCACCCCAAGCAAGCCTTGCGCCGCCACTGCGGTGGCGCGGGGGGAGGTGTTTAGGGATGCAGCGCTGGCTGATTTCTTCCCAGCTGCCAGCTATCTGGTGGTGGGGGCTGCGCTGGCCGCTGCAGTGAAGATCATTGTTGCAGCACAGTGGTTTTTGGGGCTCGCGGACACCCCGTGGTTGTTGATAGCTGTGATGGTTGTGTTGGCGATCGTACTGTCGCTGTGTTCGGAGGCCGATGCGTTTGTGGCGGCGTCGTTTACAGCGGTGTCCCCCACCGCACAATTGGTGTTTTTGGTTGTGGGGCCGATGGTGGATTTCAAGTTGATTGCTATGCAGTTGGGGGCGTTCGGTCGGGGGTTTGTGCTGCGTTTCGTTCCGGTAGTCTTGCTTAGTGCAATAGCGTCAGCATGCGTGGTGGGCGTCGTGTTTTTTGGCGGCCTCTAGTGTGGTTTTAGGTCAACAACACCGAGAGAAGGTTACCCCCACCTATCACCGCAACGTCCCTTCATCATCTACCCAGGCCGGTGGGTGGGGAATTCTGAAACAAGCAAACGCGTTACAAAGGACATGTCCACAAAAAACATTGAGATCCCTACCCGCGACGTCAACACCCAACCCAACGACGTCAACACCCCACAACACCCCGCAAACGGCGTCACCGCCAGCACCCCCACCCCACAACAAGCACAAGGCTCCGACTTCGCAACCACCATCGCCAACGCCACCCACACCTGGCTCCTCGACGAACCCACGTCCGTCCCCGGCGCAAAAGACCTCGGCCCCAACCCCTTCCACATGGTCCTCGCCGGACTCGCCGGCTGCACCCACATGACCATGGGAATGTACGCCCGCCGCAAAGGCTACAACATCGGAAACACCGAAGTACACGTCGACGTCACATCCGAAGGCGACACCACCACCTTCCACCGAGACATCACCTTCGACCCCGCACTCGACGCACAACAACGGGCAAAACTGCTAGAAATCGCAAACAAATGCCCCGTCCACCGGCTACTAGAACGCGACATCCACATCGAGACCCGCGAAACACCGTAACCCCACCGGCACATAAACCCCCGCGGCGTCATACCCCACGGGGGGAGCCACAAGCCCCCAGACATAGCAAAAGCCGCGACCACCATACGGTGACCGCGGCTTCAAGCATATGGCGCGCTATGCTGCGCACCTGCAAGAATTACTTGAGGGTAACCTTTGCGCCAGCCTCTTCGAGCTTGGTCTTGGCAGCCTCAGCGTCGTCCTTGTTAGCACCCTCGAGGATAGCCTTCGGTGCGCCCTCAACGAGCTCCTTAGCTTCCTTCAGGCCCAGGCCGGAAACGATCTCGCGGACAGCCTTGATAACGCCGATCTTCTTAGCGCCAGCGTCCTCGAGAACGACGTCGAACTCGCTCTTCTCTTCAGCAGCGTCGCCGCCAGCAGCGGGAGCGCCTGCAGCTGCAACAGCAACCGGAGCAGCAGCGGTGACCTCGAAGGTCTCCTCGAACAGCTTGACGAACTCAGAGAGCTCGATGAGGGTCATTTCCTTGAAAGCTTCGATGAGCTCGTCGTTGGTGAACTTAGCCATGGTGGCAGTCCTTTCAAAAATTATCTGGCCCAACACCACCGAACATGTGAACAGTGGTTTCGCGTCAGGCCGCGAAGTGATGGTTATAAAGGTGTAGAAACTCTAGCCACACGCCACCGGGGCGCGCAACAAAAGCCTTTAGGCGTCCTTCTTCTCCTGCAGAGCAGCGCCGAGGCGTGCGATCTGAGAAGCGGGAGCGTTGAACAGGCCAGCGGCCTTTGCCAAGTTGCCCTGCATGGCGCCAGCAAGCTTTGCGAGAGTGGTCTCGCGGTTATCAAGCTCGGCGATGGCGTCGACCTGAGCTGCGCTCAGAGCGTTGCCGTCCATGTAGCCACCCTTGACCACGAATGCCTTGTTGTCCTTGCCGAACTTCTTCAGCGCCTTAGCTGCGTCAACAGCCTCGCCCTTGATAAAGGCAACAGCGGTGGGTCCGGTAAGGAGATCATCAAGACCTTCAACGCCAGCCTCTTTAGCGGCCAGCTTGATCATGGTGTTCTTGGCGACGGAGTACTGGACATCAGCACCAAGTGCACGACGCAGCTCGGTGGTCTGTGCAACAGACAGGCCACGGTACTCGGTGAGCACGACAGAGTTCGATTCCTCGAAACGGTTCTTCAGCTCAGCCACTGCAGCGGTGTTCTTTGCGTTTGCCATTACTTCGCCTCCTTCCTCAATGGTCATATATGTTTTCCGCCGAGGCTTATGCGCAAAATATGTCTGCATAACAAAAGCCCCGTGCAAGAGCACAGGGCGCATCCAACCTTTGAGGGTTTTCGCTTCCAAGTCCTCCTGCGTGGGCCGATCCTTTGTTGGGATTCCTTCGAGCCTTGCGGCTGACCGACGGTCTTCGGTGAAACCTAAAGCATGACGGTTACCCGCCTATTTAAGTTCCTGAGCAAGGATAATGACGCCGCGTCAATAAAGCAAATCACGCGCCTTGCGCTCCCAACCGGCCCCCTCTAGCCTCCTACTCAACCGGCTCACGTCAGCCCCGCCCCACCTCCGCGTACAAAAAACCGGCAGATTTGCATAGACCACCCCTAAAACCCCAGGTCGAGCTTTTCAAAGATGCAAATCTGCCGGTTTTTTGTACGTCTTGTGCCCCTAGCACGAATAGTCCGCCCAGATCTTCCGACTCTCGCTATCGACGGTCAGCTGCCCACCATAAGGCAGTACCCACTGCGGCCGGGTATGACCAAAAGGCACACCAAACACCGCAGGCAGCGCAGGATTGTAGTACTCCAACTGCTCAAAAATGACGTCGCACTGCGCCTGCCAATCAGCATCCTGTTGCTGCTCGCTCGGAACCACTTCCAGGCTGCTCACCGGGGGTGATGCGACAACAACAGCCGACGCGACGTCATAAATCCCCCACTCGCCCAACGCGCGAACACGCCGCATAATCTGATCGGGCGGAGTAAGCGACTCAGCAGCCTCCAACAAAATGATGTGCCCACGCAGAGACTCCAGCTCCGGCAAGCACCCAGCTGGCGGGTGGTGGGATACTCGACGGGCTCGAATCCCAGGTCACAGAGCCTGCGCATAGCCTGTTCGTGAATGTCAGGGAAAGCGCCCGGGGCCGCGAAACTTGGAGACAATACGGCAATTTTCATGCCACCCGATCCTAGCAACGCAGCTGCCGCCGGAGTCTAGGATTCTTCGATGAGGTTGCCTGGGTGAAGTTGCGTGGAGGCGGGTGCTTAGCCGGTTAAGTGCACCGAGCCTTGCAGATTTGCACCTCCACAAAACGCGACCTGGAAAACGCAGACCGAAAACCACAATCTGCAAGGATCAGTGCACATATTGAACTAGTTGGCGGCGCTGCTTCACATTCTTAAAGCATCCTCCCGTCGCAAAAGCAAAAAGCCCCCACCAGCCATAACGGCCAGCAGAGGCTTCGGAAAAACGCTCAGCGCAGTGTTTTACTCTGCGGTGAAGTTCTTGGAAATGCTCGGGTCAACCGGAACACCAGGGCCATTGGTGGAGGCCAGGGTGATCTTCTTCAGGTAGGTGCCCTTTGCAGAAGAGGGCTTCAAGCGCATGACCTCTTCGTACAGTGCTGCGTAGTTCTCAGCGAGCTGCTCAGCGGTGAAGGAAGCCTTGCCCAGAACAGCGTGCAGGTTGGAAGCCTTGTCAACGCGGAAGGAGATCTTACCGCCCTTGATGTCAGCAACAGCCTTAGCAACGTCGGTGGTGACGGTGCCGGTCTTGGGGTTCGGCATCAAACCACGGGGGCCGAGCACGCGAGCCACGCGACCAACCTTGGCCATCTGATCGGGGGTTGCGATAGCAGCGTCGAAGTCGGTCCAGCCGCCCTGGATCTTCTCGATCAGGTCCTCGGAGCCAACAACGTCAGCGCCAGCAGCCTCAGCCTCGGTTGCCTTCTCGCCAGCGGCGAAAACGATGACGCGGACGGTCTTACCGGTGCCGTTAGGCAGGGAGACGGTGCCACGAACCAGCTGGTCAGCCTTGCGGGGGTCAACGCCGAGACGCATTGCAACGTCAACGGTAGCGTCGTAGTTCTTGGAGCTGGTTTCCTTGACGACCTCAGCGGCCTTCAGGGGGGTGTACAGGCGGCCGGCGTCGATCTTTTCGGCGGCGGCGCGGTATGCCTTAGAGCGCTTGCCCATTTTAAAATCCTCTTTCGATTCGGATTGTGTGGTTGTGCGGGCCGGAGCCGACCCTTCCACAAAATATTTTTTAGTGATGACGTCGCGTTTACCTGATCACACAGGCGCCCGCGGCGTCATAAATGGTGAGGGTTTTAGCCCTCGACCTCGATGCCCATGGAACGAGCGGTGCCGGCGATGATCTTGGCAGCAGCCTCGATGTCGTTGGCGTTGAGGTCTTCCTTCTTGGTCTCGGCGATCTCCTTGACCTGAGCCATGGTGACCTTGCCCACCTTCTGGGTGTGGGGGACGCCGGAGCCCTTCTGCAGGCCAGCGGCCTTCAGCAGCAGCTTAGCTGCCGGAGGGGTTTTCAGCTTGAAGTCGAAGGAACGGTCTTCGTAGACGGTGATTTCAACCGGGACGACGTTACCGCGCTGGTTTTCAGTCGCAGCGTTGTACGCCTTGCAGAATTCCATGATGTTGACACCATGGGCACCCAGTGCGGGGCCGACCGGCGGAGCCGGGTTTGCCTGACCAGCCTGGATCTGCAGTTTGATAAGGCCAGTGACCTTCTTCTTCGGAGCCATCGAATTACCTTCTTCCTTGTTAACGGGTGACCACCAGGCTCGATTGGCCTACCTGGTGGTTTCCGTCCGGATGCCGGGTTTAGCCAGCCACCGGGGACACATATTGTGCACGTTTAAAATTGCGGCGCGAAAGGTTTTCGCGCGGTTGCGCCCGCAGTTTGCAGACACGATCTACCAGCATAGCAACAGCCGCTGGCTTATGAAAACCGGCGGCTGTGTGCGCACTACTTGAGATAATGCGCTGCGCGATGCGTTGTGCTGTGCGTCGTGTTCAACGCGGCGTCATGACGTCGCGGGGGTGTTACATGATTTTTTCGATCTGGTCGAAGGTCAAGTCGACCGGGGTTTCGCGGCCGAAGATGGACACGAGGGCCTTGACCTTGCCGTTTTCGGCATCGATCTCAGAGATGGTTGCAGAAACGGAAGCGAACGCGCCGGTGAGGATGGTGACGGCTTCGCCAACCTGGTAGTCGGACTCTGCCGGCTTCGGTGCGGAGGTCATTGGAGCTGCCACAACCTTTTCGCCGGTGGCGTTGGTCTCTTCGCCTTCGACAGTGGTGTTTTCCTGCGGCATGAGGAACTTCGCGATGTCACGGTGCTTCACCGGGGTGGGATGGCCCTCGTTACCGACGAAGGAGGTCACGTTCGGAGTGTCGCGGACGACGGACCATGCGCGGTCGTTCATGTCCATGCGGACGAGGACGTAACCAGGCAGGAGCTTACGCTTGACCAGCTTGCGCTTGCCGTCGCGGATCTCGGTGACTTCCTCGATCGGCACGACCACGTCGTAAATAGCGTCGTCGACCTCGAGGGTCTGGGCGCGCATATCAAGGTTGGTTTTAACCTTGTTCTCGTAACCGGAGTAGCACTGAATGATGTACCACTCGCCGGGGAGCTTCTTCAGATCACGGATGAAGGCACGCAGCCGGGTCTTGTACTCAGCGATAGCAGCTTCGTCTGCATCCTCCGGAGTCGCTTCAGCGGAGTCCGCCTCGGCCTTGTCCGCGTCTGCAGGCACCTCGGTTGCTTCTGCTTCAGCTACAGCGATGGCTGCGTCAACATCCCCACCCGCATCGGCGATGCCCTCTGCGACCTCAGCTGCTGCTTCGGTCACTGCATCGACGGCGTCATCATTGACGATTTCCAGGTCGGATTCTTGAGCGGTTTGGAAGTCGGGTTGGTTGTTGTCAGTCATAAAAACACTCCACATGTCAAAAATTTATCCCGCCTACCCAGGTGCGGGAAGCGGGATAAAACGAATACTGCGATTAAGACTACTCGCGAATGAGGACTTTCTCAACCCCCAGGCCGGCAAGGAAGTCAACGCCAGCAACGATTGCGGACAAGACGATCAAAAAAGCCAACACGATTGCGGTGTAGTTGACCATCTGGCGACCGGTCGGCCAGATGACACGCTTCATCTCATCGACAACTTCAGGGAAGAAGTCTTTGACTGCTCCCCGGCCGGACTCGTCGA
Source organism: Corynebacterium argentoratense (assembly GCF_021491455.1). Classification (GTDB taxonomy): domain Bacteria; phylum Actinomycetota; class Actinomycetes; order Mycobacteriales; family Mycobacteriaceae; genus Corynebacterium; species Corynebacterium argentoratense_A. The sequence continues at coordinate 103,889 of NZ_JAKETN010000003.1, read as the reverse complement.
GTTCCGCTTCGTTATCTTCCGCACGTCGTGCAGCGTAAGCCTCTGAAGAAGTTGTTGCGGACGCGGAGACACCAACAACCTGGCGCTTACCGGAAGGACGCAGGTCCTTGTTCTCAGGCTGAAGATCGTCGGACACAACACTCCTAGATTTAAGAGAAAATTTTGCAGGGGCGACAGGACTTGAACCTGCAACCTGCGGTTTTGGAGACCGCTGCTCTGCCAGTTGAGCTACGCCCCTAGGCATGTTCTTCGAAGCAACGTTTTGGGTGGTTCCTCGCGAACACTGTGACAACAGTACCAGAAAGGCAACCAACACCAAACTAAAGGATGTGTGTTAGCCGCACTGAGGACTGCCGACTTTATTCAGAGAACAAGCTGTAGGAAAAAACAAACCCCAGAACATTTAGGCTCTGGGGTGTGTTTTAAGCGTCTACGCTGTTCTCAGTAGCGATGGCGAGAATTGAACTCGCGACACAACGATTATGAGTCGTTTGCTCTACCACTGAGCTACACCGCCTCACCGAATTTTATTGACCACTTCCTCGCCTGGGGCGAAGCAATTATCAATAAAAAACAGAGCCCCCTGACAGAATCGAACTGTCGACCTTTTCCTTACCATGGAAACGCTCTGCCGACTGAGCTAAGGGGGCGCAGCCAAATCAAGATGCAGCGGTTTAATGCTGCGCTCTCGTTGAAGCCTGAACAAGATTAACCCATCACCCCAAATTCTTACAAATCTGCAGTGCAATGGCACTATTGGACCTCTAGTAGAGCATCCAAGGTGCGGCCATTGTTGCTCGATTTTGTGAGTGATTCACTGACAAAACGTGCCGCCGATCTACCGTGCCAGCAGACAGGCCCGGCGGGGCATGCAAAAACCCCGCGCGTCATGGACGTCCGGGGTTTTACCTGTGCCAGGTGATGGATTCGAACCAACGTAGGCGAAGCCGACGGATTTACAATCCGCTCCCTTTGGCCGCTCGGGCAACCTGGCGAGCTACAAAACCTGCGCCTTAAGGCGTGGTTTGTTGCGTGGAAAACTTTACTACACCACCCCCACTGTGGAACAAATCACCAGCTTAAATGGCAATTCTGTAGGCCTGCTAACTCCCCTGCCGGACGCAAATGCTCCCCACCACCCCTCGCCCAACAGGCACTGCTCCACAAGCCCCCGCTCCCCTGCCGCACACAAATGTGCTCTACAAGCCCCCGCTCTACAGGCTCTACAGGCCGCTGCCCTACCCGACGCGTTCGATGGTGAACGCCATCAGTTCGCGCAGCGCACCAGTGGCTGGGGCGTCGGCGGGGAGTTGTTCCAGCCATTTGTTGGCGGAATCTCGGTATGCGTAGACCTGCTCGAGTGCGCGTTGGCGGCCGGTGGATTGCGCGAGGAGATCCAGGGCGCGCGCGACGTCATCGTCGTTGGTCAGGGGACCGGTGAGCAGCCTGCGCAGCTCTTCCCCAACCGCGCTGTCTTCAGCTAGTGCGTACAGAACTGGCAGGGTGAATACGCCTTCGCGGAGGTCGGTTCCGGGGGTCTTGCCGGATTCTTCGGGGGTGGAATAGATGTCGATGATGTCGTCGACGATTTGGAAGATAATTCCGATGTCTGCGCCGAATCCGCGGAGTGCTTCGATGTGTTCGGGTTGGGCGCCTGCGTGGAGGCTGCCGAGGTAGCCCGCGGAGGCGATCAGCACGCCGGTTTTTTCTTTGATGACGTCCATGTAGTGCTCGATGGGCTCGCGGTCTTCGGCGCCGAGGGTTTCGCGCATTTGGCCGGTGACGAGCTCCCCGAAGGTGTCTGCGAAGTGTGCGACGGTGTCGGTGCCTAGTTGGGCCATGAGGCGTGATGCGTGGGCGAGGAGGTAATCGCCGGCGAGGATGGCTACGGAGTTTGACCAGCGCGCGTTGGCGCTTTTGACGCCGCGTCGGTAGGCGGCTTCGTCCATGACGTCGTCGTGGTAGAGGGTGGCCAGGTGGGTCATTTCGACTACTGCGGCGGCTTTGATGACGTCTGGATTGCCCGGTCGGGTGCCGTATTGGGATGCGAGGAGGGCGAACATGGGGCGGAAGCGTTTTCCGCCGGCGAATGCGAGGTGCTGGACTTTGTCGCTGAGGAATGTTTCGCCCTGTGCTAGTTGCTCGCGAAGGAGCTGTTCGACCTGGGCAATTCCGGTGTCGATGGCAGAGTCGAGCCCGGCGCTGCGGGTATGTTTCGCACCGGTCGTGGTCATGTTGTGTGTAGTCCTCGTGGTTGGGTTTGTTTGTCCGGCGACGCTTCCCGTGTGGGGTGCGCTGCCGGGTGGTTAGTCACTAGCCCATAACCGTAGCCGATTAGGTGGGTTGGGCGCACCCTCGGAGGCTGGTTTGTTGTGTTGGGGTGGGGGTGTTGTTGCTTTGGTGTGTTGTGGGCACAATGGGGTTCGTGGTTTCTCCCTTTGGTTTTGGTCTTGATGATGACGTCGCGTCTGCGTTTCCGTCGCAGGTGGCGCGGGTGGATGTGTTGGTGGTGGGGGCTGGGCCTGCGGGGTCTGCTGCTGCGTTTCATGCGGCGCGTCGGGGGTTTGAGGTGTTGTTGGTGGATCAGGCGGTGTTTCCTCGGGATAAGACCTGTGGGGATGGTTTGACGCCGCGGGCGATGCATGAGTTGGAGGCGTTGGGTGTTGCGGATGCTGTGGGGGTTGGGGGTCATCGCAATCGGGGGTTGATGTTGCATGGTTTTGGTGGGTCGGTGGAGTGTCCGTGGCCGGATCCGGGGCCGGTGGGTGGTTTTGCGCCGGTGGGGTCGGCGATGCGGCGTATGCAGTTGGATTGGTTGTTGGCGTCGCATGCGTGTGAGCAGCCTGGTGTGCGTGCGTTGGGTGGTGCTGTGGTTCGGGATCCTGTCGTGGTGGATGGCAGGTTGCGTAGTATTGTGGTGGCGTTCGTTGGGGGTGGTGATCGGGCGGAGTTTCGGGTGGAGCCGCGGTGGGTGATCGTGGCTGATGGTGCTCGTTCGACGTTGTCGAAGCAGTTGGGTCGGGTGTGGCATAAGGAGCATGTGTATGGGATTGCTGCACGTTCGTATTGCGAGTCGCCGTTGGGTTCTGACCCGTGGATCCATTCGCATTTGGAGTTAAAGGACCCGCAATCGGGTGATGTTTTGCCTGGTTATGGATGGATTTTCCCTTTGGGTGATGGTTCGGTGAATCTTGGTTGTGGGGCGTTGTCGACTTCAAGGCGTCCTGCGAAGGTGAATACGAAAAAGCTTCTGCATACTTACAGGCAGTCGTGTGTTGGGCAGGCTGAGGGGTGGGAGTTTTCCGAGCCGCAGGCGGTTGCTAGTGCGGTGTTGCCGATGGGTGGCGCTGTGAGCAATGTGGCGGGTAAGAATTGGGCGTTGATTGGTGACGCCGCGGGGTGTGTCAATCCGCTTAATGGCGAGGGGATTGATTATGCGTTGGAGACTGCGCGGCTTGCGGTGGAGTTGTTGGATGATACGCCCGGGAGGGTGCTGACGGATCTGTGGCCGGGGGTGCTGCGGGCTACCTATGGGCCGGCGTTTTCTTTGGCGCGCGAGTTGGGTCGTTTGTTGACGCTGCCGTGGTTTTTGCCTGCTGCGGGCCCTGTGGGGATGCGCAGTGGGGTGATGCCTACTGCGGCGCGTTTGATGGGCAATGTGGTGACGCCGGAGGACCGGGATGTTGTTGCGCGGGCGTGGCGGACAGCAGGTGGTGTGGCGTTCGGTTTATCGCGGCGTCTGGGTTCAGCCGATCAGCTGTGGGGACAGCAGAACTAGCCGCCGAGCCCACGCTAGCCGGCTTTAGGCGGGTTTGATTCCGCTGTGGAGTGCGGTGATGCCGAAGGTGAGGTTTTGCCAGCCGACGTCAACCCAGCCGCATTCCCGAAGGGCTTGGGCGAGTGTTTCTTGGTTGGGCCATGCGCGGATGGATTCGGCTAGGTATTCGTAGGCCTCGGGATTGCTGGATACGATGCGGGCGACTGCGGGTAGTGCACGCATGAGGTATTCCTTGTAGATCGTCGACCAGATGGGCACGATCGGGGTGGAGAATTCTGCAACGGTGATGCGTCCGCCGGGTTTGGTGACGCGTAGTAGTTCGCGCAGGCCTGCCCGGTAGTCGTGGATGTTGCGGAGGCCGAAGCTGATGGTGACGGCGTCGAAGCTGTCGTCGGCGAAGGGCAGGTGCATGCCGTCGCCGACTACTTTGGGGACGTCGCGGTCTTTACCGGCGGCGAGCATGCCTTGGGAGAAATCGCAGGCGACGATCCAGGCGCCGGATTTTGCGAGTTCTTCGGTGGATACTGCGGTGCCTGCGGCAAGGTCGAGGACTTTTTCACCCGGTTTGAGGTCAAGGCGGCTGCGGGTGCGGGCACGCCACAGTTTGTCTTGTCCGAACGACAGCACGGTGTTGGTGATGTCGTAGTTTTTGCCGACGTCGTCAAACATGCGGGCGACGTCTTTGGGGTTTTTGTCTAGCGTTGCTTTTGCCACGGCCTCAAGGCTACCGCACGCCGTACGCGTTGAACGGGGGCGGCGATGGTGCGGCGCCATCGGGGCGAGGTGGAATCCATGGCTTGTTGGTAGTAGCCGAGGAGTTGTTCGCACAGTGCTTCCCAGGTTTTTCCTTCGATGCTGGCCCGGGCGTTGTGGCACAGTGTTGGGTAGCTGTTGGGTGCGCGTAGTTGGCGGATGGTGTTGACGACGGTGTCTTGATAGGTGTCGACGTCGAGGAGGGCTCCGTGGGAGCCTGGCCTGATCAGGTCGATGGGGCCGCCGGCGTTGGGGCCGATGGCGGGGATGCCGCTAGCGAGGGCTTCTTGGATGGTTTGGCAGAAGGTTTCGAATTCTCCGGTGTGGCAGAAGATGTCGAAGCTGGCGTAGGCCTGTGCGAGTTCTTCGCCGTCGAGGGCGCCGGTGAATACGGCGTTGGGCATGAGTGCTTCTAGTGCGGGGCGTTCGGGGCCGTCGCCGACGATGACGAGTTGCATGTCGGGTTGTGCGTCAACCTGGGCTAGCCGTTCGACGCCTTTTTCGGCGGCGAGTCTGCCGACGTATCCGACGATTGTTTGTGCGCCGGTGGGGTTCCATTGTGTGCGCAGTTGTTGGCTGCGTTTGTTGGGGTTGAAGCGTTGGGCGTCGACTCCCCTGGCCCATTGGTGGACGTTGCGTATGCCGTGGCTGCGGAGGGTGTTGATGGTGGCGCTACTGGGAGCGAGGGTGAGTTGGCATTTGTTGTGGATGGCTTTGGTCCACTCCCAGCTCATGGCGATCAGCGGCGCGAGGTTGTATTTTTGTGCGAATCCGGCGACGTCGGTTTGGTAGACGCCGACGCAGGGGATGTCTAGTTGTTTTGCGGCGGATGCTCCTGCGCCGCCGAGGACGAAGGGGCTGGCTAGGTGGATGACGTCGGGGTGGAAGCTGCGTAGCGCGTTGATCACTGCTGGCATGGGGACGCCGATGGGTAGCGAGTTGATCATCGGCACCATGATGGTGGGCACGCGGACGATGGGAAACCCTGCGTACTCTGGGATTTCTTCTTCGAAGTCGCGGGCGCCCGGCGCGATGACGAGGGCATCGTGTCCGTTGTCGCGTAGGTATTCCAGGATGCGGAGGACGGAGTTGGTGACTCCGTTGACGTTGGGGAGGAAGGATTCGGCGACGATGGCGACTCGCATGTGGCTCCTAGTGTTTGGGGGTTCGTGCGGCGGCTGCGGTTTCGGCGCGGCGCACTAGTGCTGTGTTTGCCCAGGCGACGGCGGCGAATAGTGCGGCGGCGATGAGTGTGCTTGCCAGCATTAATGACGCCGCGGGGATGAGGGATAGCGTCCAGGCGCGGTTTTCAACTTTGACGAGGTCGGGGTTGCTTTTTGCGTAGATTACGTAGACGAGTTGGTTTTCGGATAGTCCTGTTGGGTAGAGCAGTCCGTTGGGGGGTGAGTGGTAGACGCCTTGTTCGTCGCGGAAGTCGACGGTGGTGCGTGCTCCGCTGGTGTTGGTGACGCGTGCGAGGGCTCGGCCGGGGTCGGCGGCGATGGTGCGGTCGTCGATGTAGCAGCCGACGCTGAGGCCGAGGCAGCCGACCATGGCGAATGCCCATAGGGCCATGATCAGTTGGTTGAGTCTTTTGCGCACGCGGGGGTTCATAGTTGTGCCTTGTGGGCGAGTTCGCGTCGGGTGGTACGGGTGGTGATTGCTTCGATGATGACTTTGCCGCGTGGTTTTTCGCAGGTGTCGACGAGTGCGTCGAGGAGTTGCTGGGCGGTTTCGGCGCGGATGTATTCCCAGTCGTATGCGTCGCAGAGTGCGGCGATGTCGACGTTGCAGGGTGTGGCGAAGACTTGTTCGAAGACGTCGCGGTAGTCGGAGTCGCCTGCTTCTAGGGTTTCGAAGATGCCGCAGCCGGAGTCGTTGGCGACGACGATGGTGACGTTGTCTGGTTGGGGGCTGTGCTCGGGGATGTTAAGTCCGCCGGCGTCGTGGAGGAAGGTGACGTCGCCGAGGAGGGCGACGGTGCGGGGCGTGCGGGGTTCTTCCGGGTTGAGTGTTGACGTCGCGGCGGCTACGCCGAGCGTTTGGCTGATGGTTCCGTCGATTCCGGCGGCGCCGCGGGGGGCGTAGGTTGAGACTCCGTCGTAGGGCAGGCCTAGGAAGCTGGCGTCGCGGACGGGGTTGGAGGCCCCGAGGACGAGGGTGTCGCCCACAGCGAGTGTGTCCGCGACGGCTGCTGCGGCGTGCAGTCCGGTGAATCCGAGGGTGTCGTCTTCGAGGGTGGTGCGCACGGTTTCTGCGGCGAGGTCGGAGGCCGCGGAGCATACTTTGAGCCAGTTTTTATCCAGCTCGCCGGTAGTTTTTATGCGTGTTCCGGTGGCGTCGGCGCGCTGGTAGGGGTCAGTGAGTTGGTTGGTGCGGGACAGCACGATGAGCCGCACGTCGGGGTCTTTGAGTAGCTTCATGACGCCGCGGTGCAGCGTGGGGTGGCCTACGACGATGACTTGTTCCGGTTTGGTGTCGACAACGTAGCCTTCCGCGGAGACCTGCTCCGATAGGAACAGTCGCGCGGCCCCCGGGTGCATAGGCAGATAAGGTGCGGGTGCGGTGGGCTCGGCCATGGTGGGGACGTCTTCAAGCCCCTCCACCGGCCATGCTTCGTCACCTGCGATCACGAGGGTGCGTTTGCTCAGGTCCACGGTCACTTCGCCGTGGTCAATCCATTTGTGACTCCCCTGTTGGTTGCGCGTGTTTTTGGGTGATGACGTCGCATCATCTGCGGCCGGAAGATTCTCGCGGACCCAGGCGGTCGCGGCGTCAACACTGCCGACGAGAGGTTGATCAAATTGCAGGTTTAACTGCAAGGGGCGCTGCGGACCAACCTGCGCGAAGGCGTGACCCACCTGGGTGCGCAGCGTGCTGACTGCCTGCGTGAATTCCGCGGCGTCATCTTCAGAGATGCGCTTCGGTAGGGGCACAACGTTGACGCACTCGGCAAACCCACCGAACATTCCCACCTGGTCAATGGTTTGGCTAGCCCCCGTGCCCACCAGGCGAGCGGGGCGATCAGCTGAAGCAATCACCAGGGGAACGTGAGCGTGCGCAGCCTCAATAACAGCAGGTAGACAGTTTGCGACGGCAGTGCCAGAGGTCATCACGACCATCGCAGGACGCCCCGTCACCCGAGCCATGCCGAGGGCAAAAAACGCAGCGGAACGCTCGTCGATGCGGGTATGCACGCGGACCCGGGGATCCCGCGCCACGCACAACGCCAACGGGGCGCTACGCGAACCCGGGCACACCACAACCTCACGCACCCCAGCAGCAACCGCAGCATCCAACACGACCGCCGCCGCCACAACACTAGGGACTACAACGTCAGGGACCACACCGTTAGGGGCCACCGGTGTACCGCCTAAGTCAACGCAAGAATCCATAGGCCCACTCTAGCGGGCTAGCAGGACTCGAGGCCGACAGCCTTACGAAGCTCCACCAACGACGCGCGCAGATGACCCAACCACCACTGCCGCACCTCATCCGACACCCGGGCCTCGGCCGCCGCCAACCGCTGCTCATCCACCACTGGAGCCTGGCGCGGCACCGCAATAGCCCCATCAACAACTGCGAAAAGACTATCCGGAACGACATCCGTACCGGGCTCGAACAACCCGCCCGTGGCCAACCCCGCGGCCAAACGAGGAGCCTCCATGAAATCATCATCCACGAACCCCGCCAGATTCGCCGCAGCCACCAATCCCCCGTACATGCCCACACCTGTGTCCAAAGCACTAGCAATAGTCACCGCAATCCCCTGCTCCGCCAAAAAGTCAGCAATCGCCAACGTACGACGCACACCACCCAACGGCGCCACCTTCAACACCGCCACATCACAGGCACGACGACGAGCCACCTCGAAAGGATCCTCCGCACGCCGAATAGACTCATCCGCCGCAACCTGCGCAAACACACCCATCCGAGGAAAAGCCACGCGCAACTGCGCCAGCTCATCAACCGTCGCACACGGCTGCTCCACATACTGCAGTGGACCAAAACGACGCACAGCCTGGGTAGCCTGCTCTACCGACCACGCACGATTAGCATCCACACGAATCTGCGCAACCACATCGCGGGCAGCACAATATTCACGCACAGCCGCAACCCTCGCGACGTCATCATCCAAAGCCCCCTGCTCCCACGGGCGATCAGCCACCTTCACCTTCACAGTCCGGCACCCCGGGAAGCGATCCAACACCGCAGCCACCTGCTCCGGCGCGACCGCTGGAACCGTCGCGTTGACCTCCACCGAATCACGCTTCACAGCAGGCAAACCCACATGCGACTGCTCAATCCCGGCAGCCAACCACGCAGCAGCCTCCTGCGGCTCATACTCCTTGAACGGGGCAAACTCTCCCCACCCCGCGGGCCCCTTAATCAACACGGCCTCACGCACATCAACCCCACGAAAACGCACCGCCAACGGCACCCCCACCACCCGAACATCCAAGCCGCCCGGCTGGCCGATGCGGTCAAGGTCGATGGAAGCAATCGCATCGACCACCGCGGGATCAAAATTCACATTGGAATCCATGCGACCATCTTGCCCCACACACCACCCATCGCGCCGCACCGCAACCTGACGACGGCGGTAGGCTGAATATCCATGAGCAGCACCAACCCCTTCGACCCCACCCAATGGACCACAGTCGACGGCTTCGACGACCTCACCGACATCACCTACCACCGGCACAAAGACGCCGGCATCGTCCGCATCGCCTTCGACCGCCCCGAAGTGCGCAACGCCTTCCGCCCCCACACCGTCGACGAGCTCTACCGCACCCTCGACCACGCACGCCGCACACCCGACGTCGGCTGCGTTTTGCTGACCGGCAACGGCCCCTCACCGAAGGACGGCGGCTGGGCATTCTGCTCCGGCGGCGACCAACGCATCCGAGGCCGCAGCGGCTACCGCTACGCCGACGGCGACACTGCCGACACTGTTGACGTCGCGCGCGAAAAGGCCGAAGGCGGCCGCCTGCACATCCTTGAGGTACAGCGTCTGATCCGCACTATGCCGAAGGTGGTCATCGCCGTAGTTGGTGGTTGGGCTGCCGGCGGCGGGCACTCCCTGCACGTGGTGTGCGACATGACGATCGCATCCCGCGAGCACGCGCGCTTTAAGCAGACTGATGCGGATGTCGGAAGTTTTGACGCCGGCTATGGTTCCGCATACCTGGCAAAGATGGTGGGTCAGAAATTTGCCCGCGAGATCTTCTTCCTGGGACGCACCTACGATGCGGAGACCATGCAGCGCATGGGTGCGGTCAATATTGTGGCCGATCATGCCGATCTGGAAAATGAGGCGATCCAGGCCGCCAAGGAGATCCTCGGCAAGTCCCCCACAGCACAGCGCATGCTGAAGTTCGCCTTCAACCTCACCGATGATGGCTTGATGGGACAGCAGGTGTTCGCCGGCGAGGCCACCCGCCTTGCCTACATGACAGACGAAGCCGTTGAGGGCCGCGATTCTTTCTTGGAGAAGCGCGACCCTGACTGGTCGAAATTCCCGTACTACTACTAGCGCTCTACTACTAGCGCTACCCGCAGAGGGCCAAGCGGGTGCAATATGTCACACTTTGTTGGTGCCGCTCGGGTGAAGAGGTTTCCTGCCGCATGTCCGAACATCACGGCCAATACTGCAGAGGCACCCCCGCGCCCCCGGCTCATCCTTGAAAATCCGTGGGAGTCACCCATGATCGGCCACCTCCCAATGCAGCATCACACCCAACATTGGGGGTAAAAAGGGTCGGTTTAGACCCGTTTTTATCGCGGGCAGCTACCGAATCCTGGTTTTCACCACCCCCCACACTCGGGCATACTACAACCGTGACCGAACTGATCATCCTCCTCATCGTGGTGGCCACAGCACTAGCCTTTGACTACACCAATGGCTTCCACGACACAGGCAACGCGATGGCAACATCCATCGCTACAGGCGCACTCAAACCCAAGGTGGCGGTCGGTATCTCCGCCTCGCTCAACCTCGTGGGCGCGTTCCTGTCCGTCGAAGTCGCCACCACCGTCGCCAAAGGCGTCGTCGACCTCGACAAATTCGACCTCATGAATCCCGACCAGGCCCACCAGCTACTCCTCGTAGTCTTCGCAGGCCTCATCGGCGGCATCGTGTGGAACCTCCTCACCTGGCTGTTCGGTATTCCCTCGTCTTCGTCGCATGCCTTGTTCGGTGGCATGATCGGCGCAGCCCTCGCCTCCCTCGGTATGGGGGGAGTCGTCTGGCACGGCGTCGCCGCCAAGGTCATCATCCCCGCACTCGCAGCACCCGTCGTCGCCGGCATCGTCGCCATGGTTGGCACCTGGCTGGTTTACAGGCTCACCAACTCAGTTCCGGAAGGCCAAAAAAACAACTACTTCCGCTTCGGACAAATCGGCTCCGCCTCCCTGGTCTCCCTGGCGCACGGCACCAACGACGCGCAGAAAACAATGGGCGTTATATTCCTCGCCCTCGTCGCCACCGGCAACCTCCACCAGGACGACCCCATCCCCTTCTGGGTGAAGGCCGCCTGCGCGATCTGCATCGCCCTCGGCACCTACATGGGTGGCTGGCGCGTCATCCGCACCCTGGGTAAAGGCCTCGTCGAGATCGACTCCCCCCAAGGCATGGCCGCCGAAACCTCCTCCGCAGCCATCATCCTTACCTCCTCCCACTTCGGAATGGCGCTGTCCACCACCCACGTCGCCACCGGCTCCATCATGGGCACCGGCCTCGGCCGCAAGGGTGCCGAAGTCCGCTGGGGGGTCGCCGGCCGCATGGCACTGGCGTGGATCATCACCCTTCCCGCAGCAGCTGCCGTCGGCGCTGCGACCTGGTGGCTCGCTCACTTGATCGGCCTAGGCATGGGTGACCTCTGGGGTGTCATCGCAGCATTCGCCGTGCTCGTCGCCCTCGCCGGCTACATTTTCAGCCACTCCCTCAAGGCCCCCGTTAATAGCTCCAACGTCAATGACGAATGGGACGAAAACAGTGATGACGCCGCGACCGCTGCGCGCGCAGGCGCCCACACTGCCGCACAACCTGCCGCAGCACCAACCCCCGACAATGCAGCCGACGCCGCTGCCGCTGCTTTCGACCCGGCAGAAGACCCCCTGGCAATAGTCGAGGTCATCGACAACCCGATGACTGGTGCCAGCCTCGCCGACAGCACCCAAGCCGCCTACGATCCCCGTGATGACGCAGCCGCCACAACCCCCGCGACGTCAACACCCATGGCAGACCAGCAGAGGAAAGAGGGCCGATAAATGAGCTTTGGCACCATGATCGCAGACCTAGGTGAAGTTCTTCTCGCTGGGCTTGTCCTCGGCGCAGGACTCCCCGCACTTTTTGCGCTTGGAATTCGCCTGGCCGCCGGCCCCGGGCAGGTCAGCGAAGACGGCACTATCGTGCACGGCGCCGACGCCTCCCCCGTCGCGAAAGCTGCGGCCTACCTGTGCTTTGCGATCATCATCGCAGCAATCATCGCGGGGATCCTGTGGATTACTAAGGCGACGATTTTCCAATACACCGGCTTGGATGTGTTCGGCACCGAAGCCTAACGCACCTTCCGACCCGCGCCTAGAGCACCCCCGCGCCTAGCCTGAGCTCAAACAGCCCGGCTAGGCGCTTTTTATGCCCGGGTAGTTTTTATGTCCAGGTAGTTTCCTCCACCGTTTTGGCCTGTTGAGGGAATCGAACACTGAAGACGGCAGCGCGCACCAAGAAGCCTGAAAGCCCATGCGCACAGTGAAAAATCTAACAAAAATTTCTCCAAAAACCCTTGCCAAATCGAACACAAACAGCCAACCCAATCGATAAGTTTTTTGACACTAGATTTTCGCCAGGGGGCGCAGTGGTTGTGCTGATTCCACAAGCAACACTTCACGCATAAGCTTCACGCACTCATCGACACCATCGAGGTATCCGACGCCCAACAAATCATGGAACTATTCCACCGCCAAGCATCCTTCGGTGGTATCATCGCCCACCTACTCGGTAAGCAAAAAGCCCACTGCAAGCGCGGAAAACGCCTCGTGAACTTCATCATCGAAACCTTCAACGTGGAATGTGCAGACGCCAACCAATGATGCTACCTCGGCAAACAACTTTTCGAAGCAGCACCAGAGCCCTCCGACGATGACGTTAAGAAGGCACTCGAAGAAGAAAAACAGCAGAACAGCAACAACGATGCCTACGGCGACGGAACAACCGAGGAAACACCCGAGCAAGCCGCAGAACGCAAACGCCGCGAGCTAGAACAGCACAAACGCGACGTCAAAAAAGAAATCGAAGCACTCACCCAAAAGACACCCAGCCGCACCCTCCACTCCATCGACGCAACCCTTGGCGCGCTCTACTCCGGCATTCCTCCGCCCCTTAAACATGCCCGACACACCCACCACCACAAATTTTTTTAATACCCACCACCTGGAATTTTCCTACTTTTTTGAAATTTTTTAAGAAATATCCTTGCGCGCCCCGCATTCATGCATTAGTGTTGATCCTCACATCAACAAATAATGGGTAAAAACCAACTATTAATTTTTACCCACGATAGCCGGACACCAAGCGTTTCCCGCCCCGCCGATATGGCTTCCCAGGGCGCACGAGAACCACTTGCTAACGCAAGGCCGTCGACCGATCCGAGTAAGGAGTAGAACATGACACGCATCATCAACTGGCTCCGCCCGAGCATCCCGACGCATCTGGCGGTCATCGCAAAGCCCAGCAACTAAAGCCCAGGATTCACATCTAGCCCGGGGTTCGCCACCAAGCTGCCGCCGCGCTGCCACCAGGCAGAGCCGCCGCGCAGCCACCAGGCAGCCCTAGGCCCGTCAATCACCTTTGGTGAGGGCCTTGTGGGCTAGCTTTATGTGAATGGGACGTTTGCTTTTCACCCTGCCGGTGCCTCCTCAGTCTCCAGAGTTGATTCTGGATGATCTTGAGCAGGCGCTGGCAGGGTTTTCTACGTTTACGCCGGTGCCGCTGGGTTCTCATCCCCATGAGGCTTTGGGGGTGGGCAGGCCGATCGATGAGGACATTGCTTTGGTGGTTGCGACGTCCGGGTCGACGGGTGTGCCGAAGGGCGCGCTGTTGAGTCCCACGAATTTGGTGTCGAGTGCCGATGCCACGCACGAGGCGCTTGGGGGGCCTGGGGTGTGGTTGTTGGCGTTGCCGGCGCATCATATTGCAGGGATTCAGGTGCTTGTGCGCAGCCTTGTGGCTGGAACGGTGCCGATCTCGATTGACGTGTCGAAGGGTTTTGATGTGTCTGTGTTCGCGAAGGCTGCACGGAAGCTGGATGCGGAGGCGGGCGCGTTTCCCCGGTATACCGCGTTGGTGCCGCTTCAGTTGCGTAAGGCGTTGGAGTCTCTGGAGGGTATTGAGGCGCTGCGGTTGTTTGATGCCATTTTGATTGGTGGGGCCCCGTTGGATGAGAACACGCGGGTGTCGTGTGGGAAGTTGGGGATCCGTGTGGTGCGGACTTACGGTAGCTCAGAAACGTCTGGCGGGATTATTTATGATGGGCGGCCGTTGCCGGGTGCGCGGATGGCGTTGGCGGGTGATCGTGTTGCGGTGGCGGGCCCGATGGTTGCGCGGGGTTATCGGACGTTTGCGGGTGGTCCTGCGTTGCCTGCGTCGGTGTTGGGGGCGTTTCGTCCGGATGGTTGGTTTGTCACTTCGGATACTGGGGTTATTGAGGATGGGGTGTTGAGGGTGACGGGCCGGGTGGATACAGTGATTGATTCGGGTGGGTTGAAGTTGCATCCGGAGGTGTTGGAGCATGCGTTGATGGCGGTTCCGGGTGTTGACGCCGCGGTGGTTGTGGGTGTGCCGGATGAGCGTTTGGGTCAGGCGATTTGTGCGGTGTATTCGGGGACGCTGTCGCCGGGTGAGGTTGTTGAGGCGTTGGATGATGTGCCGCGTTGGCAGTTGCCGAAGCGTTTGCTTCGTGTGGGTTCGGTGCCGGTGACGGGGCCGGGTAAGCCGGATCGCCAGGCGATTGTGCGTTTGTTTATGGAGTCGTAGTCCCGGTGGCGGGGTTGCGTTGGGGTGTTTTTAGTGCGTGTTTTGGGTACTGCGTTGGTCTTCGGCGACTAGCCGTGCGATGTCTTGGGGTTCGTAGACTTGTGCGATTTGTGCGTCGTTGCCGCCGCCGAAGGTGTTGTGTAGTACGAGGGCGCCGAGTTGGGTTGTGGGGATGATGTTGAAGTGGTGTGGGGTGGGGTCGACTTGTTGGATGGTGTGGTTGCTGCGTAGCGCGCATCGGTGGAGCCATACGTCGTCGGCGTGGGGGCTGAGTTGCATGAATTGGGGGCCTTGTTTGACGACGTAGTTGATGAAGGTTGGTGGGTAGTGGACGCCGGAGACGCCGGTGGCGAAGTTGAGGATTGATGGTGTGGTGGTGTTGACGGCAGTCCAGCGTACGTAGGGTTGGAGGGTGCCGTTGTGGGTGTTGATTCGGTGGGCTCGGTAGGCGGTGATGACGTCGCGGGGGTTGCTGTTGTTGTTTGTGTGTGCGGCGCGTTCGAGGAGGCGTGGGAGGAACCAGGTTGGGTAGAGCATGTCGTCGTCGACGGTGACGATGGATGTGTTGGTGCCTTGGACGTGCCGGAACGTGCCCCAGTATTTGGTGTGGGGTCCGTATGCGCCGTCGGAGCATCGGATGTCGAGGCCGCGTTGTGCGAGTCTTTTTAGTGGTGTGGGGCGTGGGGCGTCGTAGTCTTTTTTGTCGAGCCAGAGGATGATGGGTACGCCGGAGTGTGCGAGGGATTCGATGGTGTAGTGGACTTTGTGGAGGCGTCGGCCGTGGGTGGTGAGGCTGATGGCGACTGGTGTGTACGGGGTGAGTGTGGGGATGGGGTGTGTGTCGTGGCGGTTGCGGGTGGCGAGGGTGAGGCAGCGTGCGGAGGTCCATGCTGCGCCGGCGATTTGGCGGGCGAGGTAGGTGATCCACACGGGGTGTTGTTCCTCCTGGTGTCGTGTTTTTGGTGTGGTTGGGTGGGTGTGGTTTCGGCTATGTGCAACTTTATATGTGTTTTATTTTTGTTTGTATTTTGCGGGTTGCTGGGGTGGTTGGTGGTGTATTTGTTGGGGTGGCTGTGTGGTGGTTGTGGTGGGGTGTGGGGTTGTTTTGGTGGGTGGGTTTTTTGGTTTTATTGTGGTGGGATGGCTTCTGCTCAACAATGGTTCCAGGGTGCGCGGCCGCATACCTGGGCGAATGCTTTTGCTCCTGTCGTTGCTGGTAGTGGGGCGGCTACCGCGTCACTGTATGAGGTTGATGTGTCGGGGCGGCAGGAGGTTGTGGGCGCGTGGGGCTCCGCGGCGTCAGGCTGGGGGGACCAGTTGCTACGTGCGTTGCTTGCTGCTGTGGTGGCGTGGGCGTTGATTGTGGGGGTGAATTTTGCCAATGATTATTCGGATGGGGTTCGGGGTACGGATGATGATCGTACGGGGCCATTGAGGTTGACGGCGTCGGGTGCGGCGAGCCCGGGGTCCGTGAAGCGTGCCGCGTTTGCTGCGTTTGGTGTGGCTGGCGTGGCTGGGGTTGTGTTGTCGTTGTTGAGTGCGTGGTGGTTGGTTGTTGTGGGGGCGTTGTGCATTGTGGCGGCGTGGTTTTATACGGGGGGTAAGAATCCGTATGGGTATCGGGGGTTGGGGGAAGTGTCGGTGTTTGTGTTTTTTGGTTTGGTGGCTGTGTTGGGGACGCAGTTTACGCAGGCTGGGGTGGTGTCTTGGCAGGGGGTGTTGTGTGCGGTGTCGGTGGGTGCGATGAGTGCTGCGGTGAATTTGGTGAATAATTTGCGTGATATTCCTTCGGATTCGGAGGCGGGGAAGATCACGTTGGCGGTGCGTTTGGGGGATGTGTGGACGCGGCGTGTGTGGTTGGTGTTGGCGTGTGTGCCGGTGGTGGCGTCGCTTTTGTTGATGGTGTCGTCGGTGTGGTGTGTTGCTGGTTTGTTGGCGGTGCCGTTGTTGTGGGCGGCGTCGGGCCCGGTGCGTGAGGGGGCATTGGGTGCTGCGTTGATTCCGGTGTTGGGCTCGACGGGTAGGGCGATGTTGGTGTGGAGTGTGGTGACCACGGTGACGTTGGGTTTGTCTTAGCCGTGGTGGGGTTGTTTTAACGGTTGTGGGGTTGTTTTAGCGCCCTTCGAGTTCGCTGTGGATCCATTGTTTGTGGGCTTTGCGGTTGGCGTCCCATGCGGCGACTTCTTCTGTGACGCGGTTGCGTAGGCCGCGGAAGATGAGCATGGAGAGGGGGAAGGCGACCAGCAGCGCAAGGAGGGAGGACATGATGAGGGGGATGGGGGCGCTTGCGGCCATGGCGATGGCTTGGATGATGATGGTGAGGATGATGAACAGTCCGAGGCGGGCAAGCCCGTAGAGGATGATGTCGCGTCGGGCCCTGTTGCGCAGGTTGGTGTCCAGGTGGGGTTCGGGGTGGGGGTTTGGTGCGGCTTCGGGGTTGGTTTTTTTATCCACGGTGGACCATTTTAGTTCTATGATGCCGGTTATGGGACGCCTACTTCTTCTTTTGTTGTTTGTTGCTGCGGTTGTGTTGTTGTGGAAGGCGTATGGACCGTATATTCATCGGGCTTTGGGGTTGGGTTCTAATGGGGGTAATGGGTTTGTTGGGGTGGGTCGGGGGAATCGTCGGGGTGCTGCGCGTCCGGTGGTGAAGGGGCCGGATGATGATGAGGAGTTTTTGTGGCGGTTGGAGAGGGATCGTTTTAAGCAGCGGCGTGCGCAGGAAGAGGCTCGGAAGCGTGAGGAGAAGCAGGCGCGCAGGCGTGCTGAGCGTGAGCAACGCGGCGTCATTGGTGATGGGAATGTTTCTGACCAGGATGGAGCTGATCAAGGGGGTTTAGATGACAGCGGTGGCGATGCTGAGGAAGGTCAGTAGGTCGATGCCGTAGATGCGTAGTCGCTGGTGATCGTCCATGAGACCATTGACTATGCTGTCGAGGATGGGGTTGGCGACGGTGGCTGCGGGGTCGTGCCCGGGGAGGTTTTGAGTGTCGATGAATTGTTGGAGTTGTTGGTTGTGGTCGGGGTCTAGGTCGTATTCGTAGATGAAGCTGATCCACCAGCGGGCCCAGCGGACGCCTTCGTTGCCGAACATGGTGTAGATGAGGCCTATGCGTTGTTCGAGGGGGATTTCCCAGTCGGCGATTTGGGCGATGAGGGGTGGACCGGCTTGGGTGATGTCTTCGTTTTCGCCTTGGATGTAGATGGTGGCGTTTTTGTTGGGTGCGGTGGGTGTGAAGGTGGCGGGGAGTTGGGCGATGGTGCGGCCGTCGAGTTCGATGGTGAGGTCGAGGTTGGGGATGGGGGCGATTTGGGTGATGTAGAGGGCGACGGATCCGCTACCGCCTTCGCGGATGCTGCGTTGACTGCGGAGGACTTCGATGCCGTTTGCGTAGCCGTGGAGGGTGACGGTTTGGGCTTCGTGTTCGTTGCGGAGGAGGCGGGAGATGCTGAGTTCAACCCATCCGTTTTGTAGGTGGACGGTGGCTGGGGGTGTTTGTTGGTCTGCGGGGGTGGTGACGTCGTGGGGGTTGGGGTGTGTGGGTGTGTTCCAGGTGGTTGTGGCGTCGGCCCAGGCGCAGTCCATGTAGTTGGTGTAGATGGTTGCGTTGCAGCGAGCTGTGGTGACGTCGTAGCTGGTGTGGAGGCTGGTGCCGCGGGAGCCTTCGGTGGTGCGTGTGTCGCAGACGAGGTCGCCGGGCATGCAGTAGCTGCTGATTCGGTTGCCGGCGTTGTTGCGGTAGTTGTCGAGGGTGGGAAGGACAAGTTGGTAGCCGATGCTGTCGGTGACGGCGCGGCTGATGCCGCCGATGGTGTTGGTGGCGGCCATGTGGATGTGGGCGTTGGTGTTTTCTGGGCCTTGGGGGCGGCGGGAGGGGTCGGCGATGAGTATGTATTTGGTGACGTTGTCGATGTTGTGGGTGTTGTTGTTTTGGACGGCTGCGGCTTGGGTGAGGTTGATGACGTCGGCGCCTTGGCTATAGCCGGCGAGGATGAGTTGTGGTGGGTTTGTTGGGCAGGGGTTGTAGATGGTGTGGAGTGTTTGGGTGAGTTGTTGTTGGCCGATGGATGCGGAGGTGTGGAAGTTGTCGAGGGTGGGGAGGATGCCGCCTTTGTATTCGATGGGGTGTGCTGGGTAGACGAGGGTGGCTACTTTTGCTCCGTTGAGACTTGTGTGTGCGCCTGGGGTGTTAAGGCTGCGGGCGAGGAGTCCCCCGCCGGTGAGGGTTGTGAGGTCGTTGGTGGGGTTGGTGGTGATGGCGGGGCTGTTGGCGAAGAGGTCGTCGCCTTGTTGTTGGTAGGTGAGTTGGTTGGGTTGTGGGCCTTGTGGTTCTTCGGAGGAGCCTCGGACGAGGAGGAGTAGTTTTTCGCCGCAGTGTGTGCTGGTGGGGTTGGTTTGGGCGTGTGTGGGTGTGAGGGTGGCGAGGATGAGGGTTGCGGCGAGGGTGAGTTTGGTGAGTTTTCCGACGAGGCTCATGGGTCGTGCTGGGTTGTGCTGGGGTGTTGGTGTTGGGGGTTGTGGGGTGTTGCGCGGTGTTTAGTTGAGGCCTGCGTAGGAGTGGAGGCTGTTGGCGACGAGGTTGATGAAGAAGAGGTTGAATACCATGGCGGTGAATGCTGCGACGTTAATCCAGCTTGCTGCTTTGCGCCAGCCGGCGGTTGCGCGGGCGTGGAGGTATGCGGCGTAGAGAACCCAGGTGACGAAGCTCATGGTTTCTTTGGGGTCCCAGTTCCAGAATCGCCCCCAGGAGGATTCTGCCCAGATGGCACCGAGGGCTACGCCGAGGCCGAAGACGGGGACGCAGATGATACCGGCGCGGTATGCGAGGCGGTCGAGTTTTTCGGCGTCGGGTAGTGGGTTGACGAGGCGTCCGAGCCAGCCTTGTGGGTTGCGGGAGCGCAGGAGGTAGAGGATGGATGCGAGGCTGGAGATGAGTCCGAAGCCTGCGCCGATGGAGACGGTGGAGACGTGGATGGGTAGCCAGAAGGAGCGGAGTGCGGGGACGACGGGGCCTGCGTTGACGTAGAGTTTGGTGCCGCCGTAGAAGAGGAGGATGAGGATGGGGACGAGGACCCAGGTCCAGAGTATGCGCAGGTCGCGGCGGTGGAGTACGACTGCGGCGACGGTCATTGCGAGGACTGCGGTGACGGAGATGTATTCGTAGAGGTTGCCCCAGGGGACTCGTTGGGTGGCGACGCCGCGGAGGATGACGGATCCTGCGTGGATGATGATGCCGAGCCACACGAGGGATTGGGTCATGTTGCTGAGTTTGTCTGCGGTGCGTGCGCTCGTGGGTTTTGTTCCTCCGGCTGCGACGTAGGCGGCGATGGAAAGGATGAGGGCGAGTGCGTAGATCAGGAAGGCTGATCGGAATGCGTAGTCAGACAGTAACGCGAGGTCTTGGTTCACCGGCATAGTCTGTTACCTTACTCAATTCTTGGGTTCGTGCTGAGTCTGGGGTTCGTGCTGGGTGTGGGTGGGTTCTAGGTTGACGAGTTGTCGGGCGAGTCTGTCGAATTCGCTGCCCCAGCCTGCGCGGTCGGTGCGGGAAAGTCCGCCCATTTCGATGCCGTCGTTGGTGACGCGGATCCAGATGCGGCGCCGTTTGATGGCTAGTGAGCCGACGAGACCTGCGAGTGTGGCGATGGTGGAGATAAGGACCCATTGTTGGAAGGGGTCGTGGCTGACTTGGAGGTTGATGAATTCGTTGGCGCCGTCGAAGGTGACTTTGGTGCCGTCGTCGAGGGTGACACTGTCGCCGAGCATGAGGTTGACGCGTTCGATTTTTTGGAGGGAGCCGTTGTGGAGTTGTTGTGGGTCGAGGGTGAAGATGTTTTGGCCTCGTCCGGTGTCGAGTCCGTTGTCGCCGCGGTAGATGTCGATGGCGACGGCGGGGTCTTTTTGTTCGGGGTAGGAGGAGGATAGGAGTGCGTTGTTTTCTCCGCTGAATTGGGCGGTGGGTGCGAACAGGCCTTGGATGGCGAGTTGGTTTTGTCGGCGTTCGTAGTCTGTGGGGTACATGCCGGAGGGCGGGTCGAAGCGGAGGACGCCGGAGGAGAGGAAGTAGGTGGCGTCTTCGGGGGCGAATTGGATCATTTGGGTGCGGGTTTCGCCGTTGGGCCAGGTGATGGTGAAGCGTGGGGCGAAGCCGTGGCCTTGGAGGTAGATGCGGTCTCCGTCGAGGCGTAGTGGGTGGTTGACGCGGAGGTCGTAGTTTTTCCACTGGTCTTTGGGGGCGAAGATGTTGTCGCCGTCGGCGTAGGAAATGTTCGAGTTGAACATTTCTGCTTGGCCGTTGGGTAGGTAGTCGGCGTGGAAGTCGTGAACGTCGATGCAAAAGGGGGTGAGGTCGGAGTTTTTGAAGAGGGCTCCGGCACGGACGCTGTCGTAGTTGGCGAGCGCGGTGTTGCAGAATTCGGAGTTTTCGGTTGGGTTGGGGGCGCCGTTGGCGCTGACTCCTGTGTTGGTGACGACGATGGCTTGGCCTTCGTAGTAGTACATTTTTCCGAGGCCGATGCTTGCGAGCATGCCGACGAGGCCTAGGTGGAAGATGAGGTTGCAGATTTCGCGGCTGTATCCGCGTTCTGCGGAGAGGCTGGGGTGGCCTGCGCGGTCTTGTTCGGCGGTGTAGCGGGCGGTGCGCCAGCCTTTGAGTTGTTGTTGTGCGTGGTCGAGGATTTCTTCTGGGGTGCCGGGGTGTGTGGGGGTTCCGAAGGCGCGGTGTGGGAGGCGTTGCATCCTTAGGGGTGCGCGGACGGGTGCGTTGCGGCTGGCGCGGTAGTGGTCGATGGTTCGGGGGATGATGCAGCCGATGAGGGAGATGAATAGGAGGATGTAGATGGCTGTAAACCAGGTGGAGGAGAATACGTCGAAGAGTTGCAGTTTGTCGTAGATTTCGGCGGTTTTTCCGCCGTTGGCGATGTATTCTGCGACTTTGCTTTCGTTGAGGGAGCGTTGTGGGAGGAGTGCTCCGGGGATGGCTGCGATGGCGAGGAGGAAGAGGAGGACGAGTGCTGTGCGCATGCTGGTGAGCCAGCGCCAGGCAAGCTGGGGGTATTTCTTCACTGTTGTTCTTTCACTCCGGTTGTGTTGTGCACAGCGGGTGTGTGGTGGCTGTGCACGGTGTGTTTTTCGCAGCGTGTGTGCATGTGGTTTTTATAGTGCGGGGTTCATGCTGAGCTGGCGGAAGAATCCCACAACATGATCCCACAGGCCGGTGAGTAGTGCACATCCGACGAGGACGAGGGCTATGCCGCCGATGAGTTGGATTGTGCGGGTGTGGTTTCCGAGCCAGTTGATCCAATTGAGGGCGTGGGTGGAGAAGATAGCGAAGAGTATGAAGGGCAGGCCGAGGCCGAGGCAGTAGCCGATGACCATGAGTGCACCGCGGGCTGCGGTGGCGCCTTGGGTTCCTACGGAGATGGAGATGATGGATGCGAGGGTGGGCCCTAGGCAGGGGGTCCAGCCGAGGGCGAAGATGGCGCCGAGGAGGGGTGCGCCGAGCCAGGTGCTGAGTTTTTTGGGGGCGATGCGGGTGGTGTTTTGTAGCCATGGGAGTGCGCCCATGAAGGTGAGCCCCATGAGGATGGTGATGATGCCGCCGATTTTTTGTAGCCAGGTGGCGTTGAGGGTGATGGTGTTGATTGCGCCGAAGATGGAGACGGTGGCGAGGAGGAATATGGTGGTGAAGCCGAGGACGAAGAGGAGTGCGGCTGCGGCGACGTGTGTTTTTTTGTTTATGACGGCGCGTCCGTCGACGATGTTTACGCTGCCGCCGACGATGCTGGCGAGGTAGGACATGTAGCCGGGGACGAGGGGGACGACGCAGGGTGAGGCGAAGCTGATGAGGCCTGCGAGGGCGGCGGCGAGGAAGCCGAGGATGAGTGGGCCGTCGGTGACGAGTTCTGTCACTGTTGTTCCTCTAGTAGGGGTTCGACAATGTTGAGTACTTCGTCGGCGTTGATCTCGCGGAGGAAGACGGCTGCGGGGCGGTGTTGTTTGTCGAGGATGATGGTTGTGGGGGTGACGGATGCGGGGACGCCGCCGAGGGCTGCTGCGGTTTTGAAGGGTGGGTCGTAGATGCTGTCGTAGGTGACGCCGGCGTCTTTGAGGAAGTCGCGGGCTACTTCGGGTGAGTAGTCGCGGACGTTGATGCCGAGGACGGCGCCGCCTTTGTTTGCGATGGTTTCTTGGACGGTTTCTAGGTCGTCTACTTCTGTGCGGCAGGGTCCGCACCATTGACCCCAGGCGTTGAGGACGAGTACTTTGCCCGCGTAGTCGTCGAGGCTGATTGTTTCGCCGGGGTGCATGAGGGATTCGCCGCTGAAGTTGTTGAGGGGTTTTCGCTCATCTTGTGGGTATTGGATGAGGGTTTGTCCGCCGGGGGCGTAGAAGCTGAAGGTGGTGTTTTGTTTGTTGGTGGTGTCGTCGTTGCTGCAGGCGGTGAGGCTGAGGGTGGCGATGAGTGCTGCGGCGAGGGCGAGGGGTTTTGTGCGGCGTGGTTGGGTGCGTGCGGGCATGGTTATAGCTCTTGGGCGGGTTCGGTGTAGTAGATGTCGGTGAGGATGTTGTCTTCGAAGCCGAGGCTGGTGACGCTTGCGAGGTTGCATTGGCGGCTTGCGGGGTTGTGAGCTAGTGGGAGGCCTTGGGCGAATCGTTGGACGCAGACGATGGGTAGTTGGTGGCTGATGAGGATTGCTTCGTGGCCTTCGGCTGCGTCGCGTGCGTTGAGGATGGCGCGCCACATGCGTTCGAGGATGTCACTGTAGGGTTCGCCCCAGCTGGGTTCAGTGGGATCTTTGAGTAGGGGCCAGTAGGCGGGGTTCCACAGGGCACTGTTGATGCCTTTGATTTTGAGGCCTTCGAGTTGGTTGCCTGCTTCGATGAGGTCCTCGTCGGTGGTGATGGGTAGCCCGGTGATTTCGGTGAAGGGCTGGGCGGTTTCTTGTGCGCGTTGCAGTGGGGATGCTGCGAGGTGGATGACGTCGTGTGTAGTGAATGCGCGCGCGGTTGTTACGGCTTGGGTGTGGCCGCGGTCACTGAGGTGGTAGCCGGGGATGCGGCCGTAGAGGATTTTTTCTGGGTTGTGCACTTCGCCGTGGCGGACCAGGTGGACCAGTGTGTGGGTCATGTGTTCCTCTTATTTCGGGTGTGTTGTTGGGCTTTTTATTTGCTGGGTGTGGCTGCTGCTGCGGCTTGTGCCGCTGGGGCGAGTGCGCGTTCGATCTGTTCGAAGTCGTCGTCGCTGAGTGCGGTGGACACGAACCAGGTTTCGAAGACGCTGGGGGAAACGAAGACCCCATTATCCAACAGTGCGTGGAAGAAGGGTGCGAAGCGGTAGGTTTCGGCGGCGGCCATGTCGGCGTAGTTGTTGCCTTGGCCTTCGGCGAAGCGGACGCTGAGCATGTTGGAGGCGCGTTGGATGTGGTGGGCGACGCCTTCTTTGCTGAGGGCTTGGGTGACGAGGCTGTGGAGTCGGTCGGCGTTGGCGTTGACGGTGTCGTAGACGCTGTTGTCTGCGAGTTGAAGGCTGGTGAGACCTGCGGCGACGGCGACGGGGTTTCCGGCGAGGGTGCCGGCTTGGTAAACGGGCCCTTGTGGGGCTAGGTGTTCCATGATGTCGCGGCGGCCGCCGAAGGCTGCGGCGGGGAGTCCGCCGGAGACGACTTTGCCGAAGGTGATAAGGTCTGCGGCGACGCCGTCGATGCCGTACCAGCCTTGGTAGGAGGTGCGGAAACCGGTCATGACCTCGTCGAGGATGAGTAGTGCGCCGTGGGCGTGGGCGATGTCTTTGAGTTGTTGGTTGAATCCGGGCAGGGGTGCGACGGTGCCCATGTTGCCTGCGGCGGCTTCTGCGATGATGCAGGCGATGGTGTCGCCGTGTTCGTTGAATGCTGCGCGGACGGCGTCGATGTCGTTGTAGGGGACGACGATGGTGTCGGCGGCGGTTCCTGGGGTGACGCCTGGGGAGTTGGGTTCGGAGTAGTCGAGGACTCCGGAGCCTGCGGAGACGAGGAGGGAGTCGACGTGGCCGTGGTAGCAGCCTTCGAACTTGAGGATTTTGTTGCGTCCGGTGTATCCGCGGGCGAGGCGGACGGCGGACATGGTTGCTTCGGTGCCGGAGTTGACGAGGCGTACTTCTTCGGCGGCGGTGCGGCTTACGATTTCTTCGGCGAGGAGGATTTCTGCTTCGGTGGGGGCGCCGTAGGAGAGGCCGCGGGTGGCGGCTTGTTGAACGGCTTCGACGATGGCGGGGTGTGCGTTGCCCATGAGCATGGGGCCCCAGGAGCAGAAGAGGTCGATGTATGTGTTGCCGTCGACGTCGTAGAGTTTGGATCCTTGGGCGGAGGCGATGAAGCGAGCTTGTCCGCCGACGGAGTTGAATGCTCGTACGGGTGAGTTGACGCCGCCGGGGGTGAGTTGGCGGGCTTTGTCGAGCAGTTCTCGGGATCGGGTGTGCATGGCGTTCAAGTGTACTTCTCCTACCTGTTAGGAATCTGTGAGTGTCAGGAATCTGTCAGTGTTAAGAGTTAAGAATCCGAGGGTGTCAGGATTTTGTGAGTGCGCGGGTGGCGTGGTGCGCGGCGTGTTGTGCGTCTTCGATGATGGCGGGGACGCCGACGCCATGCTTCCAGGCTCCTGTTAGGGCGATGGCGCCCAGGGGTTGGAGTGCGGTGTCGATGGTGGCTATGCGTTCGGCGTGTCCTACTTGGTAGCAGGGCAGGCCGCCGTACCAGCGTTGGACGAAAATTTCTTCCACTCCGGCGGTGCGTGCGTCGAGGCCGCAGACTGTGTGGAGGTCGTCGAGGGCGGCGTCGACGAGGGTGTCTTCGTCGGCGCGGGCGATGTCGCTGAGCGCGGCGAGGGGGTTGGTGTTGTCGAGGCGTCCGTAGGACACGCGGACGAGGTCTCCGGGGCGCGACCCGATGTGGGGCCATTTTTTGGAGGAGAAGGTGAAGGCTTTGGCTTGCACTGTGGGGTTATCGGCGCGGGAGACGAGGATTCCGGAGTAGTCGGGAAGCCCGCCTTCGGGCAGGCGCAGGCCGACGACGGTGGAGGATGCCACGGGGATGGTGCGCAGGTGTGTGGCGGCTTGGTGAAGGGCCTCTACCCCACTGCGAGAGCAGAGAGCTGCTGCTGTGGGTGCGGGGACAGCGAGGATGAGGGCGTCGACGGTGTCGTTGATGCCTTGGCCGCGGATGGTCCATTGACCACTACCCTGCTGTGCGTTTTGTGCGGGGGTGATGCCGCTGATGAAGGCGTCGATGTGGATCTCGGCGCCGGATTGTTCGGCGAGGGTTTCGTAGAGGTCGGCGTAGCCGCCGACAAAGGTGGAGAAGACTGGCTTTTTGGGTACACCGGGTTGGTCGCCGGGTTGATCGGTGTCGGCGACGTAGGTGGATTGGTTTTTTGTGAGGACTGTTTTTACTGCGCTGGTCAGGCGGGGGGTTTGGCCTGCGGCGACCATGGCGTCGAGTTGTTCAGCGAGGCGTGGGAGTGCTGCGCGAACGCCGATGAGTTCTGGGCTGGATGCGTAGACTCCGCCGAGTAGTGGTTCGACGATGCGTTGGAGGACTTGTTCTCCGTGGGCGTCGCGGACGATGTCGGCGACGGATGCGTCGGCCTGGGTCATGCCGGTGGGGGCTTGCCAGGTGACGGGGTGGTCTTCGTCGATGCGGCGGGCGGTGGCTTCGTCAACGAGGTGGGCGACGCTGTCGGCTGCTGCGGGAATACCCATGAGGGTGCCGCGGGGCAGAGGTTTAAGTTCGCCGTTGCCGTCGGGCAAGTAGAGCATGGAGGGCATGCCGCTGGGTTCGCGTAGGCGGTCGGCTAGCCCTAGTTCGGTGAAGAAGTCTGTGGCGTGTTGTGCTTTTGCGAGGTAGGCTTCGGCACCCATGTCGACGGGGCCGTGTTCGAAGGCGACGGTGCGGAGTTTGCCGCCGATGCGGTCTTCGGCCTCATAGATTTTAATGGTGGCCTGTGGGAGTAGCTTGTGGGTTTCGTGGGCTGCGACAAGCCCTGCGAGGCCTGCGCCGATGATGCCTACGACGGGTGCTTGGGTGTGTTGCTCCATGGGTTCTATCTTTCCTCATGAATGATTTCAACGGCGCGGGTGATGGCGTCGGCGTCGGTGGTGGGCAGGACTCCGTGGCCGAGGTTGAAGATGTGTCCGGTGGCGTTGCCTGCGGCGATGGCGCGGGCGGCTTCGTCTTTGATGCGGTTGATGTGTGTGCGCAGCGCGTCTTCGCTGGCGAAGAGGAGGGCGGGGTCGAGGTTGCCTTGGAGGACTTTGGGTTGTGACGCCGCAGTGATGCGGGAGGCTGCGACGTCGAGGGGGATGCGCCAGTCGACGCCCACGACGTCAGGACCTGCTTCGGCCATGGCGCCGAGGAGTTCGCCTGTGCCGACGCCGAAGTGGATGCGGGGGATGGAGTAGCCTGCGTCGCGGACGCTGGCGAGGATGCGTTGGGAGTAGGGCAGGACGTAGGTGCGGTAGTCGGCTTCGGAGAGGAACCCTACCCAGGAGTCGAAGAGTTGCATGGCGTCGATGCCGGCGTCGAGTTGGGTGCGCAGGAAGGTGGTGATGGTGGGGACGAGGCGTTCCATGAGGGCGTGCCAGTCGTCGGGGTTGTCGTGCATGAGGGTTTTGGTGCGTTCGTGGTTTTTGCTGGGGCCGCCTTCGATGAGGTAGCTGGCGAGGGTGAAGGGTGCGCCGACGAAGCCGATGAGGGCTTGGGTTGGGGTGAGTTCTTCGTTGATGAGGGTGATGCCTTGGGCGACTTCTTCGACGTTTGTGTCGAGGATGGGGAGGGCGTCGATGTCTGCGCGGGTGCGGATGGGGGCGGCCATGACGGGTCCGCGGCCGGGGACGATGTCGACGTCGATGCCTGCGGCTTTTAAGGGGACGACGATGTCGGAGAAGAGGATGGCGGCGTCGACGTCGTGTCGGCGGACGGGTTGCATGGTGATTTCTGCCAGCAACTCCGGCATGAAGCAGGAGTCCAGCATGGGGATGCCTTCGCGGACTTGTTTGTATTCGGGAAGGCTGCGGCCTGCTTGTCGCATGAACCAGACGGGTGTGCGTTCGGGTGTGAGGCCCGCTGCGGCTTGGAGGAGGGGCGCTTGCGGTGTGGGCAACATAGGCGCCATTGTGCCAGCACATCACACTTTGGTGAAAGCGAGCGCCCCCTAAAGCTTGAGAGCTATGTCAACCTTTAGTTTGAGGTGTTGTTTTAGTTCTTTTCCGGGCTGCGGTCTTTAAACACGATATAGGCGGATATGCAGGCGAGAACGCCGGTGAGGATGTTTGCCCAGCCGTTGGCGATGAGCAGCGGTGCCGGAACATCGACCGCGAGGGGGAAGAAGGCGCTGAGGATGCGGCTGCCGAGGAACACGGACCATACCATCAGGATTCGTGACGCCGCGATGGATTCTGGCCTGCGTTGGTAGACGTATGCAGCGACCAGGCCTGCGCAGGTCATAGCGAATTTGATGAAGCCTGCGAAGGCGACGGAGCTCCACATCAAGATCGGGCGCATGGCTTCTACTTGGGCTGCGCCTTCTTCACCTGCGGGCCCATCGGCGCCGACGGCGGAGAATACTTCGTCGAAGAGTTGGGGGTTGGATATTTGGATCCAACCGAAGACTATTTGGTGGACGAATTCGACGATGATCAATACCCACCAGAGGCGTACGAGAAGTTTCATCACAGGTCTGCCTGGCGGCGAAGTTCGCGGGCGGCGTCTACCGCTGCATAGGTGAGGATCATGTCGGCACCGGCGCGTTTGATGGAGGTGAGTGCTTCCATCATGACGGCGTCACCGTCGACCCAGCCCTTATTGGACGCGGCTTTGATCATGGCGTACTCCCCCGACACTTGGTATGCCGCGACGGGGACCGGGGATATGTCGGCCACCTGACGGAGCACATCGAGGTAAGGCAAAGCGGGTTTGACCATGACGATGTCTGCACCTTCGGCGACGTCGAGTTCGACTTCCAGTAGGGATTCGCGGGCATTGCCGGGGTCCTGCTGGTAGGTGCGGCGGTCGCCTTGGAGGCTGGAGCCGACGGCGTCGCGGAAGGGTCCAAAGAAGGCGGAGGCGTATTTCGCCGAGTAGGCCATGATCGCAACATCGGTGTGGCCACGATCGTCGAGGCCTTCCCTGATGGCGTCAATTTGGCCATCCATCATGCCGGAGGGGCTGACCATGTGAGCACCGGCGTCCGCTTGGGCCTGCGCCATTTTCACGTAGAGGTCGAGGGTGGCGTCGTTGTCGACGACGCTGCGACCCCATCGATCCTGCGTGAGTACGCCGCAGTGCCCGTGGTCGGTGAATTCGTCCAGGCAGGTATCGGCCATGACGATGACGTCGTCGCCGAAACGCTGGCGCACCGCTGCGATTGCCCGGTTGAGGATGCCGTCGTCGGCCCATGCCTGGCTGCCTAGGGCGTCTTTGGTGTCGTCCGCGGGGACGCCAAACAGGTCGATGCAGCGAACGCCAACGGACGCGGCGTCATCAATGGCTTTGAGGAGCGTATCCATGGAATGCCGCATCACGCCGGGCATCGAGGTGATTTCTGTGGCCTCGGATTCGGTGGTGACGAACATCGGGAGGATGAAGTCGCTGGGGTGCAGACGCGTTTCGGACACGAGGCCTCGCATCGCCGGGGTGGTGCGCAGCCGACGAGGACGCCGGACGATCCCGCGGGAGGTGGCGTGTGCGGCGTGGGCCGCATCATAGCTAGCGTTGGACAAACCCTTGTCGGAGATCACTTGTTAAGAACCAGCCTTTCGAGCACGACGCTTTTTCCTAGGGGGCGGCAACTGGCCTGCCGCGCGGAGGTGAGCCACGTGATCCGCCAGGGCATCGACGAGTTCTGCGACACCCGCGACCTCGGGCTGCACGTCAACACGCAGGCCTAATTCGGTGGCTGCCGCAGCAGCCATGGGCCCGATACAGGCAATGATAGTGCGGGCATGGGGCTTGCCCGCGATGCCCACGAGGTTACGGACCGTGGACGCGGAGGTGAAACAGACTGCGTCGAAACCGCCGGATTTGATCATTTCGCGGACTTCGGCGGACGGTGGGGCTGCACGAACGGTGCGGTAGGACACGACGTCATCGACTTCCCACCCGAGCGCGTGGATACCGTCGACAAGCACGTCGGTGGCAATATCTGCGCGCGGCAGGAGGACGCGCCCGACGGGGTCGAGGTCGGGGTCGAATTCGGGGAAAACGTCGACGAGGCCAGCGGAGTTCTGCTGGGTCGGTTTGGGCAGCAGTTCCGGGGTGATGCCCAGGGCCTCGATGGCTTCAGCGGTTTTAGCGCCGACCGCCGCGATGCGCACGCCAGCGAAGGAGCGCGAGTCCAGGCCGAATTCTTGCATCTTCGCCCACAGGGAGCGAACGGCATTAACACTGGTCAGGACGATCCACTGGTAGCGGCCCTCGACGATACCCTTGATTGCACGTTCCATTTGCGCGGGATTGCGCGGCGGTTCCACCGAGATCGTCGGGACTTCCATGGGGATGGCACCGTGGGCGGACAGACGGGTAGACATGGGGCCTGCCTGCTCTTTGGCGCGGGGCACCAGCACACGCCAGCCGTAGAGCGCACGGTTTTCCCACCAGGCGTATTTGAAGCGTTCATCGACGCTTTTACCAATGGTGACCACCATGGGCGGTGACGTCGCGAGGACGGGGGCGTCCGCGGCGTCAACATTGCCGAGCATGCCGAGGGTGGTATCGAAGGTGCGCTGCAAGCGGGTGGTGCCGTTGACGGTGACGCTGACGGGCACTGCCGAGCCCACTCCGCGGTTGAGGAGCTGCTCAGAGATGACCGGCAGTTGCGCGCTGACCACTTGGAGAACCAGCGGCTGGGGTGCGCCCACAAGTCCGTCCCACAGGGCGTCATCGGTGGCGAGGACATCCGCGGGGATGGAGGAAATATCGGTTTCTGTGTAGGTGGAGCCCAGGGCGATACCGGCGAAGGCTGGCACGGTGGAGGGCACCGACATGCCGGGCACGATCTGGAAATTCATTCCAGCGGCCTGTACTGCTTCGATTTCGGATTGGATGCGTTCGCTGCTCAGGGGGTTTCCGGCGACGAGACGGACGACGTCCGCACCTTGGCTGAGCCTTTCGGCGAGCATCACTACGATGTCGGCGGGGGTTGATGCCTCTGGCACATCCACGATGTCTGCGGCTGAGGGGGGCTCGGGGCGGGGCGGGCGCCTGCGCGTGCCCTGTTCTTTGGCTTGTTGGACGATGCGCTCGTAGTCACGCTCGGCCTCGTCGAGTTTGTCTTGGGGGACGGCCAGTTCGCTGGCGACGACCCCACGCACCCCCGGCAGGACCTGTGGGTCACACACGCACATGCGGGTACGGCTGAGGATCTCGCGGGCACGGATGGTCAGCAAATCCGGATTGCCGGGCCCTGCCCCAACAAACCACACGGTACTGCTAGCCGGAAGTGTCATAAACGTCAGTCAGCCTTAAAATTCGTCGAACACTCCTGGCTTGTTCCCCTGGGGGGTCGGCCAAGAATGAGAGAAACACACGCGCACGCATTCTTAAAGGTGAACACGTCAACCTTTACACGATAAAGCAAACTTCGCCCAGGGTCTAACTACCCGATGTTTAGGCCGCGGGCAGTCAGGTGGGCGCCGACGAGCTCCGCGAGACGTTCGGCTGTGTCTGGACTATTGAGGCAACCACTGACGCTGACTTTCTCGTAGACGCCATCGGGATCAAAATGCCCTGCGGTCAGCTTTAATTGATCGCCGTCGATGGTAGCGGATGCGCCGATCGGGGCGGTGCATCCCGCCTGTAAGACACGCAAAACCCCGCGTTCGGCATCGGTACACAGCGTTGTTTCGGGGCACGCAATTGAGTTGAGCAGTGCGACGGTATCCTCGTCGTCTGCGCGGCATTCGACCGCTAGCGCTCCTTGGGCCGGTGCACACAGCAGTTCCTCAGTGTCGAACACGTAGGATGCGTCCGGCAGTACGCCGAGACGGTTGAGGCCTGCAGCGGCGAGCACCACGGCGTCAAGACGTCCATCGCGGACCTGCCCTATGCGTGAATCAATATTTCCGCGCAGGGGCACCACGTCGAGGTCGGGGCGCAGCGTCCGGATCTGACCAACGCGGCGGGGGGCAGAGGTGCCGATACGAGCACCTGATGGGAGGGTGTCCAAGGTCAGCCCGTCGCGGGCAACCAGAACGTCCCGACGGTCTTCCCGCTGGGGCACGACGAGGTGGAAGCGGGGATCATCGGCGGAGGGTAAGTCTTTGAAGGAGTGCACGGCGACGTCGATGCGGCCGCCGTGGAGTGCCTCGCGCAGCGTTTGGGTGAACACGCCAACGCCGATGCGCTCAACTGGCGCCTGGGAGCGGTCACCCGGGGTGGAGATGATCTCTAGGCGCCACTGGGCCCCCTGCTGCCCCAGTGCTTCGGCGACGTGGGTGCTTTGAGTACGCGCCAGCGCACTGCCCCGGGTACCAATCCGCAACACCATAATTTTTCTACCTTTCGTCCAGCGCAAACATGCGCTGCAATACGTCTGAGGATTCCACTGTTTCGTCGGCCTCTACTAGGCGCTTGGCCTGCACAATCGGTTCGTGTAGGAGTTTGTCAGCGACGCGACGCAGTGCAGAGTGCATTTCTTCAGCCTGCTGTTCACTGAGGCCTAGCCGGGTGGTGATGCGCGAGAGCTCTTCGGCAACAACAGTGTCCCCGCGGCGTCGCACTGCGGCGATATCCCCGGAGATTCGGCGTGCGCGCAACTGGCCGGCCACTTGGGATAATTCTTCGGCTACGATCTGCTCGGCCATCTGCTCCCCTGTCGCCGACACCTGGTGGTGGTGCTCACCCAAGCGGGGAATGTTCACCAGCGTTGCCCCATGGTCTTCCACCGAGTCCTGAATATCGCGCGGCATCGATAGGTCGATGAACAAGGGGACACGCTGCCCCACCCGGGCCTTCGACGCGGCAACATCTTCACCCCGGATGGTGTAGCTGCGGGCGCCAGTGGCAGAGATAACAACGTCGACACCGTCTAGGGCATGAGCCCTGGCATCGAAATCAACGACGCGCGCGGGAACACCGGCCTGCCGGGCATGTTCAGCCAAAGCCTCGGCCCGGCTGCGGGTTCGGTTGGCGATGACCAACTCGGAGGCCTCCAGTCGGCCTGCATGGGTGGCGGCGAGTGAGGCCATCACCCCAGCACCGAGAACCAACACGCGGCGCCCCCGAAGCGAGGTAATTCCCGCAACCTCGAACGCCAAGGAGACCATGGATGCACCAGCATCGTCAATCTCCGTTTCGCTATGGACCCTTTTGCCTGCGCGCAACGCAGATTGGGCGATGCTGTGCAAAACGGGCCCTGCGCCTGCACCGCGGTAGGCCTGGCGCACCTGCCCGATGATTTGCTGCTCCCCCACCACCATAGATTCCAAGCCTGCGGCAACCCTGATGAGGTGTTCAGCTGCCGGCGTTCCTGCGAAGGTGTAGGTTACTGCCCGCACGTCCGACACAGGTATCGCACTGTGTTGAGCAATGACGTCGAGGATGTCCGTGTGGGCAGCAACCATCGCGGCGTCATCGTCCATCTGGTCTGCATCGTTTTCCTGCGCGAGCACCGCGTACACCTCGAAGCGGTTGCAAGTGGACACAACCATAGCTTCGGAAATGGTGGGCAGCGACAGCAGGTCGGCGGTGAAAGCGTCTTGTTGTTCCGGCGCCATGCTGAGGCGTTCGAGGATGTCGACGGGCGCGCAGCGGTGCGACGACCCGACACAAACGACCCGATCCATTGGCGATCCTTCAACAAGCGAGAAAACTATAACCTGAACCAAAATGCTCAAACTTTAGGCTGATACCTATTCCACTCTAAAGAATTAGGTTCACTGTCAAGCAAACCTAGACCGCCTACACAGGACTCACAACAAAGCAAGTGCTAACTCACCGTTATCAACCTCCCAGCAGGCAAACTCCTCCCCATCAATGACGACCACCGGCACCCGATCCCCGAACTCCGCAGCAAGCCCGCGATCAGTGTCAACGTCGACGATCTCGAGCACGCAGCCCGCCTGTTCAACCACCGGAGCAATCTGCGCCTGCACCCGGGCACAAGAACCACAGGTACGCCGCACCATCAATTCCACCAGTTTTCCGCCGCAACCCTCAGTCGAAGACATTCGCATCCACCTTTCATCACACTTTTAACCCACGGCCGCAGCCCCACAGTTGACGCAGAGCCTAGGATATATAAAGAACCCCAGACCGACCCCGCCCGAAAGGCACCCGTTGAGCACCACCCCAGAGGAATTCATCGCCCATTGGACAGCCTCACGTGGCAATCTGCGGCGCTTCCTCGAAGAACACGCTTTACCCCCGGTCAATGACCGCGCCCAGCGGACAGCTGGTGAAGCCGCCGCACGTGCCGCATTCACCGCCGTGGCGGATTCCTACGAACTAGAAGAAGAAGACTTCGCCTCCGGAGTCGCTACCGTCAGCGGGGCCTTCCAAGCAGCAGACGCCACCCAACGCGCCACAGGACACAACACCACCAACCCCTCCCCCACCCCGGCCACCAGCACAGCCGCCTTCTTCGACGTCGACAACACCCTCATCCAAGGCGCCTCAATCATCGTCTTCGCCACAGGACTGTACCGCCGGAAATACTTCTCCCTGCGTGAACTCATCCCCGTGGCGTGGAAACAATTGAAATTCCGGGTCACCGGAAACGAAAACGCCGATGACGTCGAAGAAGGCCGCCAACAAGCCCTAGAGTTCATCAAAGGGCGCAGCGTCGAGGAACTCGTCACCCTGTGCGAGGACATCGTGGACACCCACATGTCGGACAAAATCTGGCCAGGAACCCAAGCCCTCGTGCAACAACACCTAGACGCCGGCGACCAAGTATGGCTCGTCTCCGCCACCCCGGTACAGCTAGCGCAGATCCTCGCCCGCAAGCTCGGCTGCACAGGCGCCCTAGGCACCGTCGCCGAGGTTAAAGACGGCCGATTCACAGGCCGCCTCGTAGGCGATATCCTGCACGGCCCCGGCAAAAAACATGCAGTCGCCGCACTAGCCGCAATTGAAGGCCTCGACCTCGACACATGCACCGCATATTCAGACTCAATTAATGACGTCCCGATGCTCACCATGGTCGGCCATGCCGTTGCCGTCAACCCCGACCGCCAGCTACAAAAAATGGCCAAGCTACACGAGTGGCCGATCGAGGACTACCGCAGCATCCGCAAGGCCATCAAAACCTTCGGCCTACCCGCAGTGCTCGCCGCCGCCGTAAGCCTGACGTGGCGCGTATTACGCCGCTAACTGCAGCGTAGCTTTACAGCTGGTGGGGATAAGGTCATGTTCTTCACTACACTCGCCTAGCGGCTCATAATCGTTCAGCCCATGACCTTATCCCCACCACATCAAGCATGATTCCGACAACAGTCACCGGGCAGATCAAAACCGTTCAGCCCATGACCTTTCCCCACCATGTCAAAGAAAGCCCCTACATACGCAAACGCACCCCAGGCTGGTACCTTCCTGGGGTGCGTGGATGCGCGAGGACTTACTTGCCGAGTTTCCGTCGCTGAACGCGAGTACGGCGGAGCATCTTGCGGTGCTTCTTCTTGGACATGCGCTTGCGGCGCTTCTTAATAACTGAACCCATGGGGTTTCCTCGCTTTATTACTTCGAAGTCTTAAAATGTACGACTAGCCATCATAGCCTTCTGGCTACGAGTGGCAAAACTTGATCTAGCCCGCAGCGTATGTGGAGCTGTTCAAGTAGGCGCTGATGGCGCTTTCGTGCACACGGAATGAGCGGCCCACGCGCACTGCCGGGAGTTCACCGGAATGCACCAGGCGATACACGGTCATTTTTGATACGCGCATCATTTCGGCAACTTCAGCTACCGTCAAGAACTTTCCGTTGTCTTGGTTGTTGTTCATATATATCTACCCTTCAGCCCGTGACGCGCTGTAGGCTTCCCCTCCCACAGTAGGTGTCACGCACGTGCTTGTTATAGCCTAGCGTGAAACCTGTGACTGATGCGACTCAAGTGACAAATATCAAAACTTTTAACTCGATAGACGAATGAACGCCCAGCGCACGGGGCACATGGGCGTCATAGAGGGTGTCCGGGAAAGTTTTACCCCCGGCGGCCGATCTGGGCAGAACGCTCGGCACACGCTCGCGTGGCTTTGAAGAACGCCGCGCGGAAACCGCTGGACTCCAGGGACTCAACTGCTGCGACGGTTGTGCCGGCGGGGGAACTGACGTTAGCGCGCAAAACGCTCGGCTCGGAGGAGGATTGCTCCATGAGGTCTGCCGCGCCACCGATTGAGGCGAGGGCGAGCGTGGAGGCCAGCTCCCTTGATAGCCCGAGGCTGACGCCCGAGTCGATGAGGGCCTCGGCGAGGAGGAACACGTAGGCGGGTGAGGAACCAGCGACAGCTGTCACCGCGTCCATGTCCGATTCGTCTACTACCACCACAATGCCGACGGATTCAAGGATCTCCGTGATGTAGTCCAGTTGTTGCTCGGTGGTGAAGCGTCCCGGCGCGAGGGCGGTCACCCCCTTGGAGATGAGCATCGGGGTGTTAGGCATTGCACGGAACACTGAGGTTCCTGCGCTGAGAGCCTCTTCGATTGTGGCGATGGTGATGCCTGCGGCCATGGAGACCACCGCGACGTCATCACCGATATCTTGTAGCGCGGGGTCCGCTAGAACGGATGCGACGTCTTTGGGTTTGGTACAGATGAAGACTGCGTCGGCGCCATCGACGACTTCTTCGATGGAATCCGATACCCCAACGTGATAGGTGCGGTGTAGATAGTTGCCGCGTTCGGGGCGGCGATTGACGACGCGGATCCGTCCGGGTTCGCGGCCGGCGGCAAGCAGGCCAGCGACCAGGGCTTCACCGATTTTTCCTCCACCAATGACGGCGATGTGTCCCATTAGTGAATCCCGGTGATCAGCGCGGGGCCGAAGGTTAGGACGGCACCAGCCAGAGCAGCGAGGAGCATGCTCAAGCGGTCGCGTTCGGTGCGCATAACGTGCACGATGCCGACGATTCCTGCGGTGGCCAGCAGCGCCAGAATCGGGGCGACGGGCAGCCCCATGTTGGCCCAGAGGTATTCGAAGCCCTTGAACAGGGCTGCACCCAATACGACGGCGATAGCCGACATGAGGATGACCGCGAGGATGGACACTCGGGCGCCGT
Organism: Corynebacterium argentoratense; assembly: GCF_021491455.1. Taxonomy (GTDB): domain Bacteria; phylum Actinomycetota; class Actinomycetes; order Mycobacteriales; family Mycobacteriaceae; genus Corynebacterium; species Corynebacterium argentoratense_A. The sequence continues at coordinate 67,075 of NZ_JAKETN010000003.1, read as the reverse complement.
CCTCAGTGTCGAGTGCTTCGGTGTCGCGCTCTTCGGAACTGGTGTCCCCAGCGTCGAACAGCGGATGCCCCTCGGCAGCCTGAGCGGTTTCCGTGCGCTCACTGGATGCAAACAAAGCCGATACTGCAGGCACGGCTGGGCCAGCGGGCTCTGCCGCAGGCTTAGCAGAGGGTTCTTCAGCAGGCTTGGCAGCGGGCTCTGCCGCGGACTTGACCTCTGGCTGGTCTTTAACCTTCGGGATGACCTTGGTTTCGTCGGCAGCAGGCGTAGGCTTGTCCGGCTTGGCTGCAGCCTCGTCAGCCTTCTCGGTCTTGGCCGGCTTGTCGGCCTTCTCAGCGTTGCCAGCATTGTCCGCATCCTCAGGCTGCGCTTGTAATGCTTCTTCCAGTTCGGCGTCGAGAGGAACAGAAGTGTGGCGCGGCTGCTCCGGAACACTATCAACCACCGGCAGATTACCGGTCAACTCCGCGACCGACACGCCGCCTTCCTCAAGGCTGCGCCGGCGGCGCCGCGGACGCGACGTCGTCTGCTCACCCCCTTGGCGGGCTAGCAAATCCGCAACGCTGAGTTTGCCTTCCTCACTCACTTCTTCCGTCCTTCCTTCGAGCCTTGAACCTGGGTGTCCAAAGCGACACCCGTTCCGGCCAGTTCGGTCATTTCCGCCATCGCCGCGGTATCAATCCTGCGGAGGATCACACCTTCACGCAATGCCCACGGACAAATCTGAAGCTGTTCCAAACCAAGCGCACGCATCGCGGCCTCGGCGACAAGAGCGCCAGCAACGATCTGATGTGAGCGTACAGCACTCACGCCCTCAAGTTCGGCACGATCGGCCGCAGTCATGCGAGAAATAAATGCAATCAGCTGACGCAGGCCCGGCGCGGTCAGAGTCCTTGTGACCCGAGGCCCAGCAGACGACGGTGCCGCACCTGTGAGCCGGGCGAGGGTCCTGAACGTCTTAGAGGTGCCGACGGCCAGGTCCGCGCGGCCACAATTGCGCATTGCGCGGGCTGGTTCCACCAGTTCGGCGTCAATGTAGTCGCGCAGGATGTTGACCTTTTTGCGTTCTGGCGGGTCGGTGTCGAACCAGTTGTGTGTAAGCCTTGCCGCACCCAGGTCGAGTGAGAATGCGGCGTCAGGGTTTTCGTCAGTTCCTGTCGACAGCTCCAAGCTTCCGCCGCCGATGTCAAGGTTAGTGATGCGGCCTGCGGACCAGCCGTACCAACGTCGCACCGCTAGGAATGTCAGGCGGGCTTCGTCTTCACCGGACAGGATTTCGAGCCGCACTCCGGTTTCCTTCTCAACAGTATCGAGGACATCGTCGGCGTTGGTGGCTGAGCGAATAGCGGAGGTGGCGAAGGGCAGCAGTTCTTCGCAGCCCAGCTGTGTGGCCAATTCTCGTGCTTCGCCTACGCCGGAGACCAGCTTGGATACGCCTTTGTCGTCGATGGCTCCGTCTTTGTCGAGGAACTCGACGAGTTTCATGGTGGTCTTCCAATCGCTCATGGCGGTGGGGTGGCCACCGGGTTTCGCATCGACCGCCACGAGATGGACGGTATTGCTTCCCACGTCTAATACACCTAATCGCACACGTCAAGGGTAGACGCTCTAGGGTGTAGAGGTGTGAATCGTGAAGTGTTTCTTGGGTTTCCGGCGAATTCTGCCGCGGGTGCGTCGATCGCCCGGGGTGATGAGCTTGCGCCGGATTTCCCCACGGAATGGTTCGAATTTGTTGATCCTGAGGACCCTTTGCACACGATTACGGTGAATGTGACGTGGCTGGAGTCTCATTTTGCGTGTGGGTTTGGTACTGATCGCTGTCGGGGTATTGACGCCGCGTTGCCTTCGGTTGGCTGTTGTAATCACGGCGCATTTTTGTCAGATGAGACCGACAAGGAGCAGTTGGACGATGCAGTGGCGCGGATGCCGCTAAAGTTTTGGCAGTATGCTCAGTATGCGGAGCAGTTGGGGGCGGATCCTGCACCCGAGGACCCTTGTGAGCCGTGGCTCGAATGGGACGAGTTGGACAATGACGAGGGCGAGCCGGAGCCCGCGTTAAAGACTCGCGTGGTTGATGGTGCCTGTATTTTTGCTAATCGCCCGGGGTGGCCTACGGGCGCGGGGTGTGCGATCCACCAGTGGGCGTTGGATGTTGGTGAGGATTTGACGGTGGTGAAGCCGGAGGTCTGTTGGCAGTTGCCTTTGCGTCGCGTGGAGCAGTATGAGGATCGTGCGGATGGGGTGGAGATTTTGCGGACGACCATCACCGAGTATGACCGCCGGGGGTGGGGTGATGGTGGTGAGGATTTCGATTGGTATTGCTCGACGTCTCCGGGCTGTCACGATAACCCGGATCCCATGTGGATCAGTCATCGTGCGGAATTGGTTGCGTTAATTGGTGACGCCGCGTACGAGGTGTTGGCGCGTCACTGTGCGGCACGCAGTCGTGTGGGGGCTGCGTGTGTGCATCCGGCGACTGAGGCGGCGGGCAGGGCGACGACAATGGCCCCCGCGACGTCATTAGTGGATGGTGATGGTGTTGTTGAGTCCGCTCAATAGGATTGCTATTCGCACCGCTATCCAGCACAAGGTGCGTTTGGCGTTGACTGTGGTGGCTGTGGTTGTGGGGACGGCGTTTATTGCTGGTTCGATGCTGCTGACGCAGTCGCTTCGGGAATCTTTCGACACCATTGTTGATACTGGTGTGGAGGGTATCGATGTGGGTGTGGTGGGCAGTCAATTGTCCCCGCGGGGTGTGCCTTTGAGTGTGGTTGAGCAGCTGGAACGGCGCAGTGATGTTTCCGCGGTCAACATTATTGGTGATGGGCCGGGGGCTCCCTCTGGCACGAAGCGCATTGGGCAATCCACGTTGGTGATTACCGGCGCGGATGGCCGCCCGCTGCGCACGGGATCGTCCGGTGCGCATCCTTTTGCTTGGTACGGCGATGACACCGTGGGGCCGGTCCCGACGATTGTCGAGGGGCAGCCGCCGCAAGAACCGAACCAGATCATGTTGAATGAAAAGGCTGCGGCGCGGGGCGACCTGAGTGTGGGCAGCCCGGTGACGATTGTCACGAGCGCCGGCAAAATTGAGGCGTCGGTGAGCGGGATTTATTCCTCACCGAAGGACACGACGGGGTGGATTGGCGTGTATTTCACCCCGGAGCGTTACTTGGAGCTCTTCACGGATGGCTTGTATGCCCCACAGGTGGCGCTGAGGGCCCAGGGGGTCAGCCCCATGGAGTTACGCAACCGGTTGGGTTTGCAGTATCCCCTGTTGACGCCGTTGTCGCAGGAGCAGATTGCGGACAGGATGGGAAGCGAGCAGGCCACCAAGCTGGAGTTCATGACGTACCTGTTGGCGGCGTTTGGTTTTATCGCACTGTTGGTGGGTGCTGTGATTATTTCCAATACGTTCACAATGGTGCTGCGGCAGAGGCGGCGCGAGTTTGCACTGTTGAGGAGCATTGGGATTTCCTCGGGGCAGATTTCCCGCTCGGTGCTGGTTGAGGCTGTGTTGGTGGGGGCGGCTGGTTCACTGGTGGGGGTTGTGGCGGCTGTCGGCGTGGTGAGTGCACTGTCGTCAACGGTGGCCTTCTTTGGTGACGACTTGTCGGCGTTTAGTTTCCACGTGACTAAGCAGGCGTTGCTGGTTCCGATGGCTGTGGGGGTTGCGGTGACTGTGTTGGCGGCGATCGAGCCGAGCATCAGGATCGGTAGAACTGCGCCAGTTGATGGGCTTCGCGGCACCGAGTCCCCTGCCGATTCGCGTTCACGGGTGCGCCCACTGTTGGGTGTTGCGGCCCTGTGCTTTGGTATCGCCGCCACGATTGTTGGGGCGTGGGCGACCGCTGCGGAGGGGCGTGAGTTAACAACGGGCTATCGTTTGGGCATTGTTGGCGGCGGCGCTGTGGCCTTCGTGGTGGGCTTGGGATTGTTGGGCCCGTCGATCACCCGGGGGGCCTCGCCTGTGGTGGGTTGGTTGTTCCTGCCCCACCTTCCGCCCTCGTGGGCTGCGTGGCTGTCGCGTCGGCGTCAAGGGCGCAAGCCTGCTGGGGGCAAGCACCGTGTGGCCGCGCGCGGCCAGCGCCCCATGGCGCGAGCACGACGGGCGGTGGTTCAGCTAGCGACCAACAACAATGCCCGAAACTCCAGGCGCACGGCGTCGACGTCGTTGGCTTTGGCACTCGGTGTAGCGTTGGTAGCGTGCGTGAGCACTTTGGGTGCAACCACTCGGGCTAGCATCGCCGGTGTTGTTGACACGTCGGTCAAGGCGCCGCTGGTTTTGGATTCTTTGGGTTCCAGTGGGCTTGCGGGCAGCACGAGTGCCTTTTCCATTCCCAGTGAGGCGATCGCTGACGTGGATCGGCTCCCGCAGGTCACCAGGACTGGCACTCTGATGTATGCGCCGCTGCAGGTCAATAACTGGAATAACGCCACCACCACTGTGGTGTCCACCAATCTGTCGCCCTTCATCGACATGGGCATCAAGAAGGGTTCCTCGCGCTTCAATGGCCGCCCCGGCGCGATGGTCTCGACGACCTATGCGAAAGAAACTGGCCTGCAGGTTGGTGACTACATCCCGCTCCGCCCCATGGACGGCCAACCTGGTAGCGGCATTGTGGTGCCGGTGGTAGGGATTTATTCGGAAACCAACCTCTTTGGCCACATTGTGGTCAATTCTGCTGCGACGAGCCGGGTTTTGCCCGACCCCCAGGCCTACACGCGAAAAACGACCTACATTGATCTTTCTGACGCCGCGTTGGCTGATCTGCAGGGCACCCGCGGCGTCATCGAGGATGCGGTGTCTTCTTTCCTCGTGGTTGAGGTGAAAACCAAGCAGGAATACCGTGGCGCGTTGGGCACGCAAATGAACCAGATGCTCTACATCGTGTACGCCTTGTTGGCGCTGGCGGTGCTCATCGCTTTGATGGGGATTACCAACACCTTGCTGCTGTCTCTGAGCGAGCGCACTCGCGAGCTGGGTATGTTGCGTGCCGTGGGGTTGCATCAGCGCCAGATTCGCCGCATGGTGCACATGGAAGCCGTGCAGATGTCCATCCTCGGTGTCGCTTTGGGCTTGGGCATTGGGCTGTTTACCGGGTGGGCTGCAGTCAGCGTGCTGCAGTCGCGTGGTTTGGGCGAAATGACTATCCCCTGGCTACAAATCGGTGTGCTGGTGGTGGGCGCCATCGTCACCGGTGAGTTCGCCGCGTGGATTCCCGCCCGGCGCGCCGCGAAAACCCCGCCTTTGGAAGCGATTTCTCACGACGGCTAGACAGCTCGCTGTTTAAGCGTTGGGGTTCAGGTCTCGAATTTGTAACCCAAGCCGCGGACGGTGATGAGGTGCTGCGGCTGCGATGGCTGCGGTTCAATTTTCGCCCGCAGGCGTTTGATGTGGACATCCAGTGTTTTGGTATCCCCCACGTAGTCCGCCCCCAACGAACAGAAAATACGCCCCCACGACGAGACAGCCGGCGATGAAACCACCGCCGGCTGCACATGCAAAAACTACACTACTTAGCACCTTGAGCTGCAACAGCGGCGGCACCAGCTGCGGCAGCCTCCGGATCAAGGTAGGTGCCACCGGGGTTAGTCACCTTGCCATCAGCATCAAGCTCGTAGACCAGCGGAATACCCGTCGGAATGTTCAAAGCGGCGATGTCCTCATCAGAAATACCATCAAGGTGCTTAACCAACGCACGCAAGGAGTTACCGTGAGCCGCAACCAACACGGTCTCGCCACCAAGCACGCGAGGAAGGATCTCAGCCTCGAAGTAGGGCACGAAACGCTCCACAACATCCTTCAGGCACTCAGTGGAAGGAACAACATCAAGGTTCGCGTAACGAGGATCATTGCTCTGCGAGTACACAGAGGTCGACTCCAGCTCCGGCGGCGGAGTGTCGTAAGAACGACGCCACGCCATGAACTGCTCCTCGCCGTACTTATCCTTCGTCTCAGCCTTATTCAAGCCCTGCAGCGCACCGTAGTGACGCTCGTTCAAGCGCCAATCGCGCACGACAGGAATCCACAAACGATCAGCAGCATCCAACGCCAAATGAGCAGTGCAGATAGCACGACGCAACAGCGAGGTGTACACGACGTCAGGAAGGATATTCTGCTCCTTCAGGAGCTCACCACCACGCTTGGCCTCGCCCTCACCCTTCTGGGTCAACGCAACGTCAACCCAACCGGTGAATTGGTTGGACTCATTCCACTGGCTCTGGCCGTGGCGCAGCAGGATCAATTTTCCAGTACTCATGCACACCACCTTACTCCGCAACAGCGTCACGCACCCCCTGATAGACCTCCTCCAACGACACAGCAGTCTGCCGCCAGCTAAAGCGCTGAGCATGCTCATGCGCAGCCTCCGCCATCGCCAAACGACGCCCATCATCATCCAACAAACCCGCCAACGCATCGGCCCAATCCGACGGGTCATGCCCATCAACCAACACACCCGTCAACCCATCAACAACAGCAATCGGCAAACCCCCAACCCGAGCAGCAACAACCGGCGTACCCGTCGCCTGAGCCTCCATCGCCACCAAACCAAAAGACTCATTAAAACTCGGCACCGCCAACACATCAGCAGCCCGATAAATACTCACCAACTCCTCCGGCGGACGCGGCGACAAAAACCTAATCCTGTGCGCAACACCCAACTCCTCCGCCATCTCCTTATACTGCTCCGGTGCCGTTAGAGCACCAGAAGCCCCACCACACACCACCGCATACACACAACGATCACGATCCCGCGCCAACAACTGCGCCAACGCACGAATCAACACCTGCGGCCCCTTAAACGCCTGCAAACGCCCAACAAAAGCCACCACCCGCGCATGCAAAGGAATACCCAAATCCCGGCGCGCCTGCTCCGTCGCACGATCCGTACCCGGAGTAAACAAATCCACATCAGCACCCGGAGCAATCACAACCACACGAGCCCCCGCGGCGTCAGCATCATAATGCCGCACCAAATTGTCATGCTCCTCAATCGTGTTCACCACCAACACATCAGCATTATCCACAATCTGCTGCTCACAAATACGCCGAGCATCACTTTCCTGCCCATTATGCAAATTCTTCACCGCAGCCAACGTATGCGCAGTATGCACCCACGGCACACCCCACAAACGACGCAACAACCACCCCACCTGACCAGACAACCAATAATGGGAATGAATCACGTCATAATGCAGCCCAAAATCCTCCGTCGCCTGCACAATACCCCCCGCAAAAGCCGCCAACTGAGTCGGCAGATCCTCCTTATCAAGCCCCTCATACGGGCCCGCAACCACGTTAAACACCCGGAAATTCTCCGCGACGTCAACAACCCGACCCTGACTAGGCCGCGTCGCCCGAGTAAACACATCCACCTGCACACCCCGCCTCGCCAACTCAACAGCAGTCGAATAAACATAGACGTTCATGCCACCAGCATCACCCGAACCCGGCTGCTGCAAAGGAGACGTATGCATAGAAATCATAGCCACGCGCATGCACACCACCCTAAACCACCGACTCGACTAGACTCGTTTCGGGTTAACAAAGGAAAGGGCACTCCAATGACGGACACCACACACGCAGCGAACACAAACAGCAGGCCGTGGCTCCAGCACTACCCCGAATGGGTACCACACACCCTCGAATACGGCGACACCACCCTGCTCGACGTCTACGACAACAACCTGGCACTCAACGCGGACAAGCCAGCGACCTACTTCTTCGGCAAAACCCAAACCTATGCCGAACTCGACAAACAAGTCCGCCGCGCCGCCTCCGGCCTACGCGCCTTTGGTGTACGCCCCGGGGACCGCGTCGCCATCCTGCTACCCAACTGCCCCCAGCACCTCGCCGCGTTCTATGCCGTACTCAAACTGGGCGCCACCGTCGTCGAACACAACCCCCTGTACACCCCGCACGAACTCGAGCACCCCTTCAAAGACCACGGCGCACGCGTCGCCATCTGCTGGGACAAAGCAGCCCCCATGCTCGAAAAACTACGCGGAATCACAGATTTGGAAACCATCATCAGCGTCGACATGACGCTAGCGATGCCCAAAACCCAACAATTCACACTCAAACTACCCATCCCCGCCGTACGCAAAGCCCGCCAAAAACTCACCGGCGACGCCCCCAACACAGTGCCGTGGGAAATCCTCCTCGGCAATGCCATCGGCGGTGACGGACGCGACGTCACCACCCCAACCGACGTCACCGTCGACACCACAGCCCTCATCCTGTACACCTCCGGCACGACCGGTGTCCCGAAAGGCGCCCAACTCTCGCACGGCAACCTGTTCGCGAACATCCAACAGGGCAAAGCCTGGGTGCCCGGCTTAGGCGAAAAAGGCCAAGAAATTCTGCTGGCCGCACTGCCAATGTTCCACGCCTACGGCCTCACCATGACAGCCACCCTGGGCGTCTATGTCGGCGGCGAGATCGTCCTCCTGCCCGCACCCGACCTGCGGCTGATCATGAAAATCATGAAGAAGCACACCCCCACCTGGCTGCCAGGCGTGCCAGCCATTTACGAACGCATTGTTGACGCCGCGGAAGAAAGCGGCATCGATATCTCCGGCATCCGCAACAGCTTCTCCGGCGCATCCACCCTGCCCGTCCACACCGTGGAACGCTGGGAGCAATTCACCGGCGGCCGCCTAGTCGAAGGCTACGGCCTGACCGAAACCTCCCCCATCATCGTCGGCAACCCCATGAACGACGACCGCCGCCCAGGCTACGTAGGTGTGCCCTTCCCCGACACCGATGTGCGCATCGCCAACCCCGACAACCTAGACGAAACACAACCCTACGGTGTGGAAGGCGAAGTGCTGGTTCGCGGACCCCAAGTATTCCAGGGCTACCTCAACCAGCCGGAAGCCACCGAAAAATCCTTCCACGGCGAGTGGTACCGCACGGGGGATGTCGGCGTCATGGAAGAAGACGGATTCATTCGCCTGGTGGCGCGCATCAAGGAGGTCATCATCACCGGTGGCTTCAACGTGTACCCCCTTGAGGTGGAGGAAGTACTGCTCGACCACCCAGACATTGAGGACTGCGCGGTCGTCGGTTTGCCCCGCGAAGACGGCTCGGAAAACGTGGTCGCAGCCATCACTTTGGTAGAGGGTGGTGCTCTTGATCCTGATGGGTTGAAGGAATACTGCCGCGAATTGTTGACCCGCTACAAGGTTCCGCGGACTTTCTACCACTTTGAGGAGTTGCCTCGCGATCAGATGGGCAAGATTCGTCGCCGTGAGGTGCAGGAGCAGCTGGTCGCTCGCTTGGAAAAGAAGAAGCGCTAACCTGCCCGCGACCAGGGCTTTGGGAGAATAGAGGGGTGCTATTCTCCCAAAGAATCCCCTACACACCCCAACCTTGTGCAAATAGACCACCCCTAGACGCACAAAGAACCCCAGTACCCCCGTTTTGTCAGTGATTCACTAACAAACTGGTCCGCACCAGCTGGTCGGATCAGTTCCCTACAGGAGGCGTCGTCTGTGTCTTCAACGATGTCAAAGGCACGTACACGGTGCCTCCCTTCGCCTCAAATTCTTCCGACTTTTCCCGCATCCCTGCCTCGATAGCTTCAACGGAATCAAGGCCGTGCTCCGCGGCGTAATCACGCACATCCTGGGAGATTCGCATCGAGCAGAATTTGGGCCCGCACATGGAGCAGAAGTGGGCGGTCTTCGCTGGCTCGGCGGGGAGGGTTTCGTCGTGGAATTCGATCGCGGTGTCTGGGTCCAGCGCGAGGGCGAATTGGTCGTGCCAGCGGAACTCAAAACGTGCCTTGCTCAGCGCATCGTCGCGTTCCTGTGCGCGAGGATGACCTTTGCCTAGGTCGGCTGCGTGGGCGGCGATCTTGTAGGTGATCACACCGGTTTTGACGTCGTCTCGGTTGGGCAGGCCCAGGTGTTCTTTCGGGGTGACGTAGCACAGCATGGCGGTGCCAGCCTGCCCGATGATTGCCGCGCCAATAGCGGAGGTGATGTGGTCGTAGCCTGGTGCGATGTCGGTGGCGAGGGGGCCGAGGGTGTAGAAGGGGGCGCCGTGGCACCAGTCTTCTTCCCATTCGACGTTGACTGCGATTTTGTGCATTGGGACGTGGCCGGGGCCTTCGATCATGACTTGGCAGCCGCGGGAGCGGGCGATGAGTGTGAGTTCGCCGAGGGTTCGTAGTTCGGCGAGTTGAGCCTCGTCGTTGGCGTCGGCGATGGAGCCGGGGCGTAGGCCGTCGCCAAGGGAGAAGGTGACGTCGTAGGAGGCTAGGATGTCGCAGAGTTCGGCGAATTCGGTGTAGAGGAATGATTCGCGGTGTTCTTTGAGGCACCAGGCCGCCATGATGGAGCCGCCGCGGGAGACTATGCCGGTTACTCTGTGTGCGGCTAGGGGGATGTAGCGCAGTAGTACTCCGGCGTGCACTGTCATGTAGTCGACGCCTTGTTCGCATTGTTCGATGATGGTGTCTTTGTAGATTTCCCACGTTAGTTTGGTGGGGTCTCCGTTGACTTTTTCTAGTGCTTGGTAGATCGGTACGGTGCCGACGGGTACGGAGGAGTTACGTAGGATCCATTCGCGGGTTTCGTGAATGTCGGCTCCGGTAGATAGGTCCATGATGGTGTCTGCGCCCCAGCGGGTTGCCCACACCATTTTTTCTACTTCTTCTGCGATGGATGAGGTTACGACGGAGTTGCCGATGTTTGCGTTAATCTTGACGGCGAATTTTTTGCCGATGATCATCGGTTCGATTTCTGGGTGTTTGTGGTTGGCGCAGATCACGGCGCGGCCTGCGGCGACTTCTTCGCGGACTTCTTCTGGTGTGAAGCCTTCGCGTGCTGCGCAGAAGGCCATTTCTGGTGTGATGATGCCGGCGCGTGCCCAGGCTAATTGTGTGGGTACTTTGAGTTCTGGGTGTTCGCTACTCGCCGCTGCTGGGGCGGGTTTGGGCCAGCTGTCGCGGACTTTTTCTAGCCCTGTGTGTAGGTCGAGTTGGGGGTTTTCCAGGGTGTATGGCCCGGAGGTGTCGTATACGTCGAAGTGTTCGCCGTTGGTCAAATCGATGCGGCGGGCGGGGATGTTGAGGGTGAGCCCTTCGAAGTCCACTTGGTTGTAGATTTTGCGGCTGCGGTAGATGGGGCCTGTTGTCAGTTGCCCTGGGGCGGGTGGTGCTGACTTGGTGGATTGCTTGGTTTTTGGGATGCGTGAGGACACACCTTCTCCTTCCTACGCCGGCATTACCCGGACAGGTTCAAGCGGTCGGCACTCCTGGCGGCTGTTGTTTGCTGCCTGTTGCTTGTGCCCTCTCAGCGAAGCATGGTTCGCTCCCGCGGTGGGTGGACTTTTCTAACCTATCAAAATCCGACCCATACTGGTTCGGGTTCTAGGTGTACTCCGAAAATATTGTTGACGCCGCGTTGGACGTCGCGTGCCAGGGCGACGACGTCTGCAGCGGTGGCGTTGCCGCGGTTGGTCAGGGCTAGTGTGTGTTTGGTGGACAGTCGAGCGGGTGCTCCTTGCCCTGGGTAGCCTTTTGTGAAGCCGGCTTTGTCGATGAGCCATGCTGCGGATAGTTTGTAGCCGCCGTCGACTTCGAAGCAGGGCATGGTGGCGTAGGTGTCGGCGGGGACGTGGGCGGCGATGCGTTCGCGTACTTGTTTAATTGACGCGGCGTCAACAATGGGGTTGGTGAAGAAAGAGCCGGCGCTCCAGGTGTCGTGGTCGGTGGGGTCGACGACCATGCCTTTGCCGCGGCGCAGGCCGAGGACGGCGTCGCGCACTTGGGCTACGGGGCGTCGCGCACCGCTACCTTCTTGCTCTGTGACGCCGAGGGTGCGGGCTAGTTCGCCGAAGCGGAGCGGTGCCGACAATCCATCCGCGCTGAGCTGGAATTCGACTTCCACGACGACCGCGCGACCTGTGAATTTTAGGTTCGAGTAGCGATAGGCCAGGTCCAGTGCCTCGGGCTCTACCCACTCCAGCTCGCCCGATGTGCGGTCGTAGAGCCGCACCCGACGCAGCACGTCCGACACCTCGACCCCGTAGGCGCCGACGTTTTGCACGGGGGTAGCCCCCACGCTTCCGGGGATTCCCGACAAGCATTCCAGACCGCCCAAGCCACGGTCGACTGTCTGCGCGACTAGGTCGTCCCAGACGACGCCGGCTTGGGCGCGCACGTACACCGGCCCGTCGCCCGCAGAGGTGTCGCAAGCATCAATCTTGACGCCGCGATTGTTCAGCACCACAGCGACCATCGCGACGTCATCATCTGACACGAGGAGATTCGAACCCCCACCCACAACCAACAGCGGTACCGAATGCTCATCCAGCAGGCCTACGACCTGGGCAATCGATTCGGTGGTGTTGCATACTACGCAGGCTAGTGGCCGGCCGCCGACTCGCAGGGTTGTCAGCGAAGCAAACGTTGCTTCCTGCACATTGACGCCGTCAACTGAGCGGAGGCGCGCCATGAGGTCCGGGGTAAGTATCTCAGACATGCATCTAACGGTAGTCTGTTGTCTATGACTTCTCGCGCACAGCACACCGTGACGATCAACCACCCCGCGAATAAAGTGCACGCCGCACTGACCAACGCGGACTACTGGGCTTACAACGTTGCCAACCTCTCCACCGAAGCTGGCGAGGTTCATTCCTTCGACGGCAACGAGGCCGTCCTGTACGAAATCATGCCGATGGACCTTCTGCCGGAGGCCGTGCGCGCCATGATCTCCCAGTCTTTGAAGATCAAGCGCGTCGTCACCGTCAGCGAACTCGATGGGGATTCCTTCACCTTCAATTACACCGCTGATGTGAAGGGCGCACCGGTTGACTTCAAGGGTTCCGTGGCTGCGGCTGGTGCCGACACCACCACGTTGACCTACGACAATGAGGTCAACGTCACCATTCCTTTCATGGGTCCTGCGATTGAGCCGAAGGTTGCGGAAGCACTCGGCGAGCTCGTCGCTAATGAGGGCGCGCTGACCGAAAAGTGGATCTCCGAGAACCTCTAGGCCCTGTTTTTTACACGCAGCCCCGCGCACATTGGATTGATTGTGCCGGGGCTGTAGGTTTTTTGTCTTTTTATCATGGCTGATCACGCACACAATCTTCGGGCGCAGTTCAACGTGACCGCCGGTAAGCCGGTGGGTGTGATTACTCGCGGTACGACCAACACCAATCGGCTTCGCCGCTGCGACCGGTGGATGCGCACTGAGCCTGCGGTAATAGCTGCTTTGCGTTCGGCTGGTACGTACCGTCCGCTGGCGGTGGATGTTGGTTATGGGGCTAGTTACGCCACGACCTGTGAGTGGAAGCGAATGCTGGATTCCAGCCCGCACCGTTGCCCCACAGGCCGCCGCTTTGATGTGGAGGTGGTGGGTTTGGAAATTGATCCTGCCCGGGTGTTGCCGCCGAGGGATGGGGTGCGATTCGAACTCGGTGGGTTTGAGCTTGCTGGTTATCAACCTCAATTGGTTCGTGCTTTCAATGTACTGCGACAGTATGACGTCGCGCAGGTTGATGCTGCGTGGCAGACTGTGTGCTCACGTTTGGCGCCCGGCGGGGTGTTTGTGGAGGGTACCTGTGATGAGCTTGGTCGGCGAATGGCATGGGTGTTGTTGGGTGCTGAAGGTCCGAGGTCGTTGACTCTGGCGTGGGATCCATGGGATGTGGGACGGCCGAGTGAGCTTGCGGAGCGTCTACCGAAGGCGCTTATTCATCGGAACGTAGAGGGTGATACGGTGCGCGAGCTTCTTGAGGAGGCGGATGCTGCGTGGGATCGCGCGGCACCTTTCGCTGCCTTCGGGCCACGAGTGCGCTGGTTTGAAGCCCGAAAGTCTTTGACATGGCCGCACACGCCTCAGCGCAGACTACTTCGGGACAATTGGCTGACGGTCCCCTGGTCGTTTTAGTGTGCGACCGGACTCAGGACCTCACTCGTACATACCAGGCGGCAGAAAATCGAGGGAATAATGAACAAGTCTGACGCTGCTAGCAGTTCATTCAGGCCCTGTTCTAGGATCTGATCCAGGCTCCTTGAATCTATCACTTGGGTATCTTTCGCGGCTTCGAGAATGTCACCCGCGGTACCCCAACCATAAATATCCGCATAATTCTGCGCCGCCCGCTCTGAGGCAATAACCCTATGATGCTCAAACTGTTGGGATTCCAGGCCCGTGGTGGGGTCTTGGACAGCGTCCCCAACCGCCGTGAACCCCGCGAGGGTACAACGCATAGTCCGTGGGACGGTCGCTGGATCCTCCTAGACTGCTGATTGGTTTTGATTGAAAAGCAGCCTAGCGAACAATGATGCCCCAGACCATAGAATGCGCATTATTGTGAACTATTTTATAAAACTGAAGGTACGGGGCGATCTTCATCTGCGTTTGCCGCCGCGATCGGGGCTGTTTTGAGGCTAGGGTGGAACGCATGAAAAAAGTTACCGCTGTGTTCGCAGCCCTCCTCGTCCTGGTCGTCGTGCTGTTTGCCGGTGGCGAGTTCGCAACACGCTCGAACATCACAAACGAGCTAAAGAAGGACAACCCGCAAGCGACTATCTCTTTCGGCGCCTACCCCGTATTGCTAGGGGCGCTGCAAAAGAACATTCACCATGTAGAAATTGACAATCCCAGCACGCTCGAAGTGGTTACGGGCGACAATCCGCAAGTCGTCGGCGACCCCGAAGCACATATCACCATTGATGGGCTCAATCTTGAAAACGAGGATGCCCCGATTGCCACCACGCTGCACATGACGACGGTCCTGCCCGATGATTTTATTCTCGCACAGGCACAATTGGCTATGAAGGAACAGATGCCGCAGCCAAAGAATGCGACATCTTTGGAAGATCTTGCCGGGGCATTGTTCAGCCAACTGGTGAAGATCACAAGCATTACCTCTGAACCTGCAGAGGGAACCCTGGCGGTGCAGTTCACCGATGGTGCAGCCGAATTGCACCTCAAGCCAGTGCTCGAGGGCGGGCACGTGGCCTTTGAGGCGACGAATGCTCAGCTTTTTGGAGTAGATTTGCCTGCAGAGGCGACTGCAGCGATCACTGAAGGACTAAATAACTCCGCAGACTCCTTTTCCCAGGGCCTGAAGGTCGACAGCTTTGACGTGACTGACGGGGGCCTGCAGGTCGCATTAAGCGGTACCAACGTTAATCTTGCAGAGTTGGGCTAGCAAAACCGCCGAGACGAGGGCAGTCCGCTCTACCCAGCGCTAGGACTAGGAGCCCCATCGAGGATCGCACGAGCGGCGCTAACCCCCAGGCGGGTAGCGCCCGCAGCGACCATGGCCTCAGCATCCTCGTAGGTGCGAATACCACCGGAGGCTTTAATACCTACCCGACGATTGCCGATTGCGCGTTTCATTGCTCGTACGGCCTCCACGCTGGCTCCGCCTGCAGGATGGAAACCAGTAGAGGTCTTCACATAGTCCGCACCTGCCAACACGCAAGCCTCCACTGCCACCGCGATCTGCTCCTCATCCAGCAAGGCGGTTTCCAAAATAACTTTCAGCACCACTGGCTGCGGCACAGCCTCCCGAACCGCAGCAACCTCCGCAATGATGGCATTTTGATCGCACGCGATGGCCCGCGCGACGTCAATAACCATGTCTACTTCGACGGCGCCAAACTGCACCGCCAACCGCGCCTCCGCGGCCTTGATCAGGGCATCATGCTTGCCCGAGGGAAACCCGACCACGGTAGCAACCCGCACACCCTGATCAGCAGCCGACGTGCAAGCAAACAGCATGTTGGGGCTGACGCACACAGCGCCTACGCCGAGCTTCACGGCGTCATCAATCAGTGCCTGGACATCCTGGGCCGTGGCCTCCGGCTTGAGCAAGGTGTAGTCCATCATGGCGGCCAACTGCGCACGGTCAATAGTCATTCCACTACCCTACCGAGGCCCGCGCACCACCCATAAGTAGAGCCAGAATTACCCGGACACTAGACTGTGAACAATGAGTACAGCCAGCCCCGCACCTGCACCGACAGCCACCACCGACAGGCATATCGTTTTCACCCTCGGATGCCCCGACACCACTGGTATCGTCGCGAAGCTCTCCGCTTTCATCGCCAGCCACGGCGGATGGATCACAGAGGCCGGCTACTTCACCGACCCGGACTCCGGCTGGTTTTTCACCCGCCAAGCAGTCCGCGCAGAATCCCTCGACGCCTCTGTGGAAGAGCTGCGTGAGCAATTCGCCGAACTTGCAGCAGAGCTCGGCGAAGGCACCCGCTGGCGGATATGGGACACTGCCCGCCGCAAATCTGCAGTCCTCCTGGTTTCCAAAGAAGGCCACTGCCTGCACGATCTGCTGGGCCGTGTGGCACAAAACGACTACCCCATGGACATCAAAGCAGTCATCGGTAACCACGAGGACCTGCGCGAAGTCGCCGAAAACCACGGCGTGCCATTCTTCTACGTGCCTTTCCCCAAGGACGCAGTCGGCAAGCGTAAAGCCTTTGACGAGGTCGCACAGCTGGTTAATTCTTATGAACCAGACGCCATCGTGCTCGCCCGCTTCATGCAGATCCTGCCCCCGGACCTGTGCGAAATGTGGTCAGGCCGCGCGATCAACATCCACCACAGTTTCCTGCCATCCTTCATGGGCGCCCGCCCCTACCACCAGGCATACAAGCGCGGCGTCAAACTGATCGGTGCCACCTGCCACTACGCCACCCAGGACTTGGATGACGGCCCCATCATCGAACAGGACGTCATCCGCATCACCCACAAAGAAACCCCCGAGGACATGCAGCGCATTGGGCGCGATGCAGAAAAAAATGTCCTCGCACGTGGTTTGCGATTCCACCTGGAGGACAGGGTGCAGGTGTACGGCAACCGCACCGTTATTTTCGACTAGCCAATCAGCAAGCGAATCTGGGGGCGCACATCGCACCAGTAAATACAGATGATGACGGCCCCCACCACGGCGAGGAACGTCGAACCCGCCCAGCACAGGATAGACGCAACGCTCAATAGGCCGACCCAGATCCATTTGGGTTGACGGTCGGCTGCGGGGAACGCATCGTCGCGGGTGGTTGCTGCTGTGAATGCGCCTGCGATTCCGGCAATTGCCGCACCCCAAAACGCCACCGTGTATGGCACCGTGACGAGGATAAACATCAGCATGCTGGGCAGGGTCATCGCGGGCAGAGTGAGCATGGGGTGGTTTGTCCTTTTCTTTAAAAGATCACGTGTGAAACAGAATAGATGAGCAGGCCGGCAAGCGCACCCACCACAGTACCGTTGAGCCTGATGTACTGAAGGTCTTTGCCGACCATCAATTCGATTTTCTCGCTAGCCTCGTCGGCATCCCAGCGTTCGATGGTTTCAGAAATGATGCTGGAGATGTCATCGGCGTAGTTGTCGGCGAGGAACGCCGCCGCCCGGGTGATTCTCTCATCGACGCGTTGCTGGAGCACTGGGTCCGTGACCAGTCGTGTGCCCCAATTGTGCGCGGCGTCAGCAATTTTTGTCCGGATTAATGATGTCGGGTCTTCCGCGGCGTCGGCGAGCGTGGTTGAGGTTCGCGCCCACAGTTGGGCGGGGATGGCCTCTATTTGGGGGGCAGATAGGATGTCCTCTTTGAGTTTTTCGACTCGCTCAATCATGGCGGGGTCGTTTTGGAGGTCGGCGGCGAAGTTATTGAGGAAGGTTCGGGCTGCGCGGCGGGCCTCGTGGTTGGGGTCGGTAGAGATGGCGTGGGTGAACTTCACGAGTTCGCTGTGGACTTTTTGGCCGACGACCTCGTTGAGGATTTTTGGTGCCCACGTCGGGCGGCGTTCGTCCAGGATGAGGGTGATGAATTCTTCGGCCCCGAGGGCTTTGCGGTGCGCCCAGGCGAACACCTCATCGATGATGGGTTCGGCGCGACCACTGTCGATGAGCTGCTCGAGCATGCGGCCGGCGGGAGGACCCCACTCTGGTGCGGCGAGGGGCTCGATGAGGCTGTGTTTGATGACGGCTTCGGCATCCTGCGGGTCGATGGCTCGCAAGATGTTGGCGGTCAGGCTGCCTATTTCGCTGCTGACTTTTTGGGCGTTGTCCTCGTTGGATAGCCAGGAACCAGCCTTGGCTGGGAGGTCAGCGGAGCGGATTTTTTGGGTGACAAGTTCAGCGTTAAGGAAGTTTTCACCCACAAATCCGGACAGCGATTCGCCAATCTGGTCTTTTTTATTTTTAACAATCGCGGTGTGCGGGATGGGCAGACCCAACGGGCGACGGAACAGGGCTGTGACGGCAAACCAGTCGGCGAGACCGCCGATCATGCCAGCCTCGGCTGCAGCTCGGACGAATCCGACCCAGGGTGCGGGATCAGATTGCTCGAGCCATCGGCAGTAAAAGTATATGGCGGTGGCGAACAGCAGCAGGCCCGTAGCGATGGCTTTATAGCGGCGCAGCTGTGCGCGACGCTGGGCTTCGACCTCTGGCGAGGGGCCGGGCACGTCGAGTGTTGTGTCCATGTAAACGATTATCCTTGTGTCGCTGATTCCTAGACACACGAAGGGGAGGAAGCCCCGTTGCGGGTGCTTCCTCCCCTTCGTGCGGAGGTGCTACTGGGTGCTATTTACGCCCAGTCGCTGCTACGTAAGCGCGGTAGTACCGGCGCCCGTAGTGGATTAGACTGAAGCCGCCGACCACACAGACCAGCGTCAAAATAGCGCCGATCCAGATGAAGGTGGTTGCGTGCTCCTGGGTGCCGGAGTCTAGGGTGGCGAACCCAAAAATGAGGGTGCCGAGGCCGGCAAGTGCGGTCAGGACAAGCCCCATGCCGCACCAGGTAGAGGAACGCTGAAGGGAGGAGTGCTGCGAGTCGAAGCTCGACGGCAAGTAACCGTCAACGTAGGTGGGTTCACCTTCAAAGAAGGGGAAAGCCTCTTCGCGGTACTGCTGCACCTCGATGGTTTCAGACATGGTCTGCCTTTCTTTCAAGTTGCCTAGCATCGATCATAACCTAGGCCCCCATCATGCACGCTGCAGATGGGGGTAGATCACAATCAGTTGTCCTTGCCGCGCAGGGCGGAGCGAGCGCGTTCCTTGTTGATTGCTGCGACGGCGGTCAGCGGGATGCCGGCGGGGCAGACATCGGCGCACTCACCAAACAGGGAGCAGGGGCCGAAGCTGGTCTCGACCTGGTCGACCATCTTGCGGGCACGCTTGCCGCGCTCTTCCTTGCCCAGGGGCATGAGGGAGAGGTGGACGAGCTTCGCGCCGGTGAACAGGTGCGCAGCACCGTTCGGGCAGGCGGCGACACAAGCACCACAGCCGATGCAGGCTGCGTGGTCGAGTGCAAGCTCAGCGGTCTGGTGGTTCATGTGCAGGGTGTCAGCATCCGGTGCGGTACCGGCGTTGACGGAGACGTAACCGCCCTGCTGCATGACGCGGTCCAGTGCGGAGCGGTCGACGATCATGTCCTTAATCACCGGGTACGCTGCGGAGCGCAGTGGCTCGAGCTGGATGGTGTCGCCGTCGTTGAAGTTGAACAGGCGCTGCTGGCAGGCAGGCTTGTTCTTCTCGGGACCGTGGGGGCGACCGTTTACGTTGAGGCCACAGGTACCACAGATGCCTTCGCGGCAGTCAGAGGCGAATGCGAACGGCTCTTTGCCGGACTCAATGAGGCCTTCGTTGACGTGGTCAAGCAGCTCCAGGATCGACATCTGCTCGACAGCGTCGTCGACGTCGATGGATTCGAAGCCGCCCTCGGTGTTCGGTCCGGCCTGACGCCAAATTTCAAGATGGAGTTTCATTACTTGTAGTTCCTTGTCATCAGCGGGATCGAATCGAAGTACAGGGGCTCTGCGTGGCGGATGAACTTGTTCTCGCCAGCGGGCTCCCATGCGGATACGAAGCACCAGTTTTCGTCGTCACGCTCTGCCTCGCCGTCGTCGGAGAGGTGGTCGTCACGGAAGTGTGCACCACAGGACTCGTCGCGGTCGAGAGCGTCGACGCACATGAGCTCGCCCAAGTCGATGTAGTCGGCAACGCGGTTAGCGTATTCGAGGACCTGGTTCATCTCGTCCGGGGTGCCGGTGATGCGCAGGTCGGACCAGAAGTCCTTGCGCAGCTGGCGGATCTTTTCGATGCCGGAGGCGAGATCGGTGACGTTACGTGCCACACCACAGGAGAAGTACAGGATGTCACCGAGCTGGCGGTGGAAGTACTCCGGACCGTGGTTACCGTTGATGCTCATCAGCTTGTCGATGCGTGCCTGTGCGCGCTCGATTGCTGCCAGTGCTTCGGGGGCGTCCTCAGCGAGACGCTCGGTGCCCAGCAAGGGGCCGAGGTAGTTGGGGACGG
Source organism: Corynebacterium argentoratense (assembly GCF_021491455.1). Classification (GTDB taxonomy): domain Bacteria; phylum Actinomycetota; class Actinomycetes; order Mycobacteriales; family Mycobacteriaceae; genus Corynebacterium; species Corynebacterium argentoratense_A. Next base: position 46,765 of record NZ_JAKETN010000003.1, on the reverse strand, counting down.
TGAACGGAAGGGTGAACCAGCCGTCGACGGATGCGGACAGCAGAGAGTTTGCACCCAGGCGGTTCGCGCCGTGGTAGGTCCAGGATGCTTCGCCTGCACAGAACAGGCCCGGGATGGAGGTCATCTCGTTGAAGTCGGTCCACAGACCACCCATGGTGAAGTGGCAGGTAGGAGCGATACGCATCGGAGTGGTGTAGGGGTCTTCACCGATGGTCTCTTCGTACATCTGGAAGAGGTTGGAGTAGCGCTCTTTAATGGTGTCCTTGCCGAGGCGTTCGATGGCGTCGCGGAAGTCCAGGTATGCCGAGTTGTGCATCGGGCCCACACCGAGACCAGCGTTGATCTGCTGGGAGATTGCACGGGATGCGACGTCGCGGGGCACCAGGTTACCGAATGCAGGGTAACGGCGCTCGAGGAAGTAGTCGCGCTCCTCTTCCGGAATGGTGTTGGGATCGCGATCGTCCTTCGGCTCCTTCGGCGACCAGATACGACCGTCGTTACGCAGGGACTCCGACATAAGGATGGTCTTGGACTGCCACGCGGAGTTGACCGGCAGGCCGGTCGGGTGGAACTGAATGAACGACGGGGATGCCATGTAGGCGCCGCGGTCGTATGCACGCATGATGGCCGAAGCATTGGAGTTCTTGGCCAGCGTGGACATGTAGTAGACGTTGCCGTATCCACCGGTGCACAGGATGACTGCGTGTGCGGTGTGAGCGGTGAGCTCACCGGTGATCAGGTTGCGCATGACGGCACCCTGGCAGCGCTTCTCACCGTTTTCTTCGGTGACGATCAGGTCGACCATCTCGTTGTGGGTGAAGATCTCCACGGAGCCGAGGTGGATCTGGCGCTGGAGTGCTGCAGCTGCGGACAGCTGGAGCTGCTGACCCGTTTGGCCACGGGTGTAGTAGGTGCGGGAGACCTGCACACCACCGAAGGAACGGGTGGCGAGGGTTCCGCCGTACTCGCGGGCGAAGGGGGCACCGATAGCGTTCATGTGGTCGATGACGCGGACGGACTCGTAGGCAAGACGCCAGCAGTCGGTCTCACGACAGCGGTAGTCGCCACCCTTGACGGTGTCCTTGACGTGGCGGTATGCACCGTCGTTGTCAACCTTCTTGCCGCGGGCGGAGTTAACGCCACCCTGTGCGGCGATCGAGTGCGCACGGCGCGGGGCGTCGTGGTAGGTGAAAGCCTTAACGTCGTATCCGAGTTCGCCGAGGGCTGCGGCGGCACCAGCACCGGACAGGCCGGTACCGATAACGATGATGCGGAACTTACGACGGTTCAGCGGGGAGACCAGCTCCATGTGGTCTTTGTGGTACTGCCAAGCATCCTTCATGGGGACGCCAGCAGGCGCGTGGTCGCTGAGGACCTTACCGATGGTCACACCTTCCACCACGGAGGCGGGAGCTGTGAAGTCGGGCTTAGCGATAGTTTCAGAGTGAGTGCTCATATCGTCTTCCTTTAATGGCTATGTAAGGCGTAAGCCCGATTAGCTGATCAAGCCGGTGGCGATGGCCAGCGGGATCGAGATGTTACCCACCATTACCAGGGCCGGAACTAGGTAAGAGATGAACAGCATCACTGCGCGGGTGCGCTTGCCGGTGATACCGAGGTCGCTTACTGCGGTCCAGATGCCGTGCGACAGGTGCATAAACAGGAACAGCATCGCGAGGATGTAGAAGATGGCAACGGGCCAACGGCTGAAGCTGGCAACCAGGTTGGCGTAGACGTCGCCGTGGTGGAAGCTGTCCGAAGCTGCCGGTGCAACACCCAGGGTGAGGTCGGCGATGTGGAACAGGATGAACAGCAGCAGAACAAGACCGGTGACGATCATGGTGCGTGCTGCGAAGGACTGGTGTCCGCCCATCAGGTTGGTGCGGCGGAACTTGCCGCGGGACTGGTGTGCGCGGCCCACGAGCGCGAAAGCGCAGTAGACGTGCAGAACCAGTGCAACCAGCAGGACGATGCGGAAGATCCACAGGATGCCCTCACGGGGGAAGAGCGGTTCTCCGACAGTGCGGAGGAACTCACCGTAGACATCGATGGCGGGCTTGCCGTCGTGCTCGGGGAGGAAGATCTTCAAGTTACCGATCATGTGGACGAGCACGAAGCCACCGAAAATCAGGCCAGTGATGGCCATGGTCAACTTCATTGCCCACGTCGGGTAGGACGGCCGCTCACGCAGCGGCTTTTCAGTGATTTTTCCGTGGACGATTGCGTCACGGTCGTTAAATGTAATAGTCATGGCACCTCCAGTGTCTCTCTTACTGTAAAGCCTTAAGTTTAGGTTGATCCACCCAGGATTAACCTAGGTGACACACTTCACATTCGAGCCGCTGACCTGCAGGTTTCCTTTTAGGATAGCCTGACCTGGAAGGCTCGGGATTATGACATACTTTCGCCCCTTCCCCGCTCGCATAATGCCAGCACAGCCCGGGTTGGGTGCGCACAAACATCAAGTGGTTATACTCGCCAGCGGCCTTTTTTGGGAAAAAGCGACTAAACTTTTTTTTCACCCCGATTACAGTCAATCAAAAGTTGCACATGCGCGGTCTCTTAATGAAAGTTGAGTGCCATCACTCGCCAAACTGCACACAGCATCACAGAAAAATTTGCAACTCTTCACAACAGTGATCTGGGTCTCGTATAGTGGCGGCATGGGCAAAACTTACGTAGGCTCCCGCCTCCGACAACTTCGTCGCGAACGCGACCTCAGTCAAGCCACACTCGCAGCCACACTCGGCCTATCCGCAAGCTACGTCAACCAGATCGAGCACGACACCCGCCCACTGACCGTCCCCGTCCTGCTGAAAATCACCGAAGCATTCGGCGTAGACGCCACCTTCTTTTCCCGCGACGACGACTCCAGGCTCCTAGCAGAGGTCCAAGACGTCGTACTAGACAAAGAAATCTGCACTAGCAACATTGAGCTCCAAGAACTATCCGAGCTCGTCCACGACCACCCCAACGTCGCTCGCGCTATGGTCGACATGCACCGCCGCTACCGCAACGTACGCGACAAGCTTTCTGCGGCAACAGACAACCGACACCAGGACCCCAACGAACCCCGAGCACTCGCAATGCCTCACGAAGAAGTCCGAGACTTCTTCTACGCCCGCCAGAACTACCTAGGCGACATCGATCTCGCTGCGGAAGATCTCTCCAGGCAGCTAGGCATCACCCCGCTCAATATCCGCGCAACTGAAGACGCCATCTCTGCGCGCCTCAAAGATGCCCACGGCGTCATCATTAAACACGACACCAGCGTCGGCGACAGCCTCCACCACTACGATGCGCAAACACGGGAACTTACTATCTCCGCGCATCTCACCCCAGGACAGCGCGCCTTTAGACTCGCGGGGGAACTCGGTCACCTCGAGGCCAGCACACTATTCCAAGAAGCCGTAGACAATGGGCACTTGAGCAGCGAAGATAGCCAAACACTCGCCCTCAAAGGCGTAGCCAGCTACTTCGCCGCCAGCGTCATACTCCCCTACGAAATATTCCACCACTCCTGCGAAACATCCCGATACGACATCGAATTTCTGTGCCAGGAATACGGAGTGGGATACGAACCAATCTGCCACCGACTATCCACACTGCAACGACCCAACCTACGCGGCATCCCCTTCACATTCGTCCGCGTCGACCGCGCAGGAAACATGAGCAAGCGCCAATCGGCAAGCGGATTCCACTTCACCCACGCAGGCGGCACCTGCCCCCTATGGAACGTCTACGAAACATTCACCAACCCCGGAACCATCATGCGCCAAGTCGCACAGATGCCCGATGGGCGAAATTACCTGTGGATCGCCCGGACCGTACGCCACCACCGGACGCGATTTAAAGACACCGGCAAACTCTTCGCCATCGGACTTGGATGCGAAGCTCGCCATGCGCAACGAACCGTCTACGCCGACGGACTCGACATAGACTCGCGTTCCGCAACCCCCATCGGCGCAGGCTGCAGGGTATGCACCCGCGAACACTGCGCCCAACGCGCATTCCCCCCGGTGCACCGACCAATCAACGTCAACGCCCACGAATCGACCGTCGCACCATACTAGACCGTCACGCAAAAATGAGGGCGCCTGGTAGCAGGCGCCCCGCAACCCGCCTTTTTACAGGTTGATCATGTGACCCATGGTGCCCTCGGCTGCTTCCTTCATAGCCTCGGACAGGGTCGGGTGGGTGTGCACATTACGGCCAATTTCCTCAGCAGTCAGGTCGAATCGCTGAGCCAGGGTGAGCTCCGGCAACAGCTCCGACACGTTGGAGCCCACCATGTGACCACCGATCAGCTCGCCGAACTCGGCGTCCACAATCAGCTTCACGAAACCGACGGATTCGCCCAAGCCCTGAGCCTTACCGTTAGCAGAGAACGGGAACGTAGCAACCTTGATCTCGCGCCCCTCAGCTTCTGCCTTCTCGCGGGCTTTCTCCTCGGTGTAGCCGAAGGAAGCAACCTGGGGATTGCAGAAGGTAGCGCGCGGCATCATCATGTAATCGCCAAGCTCCATGGTCTCGGCGTCTGCGATGGTCTCTGCAGCAACCACACCCTGGGCCTCAGCGACGTGAGCCAGCTGCAGCTTGGCGGTCACGTCACCAATTGCGTAAATGCCATCAACATTGGTGCGCATATGATCATCAACGTCGATAGCGCCCCGCTCGGTGAGCTTAACACCAGTGTTTTCCAAACCGAAGCCCTCGACACGGGGGGCGAAGCCGATGGAAATCATCACGCGATCAGCCTTGAGGGTTTCCTGCTTCGAGCCATCCTTGGACTCGATATCAACCTCGACACCGTCGCCATTATCGCGAACCGCGGTGGTCTTGTGGCCGGTGTAGAGCTTCACGCCAAGCTTCTTGTATGCCTTGGCGATCTCCTTGGAAACATCAGCGTCTTCGTTCGGCAGAACGCGGTCCATGAACTCAACGATGGAGACGTCCACGCCATAGTTGGCAAGCACGTAGGCGAATTCCATACCGATGGCGCCTGCACCAACGATAACCATGGACTCGGGCAAATCGCTGTTGAGGATCTGCTCCTCGTAAGAGACCACATTGCCACCGAGCTCCACACCAGGCAGAGAGCGCACAACGGAACCGGTCGCGATAATGCAATTGTCGAAAGTGATGGTGGAACCGGCGTCTTTACCGTCGCGGATCTCCATTTCCTTCGGACCAGTGAAAAAGCCCCAGCCGTCAATTTCGGTGATCTTGTTCTTCTTCATCAAGTAGTGCACACCCTTGACGATGCCCGCAGATACCTTGCGGGAACGCGCGTGCGCCTTGCCAAAGTCGAAGGAAACCTCACCGGAAATGCCGAACAAATCAGCCTCGTGGTTAAAGGTGTGGGCAAGCTCGGCGTTCTTCAGCAGCGCCTTTGACGGGATACAGCCAACGTTGAGGCACACCCCACCCCAGTACTGCTTCTCGACAACAGCCACCTTCAAGCCAAGCTGAGCTGCGCGGATGGCGGATACGTAGCCACCAGGGCCCGCACCGAGGACTACAACATCATAATGATCAGACACACCCCTCATGATACGTGCTCCCCCACCCATCACCCAACACCCCAGGCAAAAAAGAGAGCCGCCTGCGAGAATCGAACTCGCGACCTTCTCATTACGAGTGAGATGCTCTACCGACTGAGCTAAGGCGGCCAGTGTGTCAGGCGCACGAACGAGGTACGCCGTCTCCATCACCGAGTCGATACTCTAGCGCACGCCACAGGCCAGCCGCAAACGCCCCACCAGCGCATCCAACGCCACCGCCGGGCGCACGTTAGCGGCAACATCAGCCCGACACTGCGCCAACGCATCAATGCAGGCCAACAGCGCCTCCTCCGAGTTCTTCTGCGCCAATTCCTTGGACAAACCCTCAAAATCCGGGTGCGTCAAACCCACCCCCGCATCCCCCTTGTGCACCAAAGCATCACGGTACAGGCCCGCCAGATCCCCCAACGCAAGATCCAAACCATCGCGGGCACCACGAGTCCGGCGTAGTTTCTGCTTCTTCTCCAACTCGTCCACCGTGCCCTTGGTCCCGCGGGCAGCCTTCGCAGCACCTTTACCTTTACCCCCCATCCCCAAAGCCTGCTCAAGCTTCGCCTTCTCCTCAGCCTCCTTGGACTCCAAGCTCGCCGCAACCTCAGCTTCAATAGCGTCAAACAAACCGCCAACAGTGCGGAACGCGACGTCACCGTGATACACAAGCTCAGCAACATTAAGCACCTGCGCCCGCAACACCTGCGCCTGCTTAGTCGTCGCAAGATGACGAGCCCGCCCAATGTGCTGATTAGTTGCTGACGCCGCGAGCATCGCCGGCTCCTGCGCCACCCCCTGCCCCATCAACACCCGCGCCACAGATTCCACCGAAGGGGTCGGGATGTACACGTGGCGGCACCGCGAACGCAAAGTCACCACCATGTCCTCCGTCGATGGCGCGCACAGAACAATAATCGTTCGGGTCGGGGACTCCTCCACAGTCTTCAAAAACGCATTCGCACCCTCGTTGCGCAAACGATCCGCATCTTCAATGATCAGCACCCGCCACGGCGCCTCCGTCGGCAAAGTGGATGCCACCTTAATCAGATCACGCACTTCAGAAACCCGCAGGGTGAGCTCCTGCGGCACAACATGAGTCACATCCGGGTGGCTTCCCCCCAATGCAGCGCGGCACGCATCGCAGCGCCCACACCCCACGACGTCATCATTTGTGCAAACCAATGACGCCGCGAACGCCAACGCCGCAGTCGAACGCCCCGCCCCAGGAGGCCCCGTGAACAGCCAAGAATGCGTCAACGCTGGGCCGTCTTCGTGGCGCCGGGCAGCGCACGCGGCGTCATAAAGCATCGTGTGGGCTACGGTGCCGGGAGCTAAAGAATCGAAGACGTCAGTCACCCCTTTAGACTAACGACTCGCTGCGGCTAGAGTGGAAGCCATGCGTCGCATCCTGCAGAGTGTGAAATGGCTATGGTCAACATCATGGCCGGCGTATGCTGCTTCCGTTCTGGCATCAAACGTCCTTGGCGCACTCGCCCTGATTGCATTTTTGAAGTTCCTGATGCCGCTGCCCGCGGTCGACGAGTTCAGCTCCGTCGCACGCGAGCGCCTCACGATGATCGGTGTCGGCTACCTGATTTTTGCGGTTTTTGCCGGCATCGTTGTCACAGGTTGGCTGTTCCTTCCTGTTCTTCGCTGGCAGCGCAACCCCGACGACCATGACCCCAACATGGTCAGAAACTTGGTGATGCGCATCCCCGTCTACCAGGCCGCCTTGTGTGGGATCGTGTGGGTCGTTGGCATCGCGATCGTGGGCGTGGCTTCGTGGCTTCTTGACCCGCGCCTGGCGCTCATCACGGTCCTGACCACAACCCTGGGTGGCGCGCTGATCGTCATGATGACCTACCTCGAGGCTGCACGTCTTGTGCGACCGATCGCTGCCGCCGCCCTGGCGCGACGCTTCGAGGACTCAACCTTGGAGCCCCCGATCCGCCAGCGAGTGCTGGCAACGTGGGCGGTGTCCACCGGTATACCGGTGGTGGGCATCATTTTGCTGGTCATCGGCCACCATTTTGGATATTTCAGCGCCACCCCCGGGCATTTCACCGGGCATGCGGCCAATGGCGACAGTGCGGAACGCATTATTCCCGCGATCATCGCCCTGTCGCTGCTCGCTCTGATTACCGGTTTCACCGGCACCTGGCTGGTGCTGCTCAGCATCGTCGACCCCATCCAGGAACTCCAGGACGCCATTAACCGCGTGCGGCGCGGCGAGGTCAACACCCTGGTGGATATCTACGATGGTTCCGAACTTGGCGTGCTGCAGGCTGGGTTCAACGAAATGATGCGTGGTTTACGCGAACGCCAACGTGTCCGGGATCTTTTCGGCCGCTATGTTGGCGACGAGGTCGCGCGCCGAGCACTGGAAGAGCGCCCCACACTGGGCGGTGAAGATCGCAAGGTGGCTGTCTTGTTTGTGGACGTCATTGGCTCTACCACCTTTGCGGTCAACCACACGCCTGAAGAGGTCGTCTTGGCGCTCAACGAGTTTTTCGAGCACGTTGTGGACGTGGTGCACCGCCACAAGGGCATCATCAATAAGTTCCAGGGTGACGCCGCGTTAGCTGTGTTCGGCGCTCCCCTTCCGATTACAGACGCCACGGGCCACGCTTTGGCCGCAGCGCGGGAATTAAAGGCTGAGCTGAAAGATATGGAGCTCGCCTGCGGCATCGGGGTTGCCTCAGGCCGAGTGGTCGCTGGCCACATCGGCGGACATGATCGTTTTGAATACACGGTGATTGGGGATGCGGTTAACCAGGCTGCCCGCCTGACCGAGCTGGCTAAAGACACCCCCGGACGGGTGCTGACCTCCGCCACGACGCTGCGCGATGCTAATGAGGCTGAGCAGGCGCGTTGGACAGTGCTGAAATCCGTGGAATTGCGTGGTCGTAAAGAGATGACGCGGCTGGCGCGCCCTGTGCGCCCCACACTCGCCGACAGGTCCTAGCGCAGATCCCACTGGCTTGGCCTAGTGGCTGCTAGCCTAGGGGTTTATGAAAACTCTCGTGACCGGTGGCGCCGGTTTTATTGGTTCCAACCTTGTTGACCTTCTGCTATCTGAGGGCCACCAGGTCGCTGTTATCGACAATTTGTCGCGGGGCAAGCGTGAGAATCTTGCCCACGCAAATGTCGATTTTTTCGAAGCCGATATCTTGAGCGCTGACCTCGATGCACTAATTGGGCAGATTCAGCCCGAGGTGATTTTCCACCTTGCTGCGCAGATTGATGTGCGGGAGTCCGTGGCGGATCCTATTCATGACGCCGAGACAAACATCCTGGCGACCATCCGTCTTGCGGAAGCAGCGCGGCGTCATAATGTGCGCAAAATCGTGTTCACTTCTTCCGGCGGTTCCATTTACGGTGAGCCGGACACTTTCCCCGTCACCGAGGAGTTTCCCGTCGACCCGCACTCCCCCTACGCAGCTTCGAAGGTCAGTGGCGAAACCTATCTGAATACTTTCCGTCACCTCTATGGTCTGGAATGCTCGCATATCGCACCTGCGAACGTCTACGGCCCTCGCCAGGATCCTCATGGGGAGGCCGGTGTGGTGGCGATTTTCTCTCAGCGTTTGCTGGCTGGCGAGCCGACTCGTGTGTTTGGCGATGGCGGAAACACGCGCGACTATGTGTTCGTCGGCGATGTAGTTCGGGCGTTCTACCTGGCCAGCGGCGAGATCGGTGGCGGCATGCGTTTCAACATTGGCACTGGAGTGGAGACATCCGACCGCCAGTTGCACACCTTGGTTGCTGACGCCGCGGGGGCTGCGGATGATCCGGAATATGCCCCCGCGCGCCTTGGGGATGTTCCCCGTTCGTGCTTATCCTATGAGCGTGCCCACCAGGTTCTCGGGTGGAAACCTGAGGTGAGCATCGCTGATGGTGTTGCCCGCACGGTGGACTACTTCCGCAACAACTAGGGGGCTGGGATGGCCTCTTCTTCGGCTTCCTCGTCCGCTTGTTCGTCCTGCTCAAGCGCCGCACGCTTGTCTTCTTCACGAACCTTCGCGAATAGGATGACAGCCACAACGATGGCGATCCACAGCAGCACTTGTGCGTTGGTGATGTGGGAGCTCAGCTCAGCCACTTTTTCCTGAATCTGGAACTGGGTGTCTGTGGCGATCAAGCCAGGCAGGTCGGACGTTCCGTAGGTGGTGAGGAACAGTAGTCCGATGAGGATGAACAGGATGCCCGCCGCCATCGAGAAGGTGTTGAGCTTGATGGGGCCCAGCATCCAGGTTTTGCCGCGCAGCCATTGCTTGTTTCCGAGGTCGAATTGTTCCCAGAGCAGGGCGAGAATGAACAGCGGCACCGTCATTCCGAGTGCATAAGCACCCAAGACGACTGCGCCATAGATGCTGCTGGCGCTCACCATCGCTGTGGTCAACACGGCACCCAGCAGTGGGCCTGCACAGAAACCTGCGAATCCGTAGACGGCACCTAGGAGGAATTGGCCCAGCCAGCCGCTGGCGTTGACACTGCCGGACAGTTTGGACAAGCCGGGAATGTTGAAACCAAAGCCAAGGAAGGTGTAGATACCGATGAGGATCATCAGTACACCACCGACCATGATCAGAGTGCCTCTGTGTTGGGCGAGCATAGACCCGAAGGAGCCTGCCGCCGCACCCAGGGGGATCATCACTGTAGCCAGGCCGATAAAGAAGACAAAGGTGCGGGCTACCAGCTGACGTTTAGAGCCGAATGCGTAGGCAAAAAAGGCGGGCAATAACAGCGCCGAGCAGGGACTCAGCAAAGCCAAGACGCCACCGAGGAAGGCGCCTGCGATTCCGATAGTCATTAGTTCTTAGCTGCCTTCTTTGCCTCTTCTGGAACCGAGTTGATTCCCTGCTGTACTCGGGCAAGCTGGTTGTTGATAACGTCGACGAAGTTTTCGGTCGGCTGTGCACCGGCGATGAACTGGTCGCCTACGAGGAATCCCGGGGTTCCGGTGACACCAAGGCTGCTTGCGTAAGCGCGAGCCTCAGAGACAACCTGGTCGAACTTGTCGCTAGTGGCGTCTTCGCGGAACTTGTCCATGTCCTTAACGCCGGCTTCCTCGGCGAAGCGAACAAAGTCGTCGATATCGAATCCGGGGTGGCCGTTGATGTCCTTGGATGCGCTGTACAGGGCGTGCTTGAATTCTTGGAACTTGCCTTGCTCGGCGGCTGCACGACCGGCCTTCGCTGCAGCTACGGCGTTGGGGCCGTTGATAGCCATGTCGTTCCACTCGATACGGACCAGGCCCTTGTCCACGTAATCCTTGAGGATGGTGGGCTCAGTCTGGTTGGCGTAGCGAGAGCAGAAGGGGCACTCAAAGTCGGAGTATTCGCTGATCACGACGGGAGCGTCGATAGCACCGATAGCGAAGGGGTCCGCAGGGTTACGGCGGTGAATGTTGAGAATGTCCTCCTGCTTCTCCAGCGGGCCACCGGGGCCGAAGATCATCGCGTCGTAGGTGCCGTCATCGTTAGCCTTAATGGCCTTTTCAGTGCGGTCGCCTTTGCCCGGTGCCACCAGCGCGGCGAGGGCGGCCGTGTCGCCACCGTTTGCTGCATTGCCTTCACCAGTGGTCGCAGCTCCCCCAGCTGCTTCGTTGTGTGCGGTATTGTTTCCGTGTTCCCCCAAGACATATCCTCCCAGGCCTGCGATGATAATGAGCATCGCCAAAAAAGCCCAGGTTGTTTTTGTTACGTTTTTCAAAATGCTCCCTACGAGGTCGTGTGCAAGGGCCTAGCTTAGCGGATCCTCAGGCTTTATCGCATTTTGGAGGGCTACTGCGCGGGCCAAGCGCGCGTAGCGTAGCTCTTGCTCACGGAAGCGAATATAAGAGCTCAGGGTAGTAAACATGAAGGCAACAACGAGCCCATAGAGCAGCAGGTCTGTTCCGCGGCCGACGCCTACGAAGTTCGCAACTTTGGTGAGGTCTTCGGGGCGCAGCATGGCCCACACACAGGCGAAGATGAAGACGAGGAATCCGAGCTTCACGCCGGCCTTTGCGCGCGCTTTGCGCCGGTTGCCTAGGAAGTAGGCCACTAGTCCTGCGGTCGCGATGAGCAGGATGAGTTGGATGATCAGTTGTTGGCTCACGGAAGTTTCCTCGCTAGCAGTCCGTCGGACAGGATGTTGACGCCGTTGATCAGCGATTGGCCTTTGCTCATGGAGTACTCGGTGTAGAGGATGTCTACCGGCTGTTCGCTGACCTTCCAGCCTTTCTCATCCATTTGTGCGACGAATTCACTGGCGTGGCTCATTCCGTTCATGCGGATGTTGAGCTCGTCCGCGACTTTTTTGTTGAAAGCCCTCAAGCCATTGTGGGCGTCGGTGAGTCCAAGCCTGCGGGTTCGAGGGGACAGCAGCACGACTGTTTTGAGGACGATGCGTTTAATCAGAGGCACCTGGTCGTCGTCTTTTTTGGGGCCGGCGAAGCGGGTGCCGACGATGATGTCCACGTCTTCGCTTCGCAGGCGTTCGAGCATGGCGACGACGTCTTTGACTTGGTGCTGGCCGTCGGCGTCGAAGGTGACGAAGTAGCGGGCACCGGCTTGGGCGCGCGCGTATTCAACACCGGTTTGTAGCGCCGCGCCTTGCCCCAGGTTGACGGGGTGGTTGACTAGGTGCGCTCCGGCAGCGTGAATTTGTTCGGCGGAGTTGTCTGCCGATCCGTCGTTGACTGCCACGATGTTGGGGAATGTTTCTCGCGCGCCTTCGATGACGTCTTTGATGACTGATCCCTCGTTGTAACAGGGGATGATTAGCCAGGTATCGCTATTGTCCATGATGGTTGTTTACTCTAGCCGCTTGAGGCCCTGCGTGGTGGGATTGCGCGCGGATGTCACTATGCTTGGTTAAATGGATAATCGCCTGGGCATTGTGATTGTTTCTTATGGGCATGAGGGGTTGATTCCCCGACTGGTGGAGTCTTTTGCGCCTCAGCTGCGTGAGGGGGATCGTGTTGTCATTGTGGACAATAAAAAACCCTGGGGTTTTGACGCCGCGGTGGGTGCGCGTCTGCGGGGGCTGTCGCATGCTGGCTCTTTAGATATTATCGAGCACGATAATGGTGGTTTTGCTGCCGGCTGCAATGTGGGGGCGGAGGCTGCGGGGGATGTCGATGTGTTGTTCTTCCTCAATCCCGACACTTATGTCGAGGATGAGCATCTGCTGGATGTGGTGCGTCAGGGTGCACCTGAGCTTGATGCGTGGATGCCTTACCTGGTTCTGCCGGATGAGACAGTGAATTCCGCCGGCAATGCGCTTCATATTTCCGGTTTAAGCTGGGTTAATGGCTACGGTTCCGCCTGCGAGCTTCGTGATGGTTTTAGCGATATCTCTATTGCGTCCGGGGCTTGTTTGGCGGTGCGCCGTTTATGGTGGGAGCGCCTGAATGGGATGGAAACGCTGTATTTCATGTACCACGAGGACACCGATTTTTCAGCGCGTTTGTTGTTGGCCGGGGGCCGGATCGGGTTGCTGCATGGCGCCCGGGTGCACCACGAATACGACTACGAAAAAGGCGACTATAAGTGGCTGTATATTGAACGCAACCGCTTGGCTTTCATCATGGGCACGTGGCCGGCATCTGTGATCGCGGTGCTCGCACCCCAGTTGGTGGGGGTTGGTTTGGCTTTGTGGCTGATCGCCGCGAAGCAGGGGCGTCTGGGGTTGAAGGTGAAGTCGACGCGGTTACTTATCAAGGCTTTGCCGGAGATCATGGCCTTCCGCCGACGCGTGGAGCACAGTATCTCCCCAGTGGAGTTCCTCGAGCGGATGGACTACAGCGTGGACAATCCCTTCCTGGGGCCGATCTCGAAGTCTCGGCTGGCCGCGGTGGGCTATGCCGGCTACTACCGTCTAGCCCGCACAGTTTTAAAGACTGTCACACGCTAACCACGTTCTAGTGGAGCACGCGTTTGAGGTAGGCGCCGTAGCCTGATTTCATCAGTGCCTCTGCACATCGCTGAAGTTGCGCGGCGTCAATAAGCCCAGCGCGAAATGCGGCGACTTCCGGGCTTCCGATGATGGTCCCGGTGCGTTTTTGCAGAACTTCTACGTAGGCGCTGGCTTCGCTCATCGAATCGATGGTGCCGGTGTCTAGCCACACGTCACCGCGGCTCAGCCGGTGGACTTTCAACGCCCCACGCTTGAGGTACTCTTCGTTGACGCTGGTGATTTCCAGTTCGCCGCGTGCGGAAGGGGTGATGTTCTTGGCGATGTCGACAACACTGTTGTCATAGAAGTACAGGCCGACCACCGCATAGTTGGACTTGGGCTGTGCGGGCTTTTCTTCAATGGATACGGCTGTCATGGTGTCGTCGAATTCAACGACACCATAGCGCTCCGGGTCGGATACTTCGTAGGCGAACACTGTGCCGCCTTGGGGTTCACCGAGGCCCGCCAGGCTGTGGCTCAGTTGATGGCCGTCGAAGATGTTGTCGCCGAGGACTAGTGCGACGGAGTCATCCCCGATGAATTCTTCGCCGATAATGAATGCTTGGGCGAGTCCGTCGGGGCTGGGTTGTTCGGCGTAGCTGAGGCTCAGGCCCCATTCGTGGCCGTCGCCCAGGAGGCGTTCGAATTGGGGGCGGTCTTCTGGTGTGGTGATGATGAGGATCTCACGTATGCCCGCCTGGATGAGGGTGGTCAGGGGGTAGTAGACCATGGGCTTGTCGTAGATCGGCATCAGTTGTTTAGAGATGCCCCTGGTGATCGGATACAGCCGGGTGCCGGATCCGCCGGCGAGGATAATGCCCTTCATAAGGGCTTAAATTACCACTCGCCAGTCGCTGGGCTCGTAGCCAGTGGCTTGGAGTTTCGCCAGGTTGAGTGTGCTGTGCCGGGGTCGGGGTGCGGCCGCGCCGTATTCCTCGGTGCTGACGCGGGTGATGTCTGCGGGGTCTCGCCCTTCCTTTTTGAAGATTTCAGCGGCGATGTCTGCCCAGCTGGCGGGTTCGCCGGCGCAGCTGACGTTGAAGGTTCCTGTTGCGCCGAGTGCATTGAGGTGGTCAATGGCGCGGGCGATTTCTTCGGCTGTGGTCAAGCGGCCGATCTGATCGTCGACAACTCGGGGGTTGACGCCGCGTGCGGCCAGGTCGCGCATGATGCCGACGAAGTTGCGTCCGTGGCCGATAACCCAGCTTGTGCGGATGATGAGGTGGTCGGGGCAGGTCGCTGCGGCGATGTCACCGGCGGCTTTAGTCTGACCGTAGACACCGAGCGGAGTGAATGCTTCCTCTTCGTCGTGGATTTCTTGGGTGCCGTCGAAGACATAGTCGCTGGAGACGTGCACGAGTCGGATGCGATGTTCCGTTGCTAGGCGTGCGAGGGTGGCGACGCCGCGAGCGTTGGTGGCCCAGGCGTCCGCGCGGCCTTCGTCTTCCGCGGCGTCAACCTTTGTGTAGGCGGCTGCGTTGATGATGGTGCCGACTTGGCGCCAGTCACGCATGCCTTTCAGGGTGTCGTAGTCGATTGCCCCGATGTCGAGGGTGGAGCGGTCCCAGTATTCGGCAGTGTCTCCGAGCACATCGCGCAATGCGTGGCCAAGTTGTCCGCCTGCGCCGACGACGAGGGTAGTGGTGGGCGGCACAGGGGTTGCGTCGGCCAGCTGGGGGTGGTTGCGGTCTTTGTCGGAAATTTCGGCCTGGTCAAGGCTGATGGGCCAGTCGATCATGTCGAGGTTGACGAAGTAGTATTTCGCGTCCGGGTACCAGTGGTCGTTGACTAAGTAGGAATAGACGGTGCCGTCGACCTGCGCTTGGAATCCATTGGCGACGCCGCGGGGCACAAACACCGCCACGCTGGGGTCAATGGTGTGCGTGTAGGTCTGCCCGTAGGTGGGGCTTCCTTCGCGTAGGTCGCACCACGCCCCGAAGACTTCTCCGGTGGCGACGGATACAAGCTTGTCCCATGGTTCGGCGTGAAGCCCGCGGGTGACCCCGGCTTTAGCGTTGAAGGACATGTTGTTTTGCACGGGCCCAAAGTCGAGCATTTTTTCCCGTTGCCAGTTTTCTTTGAACCAGCCGCGGTTGTCGCCGTGGACGGGCAGTGTGAAAACATCGAGGCCTTCAATGGGGGTGTGGGTGCGCGTGAGCTCTTTGCCGAACATGTGTGTTTCCTTGGTGTTATGGGGCTTATTGGCCGCGGGCGGCGTAGGTGTTTTCGACCTGCTCTTTTTCGCCTTGCCACCAGTCGGTGTTGTCCCGATACCACTGGATGGTGTGGGTGAGTCCGTCGCGTAGGTCTTTGTCGGTGTACTGGGGTTGCCAGCCGAGTTCGCGGCGGAGTTTGGTGGAGTCCATGGCGTAGCGCATGTCGTGGCCGGGGCGGTCGGCGACGTGTTCGTAGCCGGGTGCGTCCATGAGTTCGCAGATTATTTCGATGACTTGTTTGTTGTTCACATGGTCATTGTCTGCGCCGATGATGTAGGTTTCGCCGATTGTTCCGCGTTCGAGGATGAGGTGGACGGCGGTGTTGTGGTCGTCAACATGGATCCAGTCGCGGACTTGCTCCCCGGTGCCGTAGAGCTTAGGGGTGCGGCGGGAGAGGATGTTGGTGATTTGTCGGGGGATGAATTTTTCGATGTGCTGGTAGGGCCCGTAGTTGTTGGAGCAGTTGGAGATGGTTGCTTGGAGCCCGAAGCTGCGGATCCATGCGCGCACCAGGTGGTCGCTGCCTGCCTTTGTTGAGGAGTACGGGCTGGAGGGATTGTAGGGGGTGCTTTCGGTGAAGCGGTTGGGGTCGTCGAGTTCGAGGTCTCCGAAGACCTCATCGGTAGAGATGTGGTGGAAGCGTTTATCGTGCTTGCGTGCGGCTTCGAGCAAAGTAAAAGTGCCGATGATGTTGGTGTCGACGAATGGCCGGGGGTTGGCCAGGGAGTTATCGTTGTGGCTTTCCGCAGCGAAATGGACGATGACGTCGCATCGCTGAACGAGGGCGTCGATGAGTGCGGCGTCGCAAATGTCACCGTGAACAAATTCGAGTCGGTCGGCGTAGTCGCCTGCGCCGTGGTCACCGTCGAGTGGGAGGTTGGCGCGGTTGCCTGCATAGGTGAGTTTGTCGACGACAATCACCTTGTACTGGGGGTATTTGTCGAGTGTGAGTCGAACGAAATTGGCTCCAATAAATCCGGCGCCACCGGTGACCAGCAAAGTCTTCATGGTGGCTGATTCTAGCGCCTTTGGTTGAGTGGGTGGTCTAGCGGCGCAGCCCGATGCTCTGGACGATGGTGCCGACCAGGGGCCCCATGGTCAGCGCGAGTATCGCGTTGACGGCAAGGCTATAGGGCAGCAGCAGAGCCCCTATGGCGATAAGCGTGGCGATAACCCAACCCAGTAGGTACAGGCCGTGTTTTTCGGCTGCTATGCAGGCGGTACCCACCACCATCATGGTGGCGGTGCATGCGGCACCAATGGTGTAAGCGGCTAGTGCCCATCCGGGTACGGCGAAGGTGTCTCGGCGTAGGACCACCATGATGAGCCAGGGCCCCAGCAGCCATGCGGCGAGTGCTCCCACGCTGCCGACTGCCCACACGATCACCAGGGGCCCTTTGAGTGCTTGGGCTAGGCGGTGCCGGTTGTCGACGAAGCGCACGATGAGTGCCGATTGGAATTGCTGCAGTGGTACAAGCAGCGGGGCGCGGGTGAGCATCACGGCATAGATAACACCGGCGGCAGTGATGGCCTGCCCGGTGGTGTCGGGGTTGGTGAATTTCACCAGGGTGGGGAAACCAACGATCAGCACGGCCGTTGCGCCTGCCGCGGCCATCGCAGTCAGGCTGCGTCGCATGAACACCCCCGTCGCACAGTCCGCAGTGCTCTTCATCGCTTCACGCACCGGCGCGGACAACAAAGCGAGGAACATCCAAGACGCTGCCCCCATGACGGTGATGATCATGAACGCCACAAGTTCGTAGCCTGCCAACCACGCCCCCACCGCAGCGACCATGCGCACTGCAGAATCCGACCCAATAAGCAACGCATACTGGGGCCACAATTGGTGAGCGGACAAAACACCAGCGACAGCTGCCTGTACCGCATAGCTGCCCAATCCCACGGCTAATAGTCCTGCGCCGAGCCCAACAGAGTGAGACACGATCTGCCCCATCCATAGCGGCGACGATAGTGCGATACCGGCGGCAAGCACCGCCCCCACGATCCACGCCAAACGCACAGGGTGCGCGGTGTCCCGCGACGTCATCACTTGAGAAATCCTCGCGGCCGATACAGAACGCGTTGTTTCCTGCATGAAACCCGTGAGCACACCGGTGCCCGTGAAAAACAGGCCCCAGTAGGCGCTGAAGTCTGCGGTGAGTTCCGCATCCGCACCCAATGCCCATGCGGCGACGATCACGACAACAAAACCGGAAATTCCCGCCAAGGCGGTGGCGATGGTCAGGTACCTCATAGTTGCGGCAGCTCCCGGCTGTAGATCCACTGCTTGAGCAGTTCGTCGATGGGTGCGTCGGACTGGGCCGACAGGTGGTTGCGAAGGTCGATGGGTTCGACGACTCCATGACGGCCATCGGCGACATAGGCGCGCAGCGCAGCAAAAAAGGCCTCGTCACCCATGTGGCGGCGCAGGACGTGAATGGCGATGGCTCCGCGTTTGTAGACGCGGTCGTCGAACATGTCGCGGGTGCCCGGGTCCCCAACCAGGATGTCCTGCGGTTTGGCGGCGAGGCCGTCGTAATGTTCCCGCACAATCGCGTCGATGTCGTAGCCGCGGCTTTCGAACCACAGCCATTCGCTGTAGCAGGCCAGCCCCTCATTGAGCCAAATATCGTCCCATTGCGCCAGGCCAAGGCTGTTGCCGAACCATTGATGGGACAGTTCGTGAGCGATAAGCCGCTCCCACGTGCCGTGTCCTGTGGCATGGTTGGCGCCGAATATCGACAGGCCTTGTGCTTCGAGGGGGATTTCCAGGTCGTCTTCGGTCACGACGCATGCGTAGCGGCTAAAGGGGTAGGGGCCAAACAGCTGGGTGTAGGCCTCAAGCATGGCCTGTTGGTTGGCGAAGTCTGCCTCAATGCGTTTTCTTAAGGCATGGTCGCGGGGAATGTAGATCTCGATCGGCACGGGTGATGACGCCGCGTCTACCTTGATGTATTCACCTACCTGCACGGTCGCAAGGTAGGAGGCCATGGGTTGTGGCATACGGTAGTGCCAGGTGGTGCGGCTGCTTTTGCGGGTGGTTGATTCAAGATTGCCGTTGCAGATCACCGTGAACGGGTTGCAGGCGGTGACGTGAAAGTCATAGGTGGCTTTTTCGTCGGGGGTGTCGTCGCAGGGGTAGAAACTGCGTGCGCCGCAGGGCTGGCTGGCAACCAGGCTTCCATTGCGTAGTTCCTCCCAGCCGATGTCTCCCCAAGGGCTGGCGACAGGCCGTGGCGTTCCGGAATATGTGATTGCCAGGGTGAATTCCTGGTCGGCTGGCAGCTCGGTTGCGAAGGTGATGTGCAGTTTGTCGGAGTGGTGGCGGGTGCGCGCCACGGATAATCCCCGGCCCTGGGCACGTACTTTTGCGACTTTGAGGTTGTTGCTTAAGTCGAGGGTGAGGGTCTTTATCGGGCGGTAGTTGTCGACGGTGAGTATGGCGGTGCCGGCTAGTCGGTTGTTCACTACTCGATAGTCAAGCTCGAGGTCGTAGTGGCGGACGTGGAATCCGAGGTTGAAGTCGATCCCGGTGTATCGGTCCGTGGTCCCGGGGATGGGGGTTTTGCGGCTCACCTTTGAAGACTGTACTAGCAGCAGATGCATAGGGGGAATACGCAGTGCGATTTTTTATAGCGAAACACCCCGCAGCGTGTGCAACGCTGCGGGGTGTTTATGCGACTGGTGCGGCTGTTACTTATACGCCCAGTGCGGGTGCGAACACTGCCCAGGAGTCACGCAGGTCGTCTTCCCAGTAGCCCCAGGAGTGTGTGCCCATGGGACGGAAGTTCCAGGTGGCAGGGATACCCGCAGCGTCAAGCTTTGCCTTGAGGTCGTGGGTGCAGACGTTGGTCACGCCTTCGATAACGCCGCCGTTGATCACCTGGGTGGCAACGTTGGAGGAGTCACCACCGGTGCGGGGGCTGGCGTAGAGATCCCAGTGACCAGCCAGACCAGAGCTGTTGGAGATGTACATCGGGCCGCTGAGCTTGTTGGCGTTGATCAGGGCATCGTTGTAGATGCGGTTGGGGGAACCCTTGGGGCCCCACATCTGCTCCAGGGTGGCGTCGCCGCGGTTGAGGGTCAGCATCGCGCCGAATTCACCGAGGCCATCGTTGGTCTGTGCACAACCGGAGTAAGAACCGATTGCGTCGTAGAAACCGGGGTGGTGCTCTGCGTAGAGCAGGGTGGTGGTTGCGGACATCGACATACCTGCGATAGCGCGCTTCTCATTAGCGCCCAGTGCCTTTTCGAGGGGCTCGGGGAGTTCCTTAGTCATGAAGGTTTCCCACATCTGCTTGCCGCCGAGGGTGGCGTTCTCGCCTACCCAGTCGGTGTAGTAAGAGAACTTGCCAGACATCGGGATGACGACGTTGACGTTCTTGTCCAGGTAGAAGTTGATGATGTCGGTCTGAGCCACCCAGTTTGCGCGGCCTTCGCCACCGTCGCCACCGTTGAGCATGTACAGGATGGGGCGGGGAACGGAGTTGTCCGCCGGTGTGATGACCAACAAGGGAATGTCACGGTTCATGGAAGGCGAGTGCGCCCATACTTCCTTGACTCGGCCGGGGTAGTTCTTGACTGTCTCACGCCAGATGGGGTCTTTGTCAAGAGCTTTTTCGCCGATGGTGACGGTTGCCCGTGGGGTGTCGCCCGCTAGCTCGGCTGCCGGCATTGCATGTGCGCTGGGAGCTGCGGCAACGAGTGCGGCAGTCAGAAGCGCGGTGACCGCGATTTTTTTCATGAAAGTCCCTACCAGATGTGAACAGAGTTAAAAATGTTACAAGCTCGTGTTCCAAGCTATCAGAACACGCAGGCTTTTTACTAGCTTGTTTATATGAAATGTGGCTGAAATGTTACGTTTTGCTGGTTGCTGCCGATAGTGTGGGCAGTAATTGTACTTTTTACCTTCCCTCAAGGAGCATCATGAATCCCGCACAGATCTTCGACAACATCATCATCGCCATCAACTCTTTCCTCGGCCAGATCCTCCACGCAGGTTCTTCCGCAACCAGCTTCGTGGCCAACGCATTGGGCTCCATCTAAAAAACTGATCATCCCCAAAAAGCTGGGTGCTACCGATATTGGTAGCACCCAGCTTTTTCTTCGCCCTTATTTAGACCCACAAGCTGGCGAAGGGTTCGAAGGGGAGGTTTCTTATAACCCCCCACACCACGACTATCGCGAGCGTGACACTGGCTGCGTGTTTCCACTGCCCTATTCCAGTCCATTGCTTGCCGTTGTCGCGCGCGACCCATGCAACCCAGGTCCACGCCAGAACAATAAGGAATGCCAACGCCACGGCGTTGTAATGGATCGCCGCAGCGATATCGCCGCTGGTCAGTGAATAGATCATCCTCGATGTGCCGCACCCGGGGCAGCACACCCCGAATAGTGCCTTGGATGGGCATGTGGGGATGGCACCACCCGGCACGGTGGGGTTGGCCATATGAACGCACACAGCTCCCACAGCGCCGATCGCTATGGGAGCTAAGTGGCTAAGCCGAAGTCTGATGTTCACGGCAAATCAGTATAGATCTAAGTGCTGCACGGCAGAGCCGTTGGCAATGTTTAGTAGCCGACAGCTGTGGTATCGCCGCCGCTCAGTGCCAGGACGACGCCGTAGATAATGCCACCGACAATGCCGAGGACGATACTGGCAATCATCCAGAGCTTCGCGGTCTTGGAGGCCTGCTGTGCACCAGCAATGTCGCCGGCGTTGTAGAGCTTGTCGACCTTAAGGGACATGATGATGCCAACGATACCTGCAGGCAAGCAGCAGAAGATTGTGGCCAGGATGTTGGGGATGAGGAAGTTGTTGGGCTTCATCATGCCATTGCCCGGCTGCGGGGGCTGCTGGGGCTGTGGTGCGCTGGGGTAAGTCATAAAAGGCTTCACTCCTAAAAACTTGGGTGCAGTAGTGGCAACTGCACTCGATCTGGGTGTGACCTGGTTGCAGATCACTTGGCACTGAGGCTAGCACACAGTGACCTCCAACACCCCAATTACCCCTAAGTGGGATCAATCCATCAGGCAGCTAGGGCTGGGCCGCGCCCTTCTGTCTCATTGATCGGCTGGCCCGCCTCTATAATCACCCACTAGGCCTTTTTCGCAGCCTTTTTGGTGGTTTTACGACCCTTTTTGACCGTCCGCTTGGTGGTTTTCTTTGCGGGAGCCTTTGCGCGGCGTTCGCTCAGCAACTCGCATGCTCGGGCATCAGTCATGGTTTCGGGGGTGTCGCCCTTACGCAGGGAGGCATTGGTCGTGCCGTCTGTGACGTAGGGGCCGAAGCGCCCATCCTTGATGACCATCGGCTTGCCGGACACGTCGTTGAGCCCGAGGGTGCGCAGTGCGCTTGCTGACGTCGCGCCACGCCCGCGTCGCTTGGGCTCGGCGTAGATCTTCTTGGCTTCGTCGAGGGTGATGCTGAAGATTTGGTCCTCGCTGCTGAGGCTGCGGGAATCACTACCCTTCTTCAAGTAGGGGCCGTAGCGACCGTTTTGGGCGGTGATCATTTCTTCACCGTCCATGCCGACCTCACGAGGAAGGCTCAGCAGTTGTAGTGCCTCATCCAGGGTGACCGTGGCGGTTTCCATGCTGCTAAACAGTGATGCTGTCGCAGGCTTGAGGGTTTCCTCGATGACCTGGTTGATGCGCTTTTCTTTAGCTGCAGCAGCGGTTTTGGTTTCCCAGTTCTTAGGCTTCTTACCTTCTGCTGCGCGCTGCGCATCTTCGGCTGCGCGTTCGTCTGCGACGACCTTTTCGGCAACCTTGAGGGCGCCGGCCTTTTCCTCATCGGTAACCAATTCGGTGACGTAGGCACCAAAGCGGCCTTCCTTTGCGACGATCATGCGACCGTTGGCGGGGTTGCGGCCCAATTCGCGACCCGACTGCGGGGTGGCGAAAAGTTTTTCAGCGGTCTCGAGATCGAGCTCATCCGGGGTCATTGCGTCGGGCAGGTTTGCGCGCTGATGCTCGGGGTTGCCCTCCGAATCGGTGCCGACGACCCGCTCGAGGTAGGGGCCGAACTTGCCGACGCGCACGATGATCGGGCGCCCTTCGGAGTCATCAAACAGGCGCAGGGAGTTCACTTCCCGGGCGTCGATGTGCTCGAGGTTGTCGCCGACCAGGTGCTTCAACCCGCCCAGGCGGGCGATAGAATCAGCCATGTTGTCACTGGCTTTGTCATTACCGAAGTAGAAGCCGTTGAGCCACTCCGTGCGGTTTTCCTGCCCGGCGGCGATCTCATCGAGCTCGTCTTCCATTGAGGAGGTGAAGTCGTAGTCCACCAGGGAGCTGAAGGAGGATTCCATCAGTCCGACCACGGCGAACGCCACCCAGCTGGGCACGAGCGCATTGCCGCGGGAGTAGACGTAGCCGCGGTCTTGAATAGTTTTGATGATGGATGCGTAGGTCGACGGGCGGCCGATACCTAGGTCCTCCATCTTTTTCACCAAGGAGGCTTCGGTGTAGCGCGCAGGGGGGTTGGTGGAGTGCTCATCCGCCAGAAGGTTCAGCACATCAAGTTTTTGGCCTTCGTCCAGCAGAGGCAGGCGTTTTTCAGCATTATCGGCGACATCGCGTCCATCAGCGGTGCGGCTGGTTTCGACGTAGGCACGCAGGAAACCGGGGAAGACGATGGTGCGGCCGGTTGCGCTGAACTCGCACTCATTGGCGCTGATAGAGACCTTGACCGACATGCCTTTGGCGTCAGCCATCTGACAGGCGACGGTGCGCTGCCAAATCAGTTCGTAGAGTTTGTATTCTTCCGCGTCCAGTACGCCTCGCAGCTGTTCGGGGGTGCTGAAGCGCTCGCCGGCGGGGCGGATAGCCTCGTGGGCTTCCTGCGAGTTTTTGACCTTGCGGGTGTACTGGCGCGGCTGGGGCGAGACGTATTCGGGCCCGTAGAGTTCGCGGGCCTGAGCGCGCGCGGCGTCAATACCTGACTGACTCAGCGATGTGGAGTCGGTACGCATATAGGTAATGTGCCCGTTTTCGTACAGCCGCTGCGCGATCCGCATGGTGCGCTCGGAGGTGTAGTGGAGTTTTCGCCCGGCCTCTTGCTGCAGCGTTGAGGTCATAAACGGCGGGTAGGGGCGGCGAGTGTAGGGCTTTTCCTCAACCGAGTCGACGGTAGCGGACGCCCCCTCGAGAGAGTTCGCCAGGGATTCGGCGCGCTGCTTATCGACAATAATGACGCCGGCTTTGGTTGCGGCCGCGGTGAGCTTACCGTCGTCGCCGAAATCACGGCCGGCAGCGACGCGTGAGCCTTCTACGGCGGTCAGACGCGCATCAAACTGCGAGGGGTTGGTGGCGGTGGATACTCCCCCGGCATCGAATGTGGCAACAATGTCCCAATATTCGGCGGAGGTGAAGTTCATGCGTTCACGCTCGCGCTCAACAATCACGCGGGTAGCGACGGACTGCACGCGGCCGGCGGACAGACGAGGCATGACCTTCTTCCACAGCACCGGGGACACTTCGTAGCCGTAGAGACGGTCGAGGATGCGGCGGGTTTCCTGCGCATCAACCAGGTTGTCGTCGAGCTCGCGAGTGTTTTCCGCCGCCGCGAGGATAGCCGGCTTGGTGATCTCGTTGAACACCATTCGGCGCACTGGAACCTTGGGCTTGAGCACCTCGAGAAGGTGCCAGGCGATTGCTTCGCCCTCACGGTCGGGGTCTGTCGCAAGGTAGAGCTCATCGACCTGCTTGAGCTTCGCCTTGAGGTCGGCAACCTTTTTCTTCTTGTCGGGGCTCACCACATACAGGGGTGCAAAGTCGTGTTCGACGTCGACACCCAGGCGGGCCCACTTTTCTTTTTTATACTTGGCGGGCACGTCGGCAGCGCCACGGGGAAGGTCACGAATGTGTCCCACCGAGGCTTCCACGATGTAGTCGCTGCCCAGATAAGGGGCGATCTTTTTCGCTTTTGTCGCCGACTCGACAATGACCAGGCGTTTAGTTCCTGCTTGCTGCTGTGCCACGAGTTGTTGCCTAACGTCTTTTTAGTGAAGTGTCCTACACAGACTACACAGTAATAATAAAAAAGCTGCGCGGTGATTTCTCACCACGCAGCTTTGACAAGCTCACGTCAGCCGTTTTTAGACAGCGGTAACGTTCTGAGCCTGGGGGCCCTTGGCACCTTCGCCGACCTCAAATTCGACGAGCTGGTTCTCTTCCAGGCTACGGAAACCGTTGCCCTGAATCTCGGAGTAGTGGACGAAAACGTCCGCAGAACCGTCAGCGGGAGCGATGAAGCCGTAGCCCTTCTCCGCGTTGAACCATTTCACAGTTCCCTGTGCCATTGCAATACCTTCTTAATCTTCGTTGTACAGCACCGCCCATACTTCAGGTGGCGCTAGGCACAGCGATTCCGTCTACCCCGATGATTCGTGATAACAAAAATTACTAGCCTGGATCTAGTGTGTCATAACAAGCGAACAAAAAACACCCCAATAATGAAAATAATTACTAAGCAGCTGCTCAGGGCATAAAAGAAAGTTTGACAGGTGGCCGACAAAAACCCCTTTTTTGGTGAAGAGATCGGAAAAATACTCGCCAATAGTCTTCCGGACTCGCGCGTGACACACATGCACACCATCCCGCCTCGGTCGGCCTCCTACGCACCCTGGCCGGAATGGGCCACTGATGCCCCCTGGCTCAAAGACATCGTCGATGGCAACCAGCTGTACACCCATCAAGCGCAGTTCGCTGAAGCCGCCTTTGCCGGACGCGACGTCATTATTTCTACGGGCACGTCCTCCGGTAAGTCCTTGGCCTACCTGCTGCCCGTGCTGTGCACCCTCAACGCCGACAAGCACGCTTGCGCGATCTACCTCAGCCCAACAAAATCTCTCGGCGCCGACCAGCTGCGCAAACTCAACAGGATCAACGCACCGGGGGTGGTGGTGGCCCCCTATGATGGCGATACCCCCGCGCACACCCGCTCGACTATCCGCAACGAGGCCCGTTTTGTTCTGAGCAATCCCGACATGCTGCACATGATCCTGGGCAATCATGAAAAGTGGGCGCGCCTGCTGCGCAATCTGCGCTTCGTCATCATCGATGAAGCGCACGTCTACCGCGGACTTTTTGGCGCAAACGTCTCGTGGCTCATCCGACGTTTACTGCGTGTGTGCAGGCGGTATGGCTCCTCGCCTGTGCTGCTGTTCGCGTCGGCAACCATCAACGACCCCGCAGAGCATGCCGAGCGTCTGGGCGGGCGGGACGTATTGGCTATCGAGGAGGACCACTCGCCCCAAGGTCCCCGCACGATCATGCTGTGGGAGCCCGGATTGAAGGATGATCAGACCGGAACGCCAGGGGTCGGCGAGCTGGTGTCGCAGCGCATTTCCGCTTCCGCTGACGCCGCGCGGCTCATGGCTACCGCTGTGGACGAGGGCGCGCGCACGCTCTGCTTCACCCGTTCGCGGCGTCAGGCAGAGCAGGTGGCGTTGCATGTCCAGGAGTTAACGGACGCCCCGGTGGCGAGCTATAGGGCTGGCTATCTTCCAGAGGAGCGCCGTGCCCTCGAACGCGCATTGGACGAGGGTCAGCTGATGGGCGTGGCGGCAACCAACGCATTGGAGTTAGGTATTGACGTCGGGGGGCTGGATGTTGTCGTGTGCGCTGGCTACCCGGGTACGGTCGCGAGTTTTTGGCAACAGGCTGGTCGCGCTGGCCGTCGCGGCCAGGGTTCTTTGGTGGTGTTGGTTGCTCGCGATGACCCGATGGACATGTTCATGGTTCACCACCCGGATAGATTGCTGGGAACACCGGTTGAGCGCAGCGTTTTTAATCCCCTCAACCCTTTCATCCTCAAGGGGCATTTGTGGTGTGCTGCATCCGAGGTTCCGTTGTCACTCGAGGAGGCAGCCGAGTTTCCAGATGTCATCGACGAGTTGGCTGCCGAGGGGCTGCTTGTTCGGCGGTCACGCGGGGTCTTTGCTCGGGAACCGGGTGCGCATGGGCATGTTCAGATGCGCGGCCAGTCCTCCCAGGTGTTGATCGTTGAGGACACCGGAAGGGTGTTGGGCACCGTGGACAGCGGGCGTGCACCAGCGCAAGTGCATCCGGGGGCTGTGTATGTGCACAGGGGTGAGACCTTTGTTGTTGACTCTTTGGATCTCGACGAAGGCTTGGCGATGGTTCACTCGCAGTGCCCGGAGTGGACGACTTTTGCCCGTTCAACGACTGATATTCGCATCATTGATCCCCCTGAACAGATCTCGGTGTCTACGCCCGCACCGGGAGTGGAATTGGCGTGCGTCAACGTGGAAGTCACCGATCGCGTGGTCGGTTATGTCCGGAAGCTTCGTGACGGCAGCGGGGTGATTCCCGCCCCCAATGGTTCGCAAATGATCGCCCTGGACATGCCTCCCAGCACGGTGTCTACTAGGGCGGTTGTGTACACGATCGACCCGGGTTTGCTCGCGGAGCTTCCCGATATCCCCGGCGCGCTGCATGCTGCGGAGCATGCAGCCATTGGCTTGTTGCCGTTGATTGCAACATGCGATCGTTGGGACATCGGCGGTGTCTCGACGGCTGTCCATGCAGACACAGGTATGCCCACGGTGTTTGTCTATGACGGGCATGCCGGAGGAGCTGGTTTTTCCGATGCCGGTCACGAGCGTTTTCGTGAGTGGATTTCCGCCACGTTGGAACGGGTGGAGCACTGTGATTGCTCAGCCGGCTGCCCTTCCTGTATCCAATCCCCCAAGTGCGGTAACGGCAATCAGCCGCTGCACAAGGCTGGGGCTATTTTTGTGTTGCGTCTTCTATTGGGCCTGCCCGCGACTGTGCCCGCGAAGTCCTAACGATGACGTCGAGTCCGGCTATGGTGCAGGTGTCGATGCTGATGCCGTGGGCGTCCGCCACCTGATGTGCGCTAGTGCAGGGGTCGCGTTGGGTAGGTGACCACAGCGCCTGTGCAGCTGCTACTGCTGCCAAGTCTGCTGCTACTTGGTGGATGTGGCGCTCCGCAACGTGCCCTATGGCAGCAGCAATAGTCAGCATCACTGCGACGAGTGCTGCTAGGAGACCGGCCGTGGTCACGCTAGCGTAGCCAGAATCCCCAGCCTCTGGTGGCGGCGTGTGGGCAGTGTCGTCGGAGCGTTCCACCTGGCTTAATCCTCCTTCGGGTAGTGGGCGGTGTAGTGCATGCGCCCTATGGTTGCCGTGGCGTGTATCCACGCACCGTCGTCGTTGATGCGGATGTCTTTATCCCCCAAGCTGGCGGGTAAGGGTTCGCCTATTGCGTGTGCGCGGGCGGCAATCCCGGCTGCATCAATGGCGGCTATGTAGGACGCGCCCGTGGCGATTCCACCAATCATGAGCACAAAAACAGCCACGAGTCCGCTGAGCGACAGTGCGGCTTCAAGCGTGACCATCTGCAGCCTTTAGCTCACGGAGTTCAGGGCTTGCATGACGATATCGGTGAGGGCTTTGGATATTTTCCCACCGCTGACCACCGCGTACAGTGTGGCTGCTAGTGCCGCTGCTGCAAGCGAGCCCATTGCGTATTCGATGGTGGTCATGCCGTCATCTTCTTCGTGCCAGCACCTCCACACGCCTCCGCGTTGCCCTATCGCACCGCCGGCGGTCCGCGGTGTGCTGTCTGTTGCGCCCGGCGCGATCGGATCGTTGTTCGGAAAGCCGGTCGTGCTCGTGTGTTCATTGATGTTCATTGTGTTTCTCCTTGTAGTGTCGTTGGGTTGTCGTTGTGAGTTGTCCGGTCCTTGAGCTACCAAACCGGGCGGCTATAGGCCGAACATGGTGCGCCCGAGCCCTACCACCACGGGCACGAGCCCCAGCAGCATGAATGCTGGCAGGAAGCACAGTGCTAGTGGTGCTGCGATGAGGACCCCGGCGCGTTCCGCAGTGGCGACGGCTGCATCGTTGTCGTCCTGCCTCAGTCGGGCTGAGATTCGACGGCACCCTTCAGCGATCCGTACTCCTCTGCGTTCGTGCATCCGCGCGAGTTGCACCAATTCGTGAGCCCCAGGCCCTTCGAACGAGGCCCATGCTTTGTCAGCGGGCACGCCGAGGCTGAGCAGTCGTGCCAGGGTGTGCCATCGATTCGTCACTTCCGGCGCACTACCTGAAGGGGTAGTGGTTGTGGCTACGATGGCGGCAGCGGTGGCTATGGCGAGTCCGCTGTCCAAGCATGCGGCGAATAGTTCGATGTCTGCGGCTTCATCCAGCGGTGGGGGCGTTGGCCCGTCACGCGCACGGTTGTCCATGCGTTGGGCGGAGTGTGCGTGTGGGAAGATCGCGAGTCCTGCGGCAGTACACAGGAAAGTGAAGGTCAGGGTCATCAGTGTCCTTTCTTTGTTGTCGCTTTGAGAATGATCCGGGTGGACCAGTAGATGCCGAGTGCATCGCAGGTCACTCCGAGTAGGAGAACCAGTGCCCCCACTCCCCCTCCACTGAGAAAGCCGATGGGGTCGGCTCCGAGCGCGTGGCCGAGTGCAATACCGGCTACGGGGAGCACGCTGAGTGTCAGTGCGGTCGCTAGTGCTCCCTGGGCACCGGCTTGGGTACTGCTTCTCCTATTCAGCCAGGCATCGACTTGATGTTGTTGTTGGGTCAGCACGGCGTGCAGGCTCACTCCGTGGGAGTGGGTGCTGCTCCACACTCTGCCGAGCCGTGCGATATCGGGTTGTTCGCTTGCGGCTAGTGCCGCGGCGGCCTTGGCTGGGTGGTGTGCGTGCGCTGCTGCTGTGGCGCATGCGGCGTTGCCGGTTTGTTCCGCAGCTACCTTGAGTGCTTCACCAAAGGTAGCGCCGGCATCGACATCAGCACGCAGAAGTCCCAATATGGTTGATGCTTCACGGGCTTGGGTGGCTCGCCGCTGGGCAGCCCACAATGCGGTGGCACTGGCATGAATACTCAGGCCCGTTATGCACAAAGCGGCAACCACGCTGATAGGCAACGGGCTCGCCACCCCTAGGGCCACCATGGGGATGACGATGAGTCTTTGATCGAGTGCGCGCTGCTGGCTTTGTATTCGTCCTGCCGGCGCACCGTGAACAATCAGCAGCGCCGCAGCACAGGCGAGTGCCGGCAACAATGTCGATTGAGTGCTACCCAAGGCGGTGTTCATACTCTGTCTCACCTGCTTTCCATATGCTGCGGATGCGCAAAGGGGGGCCCTCGATCCGTCCGATTTCTTCGATAATGCGGCCCTCGCGGGTGCGGGCCACCGAGATAACAACGTCGACTGCTGCGCTTAGCTGAGCGTGGGCGGCTTCGCGGTCGAGCCCACCTAGTGCCGCGAGGGCTTCGATTCGTGCGGGCATTTCGTGGATGCTGTTGGCGTGGAGGGTTCCGGCTCCCCCTTCGTGCCCCGTGTTGAGCGCCGCCAGCAGATCGACGACTTCTGCCCCACGGATTTCCCCCACCACAATCCTGTCGGGCCTCATGCGTAATGCTTGTTTGAGCAAATCGGACAGGGTGATTTCCCCTGTGCCTTCCGCATTGTTGTTGCGGGCCACCATGGTGACAACGTGGGGGTGCGTGGGGCTGAGTTCCGCGGTGTCTTCGATGCAGATGATGCGCTCGGTGGGGGCGACTGCTGTGAGCATGGCTGCCAACAGCGTGGTCTTTCCGCTGCCGGTTCCACCAACGATCAGGAAGGCTTGGCGGTTGTGCACAATATCGGCGAGCTGTGCGGCAACGCCCTCGGGCATCATGCCCTTATCCAAAAGGTCGCCCAAACCCAGGCGCGCTGAACGAAGTACGCGCAGGCTGATGCAGGTGCCGCCGTCGGCCGGTGGGCTCAGCACAGCATGCACGCGAATGGCGCTGCCGTCATCCCGCAGGATGCGACCATCGCAGTAGGGGGCTGCGTCGTCTAGTCGTCTGCCGCATGCCAAGGCTAGGCGGGTGGCCAAGGATCGCACGTGGGCTTCGTCTTCAAACACCAGTGGGCTTTTCTCCATGCCTTGGCCTCGGTCGAACCACACGTCGTCGGGCCCATTGACCACGATGTCTGTGAGTCCTTGCATCGATAGGAGTGGCTCCAGTGCACCAATGCCTTCAGATTCGTGACGCAACGTTCGCAGAAGTTCCAACACGGCGTGGTCGCTGATCACGCCGGCTTCTTCTCGGATGATTTCTGCGCGGCGAGCGGCCGCAAGCTCCCCGGTAGTACTCAGACCTACCTCGTGAGCAATCCTTCTAACGATGCGGTCAACCAGTTCCTCATTGACCCTGTGTCCTTCTTGCGACCCCGCTTGGTGCGTGCTTCGGGGGGTGCGCGTGCGTGGGCTCATAGCACTGCCTCCACTGCTCGGAGCATGGGTCGAGGCCACGAACGTGCCCCACCCAATTCGATGCGTTTGGCCAGCGCCTGCGAATGCGGATACTCCGCTATCACCTCAGCTCCGGCAATTTTTTCTATGTCCGCCCGGCTCAGCCCCGACCATCCCCTATGGGTCGCGACCACCACATGCTCCACGGACAGAGCATTAAGCGCCTCTACCTGCTGTTTTAGTACCAAACTGGAGCGCAGCTCTGCCGGCGCCACCACCACAACATCGTCCGCAGCTGCCAGAACATTATCTCGCCATGGCGCGTGCCACGGCATGTCGATAATGCAATGCCCCGGGTAGTGTTCAACGCTATCAATGACGTCGCGAAACACCCTCTGCGCAGGAGGATGCTCGCCGGTCAACAGCGACCACCCATCGTGGGTGATAGCCGCGGCAGCAAGCTCTGCAGCATCAAGTCCCTGCGTGTTGCCGCTTAAATCGTCCCACCGCATCCCGAGGTCTTCTTCGAGCCCACAGATGAGGTCGAGGCGCCCCGGCGGGTAGGCGGCGTCGATAACAAAGCCCGAACAGCGCACACCCAGTGCGCAAGCAAATGTGCTTGCACCGACCCCACCACCTGCACCCGTGACCACGGTGATGCGGGTATCTTCGCTGCGCTGATTACCAAGCACGTCGACCGAGCTGTGCCCCAACAGTCGTAGCAGATCAGGTGTTTCCGCCGGCACCCGGAACACCGCCTCTGTGTGCAGTAAAGCAGCAAGCTTCCACTCAGGCTCCCCGTGCTCCGCACCAAGCAGAATCACGCGCGGATGACGCTCCCACCCTTGACCACGCACGATGTGCCCTGCTGTCGCGTCAACAATGACGGCATGGGCTCTACGCCACAGCGCCCTCGCGCGCTCCGGATCATCGACGCGAACCGCCTGCCTGCCTGTAGCAGCTGCAGCGTTCATTGCCTCGGCAGCCAGCGCTTGATCATCAACCCACACGATGATGGGAGCAGTGTTATCCCCCACTGTCGATGCGCCGACAGAGCGGGTACTCGAAGGCATACGTTGTTTCATGCACCCCACTGTGGCGCACGTGCACGAAGCCGTCGATCGCCAACCTCACCGCTGTGGATAAACCATAAAACACCAGGAACGGATCGCAGGGCGTTTGTCAGATCCGGATAATTCGCACTTAATCTGTGGATAACGCCTGGGCGATCAACTGCACAAAATTATCGGGTTGTTCCATGTGCGGGCTTCGACCACACTGCGGAAAACTCACCACCCGCACCCCGACACCACCGGCACAGCGAGCGGTCGCCTTCCTGGCAAGAAGCCTCCAAAACCCACTACGCTCGTCCGGCACCACCATGCTCACCGGAACCCCCACCCGAACGTTCGCCCACTTAGACGGGGCCGGCGCCCACGACACACGCAAATAGCGAGCCAACGCAGCCACCGTGTTATCCACGGCGTCAATACGCAACACCCATTCCCGCACCTGTGCATCACTGACACCGCAGGCCAACGCCGACACATCACAATCAGGACCAGTAGCAGCCCGCAACCACCACCGCGAACACGCCACCGGATTACGCTTAGCCCACCACTTCAACACAGAAGGAAAAGCAATAGCCGCCGCCCTGAACGCAGGAGCAACAGCAAAAACAGGGCTACGCAACGCAGCCGAACGCACATCAGTCGGATAGCCCCCAGCCACCGACACCAACGCCTTCACGCACTGCGGATAGCCCACAGCCAGGGCCCATGCGACCGCAGCACCCGTACCTGCACCGCAGACAATCGCGGCGTCATGACCCATTTGGCGAATCACACCCGACATATCCCCCGCCAAAAAACGCAAACCATATTCCGACGGGGGCTTATCCGACATGCCAGCCCCCCGAACATCAACGGCCACAGCATGAAAACCAGCCCGAGCCAAAGGCTGCAGCACCCGACGAAAATCAGCCCAACAGCCCCCGCCGTCATGAATCAACAACACACAGGGATCAGACTGCTGGCCAGCGCTGACACAATGAATCCGCACACCACGGGTATGCACAAACACATGCTCAAACGGCCCCTGCAAGGACAACACCTGGGGAGACAGTGCACTAGAAACCACCACGCTACCTCCACAAACACCAAGGCCGCGCGAACACAACGCCGCGCGGCACCAATTGAAAGAAAAAACTAGGTGTACATCCAAGAAGTGTTACCCGACAGCTGCTTCTGCGCCTTACCCGGCACGAGCTTCTTCAGTTCGTTGACGGACTCGATGGTTTCCTTCGGAGCACTCACCCCACGGACCTTCTTAAAGCCAACCAAAGCCAAAGAACCCGCAACAGCGAGCATCAGCAAGAACACAATCAAGGTGGCCGCCCACACCGGAAGCCACAGGCTCAGCAAAGCGGCGACAAAGAAGAAGAAAAAG
Source organism: Corynebacterium argentoratense (assembly GCF_021491455.1). Classification (GTDB taxonomy): domain Bacteria; phylum Actinomycetota; class Actinomycetes; order Mycobacteriales; family Mycobacteriaceae; genus Corynebacterium; species Corynebacterium argentoratense_A. Next base: position 13,348 of record NZ_JAKETN010000003.1, on the reverse strand, counting down.
AAGGTGCTGTACAAAGCGATGGCACCGGCCACACCAAACAGGCCACCACCGACTACGCCCTTCTTCGCCTCGGCAGCGAGCTCGGCCTTGGCGAGCTCGATCTCACTGCGGAACAGAGTCGACATATGGGTGGTTGCATCGCTAATAAGATCGCCGATAGAACCCTCGCCTGCGGGGCGTGTATCGACATCAACCAGCGGAATCGAGTCAGCTTTCGGAGCGAAGTCGTGCGCGCCGTCAGTGTAAAGCCCGTCTTTAGTGCTCACAGTAAGTATTCCTTGCGTTTTCGTGCGTTTCACATGTCCCTACAGACACATACTCTAACCATATTGCCAGTGATTGCCCCGGATAGTCCACCCACCCCACCCGAAAAGCCCGCCTGCCCACCCAAGCGGGTTGCTAGGCACTAGGGTTGGATTCGTGCCTGCCCCGCTAAACAAGCCAGCAAACGAGCCAACACACAAGGCCGCGCACAGCCCATTGCGCTCCCTGTGCGACCACCCTCAGCTGCATGCCCCCATCGACGCGGTACTCACCAAAACGGCCGCTACCCAACGCCGCCCCATTATCCTCAGGCGCAGCGCAGAAATCAGCGCGGAAGCCTTAAGCCGGTCCGCGCTCACAGCCCACCGCCTCTACCCCACGACCGCAACCCAGCACGCCTGTTTAAGCGCCTACTCGCTGCTTACCCCCAGCCACATCCTCAGCACCACCACAACGTTTTCACGCGCACCGCTGCAGGTACTGCTCAGTGCCGATACTTTACTTGGCGGCACGGGCACACCGCACGTTGATGCCACGGAACGCATCCACGCGCTGAGCTCGCTGATCACACACTGCCACAACAGTCCCGCCAACCATGCCCCCGTGCTCGCTGCCATCGCCCACGCCGAAATAACCAACAGCAACGCCTTCGGCCCACGCAGTCCACTCATCGGGCTGCTAGCATCGCGACTAGTAGCCACCACTTTTGGCCTGGACCCGCACGCCCTGTTCGTGCCCGAGCTCTACTGGGTGCGCCACCGCGACGAGCTTGGCCAGCAGATCAAAGATTTCAACACTGACCCCCGCGGCGTCATTACATGGGTGGAATCAAGCCTTCAATCGTGGACCGTAGGCGCCGAGGAAGCCTCCGGCATAATTCAGCAGTTCTAGCCGGTGCCGTCACCCGGCCAGGCCCCGACGCGCCCATCAGCCACCCACCAACCACGGCCGCTGCCAGCAAGCACACGGCCCACGCACCCACGCGCCTGCGAGATGGGACCGTAAACAATGGCACAGGATTTTTAAACGAACGGATCGTCCAGCCGTGCTTTTTTGCGTAGCGCTTCAGTGCCCTGTCGGGATTGACGGCCACCGCATTGCCCACGACCTCCAGCATGGGAATGTCCGTGGCCGAATCCGAATAGGCAAAACTCGCCTCCAGGTTGTAGCCCCTGCTAGCGGCGAGGTCACGAATCGCCTGGGCCTTGCGCTCCCCCTTGCAATAGAACAAGACTTCTCCTGTGAAACGACCGTCCTGCACCCCAAGGGTTGTCGTCACTGCATCGCGAATGCCCAGCTCGCGGGCGATCGGAGCGACCAACTGCGCAGCCGACGCAGAAACAATAATGACGTCGTGCCCCGCAGCCTCGTGCAAAGCAATCAGCTCGCGCGCCTCCATGTAGATCGCGGGGGACACCACCTCATGCAGGGTTGTCTCCGCGATATCCGACACTTGCTGGACGTCCCAGCCCCGCACCATCGCCGCTAGATTGTCCCGGGTACTGTCCATTTGCTCGCTCGAATGACCAACCAGACGGTAAGCAGCCTGCGCCACAGCCAAATGGGCTGCAACACCAGGTGAAATAAGGCCGTTGTCCAAAAATTGGCGACCGTAAGCAAAGGCAGAGGACTTAGCGATGATGGTCTTGTCTAGGTCGAAAAATGCAGCAACCTTTTTACCGGCTGACTGCCCCCGCATCGACCGCGCGGGCGTAGCGGAAGTCTGCCGGTGTGGCTGATCCGAAGGTCCTGCTTTCACGCTTGCCCAGTGTAGTCCACAACAGTCCTCCCTGACAGCACTAGGACAACGCCATACAAGGCATAAAAACCACCACACCATGCCAACAAAACAGCAGGTCAGTGGCATACTTGACAGCATTATGCACTATCAGTATTGTAGTTGGTGCATGGCCCCCCTGGATTTATCCAGAGCGCGTGGCCGGCCCCGGCACCCCCCCGCCGGGTTGGCGGCTCGTTCACACCCCCCCGAGTACGAGCCGCCTTTTTAATGCTTTTTTCCTTTTCTCGTTGCGGGCCCGGAACTACCCCAGAACTACTTAGCCACGCACGCACCGGTATCAACTGGTGAAGAAGCTGCCGACATATCCCCGACAGCAGCCCGCACGTCCGCGGCAGTCAAGACATAGCCGGTATCCGTAGCGTCCGTAGCAGCACCAAACACCACACCAAGGACATGGCCCTCAAGATCCACCATCGGGCCGCCACTATTGCCCTGACGAATAGTGCCGCGCACAGTGTAGGCCTCACGATCCACACGAGTCGACGCATAAATATCAGGACCATTAACTGTAATACGGTCACGGATACGCGCAGGTGCAGCCTCGAACGGCCCCGACTCGGGGAATCCCATCACGATCGCGTCCTCCCCCGTTGTCGCCGGCTGCGCAGCCCACTCCAACGGCGGCAAACCCAAACCGGGGCTACGCAACACCGCAATATCTTCCTGCGGGTTGTAGTACACAACCTCCGCGTCCTTCATCCCCAACACCGTATCCAAACGCACCGCAGCACTACCCGCCACGACGTGCGCATTCGTTGTCACCTCATCAGGACCACTGACAAACCCCGACCCCAACAACCGACGACGACACTGATCAGCATCCGCAACCACATGGATCACCGACGGGCGCAAACGCTCAACCAACGCCACGTCATCAACCTTCACCTTCGGCGCAGCGACCTCCTTCGACTCGGTCGACTCAAACGGAGACACCAGCGGCGGCAAACCCGTATCCGACAACATCGCAGACAAACGCGTCGGCCACTGCGCCCACGACTTCGGCGCATAACGATCCACAACCCCCAACACAGCAGAACGACGAACATCCGTACTCAAACGGCCAAGCGACGCACCAGCAATCGGAATAGCCACCAGCCACGTGACAATCAACACCGCGCACACCTGAAAAACAGAGCCCACAGCCGAATCAATCTTCAACGAGCGCTTCATCCGCATGTTGTCACGCAAACTCGCGCCAGCCAACCCACCAATCAGATTGCCCAACCCGACCAGCATGATGATCGTGCCGCACGCCAACAACAAACGAATCGCCGTCGCATCAGTCAACGACATAACAGCCGGCGCCAAACCCACCCCACAAATCAAGCCAGCGAGCAACCCCACGGTGCTCAAAACCGACGCCACAGCACCCTGCCGCCAACCGTTAAACACGGCATACAACAGCAGCAGGGCAATCGCGGCGTCAACTAACGCAAACTGGCCAGAACTAAGCATAGGTTGTATCAGTCTAAATCCGTGCGCTCACCATTGCGGGAGGCGCGCAGCACCTCAAACAACGGCTCCGGTTCGCCCGGCGGCAACGGCTCCAACCAACCCGAACTACGCAGCGCCGCATCCAAAAGACCACCCGTGAACCCCCAAATCACATAGCCACGGTGGCGAAAAGCAGGCCCCTGCCAGCGCTTATGCCCCACCCGCAGACGATTTTCCGGCGCAACTAGCTCAGCTATGGGCGCCTCGAACACATCATCGGCCTCCGCAGGACTGACCACGCCGTACGGGGAACGCTGCCGCCAAAAACCCACCACCGGGGCCACCGCCTGCGCAGCCGAACGCACCGCCACCCCATCAAGCACACCAACAACGTCGACGCCGCGGGGGTCAATGCCAGTTTCTTCCTGGGCCTCGCGCAACGCGGCGTCAACAACCGTTTCGTCTTCCGGATCAATCCGCCCGCCTGGGAAAGCGACCTGGCCGGAATGCGCACGCATCGACGGATTCCTATGGGTCAGCAACACCGTCGCATCATCCAAGTGGTTGCCGGCAAACAGCATCAACACCGCGGAGCTCACCGGGTGCGTCGTGTACCGGGAGCGTGCCGAGATCGCCTCATAAAAACGCCCCGAGTGCGTGGCCTCCGCCAATGGTGACAGCCACTGGGGAACATCAGGCAAGTCGCTACGCTGACCCATGCATGGCCTCCTGTACCGCCGCCTCCAGTTGCTCCACCGAATCAAATACCTTCGCAACGGGCGCGAAGGAACCATCGGGGCGCACGACAACCATGATCGGCACCACCCCCGGCAACCCCAATGTGCCGGCGAAAGAATTGCTGGAATCCTGCAGGCTGGGCAGCTGAACCCCCAACTCATCGAGCAATGACGCCCCCGCTGCCGCATCCGCATCCGCATGAACACCCAGCACGCGCATGTCCGGGTGGCGTGCTGCAAACTCGTCGAACACAGGCAGTTCCTGTCGACAGGGCTGGCACCACCACGCCCATAGCGTCACCACAGTCGCCGCAGGTGCCTGCGAATCTGGCTGCACCTGGCCACCCAAACACGGCAGCTGCACCCCGGCCACGTCGCCGACGGGACAATCCGGGCGCGCAGGAACATCCGCGGCGTCATAATCCTGCCGAGATACCCCGCCTTGTGACTGTGCACCATCGTTGGAATCTGAAGATGGGAAACCGAAAAGACCAACCAGCATCAGCACCATCAGCGCGGCAATGATTAACGCGCCAACTGCCGAAGCAATAGCGAACTTACGAGGAGTATTCATCACTTCGTCCCTGACTTTCGGGCGGCAGCTTTCCGTGCACCAGATGTTGATGACGCCGCGACGGTTGCGGATGGGCACAAACGCGCAATGCCACATTCCCAACAATGCGGTGAGCGAGCAAAGCACACCCGACGCCCGTGGAAAACCAAACGATCAGAAAAAGCCGTCCATTGGGCGGGTTCGATCAGGGCACCGATTTCCTTTTCAACCTTGAGTGGGGATTCTTGGTTTGTCAGGCCCAACCTGCGACACAGCCGACCAAAGTGAGTATCGACAGGCAAACCCGGCAGCCCAAAGATATGCCCGCGAATGACATGCGCAGTTTTGCGCCCAACGCCGGGCAGCGTGACCAAATCTTCGATATCGCTAGGTACTTCTCCGCCGAAGTCCTCAACAATTTTTTGGCCCAAGCCAACTAGGTTTTTTGCTTTGTTGTGGTAAAAACCGGTGGATCGGATATAGCGTTCGACCTCTTCAATGTCTGCTTCTGCGTAATCTTCAGCATCAGTGAAGCGCTCAAACAGTGCCGGGGTTACCTTGTTTACGCGCGCGTCGGTGCACTGGGCACTCAGCACCGTCGCGACCAGTAGCTCCAGCGGGTTGGTGAAGTTAAGCTCACATCGAGCATCCGGGTGGAGCTCGGCTAACTCCCGATTAATCCGGCGGGCTCGACGTTTGAGGGCTAGCGGTGACTCAGTGGCCAAAGACATAGTGACAACAATAGTAAAAGCCCACTATGAAAGGCTTCTATGGGCAGCCAATGCACAGGGGCATCGGCTGCTACACGGGCTGCGCGGGCCTTGTGTGAGAGCGGTCATTGCGGCGCGCTAAACTATGCCTCATGATGGCAATCCTGTTTCTTTTCACGCCGATTGTCCTCGCAGTGTTCACAATGCAAATGGAACGCGTAGAGGATTTCTGCACCGCTAGTGCGGAGCCCTCTGGGCAGGACACACCATCAATTTAAGATCAGCGTCCCAAAAACTAAACGACAGTACCACTCAGAAATTCCACTCCACACTAGCCATCGTGATCTGGCACATAGTAGTATGTGAATTAGATTTATTCCCGTTAACAGCGATGGCCTAAGGTACCTCCGGGGCGATCGCGGCACAGCAAGCCAAGGAGTGTTTATGGAAGCCGTACAGGAAATCCTTTCCCGAGCTGGCATTTTTCAGGGCGTCGACCCCGTCGCCGTCAACAATCTCATCCAAGACCTAGAAACCGTCCGCTACCCGCGCGGCACCACCATTTTCGAAGAAGGCGAGCCGGGCGATCGCCTGTACATCATCACCGTTGGCAAGGTGAAGCTTGCTCGCCACGCCCCGGATGGCCGCGAAAACCTCTTGACCGTTATGGGCCCGTCCGACATGTTCGGCGAGCTGTCCATCTTCGACCCGGGCCCCCGCACCTCCTCTGCCGTGTGTGTCACTGAAGTTCAGGCAGCAACCATGAACTCCGACATGCTGCACCGCTGGATCCGTGAGCACCCGGAAATCTCCGAGCAACTCTTGCGCGTTCTGGCCCGGCGCCTGCGTCGCACCAACGCTTCCTTGGCTGACCTCATTTTCACCGATGTTCCTGGCCGCGTTGCAAAAACCCTTCTGCAGCTAGCTAACCGTTTCGGCAGCCAAGAGGGTTCGGCTTTGCGTGTTAACCACGACCTCACGCAAGAAGAAATTGCCCAGCTCGTTGGCGCTTCTCGTGAGACCGTGAACAAGGCGCTGGCAACGTTTGCTCACCGCGGCTGGATTCGCCTCGAGGGCAAGTCCGTTCTGATCAGCGATACGGAGCATTTGGCTAAGCGCGCCCGCTAGGAGTCCTAGCCTGCGGTTAGATCCGCGTGTGCTTAAAGCGCTGGGGCCGACGAGTTTTTCACTCGGCGGTCCCAGCGCTTTACTGTTTATTGATTATTGTCTAGGTAACGCAGGGTCACGCGCGTGGATTGCTCTGCAGCATCGCGTAGCACGGGGTCTACGTCGGTGTAGATGGCATCAACAATCTGCTTGAGCGTGGCATCTGGGCCGAGTTGTTCCCGGGCGTCACGAACTTGTTGGAGACGCTGTTCGCGACGATCAATGTATTTGCGCGCGAGGACGGATACGTCGGGGTGGTCGGGGCCGTGGCCGGGGAGGAGAGCAACACCCTGTCCGTCTTTTTCCAAACGCGCCAAGGTCTCGAGGTATAGGCCGAGGTCTCCGTCGGTTTCGGAGATCATGGTTGTGTGTCGGCCTGCGATGGTGTCGCCAGTGACGATGCCTTCGAGGGTGGACTCGTGGGGAACACCGCTCCAAATGTAGAAGCACACGCAATCTGCAGTGTGTCCGGGCGTTGCGACGACCTCAATCTGGGGCGTGACGCCCTCTACGGTGATGATCTCGCCATCAACCAGTGGTTCGGCATCACGGCAGCAGGACTTATCGACGCCGCGGATGGGGGCGCCGGTGAGCTGCCTGAAGCGCAGTGCGCCGTCGGCGTGGTCATGGTGACGGTGTGTCAGCAGGATCAGTGCTGCTTTGTCGGACTTTGAGTTGAGAACGTTGAGGTGGCCTTCGTCCTCAGGGCCTGGATCGATGACGATGCTGCAGGGGTCCCCTTCAGCGCGAATGACCCAGGAGTTGGTGCCTTCTAGGCTCGCATAGCTGGGATTGGGGCAAAGAACAACTGCTGCGGACGCGGTGACCGGCCGAAGTTGACTGTAGGCTGGGTGCTCCATGTGCCCAAGCTTAGTAGGCTTGCGGCTCGCATGGGCACCCTTTACGGCACTACTTGCGAAGTTTTGCCCGCATTAGGGGGCAATTTCTACGATAATTTCCACTTCAACTGGGGAATTGAGCGGAAGTTCCGCAACGCCAACTGCCGAGCGCGCGTGGGCGCCTGCGTCGCCAAAGATTTCACCCATGAGTTCCGAGGCCCCGTTGATGACGGCGGGCTGGCCACCGAAGTCTTCTGCGGATGCTACGAATCCGACGATCTTGAGCACACGGGTGACCTTGTCGATACCGACGAGCGCGTCTACCGCAGCCAGCGCGTTGAGCGCTGCGGTGCGCGCATATTTGTAGGCGTCTTCTGCGGACACTTCAGCACCGACTTTGCCGGTTGCCGCGAGTTCGCCGTTGACGAAGGGGATTTGGCCGGATGTCCACACTTGGTTTCCGGTGCGGATTGCCGGCACGTAGGCGGCTACGGGCGCTGCTACCTGGGGAAGGGTGATGCCGAGTTCTTTGAGGCGTTCGCTGGTGGTCATTTTATGCTTCGACCTCGCGCTTCATGTAGGCAACGACATTTTCCGGGTTGGGTCCGGGAACAACGCTGACGAGTTCCCAGCCGTCTTCACCCCAGGTGTCGAGGATTTGCTTGGTTGCGTGGGTCAACAGTGGGACTGTTGCGTATTCAAACTTTTTAGCCATGCCCAACACTGTACCCATTGGGGTTGAGTGTGGGCATGGGGCACGCTCGGGCGGTTTTTTACTGGTCTTATCTAGCCTAAAGGCCGATCAGTTCGCCACCGTTGGACAAGTATTCGTACCAGTTGGTCACGTGTGGGTTCTTGCGCAGGATTGCTCGGCGCTGCCGTTCGGTGAGTCCGCCCCACACTCCGAATTCAACTTTGTTGTCTAGCGCGTCGGCTCTGCATTGCAGCATCACGGGGCAAAGGCTGCAGATTTCCGCTGCTTGTCGTTGTTCCGCGCCCGTGACGAAGAGGGAGTCTGGGTCGACATCGCGGCATTTTGCTCGCATAACCCAGTCGCCTCGCTTTTCGGGCGCGTGTGGGTTGATCCCGCCGTGGGGATTAGTGCTGGACGCTTTCTGGCCGATGGTGCCGTAGGGGTTGCGCGTCCGTGTGCGTAAGAGCGGAGTTGTCATGCTGCCACCCTCCTAATATGTCATAGGGATCGTTCCAGCTGTGAGTCTACACACATAATAGATCATTGTCGAAGCCAGTCACATGAATGCTCTACCGCGGCACATTTTCGGCGGGTTTTTCGGCGCTACGCGTCGTTGCCAAGCGACTTTCACGGCGGTTGTTCAGTAGAGTCTTGGTGTGTCTTCCTTGAAATCCCTGGGCCAGCTCACCGCCGCCATCGCCGCTGCGGGACTTGCAACTGCCCTGGCGCTCACTCCCATTGCCGTTCTCGGCGGCGCCGGCGTCAGCCGAGCGGAGGAGACAATGGATTCAAACCTCACCGACCTCACAGCGGGTTCCTCCCCCGGAGTCACCACAATTAATGACGCCGCGGGGGAACCGATTGCGTGGATCTACAAGCAACGCCGCTTCGATGTGCCCTCGAATCAGATCGCGGAACCAATGAAACAGGCGATTGTCAGCGTGGAGGATCGCCGCTTCTACGAGCACGACGGTGTCGACTGGAAGGGTGCGCTTCGCGCCATGGGCCGCAACATTATTAAGGGTGCGGTGAGCGAGGGGGCGTCAACAATTGATCAGCAATACGTCAAAAACTATTTGCTGCTGGTTGACGCCGAAAATGAGGCAGAGCAGCAACTTGCAGTGGAGCAGTCGATCCCCCGCAAGCTTCGAGAAATGCGGATGGCTTCAGATTTGGATCGTCATTTAGATAAGGACGAGATCCTCGCGCGCTATCTCAACATTGTGCCTTTCGGCAATGGCGCCTACGGTGTCGAGGCTGCAAGCCGGACGTATTTCGGTATCCACGCTTCTGAATTGTCGGTGGCACAGGCGGCGATGCTGGCAGGCATCGTGCAGTCTTCTTCTTTGCTTGATCCCTACACCAACCCTGAGGGTGTGGCCGAGCGCCGGGCCACTGTATTGGACACCATGGTGGAGTCTGGAGCGATCACGATCGAGCAGGCGCAGGCCATAAAGCAGGAACCTCTAGGTGTTTTGGAACAGCCGCAGGGCTTGCCGAATGGTTGCATTGCTGCTGGCGATAGGGGGTTCTTCTGCGATTATGTGCTCGATTATTTGTCCAAGAAGGGGCTTGATTTCGATGAGGTCGCCACGGGCGCTTACACCATCGATACGACTCTTGATCCCGCAACCCAGGTGGCCGCGCGACAGGCGGTGACTTCGCAGGTGTCCCCCACCACCCCCGGGGTTGCGGAGGTTATGAATGTGGTGGAGCCCGGGGAGAAGTCACGCAAGGTTGTGGCGATGACGTCGTCGCGTGATTACGGTCTTGATTTGGATGCTGGCCAGACGGTCCTTCCTCAGCCTTTCACTCGCGTGGGTGCGGGCGCAGGTTCCGTGTTCAAGGTGTTTACCGCTGCGGTCGCTTTGGAAAAGGGCATGGGCGTCGACACCATGGTGGATGTTCCCCCGCGTTTCGAGGCGCGCGGCATGGGTGATGGCGGGGCGAAAAACTGCCCGCCGGATACCTATTGTGTGGAAAACTCTGGCGTCTACAAGCCTCAGATGACGTTGAAGCAGGCGTTGGCGCAGTCGCCGAATACGACTTTCGTGAAGCTCATCGAGCAGTTGGGGGTGTCGAATGTGGTGGATATGTCAGTCAACTTGGGGCTTCGGGATTATGTTGAACCGGGCAGTTTTGATGGTGAGTCTTCGATTGCGGAGTATGTGAAGTCGCACAACTTGGGTTCGTATACGTTGGGCCCGACGGCGGTTAACCCCCTGGAGTTGGCGAATGTTTCGGCGACGATCGCCAGTGGTGGCATGTGGTGCGAGCCCTCCCCTATCAACAAGGTGTTGGATCGCCATGGCCAGGCGGTTAATTTTGATGTTCCCGATTGCGAGCGTGCTGTTCCAGAAAATGTTGCTGCCGCCTTGGCGAATGCTTTGAGTGAGGATGTCGTGGATGGCACTGCTGCAGATGCGGCTAAGGCTGCAGGGTGGGGTTCGCCGACTTCGGCAAAAACTGGCACTACTGAGAGCCATTTTTCGGCGGCGTTTATGGGCTTTAATTCCCGTCTGGCTGCTGTGCCGTATGTGTATAACGATGGCGTGACGCCTACTCCGTTGTGCACGTCGCCGTTGCGCCAGTGCCCTGATGGTGATTTGTATGGTGGCATGGAGCCTGCTCGGACTTGGTTTGTTGCTGCCCGTGGTATTCCGGGCGCGGCGGATGGGGTGTTGCCTGCTATGGATCCGAAGTTTGGGCGCGGCTTGGGTGTGTCTGATTTGCCGTCGGTTCGGGGTTTGAGTGAGGGTGATGCCCGCAAGCGTTTGGAGAAGGCTGGCTACAAGGTCTCGATCACGTTTGTCCCGGGTGATGGCATGCCTCGTGGGCGTGTTGTTGGTATCCGCACCGGGGAGGCCGTGATGCAGGGGGATACGTTGACGCTTGAGTTGTCGGATGGGTCCTCGCGTCCATCTGCACCGCCGTCTCCTGCGCAGCCTGAGGTGCAGGTGGGTAATGACGTCGCGGACGATCTTGGCGCTGCGATTGATGATCTATTGCGTTCTTTGGGCGCGAATTAGCTGATTGCGGGTGCTCGGGTCGAGTGCTCGCTAGTAGGCTTGTGGCGTGGATACTGGAAAAAGTGGATTGAACCACGCGTTGAGCGTGCTCGGGGTCAGTGCTGGTTTGGGGGTGGGGGCTGGCGCTGCGGTGATTGGCCATGGTTTGGCGGAGCTGCGGCGTTTCACCCTGCACACTGTTGAGCTTCCGGTGTTACAGCCTGGTACGTTAGCTCGTGCTGGTCGGGAGGATGAAGGGTTTTTTACCGTGTTGCATCTGTCGGATCTGCACATGATCCCGGGGCAGCGCGCCAAGCAGCAGTGGGTGCAGTCTTTGGCTGAGTGCGAGCCCGATTTGGTGGTGAACACTGGGGATAATTTGAGTGACGCCCATGCGGTCCCGGAGGTATTGCGGGCTCTTGATCCGCTGCTAAACACTCCTGGGTTGTTCGTGTTTGGCACGAATGACTATTTCGGCCCTTCGCCGGTTAATCCGGCAAATTATCTACTGGGTAAGAAGCGCAAAGCTCGTGGGGTGGAGTTGCCGTGGAAGGGGATGCGCGCTGCGTTTGTGGAGCGCGGTTGGAGGGATTGCACCCATCAGCGCCATGAGTTCAGCGCCAACGGTTTGCGTGTGGCTGCTGCGGGTGTTGACGATCCGCACCATAATTACGACGACTATGGGAGCATCGCTGGGGCCCCTAATGCCCAGGCGGATATCTCTATTGGCTTGACGCACAGTCCGGAGCCGAGGGTGTTGGAGCGTTTCGAGGCCGACGGCTACCAGCTGACACTGTCTGGGCATACGCATGGTGGCCAGTTGTGTTTGCCTCGCGTCCGCGTTCCCTGGCCGGGGAACTCTCGTTTTTCAAGTGATTCTCGGGTGAGTGATGTGTTGGCCCACGCGTCTGTCCCGGAGGAGATCCCCAATCGTTGGGGTTCCGGTGTTGCCGGCAGCCTATCTGCCGCGCAGCCCACGGGGCATGCTCTGGTGACAAATTGCGGGATTGATGCGGCTCGAGTGTCTGGCATGCACCGCTTTGGGGCTTTGTGGATGCACGTCAGTAATGGTCTGGGGACATCGAAGTTTGTTCCGCAGCGGATTATGAGTAAACCGTCGGCCACCCGCATTTTGTTGACGGAAACTCCGCGTGTGAGCGGGGCTTAAGCTGGCACTTTGCGCAGGTTAAGACCGTGCATTAAGATATTCCGAGGTAGCGGCCAGGGCGCCCCTTTTTCCCGAGTCCTGGATTAACGCTTATCGGGATATGGCGCAGCTTGGTAGCGCGCTTCGTTCGGGACGAAGAGGTCGCAGGTTCAAATCCTGTTATCCCGACCATCTAGATTAGGTCAACGACCAGCAAATTTACTGTTTGCAGGTTGTTGGCCTTTTCGCATTCCCGGACCACATGAAAAACGTGCACACCCGCGCCCCTACCGCACCGCCACCTTTGTACGTGAATCACTAACAAACCGAGCCAGTGCGCAGGCAGTTTTTTTATACTGTTAGGCACTGGCTTTTCTTTTCCACGCTGCAGGAGGCAAGCATGAAACTGGCTGAAGCACTCACCGAACGCGCAGACATTCAAAACCGTTTGCAGCAATTGCAGAAGCGTTGCGCCGCCGTCGTCCGCATTCAGGAAGGCGACGTCCCCGACGAAGATCCGGCAGCGCTGCTCCAAGAGTTCGCAGCATTAAGCGACCGCCTAGCGCGCTTGGTGGTCATGATTAATCGCGTGAACTCCACGACCGCTTTTGACGAAAACCTATCCATCGCAGACGCGATCGCATTACGCGACCAAGCGGCCCGCGAGCAGAAGTTTTTCAACTATCTAGCCGACGAGGCAGCTGCACGCACAGACCGCTACAGTCGCAACGAGATCAAATTTGTTGCCGCCTACCCAGTAGCTGACTTGCGCTCACGGGCAGACCAGGCAGCGAAGCGCTTCAGGGAACTCGACACCGCACTACAGCAGAAGAACTGGACCACCGACTGCCCTGCTTTTGATTAAACTGGCTCTTCCGTTTTTAGAGTGCGTTGATCTTCCCCTGCAGCTGTCCGGAGTGGATCAAGCACCGCAAGATGTAGTGGTTGAGATTCCTGAAGCCCAGGGCGATCCCGCGCAGGTGCTCGAGCCTGC